>NZ_JNIO01000008.1:1200000-1800000 GCF_000702545.1 Selenomonas sp. AB3002 | reverse complement strand
TTGGTTAGGGTGGGATAAATATGAAACAAATGCCATATCTTATACATGAGGAAGCTGATTATCTGGCCATGCAGTGGGAAGTTCGGGTGGCCCTGGGGGAGATGGAGGTCAGCCAGCTGCTCATCTCCGTCTTTGGCACGGAGCGTGATGAGGAGAGCACGGAAGTCATCATGCGGCGGCTTCACAGGGATTTTCCCAATGCGGAAATCCTGGCCTGCATGGCGGCGGAAGCGGTGATGGAGGGCAGCGTGGCCTGTGACGGGATTCTCGTGGGCTTTTCTGCTTTTGAAAGTGCCCAGGTGGAAATCCTGGGGATGCCCGCAGATAAAATGACGCCCAAGGAAATGGGACAGAAGCTGCTTGCCCGACTGGATGAGATAGAGCACCCCAAGGCCGTGTGGGTGCTGCTTTCCGATGTGACCCTGGATATCACTGATTTTCTGGCAGAGGCCAGCAAGTGCAGCCCGGAAATCAAGTTTTTCGGCGGGATTTCCGATGAGGGGCGGATGGGTACCAAGGGAAAGTTTTTCCTGACGGATGGCTCTTTTTCTTCGGGGCTGGCCCTGGTGATATACTCCGGCGAGAACCTGCATGTGGATACTTTCTACAGTTTCGGCTGGCGTCCTTTGGGACGGGCCATGACCATCACGAAACTGGAGACGCCCTATATTGTGCAGGAAATAGACCGGCGGCCTGCCGTGGAGGTCTATGAGAAATATCTGGATATCCACAATAGCGATAATCTCTTCTGGGATGCCCTTACTTTCCCCATCTGTGCCCAGCGTGACGGGGAAATGATGGCCCGGCATCCCCGCAGTGCCCGGAGCGATGGTGCTTTGGTTTTTGGTGCGGATTTCCGCCTGGGGGAGCAGGTGCGCCTGACTTATGGCGATCCGGAGGGCATCATCAAGTATGCCCGGGTTCTGAGAAAGGAAATCCAGGCTTTCCAGCCCCAGGGCATCTTCATTATTTCCTGTGTGGCCCGCTGGCTGCTGCTGCAGCATGATGTGGCCTTTGAGCTGGAAGCCTGCCGGGGTGTGGCACCAGACTTTGGCTTCTATGGCTATGGAGAATTCGTGCGCAAGGGCAAGGAACTGGTGCTGGCCAATATGAATCTGGCTGTTGTATGCCTACGTGAAGGTGAGGCTGGAGAGCCCCGGGAGTATGAGGAGCTGGGAGAGGAACGCCAGCTCACCAGCCAAACCAGCATCATGCGTCATTTGGTGTATTTCGTCAATGCCATGTCCTATGAGACAGAGAAGACCACGGCGCGGCTGAAGAATCTTGCCACTACCGACTGGTTCACCAATCTCATGAACAGGAATGAGATGGAAAAGGCCATCAAGAAAGGCCTGTCCTATGTCCAGTCCTCTGGCCAGCAGCTGGCTGTCATCATGCTGGATATGGATGATTTCAAGGCCCTCAACGATAAATATGGGCATGACGTGGGAGATCAGATCCTGCAGCAGGTGGCTGCCATTCTCCGCTCCAAGATGAGGAAGGTAGACAGTCCAGGCCGCTGGGGCGGCGATGAGTTCTTCGCCATCCTCATTGGCACCACGGTGGAAAAGGCCTATGCCCTGGCTGAGGAAATCAGGCAGGAGATAAGCAGCCTGGAGATTGTCGCCGGGGGTGAAAAACTCACTGTCAGCCTGGGGCTGACGGTGTCCGGCCAGGAGGATGATGAGACAGATGTCTTCAAGCGGGCAGACAAGGCCCTCCATATGGCCAAGCGCAAGAAGGGCAAGGACTGCACGACGGCCTTGGACGAAACGGGGCTGAAGTGGGTGCCAAAGAAGAAGGCTGCCAAAAAGGAGGCCGGGGCGGAAGACAAGCCCAAGAAAGCAGGCCGGAAGGAGACAGCAAGAAAGAACAAAGATGCATGAATTTCAGGGAGTCGCAGACGCTGCAGCCAAGTGTTTGCAACTCCCTTTAATTTTGTCCTGTTTGGAAGTGGACAAAGGCGTATTTCTTCCGCTTGCTTTAAGTTTATGCTCAATCTATAATGAATTCATCGAAAGCAAGAAGAAAGACTTGCGATTAGATATTGCTTCTGAGTGATCATAGGAGGCAGCCATGATAGCTATCAAAGAACGCACAGCATCTATCCTTTCCCTGCTGGCAGAGGCCAAGGCTTATCTGCCGGTGGGGGAAGTAGCCGACAGGCTCCGGGTCAGCGCCAAGACCGTGACCCGGGACCTGCCGGAGGCCGAAGAGTTCCTGGCATCTTTCAGCCGGAACCTTCGACTGGAAAAGAAAAAGGGAGCAGGTCTCAGGCTCGAGGGAAGTCCCGAAGCACTTGAGGAGCTCCTGGCAAAACTTGGGAAGGTGAAAAATCACAACTACACCCCGGAGGAGAGGCTTGCCATCATCGTCAGCCGCCTCCTGCCGGAAAGTGAGCCTGTGAAACTCTTCTATCTTTCCTCCCTGCTGGGCGTGACGGACAGCACCGTCAGCAACGACCTTGATAAGCTTGAGGGCTGGTTTAAGGGACACGGCCTGAAGCTCATCAGGAAGCCCGGGCTGGGCGTCTACGTGGCAGGGGAAGAGAGAAGGATTCGCCAGGCTATCGTAGCTTTCATCTACGATCACGTCACAGAAGAAGAACTCTTGGAATTAGTACAGGAGAGCCTGCAGGAGGACGAAAGCGCACGGCATGTCAGCCGGGCGGGAGCCTACCTGCTGGACCTGGTAGATAAGGAAATAATTCATTCGTTAGAAATAATCATCAGAAAAGCTGAAAGAGAGATGGACCGGCGCCTGTCGGACCAGGCTTTCATCGGCGTGCTGGTACACCTGGCCCTGGCTGTGCAGCGCCTCCGCAAGGGGGAGCGCATCGCCCTGCAGCCGGAGTATCTGGAAAAACTTAGCAAGAAGCAGGAATTTGCTGTGGCTTCCCGCATGGGAGAGGCCATCAGCGGGGAGTTCGGCCTCACCGTCAGCGAAGATGAAGTTGGCTATATTGCCATGCATCTCTTAGGCGCCCGCAGCCGCTATCAGGAAGAAAGCATGGCGGGCACGGTGCTGGACAACTTCCATCTGGTACGTCTTTCAAAGTCAATCATGAAGGCTGCAGAGGAAAGGAGCGGGGAACCGCTCTACCGCAATGGCGAACTGCTGGCAGGGCTGGTTAATCATCTGGGCCCTTCCATCAGCCGCATGGAGCTGCATATGGCCATCAGGAATCCCTTGCTTTCGGAAATGAAGGAAAAGTTCCCTGAGCTTATGGAGCTGGCCAGATACAGTGTCCGGGAAGTGGAAAAGGAACTGGAACTGGAATTTCCCGAAGCGGAGATTGCCTACATCGCCATGCATCTTTCTGCCGCCCTTATGGGCACCAATCTTTTGGAAAAACTCACCGCGAGAGTCATCGTGGCCTGCCCCACGGGGATGGGCACCAGCCGCCTGCTGGCGGGCCAGCTGAAGAAGTATTATGCCGAAAGCCTGGTTATCGTGGACCAGGCAGCTGCCTTGCAGCTGGCGCCCGGCTATTTCGAGCTGCACAAGGCAGACTTCATTATCTCCACCGTGCCGGTGCCTGAGGTGCCGCTGCCAGTGGTGACAGTGAATGCCCTGCTGACAGAGGCTGACCGCCGGGAGATTGACGAGGCTGTGCGCCTTATCGGCGAGAAGCAGGTGGAGAAGAAGGCTCAGCACAAGAAGGTGCAGGTGGATTTCCAGTCTGCCCTGCGGGTGCTCTCCGTTTATAGCGGTGCCATCCTGAGCCTGCTGGACAATTTCTTTTTCCTGGATGAGCAGAAGGCTATGACCGTACAGGAAGCAGCCGCTGCCATCGGCAAGAGGGTCGCGGAAGACCATGCACAGGCAAAGGAAATAGAAAAGGCCCTGCTGGCCCGTGAGGATCAGGGCAGCACTGCCATCCTGGGCAGCCACATGATCATGCTTCATTGCAGGAGCAAGGCGGTGGAAAGCCTGCGGTTGGGCATCGTGCACCTGGGGGAGTATTTCCTCTATCCCGCAGAGCCGGGGGAGAAGATCCGCACCGCCATCGTGTTGCTGGCGCCGGAGTCCTGCTCCTGCTATGAGCTGGAGACCATCGGCCATCTTTCCTCCATCCTGCTGGAAAGATGGGGACTGCTGGAAGTGCTCCACGAGGGAGACGAAAGGCATATCCACGGGGAGCTTATCCGTATCTTCAAGGAATTCTATGAGGAAAAGAGTCGAGAATTGATAGATAGTTAGTTGATTACTGGAGGTTTGACATATGAGCGCAAACGCAGCAACGGCTGCCAGCGGCGGCTTTCAGGAAGCCATGCAGAAATTCGGACGTTTCCTGTCCGGCATGGTGCTGCCCAATATCGGTGCCTTCATAGCCTGGGGCCTGCTCACGGCCCTCTTCATTCCCACGGGCTGGCTGCCCAATGAATACCTGGCCCAGGTGGGCGGGCCCATGAGCAAGTGGCTCATCCCCCTGCTGCTGGGCTACAGCGGCGGCGCGGCTGTCTACGGCCATCGCGGCGGCGTGCTGGGGGCCATTGCCACCTCCGGTGTCATCGCTGGCGCAGACATTCCCATGTTCCTGGGAGCCATGATCATGGGCCCGCTGGGAGGTTTTGTCATCAAGAAGTTTGATGCTTTCATTGAGGACAAGATTCCCACAGGCTTTGAGATGCTGGTGAACAATTTCTCCGCCGGCATCATCGGCGGCATTCTTTCAGTGCTGGCTTTCGTAGCCGTAGGCCCTGTGGTGCTGGCTGCCAATGGCGTGCTCCGGGCAGGGGTTGAGGGCATTGTGGGCGTAGGCCTGCTGCCCTTGGCCTCCATCATCATCGAGCCTGCCAAGATCCTCTTCCTGAACAACGCCATCAACCACGGGGTGCTGAGCCCCTTGGGCATCCAGCAGGCTGAGGAATTCGGCAAGTCCATGTTCTTCCTGCTGGAAGCAAATCCCGGCCCCGGTCTGGGCATTCTCCTGGCTTACTGGTTCTTCGGCAAGGGCGCAGCCAAGGAATCCACTCCCGGCGCCATCATCATCCACTTCCTGGGAGGCATCCATGAGATTTACTTCCCCTATGTGCTCATGAAGCCCGTGCTGCTGCTGGCTGTCATCGCCGGCGGCATGGCAGGTGTCTTCACTCTGAATCTCCTGGGAGGCGGCCTCATTGCTCCCTCCTCTCCCGGTTCCATTCTGGCAGTTCTGGCCATGACTCCGAAAGGCGCTTTCCTGGCCAATATAGCTGATGTTATCGTTTCCACCTGCGTTTCCTGCGCTGTGGCTTCCGTCTTCGTGAAGGCTTCTGCTGAGGAAGGGGCCGAGGAGCTGGAAAAGGCTCAGGCTGAGATGAAGAGCATGAAGAATCGTGGCAAGGTTGTTCCCCAGCCACAGATTGTGGGCAGCGAGCTTCGCACCATCGTCTACGCCTGCGATGCAGGCATGGGCTCCAGCGCCTTGGGGGCCGCTTCCCTGCGCAAGAAGCTGAAGAAGGCTGGCGTAGAGGGCATCACCGTGGCCAACTTCGCCATCGGGAATATCCCCAAGGATGCCCAGATTGTGGTTACTCATGAGAAATTGGCTGAGCGTGCCCGTGAGGACGCACCTCAGGCCGAGCATATCCTGGTGAGCAACTTCACCCAGAACGATGTCTTCGAACAGATTATGGCCCGCCTGCAGGGGGGCGCTGTGCAGACGGCTGAGGCCAGCCTGTTGGAACTGAAAGATGTGAAGCTGGGCCTCAAGAGCGTCAGCAAGGAAGAGGCTATCCGCTCCGCAGGCGAAGCTCTGGTAGCTGCAGGCTGTGTGGACCATGACTATGTAGAGGGCATGCTCCGCCGTGAGGAGGACATCAGCACCTATGTAGGCAAGGGCATCGCCATCCCCCACGGCGAGAACGCTGTGAAGGAATCCATCCACCGCTCCGGCATCGTGGTGCAGCAGTATCCTGAGGGCGTGAAGTTCGGCAAGGATACAGCTCACATCATCGTGGGCATCGCCGGCAAGGACAATGACCATCTCTCCATCCTGGCAGGCATCGCCTCCACCATGGACGAGTGCAGCGATGAAGAACTGGAAGAGCTCTACACTACTGATGATCCGGAGAAGCTCTACAGCATGTTCGTTACTACCTGATAACTTGATATTTGATTGATGAATGTCCCTTTTCGTCAAAAACTGCTCTATGGCAGTCTTTTGGCGGGGAGGGACTTTTTCTTGCGAAATTATGGAGGATTTGAACTTGGGACATATCATCACAGGACGAGTTTTGTGGTTTGGGTCATTGGTCTTGGGTTCGGTAATGTTTTTGGGCTTTAACGTTTATCTGATGATGGCTGGTTTGGCCAGATATATACGGAGGTTTTGACAATGAAGAAAGCAGTGCATTTTGGGGCAGGAAATATTGGCCGCGGTTTTATCGGTGAGCTTTTGGTGCGCTCCGGCTATGAAGTGGCCTTTGTAGATGTGAACAAGGAACTGGTAGACCTTATCAACGAGAAAAAATCTTATAATATTGAAGTGGTAGGGGAGGAGCCCAAGAAAATCCATGTGGAGCATGTCCGGGCCATCAACAGCAATGAGCACCCGGAGGAGCTTTTCCAGGCTATTGCCGAAGCGGATATCGTCACCACCGCCATTGGCCCCAATATCCTCAAGTTCATTGCGCCCAACATTGCCAAGGGCCTTGCTGAAAGGCTTAAAACTAACAAGCAGCCTCTGAACATCATCGCCTGCGAGAACATGGTGGGGGGCTCCACGGTGCTGAAGGGCTTTGTCTATGAGCATCTGCCTGAGGATCTGAAGGCAGAGGTGGAGGATTTCATTGGCTTCCCGGATGCTGCCGTGGACCGCATCGTGCCTTTGCAGAAAAATGAGGAGCCCCTGCTGGTGAAGGTGGAGCCCTATGCGGAGTGGGATGTGAACGCCAAGGGGGCCAAGGGAGAGTTGCCCCGGATTGAGGGACTGACCTGGGTGGACAACCTTGAGGCCTATATCGAGCGCAAACTCTTTACTGTCAACACCGGTCATGCCTCTATTGCCTATCTGGCCTACCGCAAGGGCATCACGGACATCTACAGCGCCATGCAGGATGAGGAAATCGTGGAGCAGGCCAGGAAGGTCTGGGCAGAGACAGGGAGCCTCTTGGTGCAGAAGTTCGGCTTCGACCCCAAGAAGCATGCTGAGTACGTGGCAACCACGGAGCGCCGTTTCCACAACCCTCATCTCTCCGACGCCGTCACAAGAGTGGCAAGAGGCCCCAAGCGCAAGCTGGGCAGGAAAGACCGTCTGGTAAGCCCCGCCCTGCAGCTTATGTCTGAAGGGCGCAAACCCAGCGCTCTGGCTGATGTCATCGGTGCCGCCTTGCACTTTGACTATCAGGAAGATAAAGAAGCCTGCGAGGTGCAGGAAACCATTCAGAGCGAAGGCCTTCACAAGGCCATTATCAAGCTCACGGAAATCCCCGAGGATTCGGAACTTTTGAGGCTGGTGGAGAACAAAGCAGCAGGATTTTAAAGGATAACAAACATAAAGCAGGCATAGGAAGCTGTCATGACTTCCTATGCCTGCTTTTACGCTATATCGCCAAACAGTGGCTTCTGTGGTACCATCTTAGTCTGGTACTCTTCCTGACCATTATTCTTGATGATGGTGGGCCGTGAAAGGTCTGGCTTTTCCACCATGATGGGCTTGGTGCGGTGTTGGTCGATGATTTTCCCGTCCTGGTAGGTAAGGACCAGGAAGGAGCCGTCCGGCATATACTTCCTGATGATTTCCGTGTCGGTGCTCATCTTTTTGGCTGCCTTGTTCTCTTCGGCGGTGTTCTCATCCTTGGTGAAGAGGGAGGAGCCGCTTTCCTCCAGATCCTTCTTGGCCTGAAGGGCTTCCTCGCCTCCGGCAGCCTTCAGGGCCTGTTCGCTGGCAGTCAGTCCCGTTTCCCGGTAATCCTGCCACATCTGTGTGAGCTGGCTGGCGAAAAGGGCCTTGAAGTCCTTCATTTCTTCTTTGCTGCCCGGCATATTCAGCACGTTGCCTGAAGCCGAGGCCGCAGCTTTGAGATTGGGCCAGTTGATATTCATGAAAATCCTCCTTTCCGAAGATATCTCTAGTTGATATATCGTAAGAAAAGGAGGATTGCTTAACTTATTTTCTGAGAATATGGGGAATATATCCCACATGGGGCACAATAACCCTGTGGGGCAGTCCCTGGAACGCATAACTGTTGGTATTTCCCGTCAGCACCGCCGCAAAATCCACCCCTGCCGCCTGGGCGGCCTTGGCATCCACCAGATGGTCCCCCGTGTAGAGGGTGTCTTCCTTGGGCACGCCGAAATATGCCAGAGCCTTCAGCAGCCCCTCTGGGTCTGGCTTGTGGGCAGCCACCTCATGACAGCCTATCACATGGTCAATCAGGTCTTCGCATTGGGAGAGTTTGAGCCTTTCTTCAATGCGGCTGGCAGTCTTGCTGGACACAATGCCGACTTTTGCCCCCTGCGCTTTCAGTTTACTGAGGGCGGGCAGGGACTCAGGATAAAAGTGGGTGCCGGCAGTCATGTATTTGTCGGCAATGCCGGTATAAATCTGGCAGAAGCGGTCAATCAGCTCTTCGTCCTGAGTGTTAAGAGCGATGCCCACGGCTTCTTTCATAGGCAGGCCAATGAGCCTGGCCAGTGCCTTGTTATTGTTCCTGGGAAATCCCATGCTTTCCATGGTCTTGTGGAAGCATTTGACGATGACGTCTCTGGTATCCACCAGGGTCAGGTCGAAGTCAAAGAGGTAGAGGGAATATCTTTTCATGTTATGCTCCTTCAAAGAAAGTAATAGCTATTTCAACAGTATATCACGTTTGGCAAATGAGATTATCCCAGCATGTCCTTTTCTCCCAGGCTGTAAAGCAGGTTGTTGGCATCCTTCACGGAAAGACCGCGTTCCAAAGCGGAGATGATGATTGAATCCCAGGGATGACGCGGATAGAGGAGGCCAAGCCCTGCATAGCGCAGGAGATATTGCGTTTCTGCCAGGCTGAGGTGCATGGCCATAGCTAGAGCCAGCAGCTTGGGGCGGGAGGGATTTTTCTTGTCGCCAGAGAAAATATGGTAGGCATAGGTTCTTTCCAGAAGGGAAGCCTGCACCACTTCACTCTTGTTGAGTTGTTTTTGGGTAAGCAGGTCTTCCAGATAAACATGGAGCGGTTGGGCCATTTCTCCTTCGTTTTCTGACAGGAAGCGGCTGATGTCTGCGTCCTCCTTCAGCTGGGAAAAGAGTTCTTCTGTTTCTTTTTCGTACATAATTGCCCACACCTTTCCTTTCTGCTAGAATCATCATAGTGTATTGTGCGGGGAAAGGCAAGGTTATCATGGAAAGATGGGAGCTGGCTTTAGGCAGCCTTTACGAACCAGTGGACAAGTTGGAAACCAGTGGGGGCAGTGCCAACTGGCTTATATATGATAAGCTTGGCAAGCGTGTCTGCCTGCTGAAGCAAAGAGGGCTGGCTGCCAAAGCTGTCTACGAAAAGCTGAAGGACATGAAAAATCCCCACCTGCCGGAAATCTACCGTTTGGTGGAACTGGATGGGAAGCTTTGGGTCATAGAGGAATATATTGAGGGAAGCACGCTGGCTGAGAAACTGGAGCAGGAACGCTGCCTGGAGGAAAAGCTGGCCCTGTATATACTGAAAGAGCTGTGTACCTGCTTGGGCCATTTGCATGATGCAGAGATCATTCACAGGGATATCAAGCCTGCCAATATCATGCTGACGAAAACCGGGCAGGTAAAGCTCATCGACTTCGGCATTGCCCGCCAGACGAAGGAAGGCGGCGCCAGAGATACAGAATCTCTGGGCACCAAAGGCTATGCGCCGCCGGAGCAGTATGGCTTCGGGCAGACAGATGCCAGAAGCGACATCTATTCTCTGGGGGTGACCCTGCAGAGGATGCTGGGCAAGGATTACCGGGGAGTGCTAAAAGGAATAATCGCCAGATGCACGGCCCTTGATCCTGCTGACCGTTATGGCTGCGTAGAGGAAATAATGGCAGATCTGAGCCGCAGGCAGAGGGGCAGGGCACTGCAGCGAAAGACAGCAGCGGCAGCTCTGGTATTGGCAATTCTGCTGCCGATATTTTGGTGGCAGCAGCAGTCTGCTGAGAAAATGCTGCCTGTGCAGGAGGTCGTTGTGATGGAAGACGGGCAGAAAGAAGATGAAGCAGCGCAGCCTGTCACAGCAGACAGGCCTTATCTGCCGGAGCCAGAGCCGTTGGCAAAGGAACCAGAGAATCCGGTGGCAAATGATAGTCCTGCCGAACATCCAAAGGAAAAAGACCCGCCATCTTTCACCTACCCCTTCCTGCAGAGATCACAATGCACCTTCTACCTGAACGGCAGTCCTTTTGAAGAAGGACTTGGCATACCAGCATCCATCTGGCAAAATTGGGCAGGCAATGAGGAGAGCAGAACTTTCCCTGATGAATGGACGCTCAACCTGCACATAGAGAACGAATCCGCTGCAGATTTTGTTTCCCCAAGATTGGAAATAACTTACGATAGAGAGGTCGCCAGCCAGACGCTCCCTACTATCCCTTCCGGCGTAGCCCGTGATATCGCCATTCCTCTGGGAGGTAGAAACATTCGCGGCAGGTTCTGCAATATGGGAGTGCGGCTGGAGGATGCCGGGGGAACGTCTATGTACTGGAATTTCCAGTTTTATTTGGAGAGGTGAGGTTTTCTTCTACACATGAAAGAAGGAAAAGCATCAGGCATTACTGCGGAAATCTTTTTCTGGTCTGTCATGGCGAGCGTAGTCGGCTACTACATCTGCAAGTGGTTGGACAGGCTTTGAGGATTACGGCTAGCCCACAAGTGCATGGAATACAGGTCTGGTTAACCTTGTCAGGCGTGCGCAGCCGCTCTTCGGAGCGGCTTTTTTGCGATTGTGTATACTGTGTCTGCATTTTAGGTGTGTCCTGGCAGGACACCAAAAATTGGAGGGATTGTGGTACTATAAGCAAATACAACTGTGGAGGTGGGGAAAAATTTTCTGGAAATGAAAAATTGATACTGTGAGTGATAGTTTTATAACTGAAAGTCACAACAAGATATTTTGAAATGTTCTATAATGTAAATATCTATACATTGGAGGGATGGAAAGATGGAGCCAACTGTTGACGAGAAGAAAGCTATGGTAGGGCTGAATATAGGCTACTATCGTAGGTCTCGTAACATGACGCAGGCTGAACTGGCGGAGCAGATAGAGGTTAGCAGCAATTTCTTATCTCAGGTTGAGCGTGGATTGAAGCATCTTTCTATGGACAAATTCTTCAAGGTAGCAGAGATTTTGAAGATTGATGAGCGATTACTGCTGGATTTCAGTAGGAAGCAGGATTTTGTTTGATGTGTCCAGCCAAAGGTATGTTATTGAAGTTGTAGTTGTTTTTTGTAACCATAAAAGTCAGAAAAAATATCTAATTCAAAAAAATATAGCAATGCGAGGTGAATTGACAAGCAGTGTGGTTGATAGGACTTTGAGGTTTTATGAATTAGGGAGCTGTGCTTAGAAAGCGCAGTGTAACATCAAGGAGGGGCTTATCATGAGTGATTCATACGTAAAAGTTTCATTAAGCGATTCGCTTTTACAGAATTATGATACCGGGAGCACTGTAAACTTCTATTCTGAATATCCAAATGGAGATTATAAAGATAGTTCATTGACAGTTTCTTCTTCGTCTATAACTGAAGCATTTCCCTCATCTAGTTCTCATAATAGTTATTATAGAACTGGAGAAATGACACGCTATAAGAATTATGATTATTATAGACTAAGTAACGACGACTTATCCTCATATAATAAACAGCAGCCCAAGTATAAAGTATCTCAATATATCACAACTAATGATAGAAATTGGACTGTTCGTAACAGCTCATATCATACTACTAAAGATACAGTAGTTAGTGGTGCTGGTAACGATTTGATTATATATGCCGATGTGGTTTTTGCAGGTGCTGGCAATGATGAAATCGTTGTGTGCGGAGGAACTGTACGTGGGGGATTAGGCAATGACTCCATCCAGTGTTATAGTACAAATTCTATCAACAATCCTAATACTGTAGTTTTTGAGGCTCAAAATGGTAATGATATTATAACCGGTAGTGTTGATGTAATACAATGGGAGGCTGGATATACAGGAATATCAGTAGGAAGATATTATGATAGTTGCTATAAAAGTTATTTAGGACTGCATTCAGGCAATGATTCTATACTGCTGGGAACAAATGATCAATTTGTAAAAATAGTAAGTAGTACTGGCGATGAAATTGCTCAAGTTTATCTTGAAAGTGACAGTGACTACATAAATTCACGTTCTATTGATGGAAGTAAGTATAGCTCTCTGGAAGTATTGATAGGAAACAAAAGAAGTGATACAATCACGGCAGGGACTGGTGGCTCATCTCTTTGGGGTGGTGTAGCCGGAGACGACAGTCTGATTGGCGGAGCAGGATCGGATTATTTCTTTTATGGTGACAATGATGGCATAGACTACGTTATGAATAGCAATGCTGCTGATCGAGTTGTCCTATATGGTTCTTTGTCATTTCAGTCTATATCGCAGACAGGTAACGACCTTGTTATCCAGTATGCACCTGACAGAAAACTAACTGTCCAAAACTGGTCGGAAAATGGCATGAACAGTTTCCAGATTTTTGATGGCAGCGTCTGGGGAATCCATTTTGAGAATGGTACCCCCACATATTATCGTAAAGGTTAATAACAAATCAAACTTCCCACATATAAAATACAATGCTATTTTATGGTGTGGGAAGTTTGAATTATGCAGTTTTGTCGTAGAAATTGCCTGTGTTTGTCAAGCTGATGTGATAGTGGGAGAGGTTGAAATGAGTGAACTCAAAGGTATAGTACAAGCGGATTTGACTGGTATAGAGAATAAACTAAAAGATATCCATGGACGTTTAGGTAATATAGATGCAGGCATAGATACTGTAGATGACCATGTTAAAGTGGTCGATAAGCATATTGACAGGTTAACGCAGGACTTACATCATTTCATTGCCTATCAAATGGGCAGAAATAATGTGCAGGAAGCAAAAGCGGATCTTATTGATATAAAATTGGAGCTGGAGCAGAAATTTGGCAAATACAAAACAGTGCGTGAACATGCATTGGGGATTCTGCAGGCAGATGACTTGGGAATTGTTAGAAAAGAAACCATAAGCACAGCTACGGAAGAGTTGATGCTGGCCACGCCAGGGTATTGGTTGGCTCCCTGTTTGGTGGCACTTGCTGCTTGGATTAGCAATCAGCAGGATTTGGCGGACAAGGCGGTAAAAGAGGGACTTAGACGCAATGATGAAAAAACATCATTATTTTTTGCCTTGGTATGTAGGCGGGCAAATCGTAAAAATGCGTGTTTGAAATGGGCACAACGATATTTGGCAGGTCAGAATGAAGAAAGTTTGGACAGGAATGCAATTATCATCTTAGATGCTTATGCAAGTGGATTATTGGGGGCAGATTCAGAAGGCTTGATTGCCAAGCAGATTGATAAGTGGCTGGAGCACTTGGCTGAAAAAACGGGATTCGTTGAACAACAAAGGGAGCAGTGGTCAAAGGCAATTTTGGCCAAACGTGAACCTGTGGATACATCTTCGTATACTTATTTGCGGAGGTATAGCCCCACATGGCCGGTATTAGAGGATATTTTAGAAGGGGCAAATCTACATGAGCATATTTTTGATTATTTTGCAAACATATTTGAACAGGAAGCAACAAATAATTCTCTCAAGGAGCAATTAGATGATATTTTGCATAGTTTAGTGACGGATTTCGATGATGAGGAATTACCGTTAAAGAAAAGAGAACGTTATAATGAATTGGTCATACAATTTGAGGGTGATAAGGAGCGGGCTAAGAAAAATTTGGACATAGAGGAAAAGTTATTTGAAACCCACAAGGATTTTACGCAACTGTTGACAGAGGCGGCCATGAATCCAGAGGAATCACATGCTAGTGTATCTACGCAGAAATTTGCTATTGCTTTGTCACGTGATTGGATAAATGAGGCCTATAACGATGTTATTGCCAAGAATCGCATGAAAATTCCTCATAAAATATTAATTCAAGTGGACGTATTAGACGATAATACCATAGCAGGTGAAAATGAAGAGAAACTGTTAGAAAAGTATCGGGATTTATTATTAGATGAAAAAAAGAAAGCTCTAGAAAAATGTGTGCTGACAGGGTTTGATACTTTTTGTCTTTATGGAGGCGGTGCCATAGCGGCAATGGGCGGAATTATGGCGTTGACCGGCAGCAAGGGGATGGGCATAATTGCTGTTATAGCTGGCATTGGTTGCGTGATTCGTCATTTTAGTCGAAAAAATGAGATTGTGGAATTGAAGAATAAGATTGAGACAGATTTCGCCCAAAGATTAGAGACGGGGCTGGAGGTTATACGTGCCTTCATGGCAGAAGTTGTTGATTTTCGGGAAGAGTTTACTGAAAAAGATAAAAATAGTCAGGATGTATTGGATTTCTTAAATCAAATCACACCAGAACAGTATGTCAGAAAACTGACAGATAGCAATCGTAAGATTATGTTGTAAGGGAGAGTGGATTTATGGCTGAATCGTTAAATGACAACGAAACTGATATGTTGAAAGAGAGCAATAAAATTATATGCCCTAATTGTTCAAGTGAGAATGAAAGTGATTGGGCTTTTTGTTATTCCTGTGGGACAAAATTACCCAATGGGAATGAGGAGCAGTCAGGTACACAGATAAATATGGCAGGAATGACTGTTCCACAAGTGGCAGTAAATAAGTATAAGCCATTAAAGAGACATATAGAAATACACGTGCCTACGATAGAGGTGGAGGAAGAAAGTGTTTTTGCCAAGGATCTTCCAAGCTGGAGTATAGAGCCACCACAATTACCAGTGAGGAGGGTGAGAGACAAATGATAGCAATACCAAAAAGCTATGCTGAATGGATAAATCTTCTGGCAATGATTAAAGAGAAAAAGGAAGATAATGAAGTGCTGGAAGCAATGCATCAAGGAGAACTGATATGGCAGCCAGGCATAGCGGAAAGATTTATGAAGAAGTTTATAGAAGTGATTAATTTTCGTATGAATGCTGCTACAGACAGGTTTCAGCTGGAAATGAAACGATCAGGCAATAGTGACAGTATGATTGTGCAGTCAATTTTGCATTTGAGAAAGGAAATGCAGTTCCTTCTTAAGTTGTCTGATTTGAATGTACTACCTGAGGTACAGCGCAATACGCTTAGGGATATGATAGATGAGCAGATTGTGAGCATGCAGAAATCATTGGAGGACTCTGCTAAGAGCGACCGCACGGGGAAAATGCTGAGTATCGTAAGAAAGAACAGAT
The DNA here is from genome assembly GCF_000702545.1 of Selenomonas sp. AB3002. NCBI lineage: Bacteria > Bacillati > Bacillota > Negativicutes > Selenomonadales > Selenomonadaceae > Selenomonas > Selenomonas sp. AB3002. The sequence continues at coordinate 1,784,646 of NZ_JNIO01000008.1, read as the reverse complement.
TGGACAGTATTATTAGGGAGAGAAGAAAATGAGTGATGCAATAAAAAGTAGAGAATTATTGAAAAAATATTCCCTAGCTAGAATTCCATTGATTACAATCAATACCATTGAGCATGGACGTACATTAGATATATTAAAGGAAACGGCGATAGAGTTGCAATTACCCTTTTATGTGCATACTTCTTCTAAAGGTGTATATGATATTGTCACAGAAAAAATTGTAAACGAAGACAAATCCTTTTATGGGGCAATTGATTATATGACAGAACAGATGCAACGCAGACAATACTTGACAATTGTATTGACAGAAACCCCGGATTTAAGTTCGGAGAATAACGAATCGAAACAGATTTTGGCATTAGTAAATCTAGCCAATGAATCTGGCGGTGTTGTTATTATTATGACTAATAATACGGTTTGGAATCAGTTGCAGCGTCAGGGGTTGATTGTAAAGATAGGCTTGCCTGATGAAGAAGAGATGTATTCCATTATCAAGGAATATATAGATGATTATAGAAACGAGATTACGATAGAGTGGGATAATTCGGATATCAGAGAGGCGGCTTCGGCCTTAGCCGGAGTCAGTAAGATTGAAGCGGAAAATGTAATTGCGGTTTTAATAGCGAATAAATGTATTAAAAAGTCTGATATGGATGAGATAAGGTTTGCCAAGAACAGGTTGTTTTCAGATATTTCAGGCTTGGAAAAAATAGACGTTGACCGCAGTGTGGAAAATGTCGGCGGATTAGAGGGGCTACGCAGGTGGCTGGAAGAAAAGAAAGAATTATTGAAGCCGGAAAAACGAGATATGCTGCGTGCGAAGGGGCTTCAGCCACCGCGGGGAATATTATTGGTAGGTGTGCCTGGTTGCGGCAAGTCATTGTCTGCTAAATCAATTGCTGCTAATTGGCATTTGCCGCTCTATCGCTTGGACTTTGCCACGGTGCAGGGGAGCTACGTTGGTCAGTCTGAGCAGCAGTTGAAAGATGCTCTGACAACGGCAGAGAATGTGTCTCCATGTATACTGTGGATTGATGAGATAGAAAAGGGATTATCTGGCGCAACAGGTGGTGCAGGTGATGGCGGAGTATCTACTAGAATGGTAGGCCAGTTCTTATTTTGGATGCAGGAATGTAAAAAACAGGTGTTTGTAGTAGCCACTGCGAATGATGTATCAATGTTACCGTCAGAATTGTTGCGTAGAGGACGTTTCGATGAGCTGTTTTTTGTGGACTTGCCTACTGCAGATGAAAGAAAAGATATTTTGTCATTATACATGAAGAAATATTTGAATGTGGATTTTAGTGGGGATTTGGCTGATAAAATAATTCAGCTCACTGATGGGTTTACTGGTGCTGATTTAGAGTCGACAGTAAGGGATTTGGCTTATCGTACGATAGCGAATCCTAATTTTATTATGACTCCAGAGCAACTGATTACAGCATTCAATAATGTGGTTCCTTTATCCCAGACAAGCCCTGAAAAAATAGAATCTATACGTGAGTGGGGAAAAGAGAGAGCAGTACCTGCTTCTGGCAAGCCAATCGGTGGTGAAAAACTGGCGCAATCATCAGGTGTTAAGACAAGAAAGGTGCTTTTGTGATACTTAATTTCGCAGGGAGGTAACAATAGATGCCGAAACCTTTATTTATGCAAAAGCAGGCAGAGCAGACAATAAATACGTTGGACCTAAAAAGAAAAGAGCCAGTAAAAAAGCAATATACGGAAATGCAAATGGCCAAAATATTGCGCCAAAGAAGATCGAAAGAATACATGGAGACATTGCACAATTTGGATGCAGGTGGACATGTGCACAATCAGGAAAAGGTTAGCCGCGTGCTGGAGGCCTTGAGTAAAGAATTTCCTGAAGTAGAATTAGCGGGAATTTTGCTAGGAGTTGTTGCTGTATGCTATTTGGGGAAACCATATGAAGTACATATGCTGGATTTTGTAGGTAATATAATAGAACATTATAAGACAGGGGAAGAATTGCCACAAGGTCTGGAGAGGGTACGCGGGATTGCTATTCATGGCGGTTATGAATATATAGAGGTTTATACTGATTGCTGTCGTGCAATCAGTGCAGACGGAACTGTTTCACTGATTGCTAATTAGGGAAATGGGGGACAGTGGTTATGGAAACAAAGGACAAGGCAGTTGGTGGCAATGGAAAGGATGCGAATTGGCTTTGTGAATGTGGAAGGGTTAATTTTGGAAATTTTTGTGTTGCATGTGGCAAGCCGAGGCCGGTAGTGTCAGCTGAGCAAGAGCAGGCAGAGGAGCAAGCTTTGGAGGTGAAGGAAGAGAATAATAGTCCGCAATTGGAAAGACCATTATCTATAGAGGATACGCAGCAAATGTCAGTGGTACAACCCACAAAAGCTACATCAAGTGAAGATAAGTCTAAATCAAGAAAAAACGCAATCATAGCTGCAGGTATTGTTATTAGTTTATTCGCTTGTATAGCTTTAGGGGTGTTCTTGGCTAATATGTCGGGAAAAGGTGCCAATGAACCACAGGCAGTAGAAGAAAATGTTCAGGAAAACAAGGAGAATAATTTTTTTTCGATAGAGGAACAGGCTGCCAAAGCCTCTGAATTGTCCATAAATGGTCTGGATTTGGGAGCTGATATAGAGAAAATGCATGCCTTGTTTGGACAAGAACGCAGTCTCCAAGCTAAAGGTGAGAAACAATATTATCAGTATGATGATGTGAGAGTAGTGGTAAATAATAATGTGGTTATAGGTTTGGTGTCGGAAAGTGCTCATGCATATTCTAAGCGCGGCCTGCATGAAGGTGCTACATTGCAGGATGTTCGTTTGATGTATGGCGATAATTTTATCAAATCAAAATATGAAAATTTGGAGCTTTATGAGTATAAATTTACAACAGTGAACAATAAAGATGGATTGTTGAGGTTTGCTTTTAACAAAGGAGATGATAAGGTTCAGTATATAAGTGCCAGGATGGATGAAAAAGCATCAGCTAATAAGCCGACCAAGGCTGAAGCACAAAATCCTGCCATACAGGTGCTATATAACTATCATGCAAATATTACTAACAAGAAGTATAGGGAGGCGTATGATTGTCTAAGCGAGAATTTCAAAAAGCGTATGTCATATGAAGGTTGGGTTCCTGGCTTCAAGACGACAGTAAGTAGTGTGCCTTCTGATGTAATGATTTATTCCCAAACGGCAAAAAAAATAATTTTAACATTTAATCTTAGAGCTGTAGATAATCCGGGTGGCACTAGAGATTTTAGCGGTACTGCTGAAGTGATAAACACAAAAAACGGATGGAAAATAGATAAACTTTATCATAACTTGAAATGACTTGTGTTAGTTGTTTGGGAGGTGGGAGAATGGAAATACTAAAGACAATCGCTGGCATATTTGAGTTGATTATTTTTGTTATTTATATATATGCTGGTGTCAAGGCTATATATTATCTCAAGTATCATATTTTGAACACCAGGGCAGAAATATACAGTAATACTGGTGACTACATCATAAGCAGGATAATATGGGCGTTGCTATTAGGATGGGTGGCAATACCGTTAGCATTGTTGCATAGAGTCCTAACACAAAAGTGAAATCAGCAACCATTAGAACATGCTAGAGGAAAAAATTATTGTAGTGAGTTGGTATGGGATTTAGGAGGAATTTAATATGAGAATAATTGCAAGATATATTGGTACTATGATTGTTGCCTTTGCAATAATCTTTCCTGTTCAGAAAATTGCAGTTGCATCTGATTATTATCTGTGTGCCTATGGTAATGGTAGTTATTATGTGGTGACTGAAACAGTTTCTCCTACAGAGGCGGCTGCATCTTATGCTTATGAAGCTAAAGTTAAATTTGTTCCTGCAAATTATCCAAGTGAATACCGTCTTTTAGATGCAACCATTTTATATAAAAATAACCAATGGCTGATATTAAGGTGGGATTCGTCTAGTGGCTGGAAAACTTCGAGGGTAACGTATGATTACGACTACTCTGGATACTTAAAAGACTATATCGTAAATACATATAATATACGTGTTTAAGTGGGCGGAGGAATGTAAAAGTTATAGTGTTTAGTAAAATTCCAGGTCACATGTCCTTTCCATTTTTCTGATAATCCCATAAAATAATAATAAACAATTAAAATAAAGATAGAGGGGATTGTATGAGACAGTTGGGAAAGGCTATTCTTGATATCAATCAGACGGATTTCGTGGTGGCGGGTGTTTCGGCGCTGGCTTGCCTGGGGACTTTGGCAGGGATGCCGGTGTGGGCGCTTTTCATTGGCTGGGCGTGGTATCTGGCCATTGGGGCAAATAAAACGGCCATCAGGGAAGGTTCTGTCACCTGCGTGGCGGCGGCAGTCCTGGCCCTGACGGCTGTGGTTCTGACGGATGCGTTCGCTGTGTTCATGCCAGGGATGCAGGCTTCCATGCTGGCGGTGTTCCTGATGATCATGGCCTTGATGGTAGCCCTGAAGCTGCCCTGTATCAAGCATTCACTGGTGGGTTTTAATTCCTTTTCCTGCATCTTTGCAGGCTATTACCTGGGCGCTTTTCCCGCTCAGTCTGACTATATTTTGAACCTGGTTGTTGCTTTCGTCTACATCACCGGCGCCAACATCCTGGGCCTTTTTGTAGGCTGGGCCAGCCAGCAACTGGCAGGTTTTTCCTTCCGCAGGCGTGACCAGCAGGGGGATTTGGAAATATCGTAAAAACAGCCCGCCAAGGCTTTGCGTAGCCTTGGCGGGCCATTTTTATCCTTTTATGTTGTTCTTACACCAGCCCGTGTGCCAGCATGACGTTGGCCACCTTCAGGAAGGCGGTGATGTTGGCGCCAGCTACGAGATCATCAGGATCTGCGTATGCTTCAGCGTTCTTCTTGGACTGTTCGTAGATGTTCTTCATGATGCCCTGGAGGCGGCCGTCAACTTCTTCGAAGGTCCACTGGAGACGCTCGGAGTTCTGGGCCATTTCAAGGGCGGAGACTGCCACGCCGCCGGCGTTGGCTGCCTTGGCGGGGGCGAAGAGGACGCCGTGGCTCTGGAAGTAATCGATGGCCTCGATGACGGAAGGCATGTTGGCGCCTTCGCCTACGGCCTTGACCCCGTTCTCCACCAGAATCTTGGCGGATTCCAGGCTGATTTCACCCTGGGTAGCGCAGGGGAGGGCCACGTCGCACTTCACGGTCCAGACGCCGGAGCAGCCCTCATGGTACTCGGCATTGGGATGAGTCTCCACATATTCCTTGATGCGGCCGCGGCGCACCTGCTTGATTTCCTTCACAGCATCCAGGTCGATGCCATTGGGGTCATAGACATAGCCGTTGGAGTCGGAGCAGGTAACCACCTTGGCGCCGAAGGACTGGGCCTTCTCGATGGCATAGGTGGCCACGTTGCCGGAGCCGGAGACTACCAGCACCTTGTCTTTCAGGTCGATGCCCTTGGCATCCAGCATGTTCTTGACGAAATACAGGAGGCCGTAGCCCGTAGCTTCGGGGCGGGCCAGGCTGCCCCAGTAATCCACGCGCTTGCCCGTGAGGACGCCTGCGTCGTAGGAGTTCCTGATGCGCTTGTACTGGCCGAAGAGATAGCCTACCTCGCGGCCGCCTACGCCGATATCACCTGCCGGTACATCCACATCCGGTCCGATATGGCGGTAAAGCTCAGTCATGAAGCTCTGGCAGAAGCGCATGACCTCTGCATCGCTCTTGCCGTGGGGGTCAAAGTCGGAGCCGCCCTTGGCACCGCCGATGGGCAGGCCCGTGAGGGCGTTCTTGTAAACCTGTTCGAAGGCCAGGAATTTCAGGATATCCAGGTTCACGCTGGGGTGGAAGCGCAGACCGCCCTTATAGGGGCCGATGGCAGAGGACATCTGCACGCGGAAGCCGCGGTTGATCTGGATCTCGCCCTTGTCATCTGTCCAGGGAACACGGAAGGAAATGACGCGCTCCGGTTCTACCATGCGCTCGAGGATTTTGTTTGCCTGGTATTCGGGATGCTGCGAGAGCACCGGTTCGACGGATTCCAGGACTTTGCCTGCGGTGTGGAGGAACTGGGGCTGGTCAGGGTCACGCTTTGCCACCAGGTCCAAGACTTCTTTGACGTACGCTTTGCTGTCTGCCATTTGGATCTCTCCTTTGCCTGCGGCCTGCTGCCGTTTTTGTAATTTGACGGCATCTTTGGCCGGTTTACAATGTTATATATGTTTCACAAGTTACAGTATACTATATTATCAGAGAATTGTATACAGGGGAGGTGAAAGTATTCACAGGATAAATATCCTATCAGATATGTCATGTTTCTTATTGATAAAGTTTATAATCAATCTTTTAATATTATTGTTGCAAAATTAGGAGGGTGCAGGTATAATACTAATATAGGACTATGTACCTATTTGAGTTGGTCAACCAAAGGAAATCAAGCAATGGAGTGAGCGCAAGTTCTAAGGAAAGTGGGGGATTACTATGGGCATGAGCATCAGCAATGTTCCAAGCTTCCCTGAGCTTAACAAGCAGGTAAGTGTTACAGGGCAGCAAAAAGCCGCAGAGGGGTTTGCCAAGGCGAGTTCTTATTATGAGTCTTCGAACCTGGGCAATGACACCAAGGTGGGTACGGGAGCTATTTCCCGGGAGAGCCGTACTATTGTGAGCATCGGTGAGCAAAAGACCGCCGAAATCATGGACAGGGCGAAAGCTATCTATTCGGTATCCAATTTTGGCAATCAGACCAAGATAGGTACCAGCAAATTCCAGCAAGGCAACAAGCAGACTACTGCGATTGGTGAACATCAGACCTCGAAGATTATGGATAAGACTCGTTCCTATTACGAGGTTTCTAATTTTGGCAATGAGACCAAGGTTGGCAAGAGCAGATTCCAGCAGCAGATTCGCCAGGATTACAATCAGGGCATGCAGAACATGGGCAAGGGCATGAGCGCTGCCCGTAAGAATGGCACCACTGGTTCTAATTTTGGCAACAGCACTAAATTGGGCAGCAGCGCCTTCCAGCAGGTGAATGCACAGATCAAGCAGCACAATGCACATGCGGCTTATGCTGCTCAGAAGAAGGCTGCCGGATCATCTATGGAAGTAGCAGCATAATTGTGTATGTAGACCGCACAGGTTTTGAAGAGACTGTGCGGTCTTTTCGTTTGCTTAAAAAGGAAAAGAGGGGGCGGATATAGAATAATTGCAACTTGATAGGCAATGGGGGAGGTGGGCTCATGGCAGAAAAAAAACTCTTGCCTTATCAGAAGGTACATAAGTGCTATCTGGCTCTGATGGATGCTCTGGAAAGATGCCGCTACCAGGAAGCGGTGGCTCTAGCAGAGGAAATCCGGGAGATTGGCACCCGGGACAGGAAAATTTGGCATACGGTATTGGCGGCTTACATAGACGGCAACGATAAGGATGGGGCTTTAGCTGCTGCAGCTGACTACGAAGGACTCTTTGATATGAAGGAAGATGGCACAGGTCATTTCCTTCTGGGGCGCATAAAGATGCTTAGTGGGGACTGGGAAAGTGCGGAAGCGGAGGTGCGCCATGCCTTGAACCTGCCCATGGAAGACTGGTATCGGGGGGCGGCCTACAGCATCCTGGCCAATCTTGAACGGAAGCTGGCCCGGCCCCGGGAGGCAGCCGGTCATTATCTGAAATCCGTGGAGTACAAGACTTTGGCCACGGGTAGTCTGGCAGATTACAGCAATTATCTCTTCAATCTGCACTATCTGAATGAGCCTCAGTCCTTTATGCTGGCAGAAGCCCAAAAGTATGGGGAAATGCTCTCTCGGGTGGAGCAGTACAGCCACAAGCCCCATGGCCGTGCGAAAATGCGCATCGGCTATATATCCCCGGACTTACGCTTTCATGTGGTAGCTTTTTTCAGCTATGCCTTGCTTAAGGATTACAACCGGGAACGATTTGAGGTCTATTGCTACACCAACTGCATAGAGGACAGTGCCAGTGCCGAGTTTGCCTCCTGGGTGGATGGCTGGCGCAATGTGCGAGGGATGGCTCCGGTGGAGATTGCCCAGGCCGTGTACGAGGATGAGATAGATATACTCTTTGACCTTGCAGGCCACACTGCTCAGAATATGCTGCCTGTGCTGGCCTGCAAGCCTGCTCCTGTGCAGCTTTCAGGCATTGGTTATTTTGATACCACGGGCCTGCCGGCAGTGGATTACTTTTTGACTGACCACTATCTTGACCCGGAGGACGGGGGAAATGAACATTATTTTACAGAAAAGCTTCTGAGGCTTCCCAAGTCTCATTTCTGCTATATGTGGCATGATGCTCCGGGAGAGGTGGGGGAAGCCCCCTGCCTTGCCAAAGGCTTTGTCACCTTTGGCTGTCTGAATAATTTTGCCAAGGTCACGGACGAAGTCCTGCGGGTTTGGGCGAAGATTCTGCGGCAGGTACAGGGCAGCCGTCTCCATCTGCGGGCTCAGATTTTCAACAGCGAGTATGGCAGGAAGCTGGCCTTTGCCCGCATAGAAGCGGCAGGGATTGACCTGGCACGGGTGGAAGCATATCCCTTTGCACCTGATTATTTAAAGGACTACCATGAGATTGATATTGCCCTTGATACCTGGCCTTATCCCGGTGGGGGCACCACTTGCGATGCGCTTTACATGGGGGTGCCTGTAGTGACTTTGGCAGGCGAGCGGCACAATTCTCGTTTTGGTTACAGTTTGCTTATGAATATGGGCTTGGCGGAGCTGTGCACCTTTTCTGAGGGGGAATATGCAGAGCGGGCTGTGTCACTGGCAGAAGACAAAGAGTGCCTGAAGGCCCTGCATAAGAAGCTGCGTCCGATGATGGAGCGTTCTCCTGTTATGGCAAGCGGTCCTTATGTGGCGGCGGTGGAGCAGGCTTATGCGGAAATTTATGTCAAGTGGCTGGAGAAGTCCGGCTTTACCATAGAGGAATCCGGGCTTCTTTGGTTGAATACTCCTGTAAAGGAAAATAATGAGGCAGCCGAGCCTGTGGGTGATGCTGCGGGAGAAAGGACGGTAAATATGAGCAAGAGCAGCCGCAAGCTGAATAAAAAGAAAGAAAAGGCCAATAAGATGGAAATCCGCCGCAGGGATGCGGGTTTGCGGGAGCAGATGAAGGAACAGATGGAGGCAGGTGACTACGCCGAGGCACTGGGCTCTTTGGCAGAACTTGTCAAGGACAACAGCTATGACCCGGATCTTCTGTATGACGGGGCCTACTGCTATTTCATGGTGGGGGATTACGAAAGGTCTACCAAATGGGTGGACATGGTGATGGACCTGGCTCCTTACCATATCCCTGCCCGCATTCTTCTGGCCCGTCTCTGTATTCTCAATGAGCGTGAGGAAGGAGCTCTTTCCCTGTCAGATGTCCTGCTGGCCAGCAACAGGGAACTGCTTACGGAAGAACAGTCCCAGGATTTGAATGATATTTTGGAATATTATTATAGGTGCGAGCCTGAGCGCATCAGGGCTGAATATCCCCATGTGGCAGCTTTTGTGGCAGGGGAGGACGAAGAAAAGACACCTGTGGTGGAGAAAACTGCCCCGCCTGCAGCTCCGGCAGCACCTGCTCCTGAGCCGCATGTGGTGCAGGAAATTGCTCCGCAGGAAGTACCGGCTTGTGAGGCTCCTGCGCCGGCAGCACCAGTGGCAGATATTGAAGCAGAGCTGAAGGCCATTGCGGAAAAGCCCGTGCCGCTGCAGGCGAAAATCCATCTTTACAATGTCTTTGCAGGCGGATATTTCTACCAGAAAAATTATGGGGAGGCACGTCGTTTCCTTGAGGAAGCCTTGAAGATTGATCCGCTGGACGGAGAAAGCCTGCGGAATATGGCTGTGCTCTGCCATGAGCAGGGGGAGAAGGAAAAGGCTCAGGAGTTTGCTTCCAGGCTGCCCCAGACGGATTTCCTGCTGCTGGCTGCCCTGCGCTGAGGTTTTTATTATGAGTCTTATTGCAGTAGTTTCCATGGTCCGCAATGAAGCGGATGTAATAGAAAGTTTTGTGCGCCACAATCTGGGTTGGGCTGATAAGCTTTATGTGGCTGTGCACGAGAGCAGTGACGAGACCCTGTCCATCCTGCAGGCCCTCCAGCAGGATGGCTTGCCTATTGTCCTTTCTGAGGTTAAGGGGGCGGCCCAACTCCAGTCCGAAGTGGTGACAGCGCTGATGCGGCAGGCGGTGGCTGAGGGGGCAGGTTTTGTGGTGCCACTTGATGCTGATGAATTTCTGCTGCCGGATGGGAGTGGCAATGCAGGACAGAGCGTAGGCAATTATTGCCGCTCGGTCTTTGCCGCCATGGACGAGGGAAAAGTCTATGCCATCCCCTGGGTCAGGTATGTGCCCAGAAGCGGCCAGGGCTTCCTGCTGTCCCGGCGTGCATATCGGGAGAAGTGGCCCGACAGCCTTACCAAGGCCGTGTTGGGAGCCGGGGCGGTGAAGGAAGCCCAGCTGGAGATTTCCCAAGGGAGCCATCGGGCTCTGCTGCCTGGCAATGAGGGGGACAGGCAGGCTGTGGTGCCGGAGGTGGTAAAAGGCGTCCACATCGCTCATTATCCCTGGCGCAGTGAGGAACAGGCTGCCAAGAAAGCCGCCGTGGGTTGGCTGGGCAATGTGGCAAAGTATACCCGCTACACCCGCACCGCCCATCAGTGGCGGGAGGGATACAGGGAGCTTATGAAGGGCAGGAGCCTGCAGCCTGAAAACCTCAGACAGCCGGTGAAGGCGCCACGGCTGCCCGGCAGTGATGTGGTGAGGCTTTGCTATACGCCGGACTACGACAAGGAAAGCCTGCTGGAAGTTGTCATGCTGGCAGCAGAGCAGCTGGCAGAGGAATGTGCAGAACTTAGAGCCAGGCTCTTTGTCCAGCCTGTCAGCATTGTCATGCAGTACAGGGGAAATCTTGAGCTTTTTGCCAGGACCATGGCATCTGCCCTGTCTGACGACTATCCTTTCAAGGAATACATTGTGCTGGCTCCGGAAATTTCGCCAGAGGGAGAAGCTGCGCTGGTAGAGCTTTTGGAGCAGCAGCCTGTGGAGTGCATTTCCCTGCTGTCAGGGCCTGAGGCCTGGGAACTTCTGCCTGAGGGCATGAAGGGGGAGTTTGTGCAGTGGCTGCCTGAGGGCTTCATTATGCTGCCGGACAGGCTTATCAAGATGGTCTCTGCCCTTTCTGCCCAGGAAGAACTGAGCCTGATGGTGTCGGCGGTGGAGGAGGGGGATTACCTCTCAGACAAGATCATGCGGCAGGAAGTTTTCGATATTGACACAGGCAAGGAAATCTTTATGCCCGGTGATGGCAGCCAGGCGGCCCAGAGCATCTGGGATGCCCGTCAGTGCTTCCCCGGTGGGCTGGCCTCCGCCATCTTCCGCAGGCGGCAGCTGGAGGCGCTGAAGTGGCCTCCAGGGAAGGAATGGCAGGAATATGAGGGCAGGGAGCTTTTGGCTTCCCTTTTGGCAGGTCATGCTTACGGCTACATAGCGGAACCGCTGCTTAGGGTTGAAAGATAGAAAAATTTTGCCGGGCAGCAGGTTTTTTTCCTTGCTTGTGGAATAAGAACAAAAGGAATTTATCAAGGGAAATGGACCCGAAGGGCATAATCAACAATATTCATGATTGAGGAGGAATATCTATGGCTGAGGAATTCAAGCAAAATGAGGAGGTAACCAACAAGCTGGCTGCTTCTATCGAGGAAATTGCAACATCCACACAGACGGTCTATGAGGCTGTTGAGCAGGTGGCGAAAAGCGCCAGCGCCCTCGCCAAGGCCGGGCAGGAGTCCGTGGAGCAGGCGAAATTCCTGCAGGAGAAGAATGCTGACACTATCAAGGTCATCGACTTCATCACGAATATTGCTGGTCAGACCAACCTTCTGGGCCTCAATGCCGCCATCGAGGCAGCCCGTGCCGGTGAGCAGGGCCGCGGCTTCGCTGTGGTGGCTGAGGAAGTGAGAAAACTTGCCGAGCAGTCCCGTGAGGCAACTGAGAAAATCCAGTCCACTCTGACTGAAATGAACAAGGCAGTTGAAGGCATCTCCAAGTCCATTGAGAACACCGGCTCCATCAGTGAGGAGCAGGCCGCTTCCACCGAAGAAATCACGGCCAACCTCTCCCGCGTCACCAAGGCGGCAGAGGAACTCAAGCGCTATGTGGAGTCCTTGAAATAATAACAGACACAAAAGCAGGGCAGTCCCTCGGGGGGCTGCCCTTTTAGCGTCTGTATTGCAGGTATGATTTTAAGGTTCGTTTTTCCACACAGCTCTGAGACGGGCCTGCTGCTCACGGTTCAGGGTAATCTTGCCGTGGAGCAGGGAGAGGTCACCGTCATCCCGCATCTTGGTGACGCAGCGGTTGACGGTTTTGACGCTGGTGCCGATGTCATCGGCTATCTGCTGGCGGCTGGTGTGGAGGATGAAGAGGTCTGTCTCGATATCGCCCAGGCGCTTGGCCAGGTATTCCTCGAAGCGCTCCTGGCTGGGCTGGAATTTTACCCGGCCAGCCTCGTTGGAAGTGGGGTACATCTTGGCAGCCAGCAGCTTTGCCACTGCTACGGCAAAGTCATTGTCGGTTTTCATCCAGTGCAGGAAGGTGTCAGCTGTCAGTGACAATACCTGGCACTCAGTGACGGCCTCATTAGTGGCGGCAAAGTGTTCCTGTTCTGCCAGGACTTCCAGATCTCCAATCATATCCGGCACTTCCAAAGAGGCAAATGTATAGCGCTGGCCGCTTTCAAACTCATTGCTGACCCGGAGCTTGCCTGCTGTCAGTATGTATACATGGTCGGCCTTTTCACCTTTCCTCACCACCACATCCCCTGGCTGGAAGGTGCGTTTGGTGGTATGCTGCCGGATATTTTCCGGAATATGATCCAGCATATAGTCCAGTTTCATATCTATATCCCTTTCTGTTGACAATAATCCTATGAGGAGATTATAGCACATTGGTTATGCCTTGTGTAGCTGTATAAATCTGAATATTTAATTTTGAAAGTAATTGGGACATTAACGGACGGATGTCCTTTTTTTGTACGGAAGAAAGGAATAGAATATGGGAGCAATATGGATAAAAGACTCAGGGAGGCGTTAGCCATGGATAAGCTCTTTGGCGGAGCACTAAAGGACAAGAAAATTTTGCAGAGGGAAATACTGGCAGGCATTACCGCTTTTTTTGCCATTTCCTACATCATCATCGTCAATCCGTTGATTTTGGCAGATGCTGGCATTCCTGTGGGGATGAGCGTCTTTGCCACCATCTTTTCTTCGGTGATTGGCTGCCTCATCATGGCCTTTGTGGCAGATGCGCCCATCATACTTACCCCGGGCATGGGCATCAACGCCTTCTTCACCTATACGGTCTGCGCCCACATGGGACTTAGCTGGCAGGAAGCCATTGCCATTTCCCTGGTGTCCGGCCTTATCTTTGCCTATGTGGCCTGCACCAGATGGGCAAAGCGGCTTTCGGAGGCGGTGCCTCCTTCCATCAAATGTGCCATCACCGCAGGCATTGGCCTGTTCCTGGTGGAAATCGGGCTGGAAAAAGCGGAGCTTATCCGCCGCGGCAGCAGCTCCATCATCGAGCTGGGCAGCCTGACTAATCCTGTGGCTCTGCTTTCCATCTTCGGACTGGTGCTGAGCCTGGCCCTTTATCTCAGAAATGTGATGGGCAGCTTCTTCATCGCTATTATTGTTACCAGCGTAGTTGGCAATATCCTGGGCATTGGCATTGGCGCGCCTTTGGAAATCAGCGTGAGAGGGCTGGTGGATTATCCCTCTATGCTGCTTCAGGCGGATTTCAGCCATATCCTGAGCATTCCTTTCCTGCTGTCTGTGTTTTCCATGTCCATGATCATGATCTTTGAGACCATGGGGCTCCTGCAGGGAATCTTGCCAGAGAAAGAGAAGTTCGGCAGGACTTACAAGGGGTCGGCTTTCACTACGCTCATTTCCAGTGTGCTGGGCACCAGCCCCACAGTGGCGGCGGCGGAAAGTGCCGCAGGCATTGCCAGCGGCGGGCGCACCGGGCTGATGGCTCTGGTGAGCGCTCTGCTTTTCAGCGTGTCAGTCTTCCTCATACCCTTCCTTTCCTATGTACCCCAGGCGGCCATTGCCCCGGTGATCATCATCACTGGCGCCATGATGATGCAGCAGTTGCAGTTCGTGGAGTTGCAGGATTTTGCTGAGTGGTTCCCGGCCTTTCTCATTGTGGTGCTGATTCCCCTGTCCGGCAGCATTTCCACGGGCCTGGCCTTTGGTTTCACTGCCTATCCCCTGCTGAAGCTGATGGATGGCAGCAGGAGGGAAGTATCCTCTTTGGGCTTCGGCCTGGGGGTCCTGTTCCTGATGAACCTGGTATTCCAGGCAGGGTTCTGATATAGCTTTCCCAAAAATCATCATATATACAAAAACACGTTGCTAGAATTGGCAACGTGTTTTTGCATGAGTGAGAGGGGGGCGGCAGCCCGAAGGGCTGACGGAGGGAGTCTTCAGCTGAGTCTTCCTATAATCTGCAGCACAAAGTAGGTCACGCCCCCGGCAATCAGCGGTCCTACGGCCACTCCGTGGAAGAAGATGACCCCTGCCATAGTGCCGATGATGAGGGCCGGAATCACATCAGGAGTGCTCTTGAGTAACTCCACACCGCTGCCCCCGGCCAGCGCCGCCAGGAGGCCTGCCACAATAGCTATGATGCCCGCATGGGTGCGGAAGGCATCAATCATGGTGTGGATGGTGATGGTGCCGTTGGCAATGGGCACCAGTATGGCAGCGGTGAGGATGATGATGCCCCAGTTGAGGCCCTGGGTGCCCAGGGCTTCGAGGGCCGGGGTGAGGCCAAGCACCTTCAGCAGCAGCACGATGCCTGTCGCATAGACTACGGTCATATTGTGTCCGAAATAACTAAGCAGCAGGACAGCGATGAGGGTGATATATTCTATGTACAATGCAAATCCTCCTTATCATGGCTTGCTAAGATTTTCTAATTATAACGCCAATGCACATTCCTTGTCGACATAAAAGCTGAACGATATAGTGGAAAATGTTTGACAAAATGAAATACGTGCTATAAAATGAAGGTGTACTTGAGTGCTTATGCTTATAATGGTTTAATAGCCCCATGGTAGTACGCCCTCCGATTATACAGGAGTGGAGGAATCCTTGGGGCTCTTATATTTTGGGTGATAATCATGATAAAGACAGCGATTTTGGTTGATGGTGGATTTTACAGGAAAAGAGCCAAGCATCAGTGGGGAATGAAGACTGCTGAGGAACGTGCCAGAGAATTGAACGCCTATTGCTTGGCACATTTGGATAAGAAAGATGGCAATGTAGAGCGTCAGCTATATAGAATTTTTTATTATGATTGTGCTCCAAGCAGACGAAGTGTCTATCATCCACTTACGAAGAAGAATGTAGATTTAGAAAAATCTGATACTAGTACGTGGACAACTTCTTTTATGGATGAACTGAAAAGAAGACGCAAGTACGCACTTCGATTAGGTGTTTTGGCAGAACGACCTAATTATAATTTGCGGGCAAGCGTTACCAAGGATTTATTGGCAGGAAAGCGTACGCTTGAAAGTTTAACTGAAGGTGATTTTGAATTCAATGCCCAGCAAAAGGGTGTTGACATGCGCATAGGGATAGATATAGTTTCGTTGGCACTTAAAAGACTGGTTGATCAAATAATCTTAATTGCTGGTGACAGTGATTTTGTTCCCGCTGCAAAACTTGCAAGAAGAGAGGGGATAGATTTTATTCTAGACCCTATGGGAGCGGATATAAAGGCAGATTTATTTGAGCATATTGATGGTTTGGAGACTCCATGGAAAAAAAATAACCAGGATTCGTTAAATGAATTAGCCTAAATGAACTAGCCGCTGACGGGGACAGCAATGCCCTGCCAACGGCTGGTGCTGTATATGTGACGTGGATGCATGTAGTATATTAGGGGGATATGCGATGAGAACGCTGTTTGATCTGTGCAAGCCTCGTCAGAGTGTGTTTGACGAGAATAAACGGGATGATGTACTTCATCTCATGAATCTCATCGAAAAGAAGATAGACCCAGAGGATTTTTTTGCAGAGAACTATCTGACTGATGGCATGAAAGAACTGCTGACGGTTGCTT
Source organism: Selenomonas sp. AB3002 (assembly GCF_000702545.1). Taxonomy (NCBI): domain Bacteria; kingdom Bacillati; phylum Bacillota; class Negativicutes; order Selenomonadales; family Selenomonadaceae; genus Selenomonas; species Selenomonas sp. AB3002. Next base: position 1,768,524 of record NZ_JNIO01000008.1, on the reverse strand, counting down.
TTCAGCGTTTTATGGGCATTGGCGCTACAGGGCTGGTTAAGCTCACGCAGGCTATGGGCGGCGGCAAGACACATAATATGATAGCGTTGGGGCTTCTCTCTATGTATCCCTCTTATCGTGCTGAGGTACTGCCCGAGGCAGGTGAATACAGGAAGCTTGGGGCTGTTCGTGTGGTAGCTTTCAATGGACGTGAATCTGATGCCAAGTTTGGCATTTGGGGAGCTATAGCAGAGCAGCTGGGGAAGAAGGATGTTTTCAGGGATTATTATTCACCATTGCAGGCTCCGGGGGAAACAGCCTGGGTGAATTTGCTGCAGGGAGAGCCGTTGCTGATTCTGCTGGATGAAATTCCCCCTTATTTGGAGAATGCCAAGGCTACTACCGTGGGCAATTCTGACTTGTCGGTGGTTACAGCTACAGCCTTGTCTAATTTGTTTTCGGCTCTGAGCAAGGACAAACTGACCAATGTCTGTGTGGTTATCTCGGATTTGGAGGCGACCTATGAGAGTGGCAGTGAACTGATTCGCAGTTCTTTCAAGAACCTTTCCAATGAGGTGAATCGCACAAGCCGAGATATTGAGCCCGTGGGCAGCGCTTCTGATGAAGTTTACCACATATTGAGGAAGCGTTTATTTGCAGAACTTCCGGTGGATGAAGAAGTCAATGAAATAGCCATAGCCTATCAAAAGGCTGTGCTGGAAGCCAAGCAGATGGGCTATACTAATGAGCAGCCCGACAGAATCTATACGGGTATCAAAGAGGCATATCCTTTTCACCCCGCTATGCGGAACCTCTATGCCCGATTCAAGGAAAACCCAGGTTTTCAGCAGACACGAGGCCTTATTCGCTTTATGAGGCGTATTGTGGCAGGGCTTTATGAGAACGATGGGGAACGGGCTAAGAAAAAATATCTCGTACACGTTTATGACTTTGACCTCAACAACAGGGGGATGTTGGGAGAGATTCAGGGAATCAAGAGTTCGCTGACCCAGGCTATAGCTACGGACATAGCTTCCGGCGGCAAGGCTTTTGCGGAGGAGATTGACCAGCAGTACCAAAATACCAATGCCAGCGATGCCGCCAAGCTTATCCTTGTAGCTTCTCTGGCTGATGTGCCCAATGCCCTTTTGGGACTTGATCCCAAGGAAGTGGTAGGGTATCTCTGCTCTCCTGACCGTGACATAACTCTGCTGAAACGTGCCATGGACGACTTCAGCATGAAGTCTTGGTATATGCAGAATGACAAGAAGGGACATATCTTCTTCCAGAATACCCGCAATATGATTGCTGAGATGCAGTCCCTGACAGGCAGTTATAGCAACGAGGACATCAAGGCAACTACTCTGCGGAAATTCCTGCAGAACTGCTTTCAGCCCAAACAGGGGAATTGCTATCAAAAGCTGCTGATATTCCCGGCAGTGGACGAAATACAGCTTTCCCGTGATGAGGTTACTTTGGTAGTATTTGAGCCACATAGGGGTGGTCTGCACCCTGAGTTGCAGGCTTTTTATGAGGCGACCAATTACAAGAACCGCGTCATGTTCCTCTCTGGCAATCGTGATACTATGGAGAGGCTTTATACCTCTGCCAAGGAGTTGAAGGCCATAGAGCAGATAATAAGCAATATCCGCGCCCAAGGCAATGTGGCGGAGGACAATCCCCAGTTGCAGATGGCTAAGGATACCCAGATAAAGAAGAAGACTGCTATCCTGAGTGCGGCACGGGAGACTTTTACTCTGCTCCATTATCCTTTGAAGGAGAGACTGCGGGATGCGGCTTTCATGATGGAGTTCAGGGATAATGATTACAATGGAGAAGAGCAGGTCATAAACACGCTCTTAGCCAAGCATAAATTTTCCAATGACCAGGTTTCAGAAAAGGTGCAGGGGCTTTGCGAAAAAAATATCTTCACCCGCAAGCAGATGATGATTAGCGAGATAAGGGAGCGCACGGCTACAGAAACAAGCTGGCTGTGGTATTATCCTGGTATGCTGGACGATTTGCAGGAGTATTGCTTTGAGCGTGATTTGTGGCGACAGGATGGCGAATATATAGAAAAAGGACCTTTCCCCAAGGAGCCTACCAGCCTTAACGTCACTATGCAGAGCGATGAACATGAGACAGGGCCAGCACATCTGAAACTGCGTCCTCAATATGGCGACAGAGTTCTTTATGATGAGGGAGCGCAGGCTACTGAGAGTTCCCTGACTGTGGAAAACCTCAATGATTTTGTCACGGAGGCGTTGGAAATATCCTTCCTCTGTGTTGACAGCACAGGTGAGCACCCTGCTGGAGACCCGGTGAAATGGCAGCGGCCCATTACCATCAAACATAAGATAAATCAACTGAACACGGTCTATGAGTGCACACTGGAAAGTCAGAAGGGGGTAGAGCTTCGCTATACCACCGATGGCTCCGAGCCTGGGGAAAATGGCGGTCTTTATGACGGTACCTTTGCTATGCCGGACACCTGCCAGCACGTACTGGTTGCGGCCATGGTAAAGGGGGAGGTGCGCGCCAGAGATGATATAAAGGTGGAGCAGGCTGCGAAGAAGCAGGGAATTGTGGTAAAAGAAGCCTCTCCCCTGTATCTTTCCAAGTCCGTCAGGTATAGCAGCACCCGAGAATGCTATGAGGAATTGGGCTACCTGAAAAAATACAATATTGATGTGGAAGATGTGAATGTGGTCATCTCCATCATGGAAAATGAGGGGGACGGCGGCTATATAGAGCTCAATATTGGCGGTGGCAGTAAGGTGACGGCAGAGGTGTTGGAAAATACCATAAATGAGTTGCGCCGCACTCTGGCTACGGAGAAAGATGTCAATATCTCTATGGGTATTGAGAAGAAGATTTTTGGCACTGGCCGCAACTTCATTGATTACAATCGAGAGAAGAAAATAGGCATAGACACTTATTCCCCGGGAGAAATAAGACAAGATGACTAAGGAGAAAAGCATAGGGTTTGGCTTCCTGCCAGGTGAGAGCCAGCACCATTTTCTTGCTTTGAAGAAGAGTAAAGAAGATAAGGTTACTATATATGAGCGTTTCCGCTGGCAGGATGGGGTGGCCGTGCAGAAGATAGACATATTCAGTGACAAGGCCAAGGTGGAGATTTCACTGGCGAAGTGGGAGCAGGTGCAGGAGACAGTCAAGACGGAATTCAATGTCAGGTTGCAGAAGAAAAAGCGTGCGGCAGGGAAGTTTTTGACCCGTCAGACAGTTTTTGGGGAGCTTTTCGGCAAGGAACTGATGGTGCTCATATGGGCTATCGAGGACTGCGACCCGACGAATATCCCTAGAGCCATGCAGAACTGGCTGGGCTTGCAGCCGGAGGAACGTTGGTGGCTCTACACTATGACCAATGCTGCCACGGGGGGGATTGATGACCACCGTGGCTGGCGCAAGGCGCTTCGCTATGCCTTGACGGAAAATCCCATCAACGAACCGAAGCAGCAGTCGCTGTTTGATTATGCTCTGCGACAGGAAGATGAAGAGTAAGGATGGACGAGGTTGCTTCATCGTGTCAAACCGCATAAGCAAAGAGCATAGGGAAATATATGAGCCGTCCGCACATTGCAGACGGCTTTATGTATAGATAGTAGGAGAGTGCAATTACATGAAGCAGCAATCATTTATCGAAGCCCAGTTTCCTGTATCCAAGGTGAGCAAGGAGAGTTATAAAGAACGGAAAGCTAATTTGGGGCAGACATTGACAGGCTTAGGGAAGTGGTGGGGGCGGAAGCCGCTTGTTCTTGTGCGTGCGGCAATACTGGCGGCCCTTCTGCCTGCTACTGACCAGCCGAAGCAGGACTTGGCTAATTTTCTGAGATTGATGATGATGGATGCAGATGGCTTGTGGCAGAGAAAAAAGCAGAAGCCTCCCCTAAAGGTCTTGGCAGAGCTGATGACCGAGGAAGAGAAAGCTTTGTATCTGGCGAATACTTATAACCTGAAATGGAAAACTACCATGAAGGCCGATGATAAAGAGCGGGTTATAAAAAAATTGTGGCCTCGTTTTTCGTATGATGAAATGCTGGGGTATTGCCTACGTCCTGAAGAAGCTGAAGTGGCACCAAGTACCTGGGCGAAGATAAATGATTACTACGGAGTGGAGGCACATAGTCTGCCGGAGTTCGTAGATGCTATGAGCAAAAAACGCTTTGGGCATAGGCTGACGGTGGGAGACTGCTTTGCCGGGGGCGGTTCTGTGCCTTTTGAAGCAGCTAGGATTGGTTGTGATGTGTTTGCTTCTGACCTCAATCCTATTGCAGGGCTTTTGACTTGGGCAGATTTGCACATTGCAGGAGCCGGCGATGAAGAGGTAGCGAAACTGCGGCAGTTCCAGCATAAGGTTTATGATGCTGTGGATAAGCAGCTTAAAGAGTGGGGCATAGAAACCAACGAAGCGGGAGACAGGGCGAATTCTTATCTTTATTGTACTGAGATAACTTGCCCGGAATGTGGCTATCGTCTGCCCTTGGCACCCAGCTGGATTATTGGCAAGGGCACGAAGACAGCAGCTATTCTGAAGGATAATGGCGAAGATGGTTTTGATATTGAGATTAAGAGTGGCTTGACATCTAAGGAGTTAGCTGAAGCCGATAAGCTTGCTACGGTGAGAGACACGAATGTTTACTGCCCCCATTGCCGACAGACGGTGCCCATTGCGGCAGTCCGTCATGATACAGCTGAAAAATCTGGTCTGCGCTTGTGGGAGAAGAAGGATTTCTTGCCTCGGCATGATGATGTATTTAGGGAACGGCTATACTGTGTGAAGTATGAGCATGTGGAACTGTCTTCCAGTGGCAAGGAGAGCAAATATCGTTATTATGTAACGCCAAGCCAGGAGGATATTGCTAGAGAAGCAAAGGTCGTTGAACTGCTGGCTGAACGTTTCGATGAATGGCAGGAAAAGGGCTATATTCCCAGCGGAGAAATTGCGGAAGGTGAAAAGACAGATGAACCTATAAGAGTTCGTGGTTGGAAATATTGGCACCAGTTGTTTACGCCCAGGCAGTTGCTGGTTCATGGTTTGTTTATGAAAAATATTGACAAGCTGGCAATAAAAGAGGAAGAAGTAGTCATTGGTTTGTTGGGAATGAATAAACTAGCTGATTGGAATGCAAAATTATGTAGTTGGATAAATGCTGCTGTTAATGAAAATATAGGGCATACTTTCTATAATCAAGCATTGAATACATTTTATAATTTTGGTAGTAAAGGATTAGAAAATAATTCAAGCTATTGGTTCTATCCCATAAATAACAAACAGGTAACAGGGAAGAGTAGTGTATCATTGATGGATGCTAGGATTAGTGACAATACGGCTGATTTATGGATAACGGATCCTCCTTACGCTGATGCCGTCAACTATCACGAACTGACGGAATTTTTCCTAGCTTGGGATAAAAACTTGCTGAAAAAAGCTTTCCCTGATTGGTATACAGATTCCAAGCGTGTATTGGCTGTGAGGGGGAGGGATGAAAGCTTTAATAAGTCCATGATTGATATTTATCGCAACCTTGCCAGCCATATGCCAGACGATGGCATGCAGATTATTATGTTCACTCACCAGGACGTGGCTGTATGGGCAGATCTGGCCATGGTGGTCTGGTCTGCGGGCTTGCAGGTGACGGCGGCTTGGAATATCATAACGGAGACAGATGCCAGCGGGCTTAAGAACGGCAATTATGTGAAGGGCACAGTGCTGCTGGTGCTCCGCAAGCAGCAGGGCACGGAAACAGCCTATCTTGACGAACTGGCTCCAGATATTGAAGATGAGGTGAAGGAGCAGATTAAGAGCATGCAGAGGCTGGATGACAAAGAAGACCCCAATTTCACAGATGCAGACTATATTCTGGCTGCCTACGCTGCTGCTCTCAAGGTTCTTACCTCCGTAAGGAAAATCGAAGATATTGACGTGGAATATGAGCTTTCCCACAAACGTCCCAAGGGCGAGGTATCTCCCATTGTGCAGATTATCGAAGAAGCCAAGAAAATTGCCTATGACCAGCTGATTCCTCGTGACTTTGACAACTTCCTTTGGCGGATGCTTGCCCCGGCGGAGCGGTTCTATATCAAGGGCCTGGAGGCAGAGCAGAATGGCATTTACAAGATTTCTACCTATCAGGAGCTGGCCCGTGGCTTTGGGGTGATAGATTACAAGGACCTGCTGAAGGATACCAAGGCTAATTCTGCGCGTCTCCGTACAGGCGGTGAGTGGGCAAGGCGCAATATGGAAGGCGACGGTTTTGGTGGCAGTTTGCTGAGGCAAGTGCTCATGGCCCTTTATATTGCTACCAAGGTTAGCGAGAGCACGCCACAGGAAGGGCGAGCTTACCTCAAGACCGAAGTGCAGGATTATTGGAATCGCCGTGATCTGATGCAGGAAATGTTCGCCTTTATCGCCACTTTCCGTTCTATCGAGAATATGAAGGCCTGGCACAAGGAAGCCGCCGCAGCTTTTGTCTTGAAGGAGTTGATAGCAAATGACGGCGTGTAAAGGGGAAGGCTTCATTAGGCGCTATTCTTCCCGCTGTTCAAAGCTGGATGCTGCCTTTTTGACGGTCAAGCTGCAAAATGCCAGAAGCTATGACCGTATTGCGGGCTACTTTAGTTCGTCGATTCTGGAAGTGGCCGGAGAAGCCTTGGAAAGCGTGAACGGCAAAGTGCGGGTGGTATGCAATGCTGCGGTGGAAGCCTGTGATGTGGAAACTGCTAGTGCTGCTATGAATGCCCAGCACAGGGAATGGTGCGCTACTGACCCGGAAAAGAGATATGGCGCGAATCCGCAAAGATTGGAAAAGCTCTATAATCTGCTCAAAATCGGCAGGCTGGAGGTCAAGGTTATCCCCAATGATGTTTTTGGCTTGATTCATGGCAAGGCCGGGGTGATAACTTTGGCTGATGGTAGCCAGACGTCTTTCCTGGGTAGTGTAAATGAAACTTATTCCGCCTGGAAGTTGAACTACGAGCTTATGTGGGAGGACAGCTCCCCGGAGGCTGTGGAGTGGGTGCAGGCGGAATTTGATTACTTCTGGCACCACCCTAAGGCCATGCCGTTGGCGGATTTTGTGGTGGAAGATATCAAGCGTATTGCCCACAGGAAAATCTTAGGCGGTGTGGAAGACTGGCGCAAGGCCCCGGAACCTGCCGAGGTGGCGGTGGAGTCGGCTGTCTATCGCCGGGAATTGGGATTGTGGGAGCATCAGAAGGCATTTATCAGTCAGGTGTTCCATGACCACAAGAAGCAGGGGGCACGCTATGTACTGGCTGACCAGGTAGGTCTGGGGAAAACCGTACAGCTGGCCATGAGTGCACAGCTGATGGCCCTTTATGGAGATAAACCGATTTTGATTCTCGTACCCAAGACACTGATGCGCCAATGGCAGGATGAAATGCTGACACTGCTGGGGCTGCCTTCAGCCGTTTGGTTGGGGAAGAACTGGCAGGATGAAAACGGCATAAGCTATCCTGAAGGAGATATATGCAAATGCCCCCGTCGTATCGGCATTGTCTCGCAAGGCATCATCACCAATGGGCGGACTGAACTGAAAGAAAAGCTGCTCAACCAGCATTATGAGTGTGTGATTGTGGACGAGGCCCACAGGGCAAGACGGTCAAATCTGGGGGAGGGCAAAGAAGAGGAAAAACCTGTCAGCAACAATCTGCAAGCCTTTTTGCTTGCTATTTCTCCTAATGCCAAGAGTATGCTGTTGGCCACTGCTACCCCGGTGCAGATGTATCCCATTGAGGCGTGGGATTTGTTGAATATATTGTCCCAGAAGGATGACGGCGTATTGGGGAACCGCTTCAGCAACTGGCGTACCAAAAGAAAAATGGCGTTAGATTTGGTTACGGGCAAGAAGAGCATGAAATTTACAGGGGACAATATTTACCAGATGGTTGAATGGCTGCGTAATCCTTTGCCCCCAGCGGAGGAAGATAAGATTTCCTTTGGCCAGCTTCGCAGGGAGCTACATATGCAGGATGAGAAGTTTGTAGCAAGCGCTGAGAATTTCAGAGAGCTTATGGCAAGCCACCGTAACTTTGACCGGGTGAAGCGAGTGTTGCAGGCGGATTTTATGACACAGCACAATCCTTTCATACGTCACATTGTCCGCCGCACCAGGGAATTTTTGGAACGGAATGGCCAATTGCCACGCATTGAAGTGGTACTGTATGGGGAAAGTGATGCCGAAGCCTTGCCATTGTATGGTTATCTTAAGCAGGCGTACGAACTGGCAGAAGAATTTTGCCAGTCTCTGGGGCAGCGTGTCAGAGGGGGCGGCTTCATCAAGACTATGCTTTTGAAGCGCATGGGAAGTACGATGCTGGCAGGCAAGTTAACCGCTGAAAAAATGCTCCAATGGAATGAGGAAGAGCCGGAGCTGCTTATCGCTGATGAAGAGGATTATGAGGAATCTGAGTTTCAATTGATTCTTATGCCAACCATTAAAGAGAGCAAGGGGATGACCATACTTCCTGAGGAACGGCAGATCCTGCAGAATTTGGTGAAATTGTTGTCTGAGCATATAGCAGATGATCCTAAGTATGAGAATATGTTGTCATATTTGACAGGGAATGGCTTTGCAGACCTTGGCTGCATTATTTTTTCCCAGTATTTTGATTCCATCAATTGGGTGGCAGAAAGACTTTCTAAGGAACCGCAGTTTGCTCAAGAAACCATAGGCCTTTATGCGGGCAGCAACAAGTCCGGTGTCTATAAGAACGGTATTTTCCGCAAGGTAAGCAAAGACGATATCAAACAGATGGTGCGCCGTCATGAAATCAAAATCCTCACTGGCACTGATGCTGCTTCTGAAGGATTGAACCTGCAAACTTTGGGAAGCCTCATAAATCTGGACTTGCCATGGAACCCCACCCGTCTGGAACAGCGCAAAGGCCGTATCCAGCGTATCGGTCAAGCGCATGAGAAGGTGCATATATACAATATGCGTTACAAAGGCTCTGTAGAAGATCGTGTTCACGCATTGCTGTCTAAGAGGCTGAAGGAAATCAGCAGTATGTTCGGTCAGTTGCCGGATGTGCTTGAGGATGTATGGATAAAGGTGGCCATGGATGATATAGAGCAAGCTAAGAAAATCATAGATAACATCCCCAAAAAGCATCCCTTTGAACTGCGGTATGAAAAGCAGACCACTGAGCACGTTGACTGGGAAAGTTGCGCGGTGGTTCTGGACGATGAGGAAAGACGGCGGTTTTTAATGAAGGGGTGGAAGTAGTACGAGCTATAGGAAGATTGTAGCATCCCGATAGAGAAGACTGGGTATAGATGGCTGAAGCAGAGGAAAAGAAAAGTCTGAGGACTGCATTTTGGAATAGAGGAACTTTGCCCCTGTTTGGCGAATGAGAAAACAGATAGGTGTACTATTTTGGGGGAAGTAGGCGATAAGATGGACAATAAACCGGTAATGCTCATTGTTGATGATGTGAATATCAACCGTACCGTGCTGGCCCAGTTCTTTCACGATGAATTCCGCATTGTAGAGGCGGAGGATGGCAAGGAAGCCTTGAAGATGCTGGAGCAGGAGGCGGCCCATATTGTCCTGGTGGATTTGATGATGCCGGTGATGGGCGGCCTGGAGTTCATGGGCGTGCTCAAGAGCAATGACCAGTATAAGGGAGTGCCCGTGGTGGCCATGACCACCAACGGCGACCAGGATGGCCAGACCTGGGCGGTGGAGCTGGGGGCGGCTGATTTTATCACCAAGCCTTTCAACCCCGCTATTGTCAGGAGCCGCATCAAGAATGTCATGGGCTCATCGGAGAACGAGTGGCGCCGGGTGGCCCAGCTGGCGGCAGACAAGCAGCTGGCTGAGGTGGCAAGTTATGTGGACAATGACAGTCTCACGGGGCTTTACAACAGGGAAGCTTTCTACAGGAAGGCCTCCCGCCTTATCAGGGACAATGTTGATGTCAAGTATGAGATCATCTATCTGGATGTGTACTGCTTCAAGGTCATCAATGATCTGTTCACCATGGAGACGGGCAATCTGGTCCTGAAGACAGCTGCTTACTATTTCAATGTGCTTACTAGCAGCGGAGGTCTCTGCGGCCGGGTGGAGTCTGACCACTTCGTGCTCTGCGTGCCCAAGGGGCAGGTGCGTATTGAGCATTTGCTGGAAGGCATTGACAGTACAATGGTGTCATTGGGCATCAGTCACAATATCGTCTTCTATGCGGGCATCTATGAGGTGGAAAACACCTATATGGCAGTGGACCAGATGTGCGACAGGGCACGCCTGGCCATGAATACGGTGAAGGGCAGCTACCTGCACCGCTATGCCTATTATGACGAAAAGCTCAAGCAGCTCATGCTGGAAGAGCAGATGATTGTGCGGGATATGGAGTTTGCCCTGCAGGAAAGGCAGTTCAGTATTTACCTCCAGCCTGTGTACAATGCTGAAACAGGGAAAATCGTCAGCGCCGAAGCGCTGGTGCGCTGGCAGCACCCCTCCCAGGGGCTGATTTCCCCGGGCAGGTTCATTCCTGTCTTTGAACGCAATGGCTTTATCGTGCGCCTGGACCGCTATGTCTGGGAAATGGTCTGCGATTTCATGGCTGAGCTCAGGGATGCTACGGGGCTTTTGCTGCCGGTTTCCGTCAACGTTTCCCGGCTGAATCTCTACAATCTTGATTTGCTGGACTTCCTGATGGGACTTATCAGGAAGCACAATCTTTCCCCTGAGTACCTGCATCTGGAAATTACGGAGGAGGCCTATACCCAGGATTCCTATCAGCTCATAGAGGAAGTGGAGCTTTTCCGCCAGAACGGCTTCAAGGTTTCCCTGGATGATTTTGGCAAGGGCTATTCTCCTCTCAGTATGCTGAAGGAATTGCCGGTGGACACGCTGAAGCTGGACATGGGCTTTGCCAGGCGGGGAGCGCAGGCTGCCCGCGGCGCACGCATCATGGGCGGCCTGGTGGAAACGGCGAAGGACCTGGGGCTGAGGGTGGTAGTTGAAGGGGTGGAAACGAAGGAGGACCTGGAATTTGTCACCGGCATGGGGGCAAACCTCATCCAGGGATATTATTACGCCAAGCCCATGCCCCGGGAAAATTTTGTGGAGCTCTGCACCAAGGATTTCCTGGGAACAGATAAAATCTAGTTAGAATTTTTGATTACAGTGGTGAAGAAATTGAGTGAAAAGAAACTGCAAGCCTTTATTTTCGACATGGATGGGGTCATTATCGACAGCGAGCCTGTTCACAGCAGGGTGAAGATGGACACTTTCCGCCATTTTGGGCTGGATTTTGACGAGGCCCGGCTGAAGGATTATATGGGGGGCACCAGTGGCCTGATTTTCCGTGATGTGGTGGCAGAGAGCGGCCGCACGGACATTACTCCGGAAATGCTGACTGATTACAAGCATGAGCATTATCTTGAGGTGCTGAAAAGCGGCGGCATTGGACCAGTGGCCGGCACCAGGGAACTGATCCGCGCCCTGCACGAGGCGGGCGTGCCGCTGGGGCTGGCCACCTCCTCACACCCTCCGGTGATGAATACGATACTGGATAGTTTTGACATCAGGAAGTATTTCACTTCCGTCATCTCCGGGGGAGAATTGCCGGAGAGCAAGCCCAATCCCGCCATCTATCTGATTTCGGCAGAGCGGCTGGGAGCAGCGCCTGAAAGCTGCTGCGTGCTGGAAGATACGGCCAACGGCATCCTGGCTGCCAAGCGGGCGGGAATGTACTGCATCGCCTTCCACAATCCCAATTCCGGGGAGCAGGATTTGAGCCTTGCCGACCGGGTGGTGGAGAGCATAGAGGAGATAAAGGTGCCGGAGCTTCTGGCGCAGTTTGCAACTTGACTTGAAAAGATGGGATAGCTAGAATATGGAATGGGGGTAACTGTAGTGGAAAATCTGGAAAAGAAATTCACGGTATGGCTTCTGACCCGCAAATTTGCCCGCAATCTGGAGGAGGCCCAGGCCTTTGCCAAGGCGGTCATGGAGGGGAACTGTTCTGAGGAAATAGCCTCACAGATGGCTGAGTCCAACAGGAGCAATATGGATGTGATGATGGAGATTGGCAAGGTTACCCCGGAAAAGATTGTGCCCTTCATGCAGGGGAAGCTTGAGCTTGCCCAAAAGTGCATCGTCTTTTGGGAGGAACACGTGAAGGACACCAATGCTATCTTTTTTCGTCGGAAGTATGAGGAAAATTACGGCAGTTACGATTAAGAAGGGAAGACAGAGGGAATGCAGGTAGTGGTGCTGGCCAGCGGCAGCAAAGGCAATGCGGTGATGGTGGAAATGGATGAGGTGAAGATCCTCATAGACGCCGGCATCAGCGCCACCCGCATCAGGAAGGGGCTGGCCTCCTTTGGCATCGAGCCTGAGGAACTTTCCGGCATTCTCATCACCCATGAACACCGTGACCATATAGCAGGGCTTACCACCCTGAGCAAGTGGTATCACTTGCCCATCTTTGCGCGGCGGGGCACCCTCGCCGCCCTTTCCTGTGCTGTAACGGTGCCCCGGGAGCTCCTGCATCCCGTGGCAGGGGATTTCGTTCTTGAGGGGCTGAAGGTAGAGAGCTTTGCCACTTCCCATGATGCGGCTGAATCTGTGGGCTGGCGCATAGGCGGTTCGGAGCAGTTTGTGCTGGCCACGGATTTGGGCTTTGTCACCAGCAATGTCCAGCAGGCGCTGGAGGGGGCGGATATCCTTGTGCTGGAGGCTAACTACGATCCCGATATGCTGCAGGATGGCTCCTATCCCTGGCCTCTCAAGCGGAGAATCATGTCCAACCGCGGGCATCTTGCCAATGCTGATGCTGCCTGGGCCCTGGCCAGATTGAAGGATCGCCCGGGACAAGTGGTGCTGGCTCATCTTTCTGAGGAAAATAACAGGCCGGAAATGGTGGAGGAAACCGTGAGGAAAATCCTGCACCGCCAGGGCATCGACCTGCCCCTCTCTGTAGCCAGACAGACAGAGCCCCTGGTTCTGAGCACGGAGAATGTAATGTATCAGTGTTCTTAAAGAAAGATTATAAAGTTGATTCTTGCATTTATTTTTCAGAAATTAGATTTAAGATACAGACAGGAAAGCTTGATAAGAGAAACTATTTTTCCTGGCTATGTTTATAAAGTGGAGGGATTCTCATGCAATCACTGATGTCACTTTTGAACCATAAGAAGAAAGCTGCTGTCGTAGCTTCTGTGCTGGCGCTGTCGGCTCTGACCTTTTCCGGGTGCGATGCCAGCAAGGAGGGCTCCGGGGCAGCTGCCAGTTCCGGCACGGCTGCAGTGGCCCAGACTGAGAACGCCCCTGCTGCCAAGGCAGATACAGCAGGCCTTTCTGCTGCCCGCAACACTCCTGCTGTGCGCGCCGCCAAGGTCGTAGGCCCGTCCGTGGTGGGCATCACTAATAAGGCAGTGGTCAGGGACTGGTTCAATAATCCCGTGGAAACCGAGGGGGCAGGTTCCGGCGTGATCTTCAGGGCTGACGGCTATATCGTCACCAACAACCATGTGATTAGCGGGGCCAAGGAAATCATCGTCTCCCTGGCAGATGGACGCAGCCTCAAGGGCAAGCTCATCGGTGCCGATGAGGTGACAGACCTGGCCGTGGTGAAGGTGGAGGCAAGCGACCTGCCGGTTGCTTCCTTTGGCGATTCTGATGAGATCGTGGTGGGTGAGCCTGCCATTGCCATCGGCAACCCTCTGGGGCTGGAATTCCAGGGCAGTGTCACCAGCGGTGTCATCAGCGCCTTGAACAGGACTCTGGATATCAGCGACAAGCGGGTGAAGCTCCTGCAGACTGATGCAGCCATCAATCCCGGCAACTCTGGCGGCGCTCTGGTGAACGCTGACGGCCAGGTCATCGGCATCAACAGCGCCAAAGTGGCAGCCAACGGCGTAGAGGGCATGGGCTTCTCCATTCCCAGCAATACCGTCCAGGCTATCATCAAGGAACTGATGGAAAAGGGTTATGTGGCCCGTCCCTATCTTGGCGTCACTATCTTCGACCCCAATACTGCTGCCCGCTATGGCTATCAGCTGAACATTGACAAGGGTGTCTACATCTTCCGCCTGACCCTGGGCGGCCCCGCTGATAAGGCCGGCCTCCAGCGCGGGGACATCATATTGAAGATTGATGACAAGGAAGTGAATTCCGTCTCTGAGCTGCGCCAGCAGGTAGGCGAGCACAAGGTGGGCGACAGCGTGAAGATCACCTTTGACCGCAACGGCAGCACCCACACCGCTGATATCGTTCTGGAAGAGATGCCCCAGGAGGATAGATGAAGATAAATATAGTTTGCGCGGGCAAGCTCAAGGAAAAATACCTGACAGCAGGCATAAGCGAGTTCCTGAAGCGTCTGAAGCCCATGGCCCAGGTGGAAATCCTGGAAATCCACGAGGAAAAGATGCCTGATAATCCTTCTGAGGCAGAGAAAGAACTGGTGCTCCAGAAAGAAGGGGAAAAACTCCTGAAGCTGGTGCCATCTGGTTCGTACCTCTTCGTGCTGGATGTGTACGGGGAGGAGCTGTCCTCTGAGGAGCTGGCGGCCAAAATCGACAAGCTGGGCCTCAGCGGCAAGAGCAATCTGACCTTCCTGATCGGCGGTGCCTTTGGCCTTTCGCAGGAAGTGCGGCAGGCTGCGGATATGAAGCTCTCCTTCTCCCGCATGACCTTCACCCATCAGATGGTGAGGCTCCTGCTGGTGGAGCAGATTTACCGGGCCTTCAAGATCAACCGCGGCGAAAAGTATCACTGGTAAATGAAGTCCTGTCCCTGTGCAGAAAATGCGTGGGGACAGGGCTTTTTTGCCGGGCAAAATTGAGTTTGCACTATCCCTGTGATAAGATTAGGATATAGATTTAGAGAGAACGGGGCGGTGATTGAGTGAACGGGGATTTTATCCGGGAGCACAGGCTCCTTTGGCTGATCATGGCGGCATCTTTTCTCACGCCTTTTACGGGCAGCGCCCTGTCCCTTTCCCTGCCGGATATAGGCAGGCAGTACGGTCAGGGGCCGGAGTCCCTGTCCTGGGTACTGGGGAGTTTTCTCATCTCCGCCTTTGTGTTCCTGCTGCCCATGGGGCGGCTGGCAGAGAGGTGGGGGAAGGCCCGATTGTTCATGCTGGGAGCGGGGATTTTCGCCCTGACGTCCTTCACCTGTATTTTTGCCGACTCCCTCTCTTTCCTCATCGGGGTGCGGGTAGTGCAGGGCATGGGTTCGGCCATGAACTTTGCCACCAACAATGCCTTGCTGATGCTGGCTTATCCTAAGGAAAAGCGGGGGAGCGCCATGGGCTGGATGATTGCCATGGTATATGTAGGGCTGTCCCTGGGCCCCGTGGTGGGGGGCGGCCTCAACCACTATCTGGGCTGGCAGAGCATCTTTGTCTTTATCGGCTTCATAGCTCTGGGAGTCTTCCTGGCGGCGCCTGTAGTGCTCAGGGAGGTGCCGGGAGCTGATGAGCGGGGAGGCAGGGCTGGGCTGCTGCCTTTGGAGGCTTTCAAGGAACGCACGTTCACTTATTCTTCCCTGGCGGCCCTGCTCAATTATATGGCTACTTTTGCCGTAAGTTTCCTGCTGTCCTTCTATTTGCAGGATATTTTGGGCTACCCGTCCCATGAGTCGGGGCTTTTCCTGCTGTTGCAGCCCGTGATGATGGCGCTTTTGTCTCCTGCCATGGGGGCATTATCCGACAGGATACATCCCCAGACTTTGGCGGCCTGGGGCATGACCTTGATTGCTGCTGGCCTGTTGGGGCTGGGGGTTCTGGTGCACTTTGGGGGCTTCTACGGGCTCTTTCCCTGTCTGCTGCTTTTGGGGGTGGGCTTTGCCCTCTTTGCGGCGCCCAACAACAACGCCGTCATGGGCAGCGTGCCAAAGAAATTTTACAGCTTTGCTTCCTCCTGGCTGGGCATGGTGCGGCTTTCGGGCCAGGTAGTCAGCATTCTCATCGTGACGGCCCTGCTGTCTCTGAGCCATGGCAGCCTGGCAGGAGCAGAGCTCCTGTCCCTGAATATGCAGATATCTTTTGGAGTGCTGAGCTTTATCTGCCTGCTGGGGGTATGGGCGGCCCGGGTGCGCTGAGGTGAAAGAGAAAGGAATAAGCGATGACGAAATCGAATCTCACTACCCTCTGCTATCTGGAAAAAGACGGCAAGTATCTGATGATGCACAGGGTGAAGAAGGAAAATGACATAAACAAGGATAAATGGGTGGGCATCGGCGGTCACTTTGAGGCTGACGAGTCCCCGGAGGAATGCCTTTTGCGGGAGGCCCGGGAGGAAACGGGCCTCACCCTTGCGAATTATAAACTAAGGGGCATTGTCACCTTT
The DNA here is from genome assembly GCF_000702545.1 of Selenomonas sp. AB3002. Lineage (NCBI taxonomy): Bacteria > Bacillati > Bacillota > Negativicutes > Selenomonadales > Selenomonadaceae > Selenomonas > Selenomonas sp. AB3002. Next base: position 1,752,197 of record NZ_JNIO01000008.1, on the reverse strand, counting down.
ATCTCCGACAGGTGGCAGACGGAGTATATGTTTCTCTATACCGCAACCGAGTGGGAAGGTAAGTTATCGGAATGCAATGAGGGGACATTGGAGTGGATTGCCAAGGATAAGGTCTACGACCTGCCACTTTGGGAAGGAGACAAGATCTTCTTCCGTCTGCTGGAAGAGGAGCACCCTTATTTTTCACTGAAACTCAGGTATGTGGGAGAGGAACTGGTGGAAGCAGTACTGGATGGGGAGAAATTAAAGTAGGGCACGCTTTTTCTTTCCTCCTGCAATGTGATATGATATATATGTGAAATTATTCGTACAAAGGGATGCACGGTGTGGATTTTTTCTTTGAGGTGTTTGCGAATCTGATATTCTTGCTGGGGGTGGATTTGGTTGTGTTTTTGGTTGAGAATTATGAATGGATTATAGGAGGGGCCATGGCCATGGCGGCGGCTTCCTATGGCTATAAGCGCTACAAGCTGGGAAAGGACAAGGCGCCTGCTTTTGATTTGGCGGCTCTGTCCGAGGAACAGCAGGCCCTGGCTGCGGAGCTTTTTGACAAGGCAGTGGCAGATTATAACGCTATCGAAGCCTTGCGGGATACGCTGAAGGACGAGGCCCTGGGCACCCAGCTGGCCACCATGCAGGTGACGGCTTACCGCCTCTTGAAATATCTGGAGGAGAACCCCATGAAGGTGATTCCTGCCAGGCGGTTTGTGGACTACTATCAGGACAGGGCCCTGACGCTCACAAAGCAGTTTTGCGACCTTGAGAAAACCGGCCTTGAAACAGCCCAGGTTACGGAAACCAAGCAGAAGGTGCGCCAGACCCTCATGACCTTTGACGAGGCCTATGAGGCAGAGTTCGAGAAGGTCCTGTCCGACCAGCTGATGGATATGGAAGCGGAGCTGGCGGTGCTCAGGCAGAACATGAAGGCCGAGGGCATACAGGATGTGGAGGGGGAGGTCATCTCCTCCGAGACGCTTTCGGCCATGGACGCGGCCAGAGCTGAGGCCAATGCAGGAAACCTGCCCGAGAAGCGGGAGCGCCCTGTGAACCGGGCAGGTCGTGGCAAGGCACGGCTCAGGAAGCGCGAGGATATTGAAAGGGAAAGAGCTGTAGCCAAATCCATGCGCATGCCGGAGGCTGTGAGGGGCGAGGTCATCAAGCAGAAGGTCATCAATGCGGGACTGGCTGCTGTCCTGGGGACTGTAGGTGCTCATAAATTCTACCAAGGCAAGACTTTCCAGGGGGTCATGTATGCTGTTTTCTGCTGGACGGCCCTGCCCACGCTGATCAGCTGGGTGGAAGCTATCCGCTACGCGGTGATGCCCATGGATGATTTCTATAAGCAGTATTTTAGGGATTGACTATTAAGGATGGCAGGGAAGAGGAGGCTTTATCATGGCAGAGATAAATCTTGATGATTTGCTGAAGGCAAAAAAGGCCCAGGAAGGGGCGGCATCTGCCGAAACGGGCAAGGAAATGGTGACGGTGGAGCAGGTGACTGCGGCAGTGGAGACCATCAGCCCAGAGGAGCGGGCACAGATTGTGAAGATCAAGGACGAGCTGGACCTGACGGATTCCACGGCGGTGCTTTCCTATGGTGCGCCTGCCCAGAAGCGCATTGCAGAGTTTTCCAACAACGTGCTATCCCAGGTGCGTACCAAGGACAGCGGCCAGGTAGGAGAGCTCCTGCAGGGACTGGTGGCCCAGGTGAAGGGCTACAATCCTGAAGGCGGCTCATCATCTGGCAGTTTCCTGAAGAAGATTCCCATTGTGGGCAGCCTGGTGGAAAAGGCTGAGGATGTGAAGGAAGGCTACACCAAGCTCTCCGTGCAGGTGGACCGCATTCAGGGGGGCCTGGAACAGGCCAAGCTGAAGATGATGAAGGACATCGCTCTTTTCGACAACCTCTATGAGCAGAATTTGGAGTATTTCAAGAACCTCCAGCTTTATATCCAGGCTGGTGAGGAAAAGCTCAAGGAGATGCAGGAAGTGACCCTGCCCAAGCTCCGGGCCCAGGCCCAGGCCAGCGGCGACCCCATGGCAGTGCAGGTGGTGGCAGATTTCGAGGGCAGCGTCCAGCGCTTTGAAAAGAAGGTCCATGACCTGAAGGTCAGCAAGACCATTGCCATTCAGACCGCACCCCAGATCCGCCTGATCCAGAACAATGACAAGGCTCTGGTGGACAGGGTGCAGACGGCTATCTACAACACCATTCCCCTGTGGAAGAACCAGATGGTCATTGCCCTGGGGCTCAAGGCCCAGCAGGATACCCTGCGGCTGCAGCAGGCGGTTACCAATACTACCAACGAACTTCTGAAGCGCAATGCAGAACTTCTGAAGCAGAATACGGTGGAAGTAGCCAAGGAAAATGAACGCAGCATCGTGGATGTTGAAACCGTGCGCGAGGTGAACGACAAGCTCATCTCCACCATCGAGGAAACCCTGCGCATTCAGCAGGAGGGACGTCAGAAGCGTGCCGCTGCCGAGCAGGAGCTGGTGCAGATTGAGGGCAGGCTGAGAGATACGCTTTTGAAGCACAGCGGACGCACGGAGTGAATTTGGGGGCATTTAAGCAATGAAGATGGATAGGCATAAGGCCCAAAGGAATATTGGTTTGTTGGGCCTTGCCATGCTGGGGGTACTGGCCCTGGTAGTTTTCCGCTATGCCTGGCTCCAATTGGTGCAGGGCAGTGAACTTTCCGAACGCATGAAGGCCCAGGTGGGGCAGAGCTATCTGGCCCAGTCCACCCGGGGGGCTATCCTGGACAGGAGCGGCAGGGAACTGGCTGTGAGCACCATGACCAAGTCCCTCTATGTGGACCCCAATCATGTGAAGGAACCGGAGGTGCTGGCCAGCGAGCTGGCACCCCTGATTGGCCTCTCTGAGCAGCAGATCCTGGATGATATTGCTGAGGGGGGCGGCTTCCAGTGGGTGAAGCATCACCTGGCGCAGGATGAGTACGAGGCTGTGCGCCACCTTATGAAGGAAAAAGAGTATACGGACTGCCTGAACTTCGTTGATGAAGCAAAACGATATTATCCCAATGATGTGCTGGCAGCCAATGTGCTGGGTTTTGTTGGTACTGAAGACAAGGGCCTGGACGGGGTGGAACAGGCCTTGGACGGACTGCTCAAAGGAGAAGTGGAGGAGGAATACCTTCAGACAGACCGCAGCTCACGTCCCATACTTAGTTCTATCTTCAGCCGTCAGAAGCGCTACAAGGGGGACTATTGCAAGACTGTTACCCTGACTATTGACAGCTCCATTCAGTTCATGGTGGAGCAGGAGCTGGACAGGGCTATGGCAGAAAATGGCCCTCAGGCCATCACCTGCATAGTCATGGACCCCAAGAATGGGGAAGTGCTGGCTATGGCGGGACGCCCTTCTTACAATCCCAACAAGTTCTGGGATTATTCGCCGGAGAGCTGGAAGAACCGGGCTGTGTCCTTCATCTATGAGCCGGGCTCTACCTTCAAAGCCATGGTGGCCGGGGCGGCCCTGCAGGAAAATGTAGTGAGCCCCAACCAGGTCTTCGTGGACCCGGGCTATGTCATGGTGTCCGGACGCCGCATTCAGAACTGGAGCGGTGAGAGTTTCGGCACCGTCACCTTCACCGATGTGGTGAAGCAGTCCCTGAATACAGGCTTTGCCCAGGTGGGACTGTCTTTGGGGGCGGAAAAGCTCACGGAATATGCCAAGCGCTTTGGCTTTGGCGAGCAGACAGGCATTGACCTGCCCGGCGAGGAGTACGGCATACTCTTCAATCCAGATGACATGAGGGATTCTGATATCGCCACCATGTCCATCGGCCAGAGTATTGCTGTGACTCCCCTGCAGCTGGTGACAGCCATGTCGGCGGTGGCCAATGACGGGGTGCTCTTGAAGCCCCATATCGTCAAGGAGATTCGCAATGCCGATGGCTCCGTGTATCTGGAGAATCAGCGCACGGAGGTGCGGCGGGTCATTGAGTCCTCCACGGACAAGACTCTCATGGGCCTCCTGGAGCAGGTGGTTGCCACCGGCGGCGGTCACAAGGCGGCAGTGAAGGGCTACCGCATTGCGGGCAAGACCGGTACTGCCCAGAAGATCCGGGAGGACGGGGCCGGCTATATGGATGGGCGTTATATCGCTTCTTTTTGCGGCTTTGCCCCTGTGGAAGACCCCCAGGTGACTGTGCTGGTAATCATAGACGACCCCACTTTGGGCAGTTACTATGGCGGCCAGATTGCAGCTCCTGTGGCGGGCAGGATTTTTGCCCAGCTCATGCGTTACCTGCACATCGAACCTACCAGCGAAACTCTGCTGGAGGTGGAGACTGTTCCCCATGCTCAGGAGCGGCCCAAGCCGAAGAAGGTCTTCCAGGGTGAGGTGCCCAACGGCAAGGTGGTCGTGCCTGACTTCATAGGGCTGAGTCTCCGTGAGGCTGCCCGCAAGGCGGCAGAAAGCGGCCTCACTTTTGAGGGAGAAGGTTCTGGTGTGGCTGCATATCAGAGCATAGAGCCCAATACGCTGGTGGATGCAGGTACGGCGATTACCGTACACTTCCAGCCCTAAATCATATCAAGCAGGATTTTTTCCTTTTGTGTTGTATAAATAACACATAGAAGCGAGGTGCATGTATATATGTCAGATTGTATTTTTTGCAAAATAGCTGCCAAGGAGATTCCCTCCACCGTGGTCTATGAAGATGAGCAGGTAGTGGCTTTCAAGGATTTGGAGCCTCAGGCGCCGGTGCATGTGCTGGTGATTCCCAAGAAGCATGTGGAAAGCGTGGCGGCGCTCAAGGCAGAGGACAAGGAGCTGGCAGCTCATATCCTGGTGGATGTGATCCCGCAGCTGGCCCAGGAACTGGGGGTAGCTGAGAAGGGCTTCCGGGTGGTGGCCAATACGGGTGACGAAGGCGGGCAGACCGTGAAGCACCTGCATTTCCATTTGCTGGGAGGACGCTCCATGCAGTGGCCGCCGGGCTGATTCTGTCCTGAAGGCATTTGATGGGGCGTGAAAGTTTCCATCTTTCCCAGAATGACATGTTGACATGGGGCAAGACCCTTACTGTATGTCGAGGCCTTGGCCTCGACGAAACGCTAAAAGGAGATTTTGTCTGTTGACAAAATCTGAACAATGGCGTTATAATATCATGGTGTGATTGTGAAAATCATGATTATACAGTACGAAACTCCCAAGTCAAGTGGAGGGGGGGAAAATAGATGGCAAACGAAATCAAAGTTGGTAAAAACGAATCAATCGATAGTGCTCTCCGCCGCTTCAAGCGTATGTCCCAGAAGGCTGGTACTCTGGCTGAAGTAAGGAAACGTGAACATTACGAGAAACCGAGCGTTCGCCGCAAGAAGAAGTCTGAGGCAGCTCGTAAGCGCAAGTTCAGATAATGAATGAGCGAGGCGTCTGTGAGTCTATGGATTCACAGGCGTCTTTTTTTACAAGTAAGTGCCCTCAAGGGCTTTAGATATAAAGGAGGCGGCATACATGAGCCAGCGTCCCAAGGACCCGCAGCGGTCCCAGGAGGATTACTGGGACTCCCTGTGGGATAAGATGATACTGAAAGATCAGCTCACCACGAATCAGGGCTATGTGAGTGCCACGCCCCAGGAAGGTCTGGTGGGCAAGACCGGCAAGACTACCACGGATCTCAGACCTGCGGGCACTGCTTGGATAGAGGGGCGGCCTGTGGATGTGGTGGCCGAAGGGGTTTTCCTGAAAAAGGGGGAGATGGTCAGGGTAATCGCCGTGGAAGGCATGAGAGTTGTGGTTCGCAGGATTGATGAGAACTGATAGCATGCTAAGGCGTTCGGGGCACAGGCATAGCAACGCTCCACTCGGTATTTTACCAAGGAATCTAAGTTCATCTGCGCCCTTGAGGGCTTGATTCACTAAGATTCTTGGAAAAATCCCGAACGTTCCGCTTATGCTATGCCTGTACCCCTCACTTAATGGTTGAATACTAAGGAGGCATCATCATGGAAGCAATTTTTGGTTCTGGCATTTTGTTTCTGGTTGTACTGATTTTTGCGGGCATCTTCCTGCACTTCGTACCCATAGGGCTGTGGATTTCTGCTATGGCGGCTGATGTGCGGGTTAGTATCATCACGCTGGTGGGCATGGGCATGCGCCGGGTTACGCCCTCCAAGATTATCCTGCCCCTTATCAAAGCCAACAAGGCAGGTCTTGATGTGAATGTCAACCAGCTGGAGGCCCATTATCTGGCTGGCGGCAACGTGGATAAGGTGGTGGATGCCCTGATTGCTGCCCACCGCGCTCAGATTCCCCTGCCCTTCGAGCGCTCCGCTGCCATCGACTTGGCAGGCCGCAATGTGCTTGAAGCTGTGCAGATGAGCGTCAACCCCAAGGTCATTGAGACCCCGGTGGTTTCTGCCGTGGCCAAGAACGGCATCGAGTTGAAGATCAAGGCCCGTGTTACTGTCCGGGCCAATATTGACCGGCTGGTGGGTGGTGCTGGCGAGCCTACCATCATCGCACGCGTAGGCGAGGGCATTGTCACTACGGTCGGTTCCTCTGAGAGCCACAATGACGTGCTGGCCAACCCCGATGATATTTCCAAGACCGTGCTGGGCAAGGGGCTGGATGCAGGTACTGCCTTTGAGATTCTCTCCATTGACATTGCGGATGTGGATGTTGGGCGCAATATCGGCGCTGAGCTGCAGACTGACCAGGCTGAGGCCGACAAGCGCATTGCCCAGGCCAAGGCTGAGGAGCGCCGCGCCATGGCTGTAGCCAAGGAGCAGGAAATGAAGGCTTATACCCAGGAGATGGAGGCCAAGGTGGTGGAAGCTCAGGCAGAGGTGCCTCATGCCATGGCAGATGCCCTGCGTCAGGGCCGTCTGGGTGTGATGGATTACTATAACCTCAACAATGTGCAGGCCGATACGGAGATGCGCAAGGCCATCAGTACTGCAGGGGAAGCCGGCCAGCTGACTGCGCCCAAGGCTCCCCGGGCACCTCAGGGAGAGGCGTAAGGAGGGATTCGCATGGATTCCTTTTGGTCAATACTAGTTCTGGTGGCCATCGTTGTCATCTCCGACCAGCTGGGGGGCAAGAAGAAAAAAGTCCCCCAAAGACCTCTGCCCCAGCCGGGACAGAGGCAGGGCAGGCAGAAACTGCCTATGCCCTGGCCTGATATCAAGCCGCCTGTGCCAGAGACACAGGAGCCTGAAATCTATGCCGAGCCGGAGCCTGAGCCTGAGTTGCCGGTGCTGAAGCAGCCTGTGCTCAGAAGGGCAGAGGTAGCAGAAAGGGAGCCGGAGCACAGGGCAGAAGAGCGACTGGCGCCGATTCAGACCAAGACCTCTAATCTGGGCCTGACGCCAGAGCAGGCCATTTCGGCCCTGGCCTGGTCGGAGATATTGGGCAAGCCTAAGGCGTACAAGAATGGCCCGTTTCGCAAGTAAGCACAATTAAGTGAAAGCACCCCTGGCGGGTGCTTTTTTGCTGGACTGAATTTGCACAATGTAGTAAACTTACTGGACACCTTCGGTGTCCACACGCCCTTACATGAATTCTAATCTCACGCCGCGCTCAGCTTGCGTTCAATAAGAATTCATAGTAAAATAATAGAATGTGTCAAGCAATTATGATTGTTGTAGGTGATGGATTTGCCAAACGCTATGTTTGATGTGATAAAAAAGGATTTGGAGGTACTGGAAGAGGAGCTTTTGCAGGCTGTTTCTTCTGAGGAGGAACTGGTCAATGAGGTGGGCACCCATCTGGTGACTTCCGGGGGCAAGCGGCTGCGGCCTGCTTTGTGCCTGCTGTCTGCCCGGGGGGGGAAGGAATTTGACCTCAAGCGCACTTTGCCCCTGGCGGTGGCTTTGGAGCTTATCCATACGGCTTCCCTGGTGCATGATGATGTGATAGATTCTTCCGATACCCGCAGAGGAGAGCCTACTGCCAATGCCAAGTGGGGCAATCAGGTGGCAATTTTGTCCGGTGACTATATTTTCGCCCGGGCTTTCAGCCTCATCGCTGCTGCCGGCTACAGCAACAGGGTATCTGTGCGTCTGGCAGAGCTGGTCTGCAATCTCAGTGTAGGTGAGATCATTCAGGACAATGCAGTGTACCAGGCCTCCCGGGGCTATGAGGATTACTTCTGCCGCATCCAGAAAAAGACAGCTGACTTCCTGGAAATCTGCTGTGATTTGGGCGCAGAAGTGGGCGGCCTTACCCCCGAGGAAGGGGCAAAGCTGGCTGAATATGGCCACTGCATAGGCATGGCTTTCCAGATCACCGACGATTTGCTGGATATTCTTCAGACTGAAGAAACCATGGGCAAGCCTGCGGGCAATGATATCCGCCAGGGCATTGTGACCCTGCCGGTGATCCGTGCCCTGGAAGTCAGCCCCGAGGCTGAAGTCCTGCGGCAGATTGTCACTGACCCGGAAATGGGTACCGCAGATGTGGAAAGGGCGCTGGAAATCGTCAAGGCCACTGATGGCATCGACAAGGCCAAGGAAAAGGCTGACGAATATCTGGAGCGGGCTAAGGCAGTGCTGCCGGACACCCTGCCCAAAGAAGTGAAGGAAGCATATATCATGGTGGCAGATTTTATCGGTGACCGTGATTACTGAGTAAGAGCAAATGGAGTGAGTGCAGATGTTTGGTATCGGCGTACCAGAACTTATTCTTATACTGATAGTGGGACTCATAGTCTTTGGTCCCGGCAAGCTGCCGGAAGCAGGCCGCGCCCTGGGCAAGGGACTGCGTGAGTTCAAGAAGGCTTCCAATGCCCTGACCCAGGCTCTGAATGCCGAGCCATCCCCCAGTCAGAGCCAGCCCCCTGTGCAGAATGCGGCAGCTCAGCCCGTAGCTTCCCAGCCTGCCCCGGCAGCAACTGAGCAGGCTGCTCCTGCCCAGACGGCAGAGGCTGAAAAGCCGGCTGTACCTACCTATCAGCCTCCTACTCAGGAGTCCGTACGGGAGCAGATTGCCGCCAGCCAGGCAGCAGCTCAGGAGAAAATTGATAAGGCGTAGATAAATCTAGCGAGTCTTCTCCGGAGGAGAAGGCTTTTTTGATAGACGAATGGAGAGATTGGCCAATGGAAAATAATAATCCAGCAGCTAAAGCCATGGAAAATTTTTTGGATAATGTGGGCCTTGATTTGACAAGCTTGGGCATGGAAAAGACGCCGGAGCGGGTTGCCAAAATGTATGGGCAGTTGTTCAGCGGACTGGGACCGGTAGAGCAGGAAGAATGGGGGGAGCTCTTTGAGTCTGATGCCGCAGGGCTGGTGGCGGTAAGGCATATTCCCTTTTACTCCATGTGCGAGCATCATCTGGTGCCCTTCTTCGGGGAAGTGGACATTGTCTACCAGCCCCATAAGGGTTTGGTGGCAGGCTTCAGCAAGTTCACTAAAGTGGTGGAGCACCTGTCCCGCCGCCCCCAGCTGCAGGAGCGTTTCACCCGACAGATTGCCGGGGCTGTGGCCGAGGGAGTAGGCGCGGAAGGTGTGCTGGTGACAGTGGAAGCACAGCAGCTCTGCATGATGATGCGGGGTGATCTGGCACCTGGTGCACGTACTGTCACCACAGAGTGCACCGGCAACTTTCTGAAGGACAAGGGGCTTTATCAGCAGGCCTGGCTGCTGCTGGGAGGAGAGAAGAAATAGGGGGCGTTCTGATGAAAAGAAGGACTTTGGTGGAAAGGCATTATGACCTGCGCAAGGGAAAAAAATTGGAACTAGGCAAGCGTACGCTCATCATGGGCATCCTGAACGTGACTCCCGATTCTTTTTCCGACGGGGGCAGGTGGGTGGAGATTGAGGAGGCTCTGGCCCATGCCCGGCAGATGGAGGCAGAGGGAGCGGATATCATCGACATCGGCGCCGAGTCCAGCCGTCCCGGCTTCGTGCCCATGCCTGCTGAGGAGGAGATAGCAAGGCTCACGCCTTATCTGAAGGCCCTGTCTGCCGAGTGTCGGCTGCCTATTTCCGTGGACACCTTCAAGGCGGAGACAGCTGAAGCGGCCCTGGAAATGGGGGCGGATATCCTCAATGATATCTGGGGGCTCCAGTACAGGGAAGAACCGGGAGAAATGGCCAAAGTGGCGGCTCAGTACCAGGTGCCTGTCATCGCCATGCACAACCAGAAGGGCACGGATTATCAGGCTTATGAAGGCGATGTCATAGCGGCAGAGCGTGATTTCTTCCGCCGTACCATCGAGATAGCGGAAGCTGCGGGACTTCCACGGGAGCTGTTGATTCTTGACCCCGGTGTGGGCTTTGGCAAGACGGTGGAGGATAACCTCATGGTCATGAACCGTCAGGAGGAACTGACGGAGATAGATGGTTTTGCCTATCCCTTGCTTTTGGGCACCAGCCGCAAGAGCGTGATTGGCAAGACCCTTGACCTGCCTGTGGACGAACGTTTGGAGGGAACTCTGGCCACTTCGGTGATAGGCGCCCTGAAGGGGGCGGATATTGTGCGTGTGCATGATGTGAAGGAAAATCTGCGGGCCATCAGAATGGCGGAGGCGATCATCAATGGATAAGATTGTGCTGACGGGGATGGAATTCATTGGCTATCACGGCTGCCTGCCGGAGGAACGGCAGACGGGACAGCCCTTTATCGTGGATGCGGCGATGTACCTTTCCCTGCAGGAGGCGGGGCAAAGCGATGATTTGTCCAAGACTGTGAACTATGCCGAGGTCTTTGCCAAAGTGCAGGAAATCGTGGAGGGAGAGCCGATGAATCTCATCGAGACGGTGGCAGAGCGCATTGCTGCCGCTATCCTGCAGGATTTTTCCCTGGTGGAAAAGGTGGAGATCACCCTGCACAAGCCGGAAGCTCCCATCAAGGGCCTCTTCAAGGATGCGGCAGTGTCCATTGAAAGGTCACGGGCATGAGGAAGGCCTGCTTGAGCCTGGGGGCTAATCTGGGAGAGCGGGGCGAGACTATCCGTGAGGCCCTGCGCCGGCTGGCTTTGGCGGAAGGAACGGAACTCCTGAAAGTTGCGCCCTTTTACGAAACTGCTCCCTGGGGCAAGACTGACCAACCTGGCTTTATCAATACCTGCGCGGAAGTTCGTACAGAACTGGAGCCGCTGCAGTTCCTGCATCTTTGCCAAAGGATAGAGAGGAACCTGGGACGGGTGCGCCATGAGCATTGGGGAGCCCGCACCATAGACATAGATATGCTCTGCATGGAGGGCGTGGAGTCCTGCACTGAGGAATTGTGCCTGCCGCATCCTTATCTGACAGAGCGGGCCTTTGTGCTGGTGCCCCTGGCAGATATCGCTTCTGAACTGGTGATCAAGGGGCGTTTCGTGGGGGAATGGCTGAAGCTTCTTCCCAGGGAAGGTCAGGAAGTTTTTCCCGCGGCAGAGTGCTCTGATCCCTTTCCCTTGAAGCTTATTGCCTGCATTGATGAAGAGCGGGGCCTGGGCCGGGAGGGCAGGCTTCTTGTCAGCCTGCCTGAAGATATGGCCCGCTTCCGCCAGCTGACCATGGGGGGCGTGCTCATCATGGGCAGGAAGACCATGGAGTCACTGCCGGGGCCTTTGCCAGGCAGGAGGAATCTTGTGCTGTCCCGTTCTTTGACGGGAGCGGCCAGGGAAGGCTTTGAACTGACAGGAGGCCTTGAAGACCTTTGGCATCGCCTTGGGGAATTGCAGCTGCAGGGGGAGAAGGAGTTCTGGTGCATAGGCGGGGCGGAGGTTTACCAACTCTTGCTGCCATACACGGGAGAAGCTTATATAACCAGAGTGAAGGGAACTTATGGAGCAGATGCCTTCCTGCCGGTCCTGGAGGGCTTTGCCCTGAAGGAGCAGGCGACAGGGGAAGGCTGTCTCTTTGAGCGTTACGTCAGAGAAAAGTATATACGGTAAACCTCTTTAAAATATAAGGTTGACGCTTTGCTTGCAGTTGGGTATAATCGAACTGTAAGCAAAGCGTTTTTTATATTCAGGGAAGACCTTTCTATGGGGGTATCGGGATGGAATCTACGAAGAAGATAACTATGGTGGCCATGTGCGTGGCCTTTTGCTGCATTTCAGCTTATATCACGTTTCCGCTGCCTTTCACGCCGGGAATGGTTACAGCGGTGACTCTGGCCTTCGGTGTCACCGCTTTCGTGCTGCCGCCCAAGGAAACGGCTCTGGCCATCTGCCTCTATCTGGCCCTGGGTGCCATAGGCATACCGGTCCTGCCGGGAGGAACGGCAGGGCTGGGCAGGATCTTGGGGCCCACGGGAGGTTTTTATCTGGCCTGGCCTGTGGCTTATTATCTGGTGAGCCTGCTGAAGGGCAGGGACATCAGCTTCAAGCGCTACGCTGTGATGAATATCGTCATAGGCATTCCCCTCACCTACCTTGGCGGCCTCATATCCATGATGATGCTGATGGATGTTGATCTCATGGCCGGTCTGGCCATGGCAGTGCTGCCCTTTATTCCTGGGGACATAATGAAGTCTCTGGGGGCAGCTTTTTTAGGCGTGAAAGTCAACAAGATGTTGGCAAAGCAGGGCGGTTATACTGTTTCTGTGAATAGGAATTGAGAAGATACAAGCTTCATTGTGGCAAAAAATCAGACGCAATGAGGCTTTTTTGTGTTAAACGGTTACTCCCTATGGCAAAATAGGAGAAAATGCGTTATACTGATAAAGGTTATAGAATGATAACTTGCAGATATGTTGTTTTGTGTTATATAAGCTAAGGAGTGTTGAGCAAGATGAGTTTGAAGCTGAAGTCTGGCTTTACTTTCGACTATGATAACCTGTACGGTGAAGGCAAGGTCACCGAGGCTGATCTGAAGAGCTATGAGGAAGACCTGAAGAAGGCTCATGAGGCCATGAAGGTCATGCGCGAGAAGGGCTTTATCCGCGCTCATCTTTCCAAGGACGGTGAGCCGGAGAAGGTCCTTTTCTCCCAGCTTCCGTACATCGAAGAGGGCCATCTCAACAGCCCCAGCTCCTTGAAGCACCTGCAGGAGCTCACTGACCATGTGAAGGACAATGTGGACTTCGTTGTTTCTCTGGGTATCGGCGGTTCCTTCCTGGGTGACAAGGTTATCTTTGATGTGCACTGCGGCGAGTTCTGGAATGAGCTGCCGAAGGAGGAGCGCAAGGGCTTCCCGAAGATCATTTTCAGCGGTCAGAATATCGACCCCCGCCGCACCGGCGATATCATCCATTATCTGGAGAACAGCGCCAAGGTCACCACTTCCCATGAGAAGCGCAACCTGAAGGTGCTCCTGCTGGTCATCTCCAAGTCCGGCGGCACCTTGGACACTATGTCCAACTTCATGGTCATCTACGATGCCCTGCAGAAGTTCGACAATATCGATGTGGAAGTGGTGGCTGTCACCGACCCCAACATGGAAAAGCAGACCCTGCTGAAGAAGTTGGCCATCGAGAAAGGTTGGCCTCAGTATGCAGTACCCGATGGGGTGGGCGGACGCTTCTCCATCTTCTGCGAGGTGGGCCTCACCCTGGCTGCCTGTGTGGGCTTCGACATCGAGAAGTTCCTGGAAGGCGCCCGTGATATGGACAAGGCCTGCCAGAACGAGGACCTGTGGCAGAACCCGGCTATGCTGAACGCTGCCCTGAAGTTCGCTGCTTCCGAGAAGCACGGCCGTGATATCGAGGTCATGATGCCTTATGGCGATTACCTGAAGTCTGTGTCCGAGTGGTACATCCAGCTGCTGGCTGAGTCCCTGGGCAAGCAGTTCAACAAGGATGGCAAGGAAGTGTGCTACGGCCGTACTCCGCTGGTGGCTGTGGGCACCACGGATATGCATTCTCAGACCCAGCAGCATCAGGAAGGCAAGCTGAACAAGGTGGTGCAGTTCATCCGCCTGGAAAACTGGGAGAAAGACCTGACCATCCCGGATATCTTCCCGGATGTGAAGAAGCTTTCTGATATCTCTGGCGTGACCATGGGCCAGGCTTTGGAAGTGGCCCGCAAGTCCAACGAGGATGCATTGGCTTCCAACAAGCGCTACAACGCTTGCTTCACTCTGCCTACTCTCAATGCCTATCATTTGGGCGAGCTTCTTTACATGCTGGCTATGAGCGTGGCTTACGAGGGCGAGCTTGCCAATGTGGACGCATTCGACCAGCCCGGTGTCGAGGCTTACAAGCGCATCATGGGCCCGAAACTGGCTGAGGTCAAGGCTGCCAACCAGAAGGGCTAAGGCGCTTTAGGGGAGACTCACAAAGCTTCATTAGTGCAGAAATCTCAAGGGATGCCTCTAAGCTGCCAAAAGGCTTAGGGACATCCCTTTTCCTATGCAGGAAATGGAGGTGGGGCCTTGCAAGATTGGAAAAAATCCGGACTGGCAGCCCTGTTGCTGATAATAGTTTTGGCAGGAGGCATCTTTGCTTCGGAGCCTGAGGAAGAAGCGTCCCTGGCATTGCCGGAAAAGGCGGCACTTCCAGAGGAAAGGCCTGCCCACCAGGCCATAAGGGGCAGTGAACAGGCGGCAGCCTCAGAGGGACTGAAAGACCCCTTTACGCTGACTCATGAGACACGGGCGGAAAGGAGCAAGTCTGCGGAGGGAAAAAAGCCTGCTGTGCCAAGGGGCGGGCAGGAGGCAAGGCCTGCTGCGCTGCCGGCCCCTCCACCTGTGCCGGCACTCAAACCGCCGTCAGTGCAGGAACCGAAACTTACGGGGATAATTTCAGGAGCTTCGGGACAGTTGGCGCTGGTGGAGTACGGGGGCAAGTCACTGACTCTGGCTGCAGGCGAGGGAACAGAAGGGCTGACGGTGACAGCCATTGAAGCCAGGCGGGTGCTGGTAAGCACTCCCCAGGGAGAAAAATGGCTGGAATTGCCATGACAAAGAGGGATGATGAAATATGGGAAGACCATTATGGAGATTCATGCTGGGATTTTTGCTGGTCTTTTCCTTTTGGTCAAGCAGTGTGAAGCTGGTGTCTGCTTCCCCTATGACCATACAGGCTGCCGAGGGCAGTGTCCGCTCCCTGCTGCTGGGGGCGGCCCGCATGGGCGGGCTTGACCTGGTGATGGACGATGCTGTAGGGGGCACGGTTACCTTAAGCATCACTGCCGAGCCGGAGGAAATCATCGAGCATATCGCTGCTGCCAAGGGACTGGTGCTCCTGAAGGAGCAGGGGGTCTACCTCATCACCCTGCCTGGCAGGGGCAGCCGCAGCATTCATGTTTATACCCTGCGCCATGCCGACCCCAGGGTAATTGCCCGCATGGCAAAAATCTCTTTAGAAGAAAAAGGAGAAACGGCAAGTACAGCGAATGATAAAAATGAGGGCAAAGGGAAAAGTAGTCAAAAAGACCCGGAACCTAAGGCAAATGATGCAGAAGGGTTGAGGGTCATGGCAGACCCGGCTACTAATTCTGTCGTGCTTTACGGCACGCCTGCCGAGGCACGGGCCATGGAAGAAATCCTGAAACGCCTTGATGTGCCTGCCAGACAGGTTTCCCTTGAGGCCAAGATCGTGGCTATCTCCAAGGACGCCTCCAGGGATTTGGGGGTGGAATGGAGCTGGCAGTCCCATCGTCAGCCTCTTGAGCGCAGCTGGCGCCAGCGCTGGGAGCAGGAAAGCTATATCAAGGACCCCGGTGGCAGCACCATCCGCTACGGCATAGGACCGGGAGTTTTGGGGTATAATGTTTATCTTGATGCCAAGATAGATGCCCTGGTAACTTCGGGCAAGGCGAAACTATTGTCCCGCCCCAATATCACCACCCTGCAGGGCCATGAAGCGGTGATTGAGATTGGCGGGGAAGTGCCGGTGCCGGAGCAGACCACTGCCAACGATATCACCACCAATTCCATCAAGTACCGCAAGGCAGGCATCATCCTGCGCTACACGCCGCGGGTCAATGATGATGGCGATATCACGGCCTCTGTGCATACGGAGGTCAGCTCCCCATTATACGTGGAGGATATAAAGGCCTACCGCTTCCAG
The DNA here is from genome assembly GCF_000702545.1 of Selenomonas sp. AB3002. Classification (NCBI taxonomy): domain Bacteria; kingdom Bacillati; phylum Bacillota; class Negativicutes; order Selenomonadales; family Selenomonadaceae; genus Selenomonas; species Selenomonas sp. AB3002. The sequence continues at coordinate 1,736,281 of NZ_JNIO01000008.1, read as the reverse complement.
ACCCGCAGTGCTGATACCAATGTGCGCCTGAAGGACGGGGAGACCATGGTCATAGGGGGACTCATTGGCAGCGAGGAAGCCCAAAGGCTTTCCAAGATACCTTTCCTGGGGGATTTGCCCGTGTTGGGACATTTTTTCAGGCATACTTCCAGAAGTCATACAGAATCGGAGTTGCTGATTTTCCTCAAAGCCCGTATACTGGATGATAAGGATATGATAGTAACTGATGCAGAAAGAATAGAGGAAGAAGCAAATGGCAATAAGAGTATTGATAGCAGATGACCATACCCTGTTCCGCCAGGGCATCAAGCGGGTACTTAGTTTCGAGGACGATCTGGAAATCGTGGGCGAGGCTGAGGATGGCCAGGAGACACTGGCCCGCACCTTGGCCCTGCAGCCAGATGTGCTGCTGCTGGACATCAATATGCCCGGCACCACGGGCCTGGAGGTCACCAAGCAGCTGCTGGAACTGGGCAGCAAGACCAAGATCATCGCCCTGACCATCCACGACAGCGACAACTACGTGCTGGAAATGCTGAAGAACGGCGCCCTTGGCTACCTGCTGAAGGATGTGGAGCCCAGCGTATTGGTGCGGGCCATCCACGTGGTGAACGAAGGCAATGCCTTCATCTACCCCCAGCTTTCCGAGCGTCTGTTTGGGGACGTGCCCGAAGGAGAGGATTTCGGCACGCTGGCCAAGGAGATGTGGGACGCCGGTCACAAGGAACGCATCACTGCCCGCGAGATGGATGTGCTCCACTGCATGGTGAAGGGCCTGTCTAACCAGGACATCGCTAAGGCCCTGGGGATTTCCGAAAAGACGGTGAAAAACCACCTGTCAGGCCTGTTCCACAAGCTGAAGGTCAAGGACAGGACCCAGGCGCTTATCTATGTGCTGAAGAATAAGATCGTGTCCCTGGAGTGAAGGAACCACTGATAAATTCAGCAGCCCATCTTGACGCATCTTGTTTGTCCTCACTGCGTTGAAAAATCCTCGACATAGCGCCGCTATGCCTGCGGTTTGTCGCCTTGTGAAGAACAAACAATCTACGCCAATCTGGACAACTTCATTTTATCAGCGGTTCCTAAAGAGAAAAGCTCTGTCGATGGTCATGTTTTCCATAGGCAGAGCTTTTTAGTGGTATGATTTACGCATGAATATCACGGAAGAACGGGGGGATGAGCAATGAGTGAAGCTAGAAGGATGCTTCCCATCGGAGTGCAAAGTTTTTCCGGACTTAGGGAAGATGGTTTTGTCTATGTGGACAAGACAAGCTATATATATGAGCTGGCTCACAGCAACAAGCAGTATTTCCTAAGCCGTCCCAGGCGTTTCGGCAAGAGCCTGTTTCTTTCTACCCTGCGGGCTTATTGGGAGGGGAAAAAGGAGCTTTTTGAGGGACTGGCTATTGCAGAGTTGGAAAAGGGAAATAAGGATGCCTGGCAGGTGTATCCTGTGTTCTATTTTGATTTCAACGGGCAGAATTATCAGGCCAGACCCTTGGAAGATGTGCTGGACAGTATGCTTTGCCACTGGGAAGAGAAATACGGCTGTGAGAAGCAGGGGGCACTGAGTGACCGTTTTCAGAGACTGCTGAAGTTGGCAAAAGAAGAGACTGGCAAGGGCTGCGTGGTCTTGGTAGATGAGTATGACAAGCCGCTCTTAGAGGTGTTGGAGAACGATGCCATGGAAGAGCACAACAAAGCTGTGTTCAAAGGGTTCTTTGGTACGTTGAAAAATAATGACGATTACCTGCGGTTTGTCTTTATCACTGGTGTCACGAAGTTCAGCAAGGTCAGTATTTTCAGCGACCTCAACCAGTTGGAGGATATTTCTCTTGACGAGGCATATAGCGGCATTTGCGGCATGACGGAGGAGGAAATTCGTGCTGCTTTCCAGCCTGAACTTCTGCGGATGGCTGAAAAGAACGGCCTGACTGAAGAGGCGTGCCTGCAAAAGCTGGCTCGTATGTATGATGGTTACCACTTCTATCCGGGCAGCCCTGGAGTTTACAATCCCTTCAGTCTGCTCAATGCCTTGAAGAAGGGCGATTTCGGTGCTTACTGGTTTGGCACGGGGACTCCCACTTTCCTGGTGCGGCGGCTCAAGAATATGCACTTTGATGTGCAGCAATTTGCCAAGCACACTATATATGCAGAGGCTGTTTCTATCACTGATTACCGGGCGGACAATCCCGATATAGTGCCCCTCCTTTACCAGACGGGGTATCTTACCATAGTGGATTATGATCGGGCGGCAGGGCTTTATATTTTGGGCTTTCCAAATAAAGAGGTCGAGTATGGTTTACTGAAGAGCCTCTTTCCTGAATACGTGCCGGATGCCGTTCCCGGCAGCGGCAAGGACATCTACACTTTGCGCCTCAGGCTCCTGGAGGGGGATACGGAGAGCATACGGGATATCCTCACCGCGCTTTTTGCTGGTATACCATATACCACGAACGATGCCCCCTTCGAGCATTACTTCCAATCGGTGCTCTATATTCTCTTTACCTTGCTGGGGCAGTTCGTGCAGTGCGAGGTAAGGAGCAGTAAGGGACGGGCCGATTGTATTTTGGAGACTGAAAAGTTCGTCTATATCTTCGAATTCAAAGTGGACAAATCCGCCGCCGAGGCGCTGCAGCAAATCGAAGAACAAGGCTATGCCCTGCCCTACAAGGCCGACAAGCGGCAAGTGTTTAAGATTGGTGTGGGCTTCGACTCCAAGGAGCGGTGTCTGGCTGAGTGGGAGATAGTCCGATAACAGCAAATATAAAAAGCTGATGCGTACTCAAGTGAGCATGCATCAGCTTTTTGGCGTTGCATCATTTTATTTCTATTTGATGTAGTTTAGCTACAAATTCCTGGGCGAAGTCGAGGACCTGTGCACGGGTTTCAGGAGGGAAGGAAAGGAAGGTCAGCAGCAGATGATGCTCCCTGTCAGAGAGGGAAAGCTCGTCAGCCAGCTGCCGGACGAGCTTTGGCGTCTGATCGATGAACATATCTCCGGTTCCATGACGCAGGTATTCTTCATTTATATGAAATTCGCTGACCAGCTGTGAAATGACACGCTCCGTAAGGGGGCGTGTTTCTTTTTCGTATTGGCCAATGGTGGTTTGGCTAAGACTGATGCGGGCCCCGAAATCTGTTTGGTTAAGGGCAAGTGCCTTGCGTATAGACTTTAGTCGTATTCCTATGCTCATCGTATCCCTCCTTTGTATAACAGTATAGGTTATAGCATAGTGAAATGCAATAAAATGGGAAAATACATTGCAATTTGAAGTGAAAAACACTATAATTATATCAGAAACATAATTAAATTACAGAAAATCACTATTTTGCAATGACATGCACAATAAAAGCATATACTTGATGTAATACGGCGACTATATGCCAAACCGAGAGCCGAAGAAATGCGATAATTATTATAGGCAAAACGTAAAGAGGTGGAGACTGTGGGAATTCGTCGGGACATTTTCTTTCGGCAAATTGGAGCAAAAATAGCATATTATCGCATATTGTACGGCATGGAGCAGAACCAGTTGGCAGAGAAGGTGCATATTAGCCAGAGCACCCTGAGCCGAATTGAGCGTGGCAAGTACGGCGACAACATATCCCTAGCGCTGCTTCTGGATATAGCAGAGGGACTGGAGATAGATCCTTCCCTGCTGACGACCTTTTCAAGCATGGAGAAAAGAATGTGGGTGTATCAGGCGTATCCTGATGGTTTGCAGTGAAAATAGGCGGAAAGCCTAGGGAGGGGCGGCCAAGGAGGTAAGGAACATGGCTATGACGGTGGTTAATAATCCTTCGGCGAATATGACATTAGGGGAACTTAATAAAAATGTGTCTAAGCTAGGCAAGCAATTATCCAAGGTAGCCAGTGGCCTAAAAATCGTGAGCGCAGGGGACGGAACTGCGGATTACAGTATCTCTGAGAGAATGCAGGCGCAAATAAGGAGCCTGCGGCAGGATATTGATAATACGCGCACAGGACGCTCTATGTTGAAGGTGGCAGAGGGTGGTATTCAGGGGATTGTAGATGAACTGCGAGAAATGAAGCAGCTGGCCATCAATGCGGCTAATGATAGCAATACGGATGCGGACAGGGCTACCATACAGAAAGAATTCGATGAGAAGCTGAAGCAGATTGATGATATTGTGGCGACTACTCACTATAATGGGAAGTTGCTGTTGAACGGTGAATACGAGCGGTGGCAGACGGCTATGGTTATCGATAACGGCAGTGGCAATAGCAGTGGTGTAAGTACGGGGGTAGTGGAACCCAGCGGTACACCCGTTACTCTCGCCAGTGGTAACCATACTATCACCACCGCTGGTGTTTATGTACTAGGGGCGGGCTTTTCTGGTGACATCACTATTGCGAATGGGGTGTCAGGGGTTAAAATCAAGCAGGCTAATTCTGCTCAGCTTACGGATGTGCATATCATAGGACCTGCTGCTGGAAATGCTAATCTGTGGATTGAAGGATTGAATGTCAAAAATACCACTGACCAGTCTTGGATAAGATTCTCTGGCCGTGATAATGTGTTGTCAATCAAGGGGCGCAATTTTTTTGACTCTACAGTAAACAGTTTTAGAAATGCCATTATCAACATTGGCGCTGGACTTACTGTTGAGGGAGACGGCTCTATGGAAATGCACATTCTGAATGGCAGCGGGGCTATGATTGGTACAGATGGTGGTGAGCGTAGCAATGCTAATTTGACTATCAACAGTGGCACATATAAGCTGAAGGGGGAGCAACGTCTTTATAACGGTGCCTGTATTGGATCTGGAGGCAGCGGGAGCATAGGAGATATTTATATAAATGGCGGTGTTTTTGATATTTCAACTAAAGGCTTTGGGGCTAATCTTGGTAGCGGCGCATATTCTCATTCTAAAGTCGGTGATATAGTAATAAAAAATGCCAGATTTACCGGTACTAGGGGTTCCGGTACTGAAGGTGCCTGCATTGGTGGTGGTATGATCGGCATTGTAGGAAATATCACCATTGAAGAGTCTGTAATCCATGCTGAGTCTGTATCTGTTGGAGCTGGGATTGGCGGCAGTGGCAGTAGTTTGGCTGGTTCTTCTGCTGACTTCAGGGCTGGAGATATAAGCATAAGGAATTCTATAGTATATTCTTCCAGTATTTCAGGTGCGGGTATCGGTAGTGGGTGTTACACTGGTGCGGGCAATATAACTATTGAAAACATGACTGGCTTTGTAACTAGTGAGTATGGCGAAGATATTGGCAAAGGTCAGGCGGGAGCAGTTGGTACGGTTACCATCAATGGCTATACGGTAATACCTGAGTCCGATTATAAGCCTAATCTGCGCGAAGCTAGTATTGACGGCAATCCCCTCATGATTCACACTGGCACCAAGGCTAATCAGCGTATCAACTGCTATATCGAAAACCTCGGCACCAAAGCACTGTTCAGCGTCAAGACAGATGAAGAACTGGCAGAATTGGCCAATGTCTGTACCCGTGCTTCAGCCCAACGCCTGTTGGGGAGCCTCACTGATCCCAGCGTTGATGGCCCTCTGGACAAGGCCATTAACTATGCGCTAAACGAAATGACACAGGTAGGCTCCTATATCAATCGCTTGGAGCAGACGGAGGATACCCTCACCATCAGCCATGAGAACACCACCAGTTCCGAGAGTACCATCCGTGATGCGGACATGGCCAAGGAAATGATGGAATACACCAAGAGCAACGTCCTCACCCAGGCAGCCCAGTCCATGCTGGCCCAGGCCAATCAGAATAGCAGCAGCGTCTTGTCGCTGCTGCAATAAACGAAACCACCTCCATCAGTTGTCCTTTAGCGGGGCTGATGGAGGTGGTTTTCATTTCATTAGGTAAGCAATGATATCCAGAAACTCTTGAGGACTCCAAACATTGATTTCCGCTTGATGAAAGTCATCTTTGTTGCGGGTGATAATGCCGTCCATTTCATAAGAGGAAGCAACGGCAGATTGGACTGCGTCCTCGAAGTCTTTCCATGACAGGTGAAGTGCGTTTTTTATGTCATCTTCCGTTACAGCAGATATATGAATCGTTTTGAGCATTTGGTTGAGAAGATTGCGGGTGGCCTGCGCGTCCTTGATGTTTTTGCTGGTGATGTAGTAGATATCTGTTACGGTTGAGGCAGAGACGTATTCATCGAATTGCTCAAATTTTGACAAATCCATAATGGTTTTGCTGGCCTCGTAAAATGGCTGGCGTTTGAGGAATACATCTAGAACAATATTGGTATCAAGCAATAGTCTCATATTTTGCCAGCCTTTCCGCCCTGTATTCCTCCAAGCTCATACCGGTGTCTGGCACGGCTCCTGAAATTGCATTGAGCGCCTGCTCTATTTCATCATAGTTTTCTCTTTTGGTCAAATGGAGGGGGAATTGTGCAGAGGCATGAGGGATTTCCCGGGGGCGGGAAATTCTCTGTATATTTTCTAGAATGGCAAGAACATATGCAATATGTTCTTCCGGCAGTTCACTGATGATGTCCATAGCCTGATTTCTGAGGGCAGTCATTTTAACGTCACCATCCTTTGCAAAAATTCTGATTTCTACTCTCAATATACCACTAAAGCCCAGGCGTGGCAACTGTTGGAAATATTTATGTCCGTCTTGTGAAATCTCTTTAATTTCCTAGCAGGAAAGGTTATAATAAGTAGAGAATATAAAGAGTGAATCGGATTCGTAATTGACAGTCGTTCACAAGTTCGAAAGTTGAGGCGTTGGAATTTTGTTTTATCCTATGAACCTGGACCTGACGGGCAGGCGCTGCATCGTGGTTGGGGGCGGCAGGGTGGCTGAGCGGAAGGTGATGGGGCTGCTGCAGGCGGCCGGGAAAGTTACCCTGGTGGCCCCGAAGCTTACGGAGCGGCTTTTGGAACTGGCCCATGCAGGACTGGTAGACTGGTATGAGCTTCGGTATATGAAGGGCATGCTGAAGGACATGAAGCCTCTTTTGGTCTTCTGCGCTACGGACAACAGAGACGTAAATGAGCAGGCGGCAGAAGAAGCCAGAGAGGTGGGGGCGCTGGTCAATGATGTGACCGAGCCTGAGCAGACGGACTTTACCGTGCCTTCCAGTTTCAGGCGGGGTGATTTGCTGGTGACCCTTTCTACGGAGGGAGCCAGCCCCGGTTTTTCCAGAGCCCTGCGGCGGGAGCTTGAGCAGGAGTTCCCGGAGAGCTTTGGACTTTGGCTTGAGCGGCTGAAGGAAATGCGCGCGGAGATGAAGGAGCGCTTGTCTGACAGCAGTGAGCGGCAGGATTTTTGGCGGCAGGCTTTGTCGCCCGGTGTATTGGCTTTAGTGAGAAGTGGGGAACTTGAGCAGGCGGAGGCTGAGATAAGAAATGCAATTACTGATGTTGGGGCTGAATCATAAGACGGCACCTGTGGAGGTGAGGGAGCGTTTTTCCCTTGCCAAGGGCGCAGTGCGTCAGGGTCTCATGAATTTGTCAGAATATGACGGTCTTCAGGAAATGGTGGTGCTTTCCACCTGCAACCGCAGCGAGATCTATGCGGTGGTGGACGATGCTGCCTCTGATGAGGTCACCCTCAAGCAGTTCCTCTTTGACCTCACGGGCAATGAGGAAGATATTGACGAGTATCTTTATAAATATGTGGACGAGGAGTGCATCAGGCATTTGTTCCTGGTGGCTTCCAGCCTTGACTCCCTGGTGTTGGGGGAGGGGCAGATCCTCTCCCAGGTGAAGGAAGCCTATGCCCTTGCCCGGGAGGCCGGCACCACCAGCACTGTCATCAATACCTTGTTCCACCGGGCCATCGCCACGGGCAAGCGGGTGAGGACGGAGACCCGCATTGCTTACAATTCCGTGTCTGTCAGCTATGCAGCTGTGGAGTTGGCCCGTCAGGAACTGGGGAATCTTGAGGGAGCCGGAGCCCTGATTTTCGGTGCAGGCAAGATGGCTGAGCTTACCGCCCAGCATCTGGTGGCCCGTGGGGTGAAGAAAATCATGGTGGCCAACCGCCATCTGGACAAGGCTGAGACTTTGGCCGCGGAGTTTGGCGGGGAAGCAGTTCCCTGGGATCAGGCTATGCGCAGGGCTGTGGAGGCAGATGTGATTGTCACTTCCACCGGCGCGCCCCACTATGTGGTGAAGCCCTGGGAGACCCAGCAGCTTATGGCAAAGAGGAAGGGAAGGCCCCTGTTCTTTATCGATATTGCTGTGCCCCGGGATGTGGACCCTGAGGTGGCGGATATCAAGGGGGTCACCCTTTACAATATAGACTCTCTGGAAGCAGTGGTTGATGAGCATGTGGAGGAGCGCCGCAGGGAGGCCAAGGCCGCCTATGCCATTGTAGAGGAGGAAGCAGCCGCCATCGAGAAGCGGTTCCAATACCTTTCCTTCCAGCCCATTATGGCCCTGCTGTCCAATCGCTGCGAGCGTATCCGCGCCCGTGAGGTGCGCCGGGCCTCCTCCAAGCTGCCGGAGCTGACGGAAGCTCAGTGGCGGCAGGTGGAACACATGAGCCGCATGATAGTGCGCAAGATCCTGCGCATGCCCATGATGAAGCTCACGGCCGCTGCGGGCACTGAGCAGGAGGAATTCTACATTGAGGCCATGAGGGCCCTCTTTAAGCTGGATACCATAGGAGAGACCAAGAGTGAGGAAAAAGATTGTTATCGGTACGCGCAGCAGTAAGCTGGCCCTTTGGCAGGCTGATTATGTGGCGGAGTGCCTGAGAAAAGAATATCCCGGCCTGCAGGTGGAGAAGAAACTCATGACCACCAAGGGTGACAAAATCCTTGATGCCCCCCTGGCCAAGATTGGGGGCAAGGGGCTCTTTACCAAGGAACTGGAGCAGGAAATGCTGGACGGGGGCATAGACCTGGCTGTGCACAGCCTCAAGGATATGCCCACGGAGGTTCCCAAGGGACTTGTCATTGCAGCCATTACCAAGAGGGCTGACCCCGGCGATGCCGTGGTCAGCCTTAAATACGGCCATTTTGAGGATTTGCCCCAGGGAGCCAAGGTGGGCACCTCCAGCCTGCGCCGCAAGGCACAGCTCCTGCATGCCCGTCCTGACCTGAATATTCAGGACCTCAGGGGCAATGTGAACACCCGCCTGCGGAAGCTGGAGGAGGAGAACTTCGATGCCATCGTGCTGGCGGTGGCAGGGCTGACCAGGCTGGGCTTCAAGGACAGGATTGCCGAAGTGATGCCCAGGGAAATCATGTTGCCTGCCGTGGGGCAGGGGGCTTTGGCCATTGAGGCACGGGCAGAGGATGAAGAAATCCTTGAGATGATCGCTTTCCTCAATGATGGGGATATGGCAGCCTGTGCCAAGGGCGAGAGGGCTTTTCTGGCCAAGGTCGAGGGGGGCTGCCAGGTGCCTGTGGGTGTCTTTGGCTCTGTTGAAAATGAGAAATTGCAGCTGGAAGCGGTGATCGCCTCTCTGGACGGCGCCCGCTTGTACCGTGACAAGCTGACAGGGGCCAAGAGTGAAGCTGAGCAGCTGGGCAGCGAACTGGCAGAGAAATTGCTGGCTGCCGGGGGACTGGAAATCATGCAGGAACTGGGGTTGCTGTTGGATAAATAAGGAGTTTTGATTATGGCAGGAATGGTATATTTAGTGGGGGCAGGCCCGGGAGATTACCGGCTTATCAGCTTGAAGGCAGTGGATTGCCTGAAGATGGCAGAGGTTGTAGTCTACGACAGGCTGGCAGATCCCCGGATTCTTCAGTGGGCGCCGGAGGAAGCGGAGTACATCTATGTGGGCAAGGCTTCCAGTAACCACACCATGAAGCAGGAGGATATCAACCAGCTTTTGGTGGACAAGGCCAAAGAAGGCAAGGTCGTGGTGCGCCTGAAGGGCGGCGACCCCTTTGTCTTCGGACGGGGCGGGGAAGAAGCCCTGCTGCTGCGGGAGAACCATCTGCCCTTTGAAATCGTGCCGGGGATTACCTCTGCCATTTCTGTGCCCGCCTATGCGGGGATTCCCGTGACCCATCGGGCGGTAGCTACCTCTTTTGCGGTGGTGACGGGCCATGAAGACCCCACCAAGGGCGGCTCCAATATGCGCTGGGACAAGCTTTCCATGGGGGTGGACACGCTGGTGTTCCTCATGGGGGTGGCTAATCTGCCCCATATCACCGAGGAACTTATCAAGCATGGGCGCAGCGCTGATACTCCGGCGGCAGTGATCCGCTGGGGCACCAAGGCTGAGCAGCGGGTGCTGGAAACCACCGTGGGCACCGCAGCCGAGGATGTGAAGAAGGCCGGTTTGAAGCCGCCTGCTATCTTTATTGTGGGTGAGGTCGTGAAGCTCCGTGAAAGCCTCAAGTGGTTTGATGACCTGGAGTACCGCCCCCTCTTTGGCAAGACTGTGCTGGTTACCCGGGCAAGGAGCCAGGCTTCCAAGCTGACGGCGGCCTTGGAGGCTCTGGGGGCGGGAGTGATTGAGGCTCCTGCCATCGAGCTCAGGGCTCCGGAAGATGACTATAAAGCACTGGACGAGGCCCTTGCACATGTGCAGGATTACCACTGGCTGATTTTCACCAGCACCAACGGGGTGGAGCATTTCTTCTCCCGCCTGTTCGGTGCCGGGAAGGATACCCGGGCGCTGGGCTTTGCCAAGGCAGCAGCTATTGGTTCCGCTACGGCAGAGAAGCTCAGGGAATACGGCATCAGGGCAGATGTGGTGCCCCAGGAATTCAGGGCTGAGGGCATACTGGAAGCCTTGAAGGGCAAGCTGCCTCCCCATGCCAAGATCCTTCTTCCCCGGGCCCAGGAGGCCAGGGAAATCCTGCCGGAGAAGCTGCGGGAGCAGGGGCATACGGTGGATGTGGTGCCGGTTTATCAGACGGTGACTGCTGAAGGCAATGCTGAGGAATTGAAGGCGAAGCTGGTTGCAGGAGAGATTGACCTGGTGACCTTCACCAGTTCCTCCACGGTGACCAACCTGCTGAAGCTCTTGGGCAGCAAGGAATTGCTCAATGGCGTAAAGCTGGCCTGCATCGGTCCCGTTACGGCAGAGACCGCCAGGAATAACGGCCTGGAGCCGGATATGGAAGCAGCAGAATACACCATCAACGGCTTAGTCAAGGTTATAAGCGAACATTTTCAGGCATAAGTTAACATAATTGAAAGGAAGCCATACTATGCTCAATCAGGTACTGCGGCCACGCCGTATGCGCATTTCCAAGAACATCCGCGCCATGGTGCGGGAGACGTCTCTTTCTGTGAAGGATTTCATCTATCCTCTGTTTCTTGTACCGGGCACCAATGTAAGGGAGGAGATTCCTTCCATGCCCGGCTGCTACCATCTGTCTGTGGACCAGGCAGTGGAGGAGGCCAAGCTGGTGGCTTCTTTGGGGATTCCTGCGGTGGAGGTCTTCGGCATTCCTGAGTACAAGGACGAGATCGGCTCTTCTGCCTGGGATATGAAGAGCCCTGTGCAGCGGGCCATCGCAGCCATCAAGCAGGAAGTGCCGGAACTGGTGATCATTGGCGATGTGTGCCTTTGCGAGTATACCAGCCACGGACACTGCGGGGAGCTTTGCGGTCATTATGTGGACAATGATGCTACTCTGAAGCATCTGCAGAAGGTGGCGGTGAGCCAGGCTGAGGCCGGGGCTGATATCGTGGCGCCTTCTGACATGATGGACGGCAGGGTGGCGGCTATCCGTGAGGCTTTGGACGAAAAGGGTCATATCAACACCGCCATCATGAGCTATGCCATCAAGTACGCCTCCGGCTACTATGGACCCTTCCGCGATGCGGCTGACAGCGCTCCCCAATTCGGTGACCGCCGCCAGTACCAGATGGACCCGGCCAACCGCCGTGAGGCCATGAAGGAACTGGCTCTGGATATGGCCGAGGGGGCAGACATGATCATCGTGAAGCCTGCCCTTGCTTACTTGGACATTGTGAAAGAGGCCAAGGAGAAGTGCGACCTGCCCCTGGTCACCTACAATGTCAGCGGCGAGTATGCCATGGTGAAGGCGGCTGCTGCCAATGGCTGGATCGACGAGCCCCGCATTGTGCTGGAGTCCCTGAACTGCATGAAGCGGGCCGGGGCAGAAATGATCATCACCTATCATGCCCTTGATGCTGCCCGCTGGCTGGAGGAAGGAATTGTTTATTGAAGGATAATTGAAACAGGGCTGTAAATATGTTACAATACATATAACGAGGAACAAGGTATACATCACCTCTATAGGTGGGAGTGCAAACTACTAACATGTGGCGAGCTAATATTTCCTGCCTCGTTGAAACGCTAAGAGGAAGTTTTGCCTACGGCAAAACCGGAACAATGGCGTTATAGAAAAAGCCTCCTGCGCTAACAGGAGGCAGGCTACTGGTAAACGGTTAGCCCTCAAAATTTCAGGTCAATACAAGATTAACCGCCAAAGTTGGGGAACTGGGGCGGTTATTTCTTTCTGCTGTTGACAGCGAGGATGATTAACAAGATCAGCAACAGCTGAAGCGTCGTATCATTCATGCTATCACCTCCCATCATCTGCCGATCGACCGCGCGCTTTTAACGCCAGCTTTGATGAGAGGGCTAACCGCCTACCGTTTTGTAGCTTGGTTAAAGTATACCACAAGAACTATGAAGAGAGCAAATGTTCTACAACAAGGAGTGGCTTGTATATGCTGAATTTGTCTAAATCTCTTGAAGCCTTCAATGAAGCCAAAACCTTGATGCCCGGCGGGGTGAACAGTCCGGTGCGTTCCTACAGGAGCGTGGACTGCAACCCTCCTTTCATCGCCCGGGCTGAGGGGGACAAGATATACGATATTGACGGCAATGAGTACATAGATTATGTAGGTTCCTGGGGTCCCATGGTGGTGGGCCATGCCCATCCCCAGGTAGTGAAGGCCCTGCAGGAGGCTGCTACCCGGGGCACCAGCTACGGTGCGCCCACGGTGATTGAGAGTGAGCTGGCGAAACTTGTCCAGTCCGTCTATCCCTCCATGGAAATGCTCCGCATGGTGAACTCCGGCACGGAGTCCACCATGAGCGCACTGCGCCTGGCTCGTGGCTATACGGGCAGGGAAAAAATCCTCAAGTTTATCGGCTGCTACCACGGCCACAGCGACAGCCTGCTGGTGAGCGCTGGCAGCGGCATGGCCACCTTTGGCGTGCCCAGCTCTCCCGGTGTCACCAAGGGAACGGCGGCAGATACCATCACCATTCCCTACAATGACGAAGAGGCTTTCAAGGAAATCATGGATAAATGCGGTGATGAGATTGCAGCCGTTATCGTAGAGCCGGTGGCTGGCAACATGGGCTGTATTCCTCCCAAACAGGGCTATCTGCGCCTGCTGCGGAAGCTCACGGAGGAACACGGCACCCTCCTGATTTTCGACGAGGTCATGTGCGGCTTCCGTGCATCCTTGGGTGGGGCTCAGGCGGCCTACGGCATCGTCCCTGATCTCACCTGTCTGGGCAAGATCATCGGCGGCGGCCTGCCGGTGGCAGCTTACGGCGGCAAGCGGGAGATTATGTCAAAGGTTTCTCCCTCCGGTCCCGTGTACCAGGCAGGCACCCTCTCCGGCAATCCCCTGGCCATGACGGCTGGGCTGGAGACTCTCAAAATCATCACCGCCGAGCCGGAAGCAGGTGAGCCGGACTACAGCCGGAAGCTCACCTTGAAGACGAAAAAACTCCTGCTGGGCTGGCAGGAAAAGGCCAGGGAAGCGGGCGTCTCCATTCAGGCCCATCAGGCAGGCTCCATGTTTGGCATCTTCTTCAGCGAAAAGGAAGTTTATGACTACGCTGATGCAGAAGCCGCCGACCAAGAAGCCTTCAAGGTCTGGTTCAAGGCCATGCTGGAGCAGGGCATCTATCTGGCTCCTTCCCAGTTCGAGACATTGTTCATGAGCGGCGCCCACAGCGAGGAGGACATTGACCGCACTATAGAGGCGGCAGGCAGGGCCTTTGCTGCGGTGGCGGCGTTATGATAGGAAAAGCGTCCAGTTTCCTGCTGACGAAGGAAACCTTTGGGAGCGAACAGGGCAAAATTGAAGAAAAGCTCGTGCAGATGGGCATAGAGCATGCGGCAGTCATACGCTCCAGCCTCTTGCTGGAAGAAATCTGCTACCGCCTTTTTGAGCATAAAAGCAAGGAAGTCAAAGTGGGCATACATCGCCGCTTTGGCGCGGTGAGCTTGCGTCTGACCTCAGAGGGCGAGGCGTATAATCCTTTGAGCGAAGAAAATTCCTGGACAGAGGAAGAGGTGGATTATTTCCGTCACATCATCCTGACCAGCAATCGCGAGTGGCTGGGGTATTCCCGCAGGAACGGCAAGAACTGCCTTTCCATCGAGGTGCGCAAGGACAAGAAGAAGCAGGTGCGCAATACCCTGATGGGTATGGCATTGGGCCTTCTGGTCGGTTCTGTGCTGGAGGAAGTGCTTTCGCCTGACCTTGTGAGCATGATTGATACTTACGCTCTGCGCAGCGCCCGCACCATGTTCCTGAATGCCATGAACATGATGCTGGCACCGGTGGTGCTCTTCTCCATCATGGCAGGAATCATGAATCTTTCCAATGTCTCAGATGTTGGGAAAATGGGCAGGCACATGATGGGGCTGTACTTGGTGACCTCCCTTTGTGCTGCTGGTGGTGCCCTTTTCCTGGGCGTCCATATCTTTTCAGGGGAATTCGCGCAGATAGGGACAGCCGGGGATACTGCTGCTGCCCATATGTCACTGCTGGATATGATCGTGGGGATTGTACCGCATCAGTTTGCGGAGCCGGTGATTTCCGGCAATATGCTGCAGGTGATTTTTTTGGCGTTGCTCTTTGGCCTGACCATAAACAGCATGGGGGAAAAAGCGCGTCCTTTGATTGATATCGTGAATGCCATGGACACTCTCTGCCTGCGGGTGATAAGGACCATCGTGCGGCTGGTTCCCCTGGTGGCTTTCTTGTCTATGGCTTCCCTTGTCTTCCAGGTGGGGCTGGAGTCCCTTTGGGCTTTTATGGAGGCACTGCTGGCCCAAGGGCTGATGCTGGTTTTCATGCTGGTGGTGTACGGTGCTTTGGTGGCTGCGGCGGGACACCTGCCGCCCTGGATCTTTTTGAGAAAGTTGGCTGGCTTTCTGCCGCTGCCGGCCTCTCTGGGCAGCACCAACGCTGCTATGCCCTTTTCCATGGAGCTATGTGTCAAAAAGCTGGGGGTACAGGAAAAGCTGGCTGGCTTTGCCATACCCATGGGGGCTTCTGTGAAGATGGACGGCAATTGCGCGTTCCTTATCCTGCAAAGCATCATGCTGGCCAAGCTGTACGGGATTGAGGTCAGCTCAGGCTTCCTGATGACGCTGGCGCTTACTTCTGTGGCCCTTTCCTTTGGCTCTCCAGGAGTGACGGGAGGGGCGGTCATCTGCCTGGCCTCGGTGGCTGTATCTGTGGGGATTCCCATAGAGGCCATCGGCATGGTGCTTTCCGTGGACCCGCTGGTTTCTATGCTGCGGACGCCCCTCAATTCTGCAGGGGGCATTACTGTTGCCTTGTTGCTGGCCAGGCATGAGCATGCTGTTGATGAGTCGGTCTATCGGGCAGAGTGAGGTTCGCCTGCGGTGCTGGAACAAAAATTGGCATGTTTTTTTAGAAGGAAATAAATGACTTTTGTAGAATAAGACAGGTAAGCTAGAAGAAAATGATGGTGCGTCAAGGGGGAATTGAGATGGAATTGAAGAAGGAAGTTTTTGGGGTATGGATTCTTTTTACGTTGAAGGGACGTCTGGATGCTCAGACTGCGCCGGATTTGGATAAAGAGATGTTGCCGGAGATTTCCAAGCGCCTTGATATCGTGCTGGATGTCAGTGAATTGGAATATATAAGCAGTATGGGGATTCGTTCGCTGGTGCAGGCGGCCAAGAAAACAGCTGAAGTGAACCATCATGTGGCAATCTGCGCCATGCGCCCGGAAGTAAAAGAGATAATCGAGGCTTCCGGTGTCAACGCATTCCTGGAGGTTTATGACAGTGTTTCAGATCTTCCCTTTGCAGCTGATATCCATAGGTCCAGAAGCTGACAGGGGTATAAGTTGTGTGAGAAGGCAGGCGGTTTTTCGCCTGCTTTTTGTTTGCAGATATTGTGTGAAAGTTTTAATTGCAATATCAAATTGACTTATGTCCACTTTCATGATACTCTAATCGTTGTCGTTATTACTGTATAAGCTCGCAGATAGGGTGCGGGCGTTTCTACCAGGCGGCCGTAAACCGCCCAAGGCTATAGGAGGAAATTTTTCGTATGCAAGCTGAAATGAAGCAGTCGGCAGGGCAGCCAAATTTCATTGAGAAGTTCTTTAAGATCAGGGAGAAGGGAAGCTCCATCAGGACGGAGATGATAGCGGGCTTCACCACCTTCATCGCCCTGGCCTACATCATGTTCGTCAACCCCAATATCCTGGCCGAGGCCGGGATTCCCAAGGAAGCAGCCATTGCCTCCACCATCTGGATTGCGGCTCTGGCCACTACCATGATGGGCGTCTTTGCCAACTATCCTGTGGCTCTGGCGCCGGGCATGGGCCTGAACGCCTTCTTTGCCTTCTATGTGGTAGGTGTGCTGCACCTGCACTGGACGGTAGCTTTGGGCGCTGTGTTCTTCTCCGGCGTGATTTTCTTTATCCTGACCCTGGGAGGTATCCGTCAGGCCATCATCAACGCTGTGCCGGCGGACCTGAAGGTAGCTATTGGTGTGGGTATCGGTACCTTTATCGCCTTTATCGGTCTCAAGGGTTCCGGCCTCATCGTGGCTGATGCTGCCACTTTCATCACTTTGGGTTCTGTGGTGGCTCCTACTACCATGCTTTCCCTGTTCAGCCTGTTGCTGACGGGCGCACTCATGGCCCGCAATGTGCAGGGCTCTATCCTTATCGGCATTGTGGTGACTACTGTGATTGCCATGGTGATGGGGTATACCCCGGCACCGCACAGCCTCACTGATGTCATCAGCACCAGCGTGCCCAGCATGAGCGCCACTTTTGGCCAGCTTGACCTGGCAGGTGCCTGGAACTACGGCATTGTTTCCATTATCTTCACCTTCACGGTGGTGGAACTTTTCGATAATATGGGTACACTGATAGGTCTCACCAGCAAGGCCAAGATGGTGAAGCCGGACGGCCAGATCGAGAACATCGACCGGGCCCTCACTACGGATGCTGTGGGCACCATGGCTTCTGCTGTGTTCGGTACTTCCACGGTTACTTCCTATATAGAGAGCGCCGCAGGTATCGCTGCCGGCGGCAAGACGGGTCTCACAGCTGTGACGGTGGCTGTCCTCTTCCTGGTTTCTCTGGCCTTTGCACCCCTTATCGGTCTGGTGCCGGGCTTCGCCACCACTCCTGCCCTGATTCTGGTAGGTGCTATGATGATGGCTGATGTGGGCAAGATCAACTGGCAGGATTACACCGTGGCTCTGCCCGCTTTCCTCACCATTCTGATGATGCCCATGACTTCCTCCATTGCCAATGGCTTTGCCTTCGGCTTTGTGAGCTACGCAGTGCTCAAGACCTGCGCAGGCAAGCACAAGGATGTAAGCTGGATCATGTGGCTGGTGAGTATCGCCTTTGTGGTGAACCTGGTTATGAGGTCCTAAAAAATATATAAAAACTCAAGGCTCTGCTGTTGACAGCAGGGCCTTTTCTATGTTAAGCTTTGCTAGTGAATGCGCAGAGCATTCCAGAGGGCGCTCAGGCGTCCTTCCCCAACCGCGCAGTGCAGGTTTTGAAAGTGAAATCAGCCTTTGGCTGTACCGAAGCTGGCGAGTAACTATCAGGGAGGTGTTTTCATGTACGCAATTATCAAGACTGGTGGCAAGCAGTACAAGGTTGCTGAGGGTGATGTCATCACCGTTGAGAAGCTGGCTCAGGCTGAGGGCGAAGCAGTTGTCTTCGACCAGGTTCTGGCAGTGGTGAACGATGGCGATGTCAAGGTCGGCAAGCCTGTTATTGAGGGTGCCAAGGTTACGGCTAAGGTCGAGGCTCAGGGCAAGGAGCGCAAGATTCTTGTCTTCAAGTACAAGGCGAAGTCCAACTATCGTCGTCGTCAGGGCCATCGTCAGCCGTTCACGAAGGTTGTCATCGAGAAGATCGAGGCTTAATCAAAATTGATTAAGGTAGAGATCTTTAAAAACGGAGAAGGGAAGATATCCGGCTACGAGGTCACCGGCCATAGCGGCACGGCGGCACACGGTGAGGATATTGTCTGTGCAGGGGTTTCGGCTCTGGCTCAGACCGCCCTCCTGGGCATAGGAAAGCATCTGCATCGCGAGACAGATTATGAGGTCGCGAGTGGTAAACTTTCGATGAAGCTCAAGGGCGCTCCCGATGATCTCACAGAGGCTGTATTACAGTCAATGCTTTTGGGGCTGAGGGAAATCGAGAAGCTCACTCCCAAGGCAGTTCGCATCAATGAAAGGCGATGAAAGTTGGCCTTTCACGCAATGGAGGTGAACTTGATGTTTACTTTTGACTTACAGCTGTTCGCTCATAAAAAGGGCGTTAGCTCCACCCGTAATGGTCGTGACAGTGAGTCCAAGCGCCTTGGCGTGAAGGAGCATGCTGGCACGATTGTGACCGCAGGCAGCATCCTGGTTCGTCAGCGCGGCACGCACTTCCATCCGGGTCATAACGTTGGCAGAGGCAAGGACGATACCCTCTTCGCAAAGGTCGCCGGCAAGGTGGCTATCGAGCGCAAGGGCCGTTACCAGCGCCAGATCAGCGTTTACACTGCTGAGGAAGCTATGTAATCTAAAAATATGGGGTACCTGCGCAGGGATACATCGGCGCAGGTATTCTTTATATTGTTGAAAAGAAGACGTTAGGTTGCGTTGTCAGGAATGAAAAGCCGGTGTTCATCGCAACGCCGGTTTTTCATTTTTGACAACGAGTTTAAGTTTGAAGGAGGAAATATGCAGTTCATTGACAGAACCAAGGTCATAGTCAAGGCCGGGGACGGCGGTCATGGCAAGAGCGCCTTCCGCCGGGAGAAGTTCGTGCCCAAGGGAGGTCCCGCTGGCGGCGATGGCGGCCGGGGCGGTGACGTGATTTTCATCGTGGACCAGAATATGAATACCCTGCTGGACTTCCGCTATCACAGGAAGTTTGCGGCAGAAAACGGAGAGAACGGGGATATCAAGAACCAGTATGGCGCTAATGCCCCTGCCTGCTTCGTGAAGGTACCTCCCGGAACCATCGTCAAGGACGAAGCCACGGGAGAGGTGCTGGCAGACCTGACGGAAATCGGCCAGCAGGCTGTGGTGGCCAAGGGCGGCCGCGGCGGCCGCGGCAATGCGAAATTCGCCAATTCTGCCAACCGTGCCCCGACTTTCGCCGAGTTTGGCGAGCCGGGTGAGAGCAAGCGCCTGATTTTGGAGCTGAAGCTCTTGGCTGATGTGGGACTGGTGGGCTATCCCAGTGTGGGCAAGTCCAGCCTGGTGGCCAGCTGCTCTGCGGCCCGTCCTGAGATTGCAGAGTATCACTTCACCACCATTACCCCTGTGCTGGGCGTGGTGAAGACTGATTATGAGAAGAGCTTCGTCATGGCGGACATTCCGGGCCTTATCGAAGGCGCTGCTGACGGCGTGGGCCTGGGCCATGACTTCCTGCGCCATGTGGAGCGCACGAAGCTGATCCTGCACATCGTGGATGCTTCTGGCCTGGAGGGCCGGGATCCTGTGGAGGATTATTACAAGATCAATGTGGAGCTGAAGAAGTACAGCGAGAAGATTGCCCGCCGTACCCAGATCCTGGTGGCCAACAAGATGGACCTGCCGGAAGCTCAGGAGAATCTGCCGCGCCTGAAAGAGCTGGCAGAGAAGGAAGGGCTGAAGCTCTTTGCCATTTCTGCTGCTACCCGGGAGGGGCTGACAGAGCTCATCTCCTATGTGGGCGAGTGGCTGGACAACTATGTGCCGGAAATCGAGACCGAGGAAGAGGTCAAGGTTTACGACGAGAACAAGGAAGATCCCGAGAAGATTACCATCAAGCGTGATATTTCCGGTGATTTCGTGGTGTCCGGCAAGGCTCTGGAGAAACTGGTGGCCATGACCAACTTCCTCAATGATGAGGCTCTGCGCCGCTTCCAGTACATCTGGCGCATCAAGGGCATTGATGAAAAGCTCAAGGCCCGGGGCATCAAAGAGGGCGACACGGTGCATATCGGCTCTATGGAATTTGAGTGGAGAGAGTAATTTTCAATAGATATCGGAGGTAAATTTTTTGATTCGCAATTCACTTACAGGCAAGCAGAAGAGTTTCCTGCGCTCCATGGGCATGAGTGAGGAGCCCATTGTGCAGATTGGCAAAGAAGGTGTCACCCCCACAGTGGTGCAGGCAGCCAGGGAAGCCATCAAGAAGAGGGAGCTCATCAAGGTGCGGGTGCTGCAGAATTCCCCGGAGGAGCCGGCAGATGCCATTGAGCTGCTGGCAGAGCGGGCAGACGCCAATCTGGTGCAGGTAATAGGGCGCAATGGGCTGCTTTTCAAACGGAACTTTGAGAAGCCGAAGATTGTGCTGCCGAAGTAAGGCGGTCTTGCTTAGGCGCGGGCGACTGATATTATGTCAACGCTCCGCATGGGAAATTTGCTAAAAATATTTTTTTCCTTTAACTAAGCCTTCATGCTCAGAATAACGCCCTTCGGTTGAACGTATTCTTCGCATAAAGGAAATGCGAAGGAAAAAAATATTTTCTTAACGCAAATTTTCCAAAGCTGCGCTTATGACATAATATCAGCCGCGCTTACGTTGGCTTTAGGGGAGGGGCTTTATGATTGCACGGGAAAGGCTGAAAGAAGCAAAACGTATTGTGGTTAAGGTGGGCACCAGCTCTCTCACTCACAGTACGGGCCGCCTCAGCTATGAGAATATCGAACGCCTGGTGCGCCAGATTGCTGACCTGCAGAATGCGGGCAAGGAAATGATACTGGTGACTTCCGGCGCCATGGCGGCGGGGCTGGGGCGCATGAATATGACGGAAAAGCCGGCGGAACTGCCCAGGAAGCAGGCGCTGGCTGCTGTGGGGCAGGGGGTGCTCATGCACATCTATGAGCGCTTCTTTGCCGAGTATGGGCAGACGGCGGCCCAGGTGCTCTTGACCCGGGAGAATTCCCTGCGGCACAGCCAGTACACCCATTCCCGCAATGCCTTGCTGGCACTTATCCAGATGGGAGTTATCCCTGTCATCAATGAGAATGACGCCGTAGCGGTGGATGAGTTCAAGATTGGTGACAATGATACCCTGTCGGCGGTGGTGGCGGCGCTGGTGGATGCTGATGCCCTGATTATCCTGTCGGATATAGAAGGGGTCTACACAGCCAATCCCAATACCAACCCTAAAGCAAAGTTGATGTCTGAAATCAAGGAAATCACCCCGGAGATAGAGGCTCTGGCTGGGGGCGCTGGCACGAAGCTGGGCACCGGCGGCATGATGACGAAGATTGAAGCCGCCAAGATTGCCGGCGGTGCAGGCATTACCCTGGTGATTGCCCCCGGGGCACGTCAGCAGGTATTGCGGCAGGTGCTGGAGGGGGAGGAAATCGGCACGGTTTTCCCCGCCAAGGAGGAGCATCTGCGGGTGCGGAAGGGCTGGCTGGCCTTTGGCAAGCGGCTCTCAGGCGACATCACTGTGGACAAGGGCTGCGAGGCGGCCCTTTCCCGTGGCTCCAGTTTGCTGGCGGCAGGGGTTACCTCCTGCGAGGGGGATTTCGAGGCGGGCAGCAGTGTCCGGGTGCTTTCTGTCGATGGCAGGGAGATAGCCCGGGGACAGGTGAGCTACGGTTCGGAAATCCTCAGGAAGCTGGCAGGACACAGAAGTGAGGATTTCAAGGCGCTTTTGACAGATACTGACATTAAGGATTTACCTGAAGAAGTCATACACAGGGATAATCTTGTTTTGATGGTTTAAGAGGCAGGGGGAATCAGCATGTTGGCAGCAGGTATTGAGACAGTGGTAAAGAACAAGGCCAGGATGGCCAAGCAGGCAGCGGCAGCTCTGGGAGTGCTTTCCAGCAGCGTGAAGGACAAGGCCCTGCTGGCTATGGCTGATGCTTTGCTCACGCACAGCGCGGAAATTCTGGAGGCTAATGCCAAGGATATGGAGGCAGCTAAAGCCAAGGGGACCAAGGCATCTTATCTCGACAGGCTCCAGCTTACGGAAGTCCGCATTGAGCAGATGGCAGAGGGCCTGCGCCAGACGGCTGCCCTGCCTGACCCGGTGGGTGAGTGCGAGTATGGCGCCCAGCGTCCAAATGGCCTGGAAATCCGCCGGGTGCGGGTGCCTTTGGGCCTTATCGGCATCATCTATGAGGCCCGTCCCAATGTGACGGCAGATGCGGCTGGGCTTTGCCTGAAGTCCGGCAATGCCGTGCTGCTGCGGGGCGGTTCCGAGGCCATCAATTCCAATACTGCCATCAGCAGGGTTCTGGCTGCCGCTGCCTATGAAGCAGGTATTCCCCAGGGGGCTTTGCAGTTCATTGAGGATACTGACCGGGAAGCAGTCACTGCCATGACCCATCTGAACGGCATCCTGGACGTGATCATCCCCCGGGGAGGGGCAGGACTTATCCGCCATATTGTGGAGAACAGCTCCGTGCCTGTGATAGAGACTGGCACCGGAGTCTGCCATACTTTTGTGGACGAGTCTGCGGACCTTGACAAGGCCATAGACATTGCCATCAACGCCAAGACCTCCCGTCCCTCTGTGTGCAATGCCATGGAAACCCTGCTGGTGCATCAGGCAGCAGCAGGGAAGTTCCTGCCCTTGCTGAAAGAGTCCATGGAAGCCAAGGGAGTTGAACTTAGAGGCTGCGAAAAGACTCTGGCTCTGCTGCCGGGGCTCAAGGCTGCCACGGAGGAGGACTGGAGCACGGAGTACGGCGACCTTATTCTCTCCGTCAAGGTGGTTGACAGCCTTGACGAAGCCATAGAGCATATAAACCGCTATAACACAGGCCATTCCGAGAGCATCGTCACGGAAAATCTGGTGAGTGCCCACCGCTTCCAGCAGGAAGTTGATGCGGCGGCGGTGTATGTGAATGCTTCCACCCGCTTTACCGATGGCTTTGAGTTCGGCTTCGGGGCGGAAATCGGCATCAGCACCCAGAAGCTTCATGCCCGTGGCCCCATGGGTCTCAGGGAGCTGACCAGCACGAAATACCTCATCTATGGGGAAGGACAGGTCAGAGGGTGATAAAGGGCTGGTACAGGGCCTTCCGGGAATATCTGGCCACCCCTAAAGGGGCCTTTGACTTCAAGGATTATGCCCGGGCTTTGCTGATGGTCATGCTGACCTGCGTTTTGCTGATTTTGCTTTTATACTGGGGAGGTGCATGAACCCATGAGAAAGAAAATAGGTATTATGGGGGGCACCTTTGACCCCATCCATGTGGGGCACCTGCTGACGGCGGAAGCCGTGCGGGAGCAGTTCGGACTGCACAGGGTGCTCTTCATTCCCGCGGCCCAGCCTCCTCACAAGCAGGGGCGGAAAGTGGCTCCTGCCTACTCCCGTCTGGTGATGACGGAAATGGCAGCGGCTGACAATCCCTGCTTTGAAGTATCGCGGATTGAACTGGAGCGCAAGGGCCCTTCCTATTCTGTGGACACCCTGCAGGATTTGCAGGCGGCCCACGGGCAGGAAGCGGAGTTCTACTTTATCACAGGCGCCGATGCCATCAATGAGCTTTCCACTTGGCATGAGGCACAGCACTTGCTGGAAATATGCCACTTCATCGCCGCCACCCGCCAGGGCTGCGCCCTGGATCTGCCCAGATTGCGGCGGGAGTTCGGCGAGGATCTGGTGGCAAAGCATATCCATGAGCTGCCCACCCCGGAGCTGGAGATTTCCTCCACGGACATCCGCAGCCGGGTGCAGGAGGGGCGTTCCATCAAGTATCTGGTGACGGCAGAAGTGGAAGCATATATCTATAAGGAAGGTCTGTATAGCTGATGTCAGGGATGAACTACGAAGAGATGAAAGCGGA
This sequence comes from Selenomonas sp. AB3002, assembly GCF_000702545.1. NCBI lineage: Bacteria > Bacillati > Bacillota > Negativicutes > Selenomonadales > Selenomonadaceae > Selenomonas > Selenomonas sp. AB3002. Next base: position 1,712,305 of record NZ_JNIO01000008.1, on the reverse strand, counting down.
GCTGCAGAAGCGGCTGAAGCCAGGCCGTTTCCGCCATTCCCTGGGGGTGGCAGAAACCGCCGTGGAACTTGCCCGCCGCTTTGGGGTGGATGAGGAGAAGGCCCGCGTGGCAGGACTCCTGCACGACTGCGCCCGGGAGTTTCCCAATGACTCCATGATAGCAGAGGCAGAGGCCCGGGGCATCGTTGTGGAGCCTTTGGAGCGTTCCATGCCCTTGCTCTTGCACGCCTATATTGGGGCTCAGCGGGTGCGGGAAATCTATGGGATAGAGGACGAAGAAATCTGCCAGGCTATCTACCGCCATACGGTGGGGGGCAGCAAGATGACGCCCTTGGACAAGATTATCTGGTATGCGGATATGATAGAGCCTTCCAGGGACTATCCGGAGGTGGAGTACCTGCGTCAGCTGGCCCGGGAAGCCAACCTTGACGAAATGGTGCTGGTGGGGCTCAGCGAGTCCATCATCTTTGTGGTGCGGAAGGGCCATCTGGTTCACCCTGCCACGGTGCAGGCAAGAAATGAGATTATTTTGGCCCGGGGGGTCAAGGGCAGTCAGGGGATGGGCTGATGAACAGAAACGATGGCGGGGACAGGCCAAGGACCAGAGTCCCCAAGAAAAGTACCACTCGTGACAATATCATCAAGAAGCGCAAGGCACTGGCCCGCAGGCGCAGAAAGGCCCTGTTCCGCCTATTGCTGATCTTGATTATCCTGGGGGCGGTGCTGACGGGGGTGGCTTTTGCGGGGCTGACTCTGGTGAGCTGGGGCCAGCACATCTACGGTGAGTACCAGAAGATGTATGCCGGCTACACAGAGAGACAGGAAGCACGCCGGGGCGCGGTTGACCCCCGCTTTGACGGCTACACCAATGTGCTGATCCTGGGACTTGATGACGGTGCAGGCGGCATGGAGGCACCTCTGGATGCAGAGGGGCAGCCCATCAGGATCAAGAAGGCTGACACCATACTGGTGGTGAGCATGGACAATGGCTCAGGCCGGGTGCGCTTCATCAATATTCCCCGGGATACCCTGGTGACGGTGCCTGTGTCCGGGGTGCAGGCAAGGTTGTCTGATGTTTACCCAGCCGGGGGAGCGCCGCTCATGGTGCGGCAGGTGAACAGCCTTTTGGGCATCTCCATCCACCAGTATGTGGTCATGGACATGAAGGCCTTTGCCCACTTCATAGACGCCCTGGGGGGCATTGATGTCTATGTGGAGACCAATATGGACTACCAGGACCCGGAGGCAAACCTGACAATCCATCTGGAGCAGGGCTACCGCCATCTGGATGGGGCAAAATCCCTGGAATACCTGCGCTATCGCGGGGAAGAACTGGGAGATGTAGGAAGGGTCCAGCGACAGCAGAAATTCGTCAAGGCCGTCTACAGCAAGATCCTGCAGTTTGAGACTTTGCCGAAGCTGCCCGCCATTGCTGATATATTCAAGAATGAGGTGGAGACCAGCGCCGAGGTCTTTGATTCGGCCCACCTTGCCAATGTCCTCAGGGGCATCAGCAGCGAGCAGCCCATCAGCGTCATGCTGCCGGGCACTACAGCAGAAAATGATTATACCATCTGGATTCCCGATGGAGCAGGCATCCAAAACAGGATGCAGGAGCTCTTTCGGCCCAGTGATATAGAGCAAGGAGAAAGTTCTACCGATAAGGAGGAAGCAAATTGACTGAGAAAGAAATGAGCCAGGCCATCTGCGCTGCAGCCAGCGACAAGAAGGCCAGGGATATCGTGGTCATGGATATGAAGAATCTTATGTCTTCTACGGACTACTTCATGGTATGTTCGGCACCTACCGCTACCCAGGTGCGGGCCATTGCCGACAACATCGAGGAAAAGATGGACGAGGCGGGCATCCACTTCAACCACAAGGAAGGCTATCGCGAGGGTGAATGGGTGCTGCTGGACTACGGCGATGTGGTAGCCCATATCTTCCGTCAGGAAGCCCGTGAATATTACGCTCTAGAGCGCCTGTGGGGCGAGGCTCCCCTCACCCCCTATGAGGACTGAGGATGTATAGCGACAAGCAGAGAAATGAAAGGCCCCGCCGCAAATACGGTCCCAGCACCGTAGCTGTCATGAAGGTGGCGCGCTTAGGGGAAATGGGTGCCTTTTTGGACGCAGAGACCGGAAATACCTCCGATGACATCCTGCTCCATACCACCCAGCAGACCCGTCCTGTGCAGGTGGGGGAGGAAGTAGAGGTATTCCTTTATTTGGATCCCAAGCGCCGTCTTACCGCCAGCATGAGAACTCCCAAGATGAAGGAGGGGCAGATTGCCCGGCTGAAGGTCATCAACACCAGCCGTGATGGTGCTTTCCTGGATGTGGGAGCCGAGCGCGGCATCTTCATGCCCTACGCTGGCATGAGGGGCCGTCCCCAGGTAGGGGAAGTGGTCTGGGCCAAACTCTACACCGACAAGAGCGGCCGCCTGGCGGTTACCATGGAGGTAGAGGATGAAATGCGCCGGGCCTCCCGCCCTGCTGAGGGAGTGAAGAAGGGTGACCTGGTGACAGGCGCCATCTACAACTTCACCGATGCAGGCGCCTTCCTCTTTTCCGAGGAGCGCTATATCGTCTTTATCGCCAACAAGGAAATGTCCGTGCGTCCCAGAGTGGGCGAGGTAGTCACCGCCCGCGTCACTTACATCAGGAATGACGGCAGGCTCAACGCTTCCCTGCGGGAAGCCAAGGAAAAGGCGCTGGTGACTGATGCGGAGCAGATCATGGAACTGCTCAGGAGCCGCGAGGGCCGCATGCCCTACAGCGACAAGACCTCCCCGGAAGTCATCAAGGACAAGTTCGGCATCAGCAAGGCCGCCTTCAAGCGTGCCCTGGGACATCTGCTGAAAGCAGGGCTTATCCGGGAAGAGGAAGGCTGGACTTACCTTACGGAGGCAGGCAGGGAGGCTTGACCGCTTCTTTACAAAAGTCATACTGATGTGGTAAAATATATGTGTTGCCTTGTGCAATAAACTGGAGAGGTGTCCGAGTGGTCGAAGGTGTCGCACTCGAAATGCGATAGGGTTAACAGCCCTCGTGGGTTCGAATCCCACCCTCTCTGCCATTGAAATCAAAGCCCTGCGGATTCCGCAGGGCTTTTTCTTGACAGTCAAACTCCAACCACTTAATATCAGTATCAAAGGTATTGATACTGATGGCGAGGTGTGGGCTATGGATATACGTGAGAGGCTGTTTGCCTTGCAGGATACAGGGTATCGGGATTTTCACAGCAAGCTGGTTCCTACGGTGCCTTTGGAGCGGATCATCGGTGTGAGGACTCCTGCTTTGCGGCAGCTGGCTAAGGAGATCATGAGGGAGGGCGGCATGGAAGATTTTCTTGCCGGACTGCCTCATGCATATTACGATGAGAACCAGCTGCATGCCTTCATTGTTTCCAATATCAAGGACTATGGGGAGTGCATGGCGCGTCTGAAGGAATTCCTGCCCTATGTGGACAACTGGGCTACCTGCGACCAGATGTCTCCCAAGGTTTTCAAGACGCACAGGCGGGAACTCTTAGGGGAGATAAGGAACTGGCTGGTCTCCCCAGAAACATATACCGTCCGCTTTGCCATAGGCATGCTCATGCAGCATTTCCTGGATGAGGATTTTGACGAGGAATATCTTTCCCTGGCAGCAGATTTGCGCTCTGAGGAATATTACATCAACATGATGACAGCCTGGTACTTCGCCACAGCCCTGGCCAAGCAGTACGAAGCGGCCCTGCCTTTCATAGAGGAAAAGCGTCTGGCTCCATGGACGCATAACAAAGCTATCCAGAAAGCCATCGAGAGCAGGCGGGTCAGCGTGGAGCACAAGGAGTATCTGCGGGGATTGAAGATAAGAAAAGGGTGAGATTTTGAAACGCAGCGAGAAGATATATGAGTATATACGGGAGTATTCACTGAGCCAGAAGAAGGAGGAGCTGCAGGGGGCTATCGGCCTGGATGCCCAGGAGATAGCTGATGCCCTGGGCATCCTGCGCAATAATGTTTCCAAGGAGCTCAATGAATTGCACCGTCTGGACAGGATTGTAAAGTTCCGGGGGCGGCCGGTGAAGTATTTTGACAAGGCTGCCCTGGAGGAAATCCTGGGGACGGAGCTGGGGGAGGGGCCCTGCCAGTATCTTGATGTGTCCGAATGCCAGAGCCCTGAGGCAGCAGAGGAGGAGGCCAATCCCTTTGCCCGGCTGATTGGGGCGGAGCGCAGCCTCTCCAAGCAGGTGGAGCAGGCCAAGGCGGCTATCCTCTATCCACCTGACGGACTGCACACTTTGATTGTGGGCCAGACCGGCGTGGGCAAGACCCTCTTTGCCCACATGATGTTTGCCTATGGCAAGGCCATGCACCGCTTCTCCGAGGAAGCTCCATTCGTGACCTTCAACTGCGCCGATTACTATAACAATCCCCAGCTGCTCATTTCCCATGTGTTCGGGCACCAGAAAGGGGCTTTCACCGGGGCGGACAAGGACAAGGCTGGACTGGTGGAAGAAGCGGACGGTGGCGTCCTGTTCCTGGACGAGATTCACCGCCTGCCTCCCGAGGGCCAGGAGATGATATTCTACTTCATGGATACGGGCACTTTCAACAGATTGGGCGAAACCACCCGTTCCCGCAGGGCCAAAGTGTTGATTATCGGCGCCACTACTGAGGACCCGGATTCTGCCCTCACCAAGACCTTTGTGCGGCGCATTCCCAACATAATTAAAATAAAGCCCCTGTCTGAGCGCAGCCTGTCGGAGAAAATCGACATCATCAAGCTGCTCTTCCGGGAGGAGGCCCAGCGGGTGAAGAAGCCCGTGCGCATTACCGTGGAGTCGGTGAAGGCCCTGATCGGCAGCATCGGCAGCGGCAACGTGGGACAGCTGAAGTCCAATATCAAGCTGCTCTGCGCCCAGGCCTTCCTAAATGGCATTGATAACCCGGATTTCATCGAGGTGGATTTCAAGATGCTGCCGGAGGGGGTGAAGGACGGTCTTTTGACCCTGTCCTCCAACCGCCAGGCTTTGGCAGAGCTGGCCCAGTATATAGCCGAGCCCCTGGTGATTTCCCCGGCAGGGGGCAAGAAGGCTGCCGCAGACGAGGAGCAGGGGCCGGCCTCCTTCAATCTGTATCAGGTGGTGGAGGACAAGGTGGCCCTGCTGCGGAACGAGGGCATCAGCGCCGACCTTATCAAGCAGATTGTGGCTACGGACGTGAATGTCTATGTGAAGGAACTGTATAATAAGAAGCATTCCGTCAATATGACCACCCGGGAGCGCCTGCTGAAGATTGTGGACGCTTCCCTGGTGGACTTTGCGGAGCAGATTGCCCTCTTCGTGCAGAAGCGCATGAATCGCAGCTACCGTGACCGCTTCCTCTACGCCTTCAGCCTGCATCTTTCGGCCTTCCTCAAGCGCATCAAGGCCAAGGAGGCTATTCCCTATACCACGGAAATCGAGGGGGCGGTGCCCCAGGATTCCCTGTGCCTGCAGGTGGCTATGGAGATAGGAGAAAAAATCGAGAGCCATTATTTCCTGAAAGTGCCCCGGGTGGAGATAGAGTATATCGCCCTGCTGCTGGAATCGGCGGAGGATGATGACCTCAGCGACAGGGTTTCCATCATCGTGGCTACCCATGGCACCAGCACCGCCAGCTCCATGGTGGAGGTGGCCCAGAAGCTCTTCAGCTCTGCCGATACTAATATCATTGCGGTGGACATGCCCCTGGAGACGGGCCCCCAGCAGATACTGGAGCAGATGACTGCCATGCTGCGGGCCATGGACTGCCGCCGGGGGGTGCTGATCCTGGCGGATATGGGGTCTCTCTGCAATATCGGCTCCATTATTTCCGAGCGGCTGAAGATTCCCGTGCGCACTCTCGATATGGTATCAACCCCTTTGATACTGGAGGCCATGCGCAAGGTGGATATCGCCGGCATGGATCTTGACAGCATCTATGAGTCTTTGCGCAGTTTCAAGGGATATGACAGCGTGGATGCAGGCGGCCAGCGCCGGGAGGTGGATGGCAAGCCCGAGGCCATTGTCACAATCTGCAGTACGGGGCAGGGGGCGGCCATGAAGCTGAAGGCGCTGGTGGAAGATATCCTGCATCATGCGGGCCGGGCCATCGAAGTCCTGCCTGTGGGACTGGTGAAACTGGATGAACATCTGGAAAATCTGGCCAAAGAGTATCACATCATCGCCTCTGTGGGCATGAAGAAGCCTGTTGCGCCTATCCCCTTCATACCTCTGGAGCAGCTCATAGATGGCAGCGGGGAGAAAATGCTGACGGAACTGGTGCTGGGCTCTGAGATTGCCATGGTGCCCGAGGAAAAGAGCAATATGGTGGTGCAGAAGCTCTGCGAGGAATCCTTGCAGAAGTTCCTTACCTATTTAAATCCTGCCAAGGTCATGGGTGTCCTGCTTGAGTTTGACCGGCAGATAGAAGCGGACCTGAAGCTCCATCTGTCCAATCCCCTGCGTATCCGCCTCCTTGTACACTGTGGCTGTGCCCTGGAGCGTATCGTTACCCGCACGCCTCTTGAGTATAAGGAAGATAAGGGCAAGGTTGATACAGTAAAATTGGCAGCGGTAAAAAAGGCCGCAAAAGTGTTCGAGGACAGCCTGAAACTGCATTTCTCCGAGGATGAGTATTACTTTATGGCCAATATGCTCTAGGATAAGATGCATAAATGAGGCTGATAAGGCGAAAATATGATACAGAAAATACACTATGCCATGACAAATGTCATAGTGTATTTTTTTATTGCGATACAAAAAAGAGCGTATCAAAAGAGCTTTTTTTAGTATCAAAGTGTATCAAAAACGAAATTACTGTATTGACGGCGGTTTTTGAAGCATGAAAAGAATCTGTAAATTCAAGGCTTTACAGACTTTTTTCGTTTAATACACAAAGTTGGCACGCTGCTTGCAATATATAAGGGCGTAAGGCAAAAAAAGGCCAAAAGCAATCATATTCATTCAATGATGTAGGTTTTGTGTTTATTTCAAGGAGGTAACAAAATGTTTGGAATCATTGTTGGTACCCACGGCATTTTCGCTCAGGAACTGGTTAAGTCTTGCGAGATGATTTGCGGCGAGCAGAAGAACGTTCGCGCCGTGACCCTTATCCCCGGTGAGGGCCCCGATGATGTGGTGACCAAGTATGAAGCTGCTATCAAGGAGCTTGACTGCGATGGCGGAGTGCTCTTCCTGAACGACCTGTTCGGTGGCAGCCCCTACAATGCAGCTTGCCGTCTGGTAATCAGCAACGAAAACTATGGCATCGTCACTGGCGTGAACCTGCCCATGCTCATCGAGATGTGCAGTGCTCAGCTCATGGATGATGGTTCTGATATCAAGGATCTCATGCAGAAGGCTGTGGATGCCGGCAAGAACGGCACCCAGACTTTCCATGCCAGCTCTATTTCCGATGATGACGAGGAGGAACTTTAATCATGAATATCGTACTTGCACGCATTGATGACCGTCTTATCCATGGTCAGGTGGCAACTGTCTGGTCCAAGGTTACCGGCTGCAGCCGCATCATCGTCTGCGATGATGACGTTGCCAAGGACACCATCCGCGCAACTCTCCTGAAGCAGGTTGCTCCTGCAGGCATCAAGAGCCACGTGGTTGACCTGGAGAAGGCTGTACGCGTTTACAACAACCCCAAGTATGAGAACGAGAAGTGCCTGCTGCTCTTCACCAACCCCACCAGCGTTCTCTACATGGTTGAGCATGGCGTTGACATCAAGAGCGTCAACATCGGCGGCATGAGCTTCAAGGAAGGCAAGCACCAGATCACTGGCGCTGTCTCCGTGGATGACAAGGACATCGAAGCTTTCAAGAAGCTCAACGAGAAGGGCATCGAGCTTGAGATCCGCAAGGTTGATACGGATTCCAAGGTTATGCTGATGGATGTGCTGAAGTAAGCCTGGCGAGTCGTTCGGGCCACAGGCGCAGCAACGCTTCACTTGAAATTTTTCCTTCGGAAATATTTCACGCGTTTCGCTTATGCTGTGCCTGCGCCCCTCACTTGCAAGGTAGTGCTAACGCAAGCGAGCAGCTGATATTGTGTCAAAAGCGTAGCGTTGACATAACGTCAGATGTGAGCGAATTAGCAAGGTTTCTGAGAGACATAGTCTCTTGAAATATGGGAAGTTATATATAATGTAAGAGAATCAATGGAGGGAAAACACAATGGAAATCAGTGGAATCCAAATTCTTCTAGTTTTCATCTTCGCAACCATTGCCGGTATGGGCAGCTGCTTGGATGAATTCCAGACTCACCGCCCCTTGATTGCCTGCACGGCAACCGGTCTTATCCTTGGTGACATGACTTCAGGTATTATCATCGGTGGTACCCTTGAGATGATGGCTCTGGGCTGGATGAACATCGGCGCAGCTATCGCTCCTGACGCAGCTCTGGCTTCTGTCATTTCTACCATCCTGGTTGTGGCTGGTCATCAGGACATCTCCACCGGTATCGCTATCGCTATGCCTATCGCTGCTGCTGGCCAGGTTCTGGCTATCATTTGTAAGACTGTATCCGTGGTCTTCCAGCACTGGGCTGACGGCTATGCTGAGAAGGGCTCTACCTTCGGCATCGACCTCTGCCATTATCTCGCTCTGGTCTTCCAGGGCCTCCGCGTTGGCGTTCCCGCTGTCATCGTTGCTATGACTGTCGGCACTGATGCTGTCCAGAGCATGCTGGCAGCTCTTCCCCCGGTCATCACCGGCGGTCTGCAGGTTGCTTCCGGCTTCATCGTGGTCGTAGGTTATGCAATGGTCATCAACATGATGGGCGCAGATTACCTCATGCCTTTCTTCTTCCTCGGTTTCGTTGTCGCTGCTTTCACGGATTTCAACCTGGTTGCTCTCGGCGTTATCGGCCTCGTGGCTGCTATCGTCTACATCCAGCTCAATCCTAAGTATCAGGCTGTGGAAGCTGCACCTGCTGCCGCTGCTGCTGCATCTGCCAGCGACATGGACGACGAACTTGATTAATGGGGAGGTAGGAAGATAATGGAAAAGAAACTTACTAAGTCTGATTTTTTCTGGGCTTTTGTCCGCTCTAACTTCCTGCAGGCTTCCTGGAACATGGAACGTATGCAGGGTCTGGGATACTGCTTCGGCATGGTCCCCATCCTGAAGCGCCTCTATGAGGGCGAGGAACTCAAGCAGGCTCTGAAGCGCCACCTGGAGTTCTATAACACCCAGCCTTTCGTAACTGCTCCCATCATCGGCATCACCGCCGCTATGGAGGAGAAGAAGGCCAACGGTGCTGACATTCCCGACGGCGTTATCAACGGTATCAAAGTCGGTATGATGGGCCCTCTGGCCGGCGTGGGCGACCCGATTTTCTGGGGTACTCTCCGTCCTATCACTGCAGCTCTCGGTGCTTCCATCGCTATGAGCGGCAGCCTCCTCGGTCCTATCATCTTCTTCGTGCTCTTCAACCTGGTCCGCCTGCTGGTTCGTTGGTACGGCATCAGCTACGGCTATTCCAAGGGTACCGATATCGTGCAGGACGTGGCTGGCAACAAGCTGCAGAAGCTCACTGAGGGTGCTTCCATCCTGGGCCTCTTCGTCATGGGCGCACTGGTCAACAAATGGACCAGCGTCAACATCCCCATCGTGGTTTCCGAAATCACCAACGCCAAGGGCGAGCACGTGGTCACCACTGTTCAGGGCATCCTGGACAGCCTGATGCCTGGCCTCGTTCCCCTGCTCCTGACCTTCATGTGCATGGGTCTTCTCAAGAAGAAGGTCAACGCTATCTGGATCATCTTCGGTCTCTTCGCTCTGGGTATCATCTGCTTCGCTCTGGGCATCATGAACGTGAAGTAATTCTGGCATAAAACAGAATATCCGGAAGGGATTTTATGGGCGGCGGGCGAATGCCTGCCGCTCTTTTAATGTAGACTTCGCACGTGGGTTTGCCCATTTAGGCATTTACATTTCCTGTCTGTTTTTGTAAAATAGAGGCAAGGGAAAGAAACAGCAACCAATCAATCAGTTTCTATAATATAGGGAGAGATGTTTCAAATGATCAAGAAAGCGATTGCCGTAATGACTTCTGGCGGTGACAGCCCGGGCATGAATGCTGCTGCCCGCGCTGTGGTCCGCACTGCTCTCAGCGAGGGCGTGGGTGTCTACGGCATCTATAACGGCTATCAGGGCATGCTGGACGATGAAATCGTGGAGCTGGACAGCCGCAGCGTCAGCGACATGATCCAGCGTGGCGGTACCTTCCTGGGCACTGCCCGTTCCATGGAGTTCAAGACTCCCGAGGGCCGCAAGAAGGGCTTTGACAACCTGATGAAGCACGGCATTGAGGGCCTGGTCATCATCGGCGGTGACGGCAGTCTCACCGGCGGCTCTCTCCTGTCCAAGGAAACGGGCATTCCCATCGTAGGCCTGCCGGGCACCATCGACAACGATGTCTGGGGCATGGACTACACCATCGGCTGCGACACTGCTGCCAACACCATCGTGGATGCCATCAACAAGCTCCGCGACACGGCTTCTGCTCACCGCCGCATCATGGTGGTAGAGGTCATGGGCCGCAACTCCGGCTGGCTGGCCATGATGGCAGGCATCGCCGGCGGCGCCGAGTATGTGCTGGTGCCTGAGGTGAAGTACGACCTGGATGAGATGTGCCATGAGCTCAAGGCCATGTACGATGCAGGCAAGCGCTACAGCATCATCGTCATCGCGGAGGGCGCAGGCTCCGGTGTGGGCCTGGGCAAGGTGGTTGAGGAGAAGACGGGCATCGACACCCGTGTCTCTGTGCTGGGCCATATCCAGCGTGGGGGCTCTCCTACGGTGGAGGACCGCATGAAGGCCTCCATGCTGGGCGAGAAAGCTGCTCTGGCCATCATCTCCGGTGCTACCAACCTGGTCTTCGGCTTCAACGAGGGCAAGGTAGTAGGTGTCAACCTCTTCGATGCTGTCAACAACACCAAGACCCTTGACCCTGAGCTTGTGCGCCTGTCCCGCGTGCTGGCGTAAGCATACGTGAGTGAGGGACACAGGCACAGCATAAGCGGAACGTGTAAAACTTTGCCGCAGGCAAGATTTCAAGTGAAGCGCTGCTGCACCTGTGCCTCGAACGCCTTAGCATAGCATACAGTTTAGACATAGCAATTTTTGCCCTCGGCGGTTTATTCCCTGAGGGCAAAAATTTTTTATCAAACACTTAACTTTTCCTGGCAAGGTTACGATATAGATAGTGAGTGAATGTGCTTTTCAGCATTTTTCCTATGGGGCCTGTGGGGAGTTCGGGAAAATCTACTGCTTTCAAGGGAAGAAAAGGAGGTTATTAACATGGATGTTAATACGATGGTGAACGTATCCACCAACCTAAGCACCCTGAATGTGAAACAGGGGAGCAATGGGGCGGCAGCAGGCATGAAAGCCGTTGAGACTCAGCAAGAGACTCAGGCTCCTGCCGGCGCTTATGAGGTGAATGTATCGGATGCGGCGAAAAACCATGGGGAGGCTGTGAAGGGCCTGACTGCGGAGCAGATCGATATCCTGCAGCAGGGCATTGACAACTCCTACAAGATGATGATTTCCGTACTGACTGAGAACAACGCCAAGCTTCAGGGCTGGCTGGACGAGGGCATTGGCAAGCTTGCTTTTGGCGACCTGCAGATTGACAGTTCCAAGTTCGGGCTGCCCGCCGTGGGCACCACCCCCGAAGAAGCGGCTGCAGCTGTGGCCGAGGGCGGCGAGTATTCTGTGGATGCCGTGGCTGACCGCATCTTTGACATGGCCAAGGCTATCGCAGGGGATGACCCTGAAAAGCTCAAGGCTATGCAGGATGCTGTAGAAGAAGGCTTCAAGCAGGCAGGCGTTGCCTGGAAGGACACTATGGGCACCGACAAGATGCCTCAGATCACCCAGGATACCCATGATGCGATAACCAAGCGCTTCGATGAACTCTATGCCAAGCTCACGGGCACGGCAGAAGATGAAGGCAAGTCGGAGTAGCAGCCATATCAATCAAAAATCCAGGGAAAGGAGGTATGATTTATGGCTACCATCAGCTCAATGGCAAACAACACCTACACGATGCTGACCATGGCCCAGAACAACGGCCTGTCCCTGTTTGGCACAGATTATGCCAGCAGCTCGAAGTCCAGTGATATCTGGAGCAATTATGGCAGCAGTGCCAGCAGCAGCGCCAGTGCCATGATGGCCGGAGTTTCCGAGGTCAGCAGCAGCAAGCGTGAGCTCCTTGCCAGCTACGACAGCGCTGCCAAGGAATTCAAGGCAGAGTTCGGTTCCACCATGAAGGATCTCTCTGAATCCATCAAGGATATGAAGAAACTGAATCTCGATGTAGGAGAAAATGCCATCACCCAGAAGACCGTCACAGCAGAGGACGGTACCACGAGCCAGAAGACCGAATACAGCAAGTCAATGCAGGAAGCCTTGGATACTGTGGGCAAGTTCGTGGACGACTACAATTCTGCCATTGGTCTCTTCAAGGAGTATGGTGATGTGTCCAAGCGCATGTCCCACATGGCTTCTGTCTTTGGTGACACCACTGCCCGGGCAGAAAACTATGCCAAGATCGGCCTCACTGTGGGCAGCGATGGCAAGATCACCGTGGATGAGGAAAAGCTGGCCAAGGCTATTCAGGACACCCCCGGCCGGGTGGAGAATATCCTGGGCAAGGACGGCCTCACCGGCAAGGCGGAGAACCATGTGAACTTCGCCAAGGGCCAGGAAGACAAGCTCTTCCCCTCCGTAGACAGTATGTTTGGCAAGCAGCTCAAGCAGGCCAGCGTCTACAGCGGCAATTCCCTTCTCCAGCTTCATAGCTATGCGAACATGGGCAACTTTGTCAATATGATGTTTTGAATACTTCCCCAGCCCCAAATCATATTCCCGGCTGTTTCCAGCCGGGATATTTTTTGTCAGATGCAAAAGGTTTAAGGACATATATCCTTGACTTTGCCGCTGGATAAGAGTAGACTAAGAGGAAATAAAATGAAATCGATTAGGACTTTTGTCCTAAATAGAAGCAGAGGTTTTTGGATGAATGTGAGATGGCATAAAAGCATAGCGAAAATAGTGCCGCTGATGGTGCTGATAGCAATGGTGTGCTGTCTTGCAAGAGCAGAGGCGGCAGCCTGGCAGGGACCGTGGCTCTATCGTCCCGGTATGGTACCACAGGCTTACGAGCGCATTACTGATAAAGACTGGCTGGCTGAACCGGGATTGGTCTCCGAGTGCTGGCAGCCCTTTGACTGCCCGGGGAGCAGCACTCCTGTCAGTGGGGATTTGCACTGGGCGACTATCTCCCGCACCATCTCTCCTGCAGATGTGAAGAACAACACCCTGACCTTTTCTACCACCAATGAGTCTGTGAGGCTGTGGCTGGGGGAAAGGCTTATCTATGAATACGGCCATTTCAGGGATGTGCCCCTGGGGGATGGCTATCGCTGGCACATTGTAGTGCTGCCGGAGTTCTATGCTCCAACCCAGCTTACCTTTGAGCTCTATTCTAATTCCCCTTATCAGCTGGGCAGGGTGGAGAATCTTGAGCTAACTACGGAAATGGATGCGGTGCAGACCCTCTTTTGGCATGATGTGCCCAATCTCATGGCCATTCCCGTGTGCCTGCTGCTGATGGTCATCATGCTGCTTTACCATCATTTCACTTCCCGGAAGGCCAGGAAGCTTTACTTTGCCATTGTGGGCTTCCTCGGGGTGTTTGCCCTGTGGCTGCTCTGTGCCACCAAGCTCACCATGTTCATTTTTGATGCGCCGGTGTTCTGGTGGTATTCTCTGAGCATACTGGCCTATCTGCTGCCCATTTCTGCCAACCTCATTGTCTATGAGATGCTGAAAGGGGAGCCTGGTACCCACATGGATCTGGTGGTGGGGGTACAGGTCCTGCTCTTCGTCATTGCCATGACAGGGGAGGCTTTGGGGTTCCACTTGATGAACAGGATGATGGCGGTGTATTATCCCCTGCTGCTCATCTGTGAGAGTGCAGCAGCCTGGTGGCTCTGGCGCAAGGGGAAGAAGGGTGACTACCGGGCCAGGGCTCTCCTGGCCTCTGTGGCAGCCTTCACTCTCTGCGGCGTGGCAGATGGATTGGCCGGGCATTTCCGCCTTTGGAACAGTTACAGCTATGTGACTCCCTTTGCGGTACTGGCTTTCTGCTATTTCATCTTCGTGATTATCGGCAGGCAGCTGGCTTACCAGCGGGAGATGGCTGCCCGGCAGGCCGACCTGGAATATGAGGCTGCTGTGGCGGCAGAACGAGCAGAAAGGGATCCCCTCACAGGCTGCTACAACCGCCAGCGCCTGGAGGAACTGGCCAGGGAAAGCCTGGCTGCAAGCCAGAAGGAGCATCTGCCCATGTCTGTGCTGCTGCTGGATATTGACCATTTCAAGCGGATAAATGACGAGTTCGGGCACAGCACAGGTGACAAGGTGCTGAAGGATTTCACCGCCGTCATACGCCAGGTTCTGGACAAGAACAAGCCCTTTATCCGCTGGGGGGGCGAGGAATTCCTGGTCTTCTGTCCTCATCTCAGCATGAAGGAGGCCATGGACTTTGCAGAGAAGCTGCGCCGCCTGGTTTCCAGCCGGAAGCTGGGCGGGCTGGACGTGACCTGCAGCATTGGCGTGGCCGTCTGGCACGGCCGGGTGGACAGCTTCCAGGCCATCTTCAAGCGGGTGGACCAGGCCCTCTATATGGCGAAGAACGCCGGGCGCAACTGCGTCAGGCTGGAGGGCGGCAAGCTGCCGGAACTGTATTGCTGATATCAAGCCGTTTCTTCCTTCGGGAAGGGACGGCTTTTTTTGCATGCCTGCAGGGGGAGCTTTATTTTTCTCTGCGGCAGGTTTTAATCACCAAAGGTAGAATTATACCCTAAAAGAAGGGCGGATTTTAGGAGGGGATTTATCGTGCGTGCAGTATCAGTGGAAGATCTGAAGCCTGGCATGACGTTGGCAAGGACTGTGACCAATGACGAGATGATTGTGGTGCTGTCTGAAAATACCTTGCTGACCAAGGCGCATATCACCCGCCTGGGGTTTCTCAATATACCTGTTGTCTATGTGAAGGACGAATATGAACTGAGCCAGAACTATCTGGTGGCCACTTCCATCTTCAATCAGAGCAATGCCTTCCTGCAGGAGTATGAAGGGGTGGTGGACAGCGCCAAGCGCATTTTCGAGGACACCAACAAGACTGGTGCGGTGCCTGTGGAGGAAACTCATGCCATCATTGAAAATGATGTGGCGCCCATGGCCAAGAACAGCGGGGCCATTGACTATCTCTATGAGCTGAATCATCTGGCCAGCGACATTTACAACCATTCCCTGAGGGTGTCTATTCTGGCCGGGGTCATTGCCAAGTGGATGCGTTTTGACAGGGCCAAGACCCAGGATATCATTCTGGCGGGCTTCCTGCACGATATTGGCAAGACCAGATTCTCCCAGAAGCTTCTGGACAAGCACGTTTCCAAGCTTTCTGCTGAGGAGTACGAGGAGTATATCAGGCATACAGTGGATGGCCAGCAGGTGGTCAATTCTATTCCCAACCTTTCTGACGGCGTGAAGCTGGCGGTGCTGCAGCACCACGAGCGCATGGATGGCTCAGGCTTCCCCTTTGGTTCTACGGGGCAGGATATACATGAGTATGCCCGCATCATCGCCGTGGCGGATATCTACGACAATATCACCACGGAGCGGGAGGGCTTCGTGAAGGAAACTCCTTTCACTGCCATCGCCTATATCACTGAGCATATGTTCACCACCCTTGACCCCGGAGTATGCATGCCAGTGCTCACTCATATCACGGATGCTTTCCTGGGGTCCAGGGTCATGCTGAATGACGGCACAAAGGGGGTCATTGCCGCTTATCCCAAGGATTATGCGGGGCTGCCCATCATCAGCAATGAGGAGGAGCAGCTGGTGAACCTCAATGAGCACCCGGAGCTGAAGATCATTGAGTATAATCCGAAGTGAATGCAAAAAGCCTGCTTTGTGCAGGCTTTTTGCATTCGCTCTTGACAACTTTACAACCCTTAGGTATAATACGTTTATATTAATACTTTAATGTGATAAAGCAAAGAGATGGGAGCGATACTTATGAAATGGCAGAGATTACTGGCCGCAGGCCTTGCAGTGATGATGATGGGACTGGCTGGCTGTGGCAGCCAGCAGCAGGCAACTTCTGGTTCGTCGGGGTCTGGTTCTTCCAGCGTCGGCAAGGCTATTGTAGTGGGTCTCGATGATAATTTCCCGCCCATGGGCTTCAAGGGCGAGGACGGGCAGATCACTGGCTTTGATATTGACCTGGCAAAGGAGGCTGCCAAGCGCCTGGGCCGGGAGGTAGAGTTCAAGGCCATTGACTGGTCCAGCAAGGAGGCCGAGCTCAAGAGCGGCCGGGTGGATGTGCTCTGGAACGGCCTGGATATCACCGAGAAGCGCAAGGAGAATATGCTTTTCTCCGACCCCTATATGGACAACCGCCAGATTATCTTCGTGAAGAAGGGGGAGACCTCCATCAAGGATGAGAAGAGCCTGGCTGGCAAGGTGGTAGGCACCCAGAGCGCCAGCACCTCCGAGGAATACATGGACGGCAACGAGTTCTTCAAGAAGGACGTGAAGGAAGTCAAGAAGTATTCCGACTTCGTTTCCGCTTTCATGGATTTGGAGAACGGCCGCATTGATGCTGTAGTGGGTGACGAGATTGTGGGCCGCTACTACATGAGCAAGCACGCTGACAAGATTGACGCCGTGGATGTGGCTGTGGGCCCCGTGAGCACCTTCGGCATTGGCTTTGCCAAGGACAACCAGGCGCTCAGGGATGAGGTGCAGAAGGTCTTGAATGATATGAAGGCCGACGGCACCATGGGCAAGATTTCCGAGAAGTGGTTCGGGAAGAACATCACCAAATAAGGCTACGCTTACTTTTTCTCTGTTGCAGAGAAAAAGTAACAAAAAGAGACTGCGGACCTGGATCGCTTCACGCGAGTCCAAAGGTCCGCGGGAGCGGCCCATCCTTGGGCCGCCGACTCAATTGTTAGTTTTGTATCTTTAAGGGCAGGCTGATTAGCCTGCCTTTTTTGTGTGTGAATCTGGCGGAGGTCAGGTCGGTGAGTTCGGTCAGGCGCTGTTCGACTTCGCCGGGGGAGAGCAGCAGGGGGATGGTCACGTTCTCTGCATATTCCGTCTCGCCAGTGCGGATTGATTCTTTCCTCAGGTAATTCTCGACGGTGGCCAGCAGGTCGTAGCTCAGGGTCACGTTGATTTCCTGGAAGGGAGTTATCTCCAGCTTGGTGGCGGCTTCCAGTCCCAGGACGGCAGCATGGCTGTAGGCGCGGATCAGCCCTCCTGCTCCCAGCTTGATGCCGCCGAAGTAGCGAGTGACCACCACCACGATGTCCGTGAGGCCATTCTGTTTGATGGCTTCCAGTATGGGGGCCCCGGCAGTGCCTCCGGGTTCGCCGTCATCGTTTGACTTCTGCTTGTCCCCCCGCTCCCCCAGGATATAGGCGGAGCAGTTGTGCCGGGCGTCATAGTAGCGCTTCTTCATGGCCTGGATGAAGTCCCGGGCCTCTTCTTCGCTGTCCACATGGCGCAGGTGGGTGATGAATTTTGATTTCTGTATCTCATAGAGAGTCTCAAGGCTCTCGTCTGTTTCTTCAATAGTGCGGTAAGTTTCCATATAGGCCTCCTGTTCTGGGAAAGTATATTGGTATCATACTCCATGGAAACAATTTTTGCCACAGAAAAAATGCAGTGATAAAATTTTTCAAAACTATAGTATTTGGAAGCTGTTTGTAGTATTCTTTAGGGAAGCAGTCAATTGCTATTTTAAGTCCCGCGGATGACCAGGATTTTCTGGTATGCAAGACGCATTACAGCAGCGGGGCTGGAAAGGTTGTGTTAATGAGGCCATGAACGAGTCGAAAATGAACAGAGGGCTGAAGAACCGCCATCTGCAGCTGATTTCCCTGGGGGGAGTCATCGGCAGCGGTTACTTCCTCGGCACAGGGTATGTGCTGGAGCAGGCTGGCCCGGCAGCGATACTTGCCTATCTTTTGGGAGGGCTCATCGTGCTGTGCGTCATGCTGTGCCTGGCGGAGCTGGCAGTGGAAAAACCCATTTCCGGTTCCTTCGTAAACTACGCCCGGGACAATATTTCCCCAACCTGGGCCTGTGGGGTGGGCTGGGCTTACTGGCTTACCTGGGTTTCCTACGTCCCTTCGGAGATGATTGCGGCGGGCATCATCATGGAGAATTTCCTGCCTCAGATCAGTCAGCTCTGGTGGGCGGTACTCTTTGGTTTGATTGTTACTGCCGTGAACCTCTTTCATGTGGACAAGTTCGGTGAAAGCGAATTCTGGCTTTCCCTCATCAAGATAGTGGCATTGGTGGCGTTCAGCATTGTGGCAGGCCTTATCTGCCTGGGGCTGATTGGCGACCAGGGTTATATCGGCTCACTGGTGCTTTTGGGCAGCGGCGGTTTTGCCCCTAATGGCTACTGGGCTATCGTCATGACCATGGTGATTATCCTGGTGAACTTCCAGGGTACGGAAATCATCGGCTTGGCAGCCGGGGAGTGCGAACGTCCTGAAAAGAGCATTCCCATTGCGGTGCGGAATGTGACCTGGCGCATCATTGCCCTCTATATCATTCCCATTACCCTGCTGATCAGCATTTTGCCTTGGGATAAGGCAACCCTGGAGGAAAGCGTCTTTGCGGCGGCTATGGCTGAGTATGGGCTGAACGGCTTTGCGGCTCTCTTTGCCATGGTAATCCTCACGGCTGCCATTTCCTGCTCTAACTCCGGCCTGTACGGGGCCGCCCGCGCCCTGTATGCCCTGGGCAAGATGGATATGGCACCCAAGTCCCTGTCCCATATCAGCAGGAAGGGCATGCCTTCCCATGCCATCGTGCTTTCCATCTGCACCTGCTGGCTGGTGATCCTCCTGTACGCTTTCAATCCCGATTCCGCTCTCTACACTTATCTTTTGGCAGTGTCGGGCTTCACGGGAGCCATTGCCTGGATTTCCATCTGCTGGAGCCAGCTCAGGCGCCGCAGGGCACTGGAGGCAGCAGGAGAGGTGGAGAAGCTGGCGTATAAAATGCCCCTGTTCCCCTATGTGACCTATTTCGGCATCTGGGCCCAGGTTTTCTGCCTGGCGGTGATGGCCTTCACCCCCGATTTGCGTGAAGCCCTTTACGCCGGTGTGCCCATGCTGCTGCTGCCTATGGCCTGGTATCGCCTGAGAGCCCGTTTGAGGGCACGGCGTGCGGCCATGGCAAGATAAATGAGATGAAGAAAACTGCCGGCCTGTGCTCGTTGGGGCACGGACCGGCAGTTTTTTGATTTTCCTTCAAGGGGAAGGCTGGGCAGTTTCTTCTGGCAGGGGAGTCTTTTCCTTGGGCAGTTCCAGCTGGTGCCTGATGGCTTCGATTTCATCGGCGATGAAGAGCTTCACCGGGGATTCACGTATCATCACCGTCTGCAGGAGCTGGCTCTGCTGAGGCTGCTCGGCAGTGGGCATCAGGGCAGGGTCAGCTGCGGCCCGGGTGAGTGAGATGGCACGGCATTGAGCTCCTATGTAGTCATTTGTCTTGGACAGGAGCTGGGCTGTCTGGTCGTAGGTGTAGTCGGAAAGCTCCAGGGGCACCTTGCGGGCAGCCATGCGCTCTTTCAGCTGGTTGCTGTCCAGCTCCAGCTGCTTCAGGAGGGCGTAGGTGGTTTGCAGGCTGATGTTGTCTTCTTTGAAGCTTTCCAGGATGTGGTGGTACCACTGCCAGTTCCGGTCCAGCTCGTTGAGGTCCTTCTGGTAGCCTTCGTACCAGGCGGCAAAGACTTGCTGCTCCTGCATGACGGCATAGCGCTGCTCGTCAGTGATGCCCTCCTGGGGAGATTGGGCGGCAGGCCAGGCGAAGTAGGCAATGGCTCCTGCCAGTCCGATGGTAAGGGTGAAGCCGTAGAAGGCCTTGCGGCTGCGGGTTTTCTTGTATAAGATGAAAAGAAGTACAAGGGCAATGGCCCCTAAAGAGTAGATAATCATAAAAACCTCCTTGGAGGATAGATGTTACAATAGATATTCTATCATAAAGGCGGGAAAAGGGTAAGGAGTGGATGTTCGTGGCTAGGGAAAAAATCAGCTATTTCAAGACCTTCTGGCATTTGTGCCGGGGGTACTGGAAGTCGGAGGAGAAGTGGAAGGCTATAGGGCTTCTGGGGGTGGTCATTGCCCTGAACCTGGCCGCCGTGTATCTGCTGGTGCTGCTCAACGACTGGTACAACACCTTCTACAATGCCCTGCAGGGCTATGATGAGGATAGTTTCCTGCCGCTGGTGGGGCAGTTTACCGGCCTGGCTATGCTCTACATCATCATTGCGGTGTACGCTATTTACATCAGGCAGATGCTGCAGATCAAGTGGCGCAGCTGGATGACGGACAGGTATCTCACCGCCTGGCTGGCAGACCAGTCCTACTACCGCCTGCAGGTGCTGGGCAGTGACACGGACAACCCTGACCAGCGAATCAGCGAGGATATCAATCAGTTTGTCAGCCTTTCCCTGCAGCTCTTCGTGGACCTCTTGAAGGAACTCACCACTCTGGGGGCTTTCTCGGTGGTGCTCTGGAACCTTTCCGGAGCCCTCACGGTACCCTTTGGCGGGCATGAGTTCGTCATCTATGGCTATATGTTCTGGTTCTCCCTGATATATTCTGTTTTGGGCACCGGGGCTGCTCATCTGGTGGGCAGGAGGCTCATCGGCCTGGATTTTGACCAGCAGCGCTATGAGGCAGACTTCCGCTTCAACATGATGAGAGTGCGGGAAAACAGCGAGAGCATTGCTTTCTACCGTGGGGAAACTCCCGAGGGGGCGGGGTTCCGGGAGAGGTTTGGCAAGGTCATCGGCAATTTCTGGCAGCTCATGCGCCAGACGAAGCTGTTGAACTTTTACATCAACGGCTATGCCCAGCTGGCCATCATCGTGCCCATTGTGATGGCGGCTCCCCAGTATTTTGCAGGTACCATCGCTTTGGGCGGCTTCATGCAGACTTTGTCTGCTTTTGGCCGTGTGCAGGATGCCCTTTCCTATTTTGTCACCTCTTATGACAGCATCGCACAGTTGGCGGCGGTCATTCGCCGTCTGGGTACCTTCAGCCGCCACATGGAGGAAGTTGCGGCGGTGGAGAACGGTGTCAGGCGCCAGGAAAGCGGCGGGGAGATGCTGGCTCTCAAAGAGTTGACGGTGGCCCTGCCGGATGGCAGGCAGCTGGTGCAGGAGCTGGGGGCGGACTTTGCTGCCGGCAGCCGGGTGTTGGTCATGGGCAGCTCCGGCTGCGGCAAGAGCACTCTCCTGCGCACCCTGGCGGGCATCTGGCCCTATGGTACAGGGGCGCTTTCCCTGCCTGCGGATAAGGTGCTTTTCCTGCCCCAGCGTCCCTATCTGCCCCTGGGCAGCCTGGAACAGGCTCTTTCTTACCCTGGGGAAGTGACGGCTGACAGGGATACGCTGCAGCGGGTGCTGGAGAAGGTGGGCCTTGCTGCGCTGGCTGGAAAACTTGGGGAGACAGATGACTGGAGCCGCATACTCTCTCTGGGTGAGCAGCAGCGGCTGGCCTTTGCCCGGGTGCTCCTGGCAAAGCCCCTGTGGGTCTTCCTTGACGAGGCTACTTCTGCTCTTGACGAGGACAGGGAGCAGGAAATGTATGACCTTTTGAAAGATGAGCTGCCCGATTTGGGCATAATGAGCGTAGGCCATCGCTCCACTTTGCTCAGGCAGCATGAGGAAAAACTCCTGCTGGACGGCAGGGGAGGCTGGCAGCTTTCTCCTATTTGAAAGGAGAGAGGGGCAAAAGAATAAATTAGAAAAAGTTTATACGCACATAGAAATTCTTTCGGAAAAAACGTCAAGAATATGACTTTTTTCACTAGATTTTTTGCTTGATTTTGCCTATAATATATCTGTTCGTTGATAGGCGGTTGATAATGAAGCGTAGAGAATTCCTGAAAAACATTACATTTTTCACCCTGGGCGGCCTATTGCTGCCAGGGGCCATGGGAAGCGTGGAAGCTGCCTGGCAGGCCAGGAACCCATGGCTGGGGCTTCGCATCAAGCCAACCTATCTGCAATTCGGTTCGCTGGAGAATCGCGAGCAGACAGATGCCATCGTCATTCACCATATCGGCAACACTGACAAGGATGTTTCTGCCGCTACAGTGCATGGGTGGCATCAGGCTCAGGGATGGTCCGGCATAGGCTACCATTATCTGATTCGCAAGGATGGAACCATTGAGCAGGGACGCCCCCGGGATACGGTGGGAGCCCATTGCTACGGGGAGAACTGGCATACAGTGGGGGTGAATGTAGTAGGCAATTTTGAGGAAGCGGAGCCAGAGGCGGCGCAGCTTGATTCGGCTGCGAAGCTGTTGGCGGCCCTCTGCAAGAATTACGGTCTGGAGCCGGGAGGAGATACCATCTTCGGTCACCGGGATTTCAATTCTACCGCTTGTCCGGGCAGGAACCTTTACAGGCAGCTGCCGGAGCTTATTGCAGAGGCCAGGAAGGTGTACTTTGGAGGTGCTTCCTGATGCGCTACAGATGGTTTGCCCATGAGGATGAAAAGGACGAGTTTGGCGAGCATGTCTCCCGGGCTCTCTGGCATGACAGGGAGGAAGGGGACAAGCAGGAAAAAGGCAGGTTTTCCATCGGAAAAGGAGCAGGCACTTTTCTTGCGGCTGCGGCTGCCTGCTATGCCCTCTGGTCGGAGGACTTGCAGCTCTTTCTTTTTTCTCTGGCGGTATTGCTTTATTTGCTCCATCCTCTGGCCAGGGGCCTGGGAGGGAAGCGGGGAACTTTTCTTGCCAACTTTTTGAAGGGATTCAGTCTGGCACTGGGCTGGGGAATCCTGATATGGATATTTCTTTGATGGCATAATTGTCAAAAAATAGCTTTTTTTCCAATCAGTTGCTTGATAGTGGCAGAATGGAAAAAAATGCGAAAAAATTTCTTCAGAAGGCAGGAGATTCCTGCCAAAGCTAGAATAAGTATTTATGCAGTAAAGCTGTTATCTCGTAATTTAGGGCTAAGGAAAACCTTGGATTATCGGCTGATATACGCAAAAGGATTACAATTTAAAATTAGATACTGTATACAATGCTTTGGTTGTGTAAATTATGTATACTAACAGAGAGTTTTCTGTTATTATAGAAGTATAAAGGCGAATTGGTCAAAATGGGGAGCCAGTCGTCACAAGATATCCAAGGGGGATTTTTTATGAGAAAGACAGAATGCTTAGCAATGATTCTAGCAGGCGGCCAGGGCAGCCGTCTGGGGGCTTTGACGAAGAAAATCGCCAAGCCGGCCGTGCCTTTTGGCGGCAAATATCGTATTATCGATTTTCCGCTGAGCAACTGTGCTAACTCGGGAATCGATAAGGTGGGCGTGCTGACTCAGTACCGTCCGCTGGAGCTGCACAACTACCTGGCTTCCGGCAGTGCCTGGGATCTGGATAAGAGTGACGGCGGCATCTTCATCCTGCCTCCCTATGCCCGCGAAAAGGGAGCAGACTGGTATCAGGGTACGGCAGATGCCATCTACCAGAACCTGAACTTCATTGACCTGGCAGATCCTGAGTATGTGCTCATTCTGTCCGGTGACCACATTTACACCATGGATTATTCCTGGATGCTGGAATCCCATAAGATGAACAAGGCAGAAGCCACTATCGGTGTCTTCGAGGTTCCTTGGGATGAGGCTCCCCGCTTCGGCATTATGAACACGGACAAGTCCGGCCGCATCCTCGAATTTGAGGAGAAGCCGGCTAAGCCCAAGAGCAACCTTGCTTCCATGGGCATCTACATCTTCAACAAGAGCTACCTCAAGAAGTACCTTGAAGAAGATGCCAAGGATGAGACTTCCGCTCATGACTTCGGCAAGAACATCATTCCGAAGATGCTCGCCGACAAGGGCCGTCTCTATTCGTACGCTTTTGATGGCTACTGGAAGGATGTGGGAACCATTGAGAGCCTCTGGCAGGCTAATATGGACCTTCTGCAGGACAAGCCACCGTTTGAGCTCAATGGCGACTGGAAGATTTATTCTTCCAACCAGCCCTTCCCGCCTCATTATATCGGCAAGGATGCCAAGATCAAGAAGGCTATGGTAAGCGAAGGCTCCATGATTCTGGGCGAGGTGGAGAACTCCATCATCTTCCCCGGAGTCCGCATTGGCAAGGGAGCCAAGGTCACCAATTCTGTCATCATGCCCTCCACCGTCATCAAGGACGGCGCTGTGGTGGATTACGCCATTGTGGCTCAGAACTGTGAGATTGCCGAAGGTGCAAAGGTCACGGGCGAGCTGGGTGCCATCACGGTTGTGGCTGAGGGCGAGACGGTTGAGGCAGCTGCCAGCGGCAAGCAGGCAGGCTGAGCCTTCTCACACAGGAAGACCATGAGATCGGAGTGAATAAAAATTGAAAACAGTAATGGGGATTATCAATCTTCAGGAAGAGAACAAGCTGATTCGCGAACTTACGGACCGTCGTGCTGTTGAGTCATTGCCTTTTGCAGGTCGTTACCGCTTGATTGATTTCACGCTTTCCAGCATGGTGAACTCCGGCATCCAGAATGTCGGTGTCATGTTGCCGGATAAGCCCCGCTCCGTGCTTGACCATCTGAGGTCCGGCAAGGATTGGGATCTGGCCCGCCGCCATGATGGACTATTTTATCTCCCTGCCCCACATGATGAAGCAATAGCAACACGCAAAGGCGATCTCAAGAACTTTTACCACAATCTGGATTTCTTTGAACACAGCTCCCAGAAGTATGTGCTTCTGACCAGCGGCAGTTTTGTTTACAATGTTGACTTCAGCCAGCTCCTCCGTTTCCATCAGAATACGGATGCTGACATCACCATGGTTTACTATACTTCCACCCATGAGACCCCGGGCCGCAATGTGGTCATTGAGACGGCGGAGAACGGCCTGGTGGAGGATATCTCTGAGAAGCAGGCTGTCTATGACGGCTCCAAGGTGGCCATGAGCGTCTACCTCATGGAGAAGCGCATTTTCGCCGAGATGGTGCGCTATACCTTCGAACATGGCGGCCAGGACCTCATGATGGATGGCCTTATCCGCAGGGCTTCCGAGTACAACATCTATGCCTGCGAGCATGATGGCTATGTAGCTCATGTGGATTCCACCACGGCTTTCTACAAGGCCAATATGGACCTCCTGGAGCCGGAGAACTGGGAAGAGCTCTTTATGGGCCGCAATTCCATCTACACCAAGGTGAAGGATGAAGTGCCTGTCCAGTACAAGGAGAGCGCTGATGTGAAGAATTCCCTCATTGCCAATGGCTGCGAGATTCGCGGCGAGGTGGAGAACTCCATCATCTTCCGCGGCGTCAAGATTGCCAAGGGCGTGAAGGTCAAGAATTCCATCATCATGCAGAAATGCGACATTCAGGAAGGTTCTCTTATCGAGAATGTCATCTGCGACAAGAATGTGGTCATCACCAAGGACAAGTGGCTCAAGGGAGCCCCCAATTATCCCCTCATCGTCACCAAGAATGTAGTTATCTAAAGATAAGGCAAGCCGTTGTAAAGAGGTTCCAGCCTGCTTTTGGCGGGGCCCTTTATGACGGCTCTTTATATTGTGCAGTGAAAGTCCAGCAAGCCGGAAAGCGGCTGATGGGCTTTTTCACGCACTCAAGCTGTGCGAAATTTCGCACGAGGCTTTCCCAGAGGATGAATATGGCCTGGTTTTAGTTACACCGAAGGAGAGTGTTTTTGTTGGCAAAGGAAAAGAAAGTCAATAAGGTCAAGGATAAGGCTTATGAAAAGCTGAAGAACGAGCTCAAGACGCGTTTCATAACCACGGTGCACATCATGTGGGGGCGTGAGCTCCATGATCTGACCAAGAATGAGATTTACCAGACTGTGGCCTCTGTTGCCAAGCAGTACATTTCCGACAACTGGATCAAGACCAATCGCACTTATGACGAGCGTCAGGAAAAGCAGGTTTATTACTTCTCCATCGAGTTCCTGCTGGGCCGTCTCCTGAAGTCCAACCTCATCAATCTGGGTATTGAGGAGGCGGTGCAGGAGGTGCTCCAGGACGATTTCAAGCTGGAGCTTTCTGAGATTTACGAAGAAGAGCCGGATGCAGGTCTGGGCAATGGCGGCCTCGGGCGTCTGGCGGCCTGCTTCATAGATTCCATGGCAGCTCACCGCCTGGCAGGCCATGGCTGCAGCCTGCACTATCAGTTCGGCCTCTTCGAGCAGAAGATAATTGACGGCCAGCAGGCAGAGATCCCCGACAACTGGCTGAAGAACGGCTTTGCCTGGGAGTACCGCAAGGCTGATAAGGCTATCGATGTGAAGTTCTTCGGCAATGCCTATATGAAGGACCTGGGCAATGGCGAGCTGGAGCTGGTGTATGAGAACCCCACCACGGTCATGGCTGTGCCCTATGATGTTCCTGTGGTAGGCTACCATAACAATACGGTGAACAACCTGCGCCTCTGGAACGCAGAAGTAAACCGCGACTTCTCAGATTACGGCTTCATCACCCATGAACAGCTGCAGCAGAAGGAGCAGTACAGGCATTTCGTAGAGAATATAACCCGCTATCTGTATCCGGATGACAGCAGCTATGAAGGCCGCCAGCGTCGCCTGATCCAGGAGTACTTCCTGGTGTCTGCAGGGGTGCAGAGCATTGTCCGCCACTATAAGAAGACGGGCTCGGCTCTCAGCAACTTCCCCCAGAAGATCGCCCTGCATATCAATGATACCCATCCGGCTCTCATTGTGGCAGAACTCATGCGCATCTTTGTGGATGAGGAGAAGATGGAATGGGATGAAGCCTGGGCAATGGTGCGGAACACCGTGGCTTACACCAACCACACTATCCTGCCGGAAGCACTGGAAACCTGGCCGGTGGATATGTTCAAGGAGCTGCTGCCCCGCATCTACATGATCATCGAGGAGATCAACCATCGCCATCTGAACTTCGTGCGCAAGCGCTATCCAGGCGATGACAACAAGGTCCGGGCTATCTCCATCATCGAGGGTGGTCTGGTGCACATGGCGAGACTTGCCATCATCGGCTCCCACAGCGTCAACGGCGTGGCAGAGATTCATTCCATGATTCTGCAGAATACCACCCTGCGCGACTTCTATGAGCTCTATCCCCGCATGTTCAACAACAAGACCAACGGCATTACCCATCGCCGCTGGCTCATGGGGGCAAATCCAGAGCTTTCGGATCTCATTGATGAGACCATCGGCAGCCGCCGCTGGCACCGCTATCCGGAGCAGCTGGACCTTTTGAACGACTATGTGGAGGACAAGCCTTTCCTCACCAAGCTGGGGGATATCAAGACCATCAGGAAGAAGAGGCTGGCTGACTACATCAAAGAGCACAACAACGGCCTGATCCTGGATACCAATTCCATTTTCGATATCCAGGTGAAGCGCATCCATTCTTACAAGCGCCAGCTCATGAATATCCTGCATATCATGTATCAGTATGAGCGCTTGAAGAATGACACCACCTATGATATGGTGCCCACCACCTATTTCTTTGGCGGCAAGGCGGCTCCCGGCTACTTCATTGCCAAGGAAACCATCAGGCTCATCAACGCCGTAGGGGCAAAGATCAACAATGATCCCGTCACCCGTGACAGGCTTAAGGTGGCCTTTATCGAGAACTTCGGTGTGTCTTTGGGCGAAATCGTCTATCCTGCTGCCGAAATCAGCGAACAGATTTCCACTGCTTCCAAGGAAGCATCCGGCACCGGCAACATGAAATTCATGATGAACGGCGCTGTTACCCTTGGTACCCTGGACGGGGCCAACGTGGAAATCCGCGAAGCGGTGGGCGGTGATGACCACTTCATCCTCTTCGGCCTAAGGGCTGAGGAAGTGCTGGCTTACTACGCCAACGGCAGCTATTCCGCCTGGGATGAGTTCAACCAAAATGAAACTGTGCGCAATGTCATGAATCAGCTGGTGGACGGCAGGTATGGCGACTTCCGTTCCCTCTATGACTATATCCTGCAAAGCAATGATGAATTCTTCATCATGAAGGATTTCTGCGCCTACAGCGAGGCACATGAGGAAGCTATGCGCCGCTATGAGCAGCGCTTTGACTGGCTGAAGTCCTCGGCGGTGAATATCGCCAACTCCGGCAGGTTCTCCTCTGACCGCACCATTGACGAGTACGCCAATGAAATCTGGCGCGTGAAGCCCTGCATGATCAACTGATGCCAAGGTTAGCCGGTCCATACAAGGGGGATTATCCGTGAAGACTTCCGAACTCAGCGAGTTTGACCTGTACCTGTTCCATCAGGGAACCAACTATCATGCTTATGAGATGCTGGGGGCTCACTTTGAGACCCGGGAGGGGAAGGCCGGAGTGCGCTTTGCCCTCTGGGCTCCCCATGCCAAATCAGTCAGTGTGGTGGGGGATTTCAACGGCTGGGATACCCGGGTGAACCACATGGAAAAAGTGGGGGACGGGGAAATCTGGCAAGTCTTCATAGCAGGGCTGTCTGAAGGCGGCATTTACAAGTACGCCATAGAGCCGCAGTGGGGGGGACCTCATATCATGAAGGCCGACCCCTACGGCTTCTATGCGGAAAAGAAACCCCGGACAGCTTCCCGCCTGTATGATATGAGCCACTACGACTGGCAGGATGGGGAGTGGCAGGAGCAGAAGAAAAATGAGTCTTCTTACAGCCGCCCCATGCTGACCTATGAGGTTCACGCCGGTTCCTGGCGGCGCCGGGAGGACGGGGAGTACCTCTCCTACCGGGAGATGGCAGATGAGCTCATTGAGTATGTGCGCGATATGCACTATACACACATTGAGTTCATGCCCCTTTGCGAGCATCCTTTTGACGGCTCCTGGGGCTATCAGGCCACAGGTTACTATGCGGTGACCAGCCGCTATGGCACACCTGATGATTTCCGGTACCTGGTGGACAAGGCCCACCAGCATGGCATCGGCATCATCATGGACTGGGTGCCCGGCCATTTCTGCAAGGACGAGCAGGGACTCAGGCACTTTGATGGCATGAATCTCTACGAGTCTGACAATGAACAGCTGGCTGAGAACTGGGAGTGGGGCACTACCAATTTTGACTACGGCCGCACGGAGGTACAGAGCTTCCTGATTTCCAATGCCATGTTCTGGTTTGAGGAATTCCATATTGACGGCCTGCGCATAGACGCGGTGGCCAATATGCTCTATCTGGACTACGGCAGGAAGGAAGGGGAATGGCAGCCCAATAAGTACGGAGACACCGGCAATCTTGAAGCCATGGATTTTTTGAAGAAGCTCAATGAAGCCATCTTCAAATATCACCCCCAGGCCCTCATGATTGCTGAGGAGTCCACGGCCTGGCCAAATATTTCCAAGCCTGTCTACATGGGAGGCATGGGCTTCAACTACAAGTGGAACATGGGCTGGATGAACGATATGCTCAGGTATGTCAGTCTGGACCCTATCTACCGCAAGTGGAACCATGACAAGGTGACTTTTTCCTTCATGTATGCCTTTTCGGAGAATTTCGTGCTGCCCCTGTCCCATGATGAGGTTGTGCATGGCAAGTGCTCGCTGATTTCCAAGATGCCCGGGGATTACTGGCAGAAGTTTGCGGGCCTCAGAGTTTTCTTTGGCTACTGGATTGCCCACCCCGGCAAGAAGCTGCTCTTCATGGGGGGCGAGTTCGGCCAGTTCATCGAATGGAACTATGATGAGGAATTGGACTGGCATCTGGTGCAGAAGTATCCCATGCACGAAGCCATGCAGACTTATTCCAGGACCCTCAACAAGTTCTACTGTGATACCAAGGCACTCTGGCAGGTGGACTTTGATTGGGAAGGCTTCAAGTGGATTGACTGCGATGACAATGAGAACAGCGTCATTTCCTTTATCCGCAAGGCCAAGGATAGCAACGACTTCATTATCGTGCTCTGCAATTTCACCCCTGAACTCCGTGAGAGTTACCGGGTGGGGGTGCCTTCCAAGGGAATTTATGTAGAGGTATTCAACTCCGATGACAAGGGGTATGGAGGCGGCGGTGTGAGAAATGCCGGTGACCTTCAGACAGAGGATGTGCCCTGGCACGGACGTGAGCAGTCCATCACTTTGACTCTGCCGCCTTTGGCTGCGATTTTCCTCAGGGTCAAGGGCCAGGCCGGAGCGGGCTACATAGCTCCGGAAATAGAGCAGGTCACAGAAGTGAAGGGACGGGAAGATAAGGAAGCCGTCAAGGTTTCCACCGAAGCTGCCCGGAAAGAAAGCGGCGGCAAGAAGATAAAGAGTGCTTGATGAAAAAATAAATTATACCAAGGTTTACCATAAAAGGAGGACACAAGGCATGAATGTACTGTATGTAGCATCGGAAGCGGTGCCTTTTGCTAAAACCGGCGGATTGGCTGATGTGGCAGGTTCCCTTCCCAAGGCTCTGCGCCTGGAGGGAGTTGATGTTCGGGTCATTATGCCCAAGTTTGGCAAAATCCCCGAGGAATACCGCTCCAAGATGGAACATGTCTATGATGGCGAGATAAACGTGGCCTGGCGCACGAAGTTCGTGGGCCTGGAGAAGCTGGAATACGAGGGTGTTACCTATTATTTTGTGGATAATGAGGAATACTACAACCGGGAAGGCTTCTATGGCTACGATGATGATGCAGAAAGGTTCTCCTTCTTCTGCCGTGCGGTGCTCTGCCTCCTGCCTGCCATGGATTTCTGGCCGGACATCATCCACAGCAATGACTGGCACGCAGGCCTTATCAGCGTGTTCCTGAAGCTGGAGCATAAGGATGATGAGCGCTATGAGAGGATTCGCACCCTCTACACTATCCACAACCTGAAGTATCAGGGTGTCTTCCCCAAGGATGTCATGGCCGATGTGCTGGCGCTGGACTGGAAGTATTTCAACAATGGCGACCTGGAGTTCTACGATGCGGTGAACTTCATGAAGGGCGGCATCATTTATTCCGACTTCATTTCCACCGTCAGCAAGACTTATGCCCAGGAAATCCAGTACGGCTATTTTGGCGAGCATCTGGACGGCCTGCTGCGCAGCCGCAAGGATGACCTCTTTGGCATCGTCAATGGCCTTGACTATGATACTTACAATCCCCGCACGGACAAGAATCTCTTTGAGACTTACGATGTGGAGGATCCTTCCCGCAAGGCTGACAACAAGACGGAGCTCCAGAATCTCTTGGGCCTGCCCAACAAGCGTCAGGTGCCCATGGTAGCACTTGTTTCCCGCCTGGTGGCTGCCAAGGGCATGGATCTCATCGTGCGCATGATGGATGAGATACTCCTGCATGAGGATATCCAGTTCGTGCTGCTGGGTACTGGCGACAAGGTTTACGAGGACTGGTTCAAGGGGCTGGCATGGCGCTATCCCAACAAGGTTTCCGTGAACATTTATTTCTCCAACCAGCTGGCTCAGCGCATCTATGCGGCAGCTGATATCTTCCTCATGCCTTCCAACTACGAGCCTTGCGGCATTGGCCAGCTCATAGCCCTGCGCTATGGCGCTATTCCGGTGGTTCGTGAAACGGGCGGTCTCAAGGATACCGTAGTGCCTTATGATAAATATACCAAGCAGGGCAACGGTTTTGTCTTCTCGGATTACAACGCCCATGAAATGATGTATTCACTTAAACGTGCACTCTCAGCTTATGAGAATCCTGGGGAATGGCGCCAGATCGTGAACAACGCCATGACTTCCGACTACAGCTGGGCAGAGTCGGCCAGGGAATACAAGCAGCTCTATGAGAAGCTGCTGGCCAAGGAAGCTCCCGGGGGCAAGACGGAGTAAGTGAAGCAGTGAAATACGGGGCGGTCTGCAGGCCGCCCTTTTTCGCATAAAGGTACCTGGCAGAGGTCTGGATAAGATAAGGGAGGGTGAGAGAATGCTGGATAGACATAATGTCGAGCATAATTCCCATAACGTCTATTATCGTTCAACCATCGGGGCGGCGGAAGCCGGTTCCAAGGTGAAGCTGGGGATAAGGATACATACGGAGCTTGCCATCAAGCAGGTGCTGCTGCGCCTGTGGCAGGAGCGCAAGGGAGAGACTCTTGTCACTTTGCAGGACAAAAACCATGCAGAGGGTTCGGCGGATCATTTCTACAGCACAGAGCTGGAAATGCCCGAAAAGGGCTGTCTCCTCTGGTATTATTTCATTATCAATACCTCACAGGGTACCTGTTACTATGGCAACAATCCGGAGATGCTGGGGGGCAAGGGGGACGTCTATGACACGGTGCCCTACTCCTATCAGATCACGGTTTATAACAAGGGGGCAAAGACGCCGGACTGGTTCAAGCACAGTGTCATGTACCAGATTTTTCCGGACCGCTTCCACCGCCACGGGGACAAGCTAATCCCCAAGAAGGGGGCGGTATACCATGCCAACTGGGAAGACGAGCCATGTTACTACAAGGATCCGGATACAAAGGAAATCGTGGCCTATGATTTCTTCGGCGGGAATTTCAAGGGCATAGAGGAGAAGCTTGACTACCTGAAGGAACTGGGGATTTCCGTCATTTACATGAACCCGGTCTTTGAGTCGGAGAGCAATCATCACTATGATACTGGCGACTATCATAAGGTAGATCCGATTCTCGGCACCAACGAGGATTTCAGGCATCTCATCGAGGCTGCCAAAGAGAAGGGCATCCGCATCATCATTGACGGTGTTTTCAGCCATACGGGCAGCAACAGTCGTTATTTCAACCGCAAGGGTGAATATGATACAGTGGGGGCTTATCAGTCCAAGGATTCGCCCTATTATGACTGGTTCTGCTTCCGCAACTGGCCCCATGAGTATGACAGCTGGTGGGATTTCAATACCCTGCCCAATGTGCAGGAAACCACGCCTTCCTATATGGACTTCATTATCACAGGCAAGGACAGTGTGCTCCATCACTGGATGAAGGAAGGGGTAATGGGCTGGCGCCTTGATGTCATCGACGAGCTGCCGGAGCCTTTCTCCCAGAGCTTCTATGCGGAGCTCAAGAAAACAAATCCTGAGGCCGTGATGATTGGCGAGGTCTGGGAGGATTGCTCCCACAAGGTAGCCTATGGGGTGCCCAGGGAATACCTCTGCGGTCAGGAAATGGATTCTGCCATGAACTATCCCTTCCGGGAAATCATCTTCGATTTCCTGATGGGGCGGGTGGACGGAAATCTGGCGCTTCGCAGGCTTACCAGCATGATTGAGAATTACCCCAGGGAAAATCTATACGCCATGATGAACCTCATTGGCAGCCATGATGTGCACAGGGCTATCACCTATCTGGGCGAAGCTCCTTACTATGACGGCATGCCTGCCGTCGAGCAGTCCCGGGCCAAAATGGATCATGTCCACTATTCCCTGGGCAAGGCACGGCTCCTCATGGCAGCTGCCTGGCAGATGACCTATCCCGGGGTGCCCTGCATCTACTACGGGGATGAGATAGGCATGGAGGGGTTCAAGGATCCCTACAACCGCCGTCCCTACAAGTGGAGCGGGGGAGATGAAGAGATACAGGACTTCTACAGGAAGCTCATCAAGCTGCGCAATGAGAATCAGGTTTTGCAGACAGGGATGATCCTGCCTCTTTACGCTTCCGGCAACGTCATTGCTTATACCCGGGTCATACGGGGAGGCAAGGATGTGTTCGGGGCACCGGCAGAGGATGGCGTCTTCATCATCGCCTTCAACCGCAATGCAGAGTGGGAGCACATAGATATCGATGTCAGCGATTTCGTGTCCGGGGAACTGGAGGATGTGCTCTCGGAACGCAGGGAGCGCTATACCGTGGTGCGGGGACGTCTCCACCTGAAGCTGCAGGATCTGAAGCCGCTGGTGCTCAAAGCGGTCAAGCCTGTCAGGAAGTATCCCCGCCAGGCTGGCGTGCTCCTGCATCCCACCTGCCTGCCCTCAAAGTATGGCATCGGTGATTTTGGCAAGGAGGCTTACAAGTTTATCGATTTCCTGCATGAAGCGGGCCAGACTGTCTGGCAGATACTGCCGCTGGGGCCTGTGGGCTTTGGCTATTCACCCTATCAGTCACCCTCGGCTTTTGCAGGCAATCCCCTGCTGATTGACATCGATGAGCTTATTGAGAAAAAGTGGATTACTGCCAGCGAGGCCAAGCTTCCTTATGCCGGAGGAAGTTCCTTCGTGGACTTTGAGCGGGTGCAGGCTTTCAAGGCCAAGTGCCTGAAGAAAGCCTATGCCAAGTTTGCCAAGGAAGCAGCCAAGGACGGGGAGTATGAAGCTTTCTGCCAGAGGGAGGCCTACTGGCTGGATGATTATGCCCTCTTCATGGCCATCAAGAAGGACCAGAAAGGAGCTTCCTGGATTGATTGGCCCAAGACACTGAAACACAGGGACAAGCAGGCTATGAAGGTCATAGCCGGAAAACTTCACGAGACTGTGGGCTACGAGAAGTTCCTGCAGTATATTTTCCATACCCAGTGGCAGAAGCTCCATGATTACGCCCGTGACCACGGCGTCTCCATCATGGGAGATATGCCCATCTTCATTTCCCATGACAGTGCTGATGCCTGGGCCAACCAGAAGCTCTTTGACCTGAATCCCGATGGCACGGCCAAGACCGTGGCGGGAGTACCGCCTGATTACTTCAGCGCCACAGGCCAGCTCTGGGGCAACCCCCAGTATAACTGGCAGGCCATGGAAGCTGAGAATTATGACTGGTGGAAGAAGCGCTTCAGGAAGCTTTACGGGCTGGTGGATATCGTGCGCATCGACCACTTCCGTGGCTTTGAGTCATACTGGGAGGTGGATGGCAAGGCGGAAACTGCCATCAATGGCCGTTGGGTGAAGGGACCATGCAAGCCTTTCTTTGATGAAATCAAAAGCAGCCTGGGCCATATGCCTATCGTGGCAGAGGATTTGGGCATCATCACCGATGAGGTGGAGGCCCTGCGGGATGCCTGCGACTTCCCGGGCATGAAGGTGCTGCACTTCGCCCTCCACTTCGGTGAGATGGGCCGCTTTGGCTTTGTGGCTCCGGAGAACAGCATTGTCTACACCGGCACCCACGACAATAACACCACCGTGGGCTGGTACAATCATGATATTGATGATGCCATGAAAGTCGCCGTGGCATACCTCTTGGAGGCACGTCCTGACAGGCCCAGGGAAATCTGCGAGCGCCTGGTGGAGTTTGCCTACGCCAGCGATGCCCGCCTGGCCATGGTGCCCATGCAGGACCTGCTGGGACTTGATGAGCGCAACCGCATGAACACGCCTGGCACGGTGGGCTTCAACTGGAAGTGGTGCCTGAAGCCAGGCTATCTGATGGAAGTTGATGTAGAAAGGCTCAAAGAGCTCTGCGTGCGATATGAGCGCTGACAGGCTCCGGGCCTAAAGGACAGAGGATTGCTGCCAGCAGCAATCCTCTAATGCTCTCTAATTCAATTTTTCATGAATATGTGGTATGCTATTATGGCGGTGAAAATTTAATAGATGGGAGGTTCTTTTGATGAGCGAATATACCTTTGTGGTGGAGAAAAAATGCCCTATCTGTGGCAAGATGACCCGGGTTTCCAAGACCAAGGCACGGCTCATTACCCTCAGCACTGATGAGGATATGTGCGTCCACTATAGAGACTTCAATCCCTACTATTACAAAATCTGGTTCTGTGAGCACTGCGGCTTTGCGGCTGAGGAAAAAATCTTTGTGGGCAATATGCCTGCCAAGCACAAGGAAAAGATAGCTGAGTTCCTGGCCAACAAGAGGATGGCGCTGGAATTCATGGAGGAGCGGGGCAAGGCTGAGGCGGTGGCTTCCTTCAAGCTGGGTATCTTCTACGCGGAAATGCTGGAGGCTTCCCTGAATCGCCGGGCAGGCCTCTATCTCATGCTGGCCTGGATCTACCGCGATGCCGGCGAACGTGAGAACGAGGTAGAAATGCTGGGGCGGGCGGCGGAACTTTACGACAAGTCCCTCACCACGGAAATGTATCCTCTGAATGGCATGTCAGACGGTCTCTGCATGTACCTCATTGGAGCTATTTATTACCGCATGGGTGAGATTGAGAAATCCACCCAGTATCTCTCAAGGATTATCGGAGATAATAATATCAGGTCTAATGACCCGAAACTCTACGACAAGACCCGCAACCTCTGGGAGGATGTGCGGGCTGCCAAGAAGGAGAGCAAGGAGGAAGGCAGTTAATGGATTTACCAGCAGCCTGGGTGGAGCAGGTTCAGAAGATTGATTGGGGAGAACTCAGGGAAAAGGTGCAGGATTACGGCCCCGCCCTCAAGGTGGTGCGCGGCACCTGGTCCAGGGAAAGTCTGAAGGAAATCAGCGAGGGCAAGCTCTTCGTGCCTGATGAGGTCATCAATGAAGCCCTCATGCAGGGATTGCAAAAGAAGCCTCAGCAGGGACTGGACAGGCTGGCGCTTCATTCTCACGAGAATGGGAAGCTGGATATCGAAGCTTCTACCCAAAAGGGAGAATTGAAGCTGTCCGGGAAAATCAAAGAGTTCATTCACCAGGGAGACAAGACCTATATGGTCTACCAGGTGCAGCAGAAAAAAATGCCGGGCCATGGCCTCATGTCCTGGATTTTCTCCCGGGTTTCCCTGTCCATGGTGGAGCGCATGGTGGGGAAGGCAGATGCCTTTGACAATCTGCCTGTGGACATCCGCCACAATGA
This sequence comes from Selenomonas sp. AB3002, assembly GCF_000702545.1. Classification (NCBI taxonomy): domain Bacteria; kingdom Bacillati; phylum Bacillota; class Negativicutes; order Selenomonadales; family Selenomonadaceae; genus Selenomonas; species Selenomonas sp. AB3002. Next base: position 1,675,582 of record NZ_JNIO01000008.1, on the reverse strand, counting down.
TGTGAAGGTGGACTGCGGTCAGGTGCTGGCTGCTTCTACTTTTGGCCAGACCCGCTTCCACGGCCACAGGCTGCTGGATATGATTGAAATAAAAGGTGCCACTCCCAAGGAAAACGGCATAGAGTTCCAGACGGAACTGCATATACCGGATGATGTGAAAGATGACCTGAAGGGCCTTCTCAAAGGCAAAGGGGAGGAGATAAAGGCAGGAAATGATGGGAAGTAAAATGAGGATTACAGCAGGGAAAAATTTCATGAAAGCAGCGGCAGCACTGGTGGGGGCTGCCCTGCTTATGATGCCTTTGGCAGGTGAGGCGCGGAAGAAAGTAGAAAACCCCGTGCCCAAGATCATCTATGTGCCCCACGACAATCGCCCCATTTCCAACAAGCAGACGGCGGAAGTGGTGGAAAAAATCGGCTATCAGGTGGTGGTGCCGCCGGATGAAAAGCTGGGGAACCGTACCAATCTGGGGAATCCTGAAGTGCTCTGGCAGTGGCTGGAGGAAAACTCTGAGGAAGCAGATGCGGCAGTGATTTCCTCTGATGCCATGCTTTACGGCAGCCTGGTGGGCTCCCGCAAGCATAATTTCTCCCAGGCAGAGGTGGAGGCCAGAGTAAAACGCTTCAGGGAATTTCGCGCGAATCATCCCAACATGCAGCTCTATGTCTTCAGTTCCATCATGCGCACTCCCAGGAATGGTGAGGCCTCAGGTCATGAGGAACCGGATTATTACAGGCGTTATGGGGCTGACATCTTCAGGTATACGGGGCTGAAGGACAAGGAAGAAACGGAGGGCCTTACTTCCCGGGAACGCAAGGAAGTGTCATTCCTGGAGCGGCTGATACCCAAAAAAGACCTTCAGGACTGGCTGGGACGCCGGAAGAAGAACTACGCTGCCAATGAAAGCCTGATGAAACTGGCAGGCAACAACACCTTCAATTATCTGGTGCTGGGCAGGGATGATAACGCCCCCCTGTCCCAGACTCATCTGGAGAGCCGTCATCTGTTGGCTGCGGCCGGAAAGCTGGATGCATCCAAGTTCCAGGCCATGGCAGGCATTGATGAGATAGGCATGCTCCTCATGGCCCGGGCGGTAAATGACATCAGGCGTGAAGTTCCCTTTGTTTACGTTCGGTACAACTGGGGTCGTGGCGCAAAGACCATCCCCGCCTATTCTGACGAAACCATGGGGGCTTCCATTGATTCTGCCATCAACGCAAGCGGCGGCTTGCAGGTGAATTCCCCGGAGAAGGCCGACCTGGTGCTGGTGGTCAATACCAATCCCAATGGCAAGACTTATGAGGCCAACTGGCGCAGCAATGACGGCAGTTCCCGGGAGGGCACTGACTACTTCATGGACCTGGTGAGTGACTATGTGGGCAAGGGATATCCGGTAGCCATAGCTGATGTGGCCTATGCCAACGGTTCTGACAACGCCCTGATGGAGAATCTCAGGAAGAAGGATATGCTCTTCAAGATCAAGGCTTATGGAGGCTGGAACACTCCTACCAACAGCTCAGGCTTTGTCATCGGCGAGGGCATGCTGGTGAAGTACATGAAGGAAGATGCGGTGACTGACCTGTTGCTGACCCGTTATCTGGATGATTGGGCTTATCAGGCCAATGTCAGGAATACCATTGCCCGCCAGCTCACCTGGCTGCGGGGTGACGGGGTCTACGGCAGTTTGGACAGCAAGCGCCAGGCAGTATCTGAAAGGTCCGCCCGCATGATGCAGCGCTTTGTGGATAGCAATTTTCCTCCCTTTGAATCCCTCAGGGAGATTGAGGTGCGCTTCCCCTGGAACCGCATGTTTGAGGCAGATGTCGTCCACGCCAAAGAACTTTATCCTATGGATTATCTGAAACATTGACGGAATTAAGGTTGTTCTCTTTGAGAATGGCCTTATTTTTTTACAAAAAAGGGATAAATCAAATATCAACAGGAAAAAAATCTTGCCTTGGGCAGGATAAAAGGGCATCGTGTAGAAAATAAATCCTTAGAAGTCTATACATGGGGGCACTTATGCGCTAAGATGAGAGGAAGTGAAGCTTGTCATGCTGGAACAGATCACCAATTCCCCCAATATGAACTACCTGTCCCGGGGGATGCAGGCAGCGACCATGAGGCATGAGGTAATCAGCGACAATATAGCCAACGTCAATACGCCTAAGTTCAAGCGCAGCTATGTGCGTTTTGAGGAGCTGCTGGCCAAGGAGCTTCATCTTGACGACGAGCAGGGAAAGCTGGATATAGTCCGCACCCATGACCGTCACCTGCCCATTCCCATGCGGGGGGCAGCGCAGCCTGTCATAGAGCGCGATGATACCACCACTATGAGAGTGGACCACAACAATGTGGACATCGATGTGGAAATGGCCAACATGGCCAAGAACCAGCTGTATTACAATGCCATGGCAACCCAGCTGGGAGGTTTTGTCACCAAGATGAAGAACGTCATTACCAGCGGGCAGAACTAAGCTGTAAGAAAGCAAGAGGTACTATCATGAGCATGTTCCTGGGGATAGATACGGCAGCCTCCGGCCTCACCGCCGAGCGGCTGCGCATGGATGTGATTTCCAACAATATCGCCAATGCCAACACTACCAGGACGGAGCGGGGAGGAGCTTACCATCGCCGCTTCGTGGTCTTTGAGCCCCGGGGGACGGGGAAGAAGACTTTCAATGATTTCCTGGAAAGGTCAATGGACAAGCTGAAAGCCGGCGAAGGCGTCAGGGCCGTGATGATCAGGGAGGATAATGAACAGGGGCCCCTGGTGTATGACCCCGGCCACCCGGATGCCAATGCTGAGGGGTATGTGGAAAGGCCCAATGTGAACGTGGTGGCGGAGATGGTGGACATGATTACCGCCTCCCGGGCCTATGAAGCTAATACTACCAGTATCAACGCCGCCAAGTCCATGTACAGCAAGGCTCTGGATATGAGCAAATAACAGAGTTCCTAAGGTCCGAAGGGGGAGGGGATAGTTATGGAAATAGAACCTTTGCAGATGACACCGGTGAGCATGCACGCCACCAGCCATTTAGGGGAAATGGAAAAGCCTGAGGAAGTGAAGAGCTTTGCCGAATACCTGAAGGGGGCCTTGAAAGAGGTAAACAATCTGCAAATAGAATCCGACCGCCAGAACGCCCTTCTGGCCGCTGGCAGAGCAGAGGATATATCGCAAGTCGTAGTAGCGGCCCAAAAGGCCGAGCTTGCCCTGCAGCTGACCCTTCAGCTGCGCAACAAGGCTACGCAGGCCTATCAGGAAATCATGCGCATGCAGGTTTGACCTTGTATAGGGCTTAAATGATGACGCGAAGGGATTGAGACCATGGGAGATTGGAAAGAGCGGTATCTGGCGCTGTGGGAGAAATTCACCAAAAGACAGCGTTATATCATGTTAGGATCCGCTTTGGCTCTCCTCTTTGTCATACTGGGGATAAGTTTCTGGTATGGCAGCAAGCCGGATATGGTGCCTTTGTTTACAGGCATGGAAACCAAGGATGCCGGCGAGGTGGCAGCAAAGCTTAAAGAAAGCAAAATAGAATATGAGATACAGGAAACGAAGCTGGGAACCAATATCCTTGTACCGTCCAAGAATGTGCATGATGCAAGGCTTGATCTGTCCACCCAGGGCCTGCCCCGGGGACAGAAGGGCTTTGAAATCTTTGATGACAGCAAACTGGGAGTCACAGAGTTCCAGAACAAGGTGAACTATCTGCAGGCCCTCCAGGGGGAGCTCACCCGCACCATCGAGCAGATTGCAGCGGTGGAAAAGGCCCGGGTGCACATAGTGCTGCCGGAGGACAGCCTCTACAAGAAGAATGAGAAGCCTGCCACGGCTTCCATCATGTTGAGGCTCCGTCCCAACATCGAGCTTTCCAAGAAGGAAATCAAGGGCATTGTGAACCTGGCTGCCCACAGCATTCAGGGCTTGCAGCCTGAGAATATCACCATTGTGGATGATACTGGGCAGATTCTCAATGACCCTGATGAAAATGAAGAGCAGAGCGTCAAGCAGAAAACCATGACCCAGCTGGAAATGACCAGGAAGGTCCAGGACAACATCCAGAAGAATGTCCAGAGCCTTTTGGATCAGTCCCTGGGCGAAGGCAGGGCTTTTGCCAGGGTCAGTGTGGAGCTTGACTTCGATGACAGGCAGACGGACCGCCAGACTTTCACCCCTGTGGTGGACGAATCCGGCATCATCCGCAGCCAACAGGATATCAACGAGACATATGAGGGTACTTCCAACAATCCGGGAGGCCCTGCCGGCGTTGAATCGAATGTGCCGGGCTATGTAGCCCAGGAAGGCACGGCCAATGCCAACTATGAGAAAAAGGAATCCACGAAAAATTACGAGATAAATGAAGAGAAGCAGCGCACAGTGGCTTCTCCCGGCTCCATCAAGCGCCTGACGGTGGCGGTGCTGGTGAATGATGACATCAATACCACTCAGCAGGAGAGCATCATGCGCAGCGTGTCCAGCGCAGCCGGCATCAATGCCGAGCGCGGTGACACCATCTCCGTGGAGCCCCTGCCCTTCAGCACCGAGGCCGCAGACCGCAGGGCTGCTGCCGAACAGGCTGAGAAGGACCGTCAGGACCGCATCTTCTACATGCAGGTGGGCATTCCCCTCCTCATCATCGTCCTCATTGCCTTCGCCCTTTACATGCGGCGCCGCAAGAGGCTGCAGGAGGAGGCAGCAGCTGCAGAAGCTGCCCGTCTGGCTCAGGAGGAAGAGGAGAAGCGGATTGCTGCAGAGAGGGCGGCACTGGTGGAAGCAGGAGAAATCGAGGAAGAAGAACTTACCGAGGAGGAGCAGAGGCAGCTCTCAGAAAAGCAGACGCTGCAGCAGCTTATCGACCAGAAACCGGCGGAGGTTGCTATGCTCATCAAGACCTGGCTTGCGGAGGAATGATGGCTTATGGCTGGCATGTATGATGATGAAGATGAAGGCGAACTTTCCAATCAGGAAAAAGCTGCCATCTTATTTATAGCGTTGGGGCCGGAGTACTCGGCCAAGCTGTTCCAGCATATGGATGATGAAGAAATCGAGAGGATCACCCTGGAGATTGCCAACCATAAGCAGGTCAGCGCAGAACAGAAGGCCGAGGTCATCAGCGAATTCTACCAGATGGCCATGGCCCGTGACTACATCTCCAGCGGTGGCCTGGAATATGCCCAGAACGTGCTGGAGAAGGCCCTGGGGGCCGACAAGGCCATGGATATTATCAACCGCCTTACTACCAGCCTCCAGGTGCGTCCCTTTGATTTCCTCAGGAAGACTGACCCGTCCCAGCTCATGAACTTCATTCAGAATGAGCATCCCCAGACTATAGCCCTCATCATGGCATATCTGGATCCGGACCAGGCCAGTACCATCCTGGGGTCCCTGCCACCGGAGTCTCAGGCTGATGTGGCCCGGCGCATTGCGGTCATGGATCGCACATCACCGGACATTGTCAGGGAGGTGGAGCGCGTGCTGGAAAGGAAGCTGTCGGCTCTGGTTACCCAGGACTTCACTACCGCAGGCGGCATCAAGGCTGTGGTGGAAGTCCTCAACCGGGTGGACCGCACTACAGAGAAATCCATTATCGAGACCTTGGAAGTGGACAATCCGGAACTGGCCGAGGACATCAAGCGCCTCATGTTCGTGTTCGAGGATATTGTCCAGCTGGACGACCGCTCCCTGCAGATGGTGCTCAGAGAGGTGGATACCAAGGATTTGTCCCTGGCGCTCAAAGGCACCCAGGGGGAAGTGGCAGACAAGGTCTACAGGAATATGTCCAAGCGTGCAGCAGATATGCTGCGTGAAGAAATCGAGTTCATGGGCCCTGTGAAAATCAGGGATGTGGAGGAAGCACAACAGAAGGTCGTCAATGTCATCAGGGCGCTGGAGGACAAGGGCGAGATTGTGATTTCCCGCGGACAGGGAGACGAGATGATTGTCTAAGGTCATCAAGTACGCCCAGTGGAAGGAGACTCCCCGATCCATAGAAGCGCCGGCGGCTCCCCAAAAGCCTTTGGAAGCAGAGGCGGAGCCGGAAGTGGATGAGGAGGCTCTGGCCCGTATGCTGGAGGAAATATCTTCCAGGGAACAAAGGGCTAAGGACTTAGTCAAGGAAGCCGAAAAACAGGCTGCGCTCTTAAAACAGGAGGGACAGGCTGAGTATGACCGGCTGATGGAAGAAGCCAGGGCAGAGATAGAGGCTGAGAAGGAAGAGGCCAGAAGTCGTGGCTATGAAGAAGGGCTGAAGCAGGGCAGGGAAGACGGTGAGAAGGAAATCCGCCAGAGCCTGCAGGACGAGCTGAACGCTGCCAACGCCAGGGCAGAGAAAACCCTGCGTGATGCAGAGGAAGCCACCTTTGACTACCTGCAGAAAGCCGAGGATGATGTGGTAGCTATAGCCATGGGGGTAGTTGAGAAGGTGCTGCCGCAGCACTTCATCGATGTGCCTCAGATGGTGCTCCCCCTGGTGAGAGAAGCTATCCTGAAAGTAAATGACCAAAAGAGGCTGGTGGTAAGTGTGCCACCCGCTTCTTATGATTTTGTGCTCATGGCCAGGGATGAGCTCAGGCAGATTCTCACTGCTGGCGATGCTGTGCTGGAAATCCATGCCGATGAAGCTCTGAAGCCAGGCGACTGTCTGGTGGAGACGCCAAATGGCAGTGTGGATGCAAGACTGGCTACTCAGATGGAACTTATCCGCCAGGCCGTGCTGGAAGTGAAGATGTAGATTTTCGGTATAAGGGGGGCTGGGCATGCAGGGGCCGGTGCAGGTCAATATAGCCAAGTTCAAGGAAGCCATTGCAGATTGCCACAGCATGAAGCTCACAGGCAAGGTTACTCAGGTTATCGGCCTGGTCATAGAATCACAGGGGCCCACCGTCAGCGTGGGGGAATTGTGCTATGTCAGTTCCCACTTCCCTGATGTGCCCCCCATACCGGCAGAAGTAGTAGGTTTCAGGGAAGGGTATGTCATGCTGATGCCCGTAGGGGAGATGCATGGCATAGGCCCTGGCTGCGAAGTGGTATCTGCCCAGAAAATGCTGCAGGTGAAAGTTGGCCCGGAGCTTTTGGGCCGGGTGCTTGACGGCCTGGGCAATCCCATGGATGGCAAGGGACCGCTGCTGATGAAGAAGGAGTATCCCCTGCAGGCGCCGCCGCCACCTCCTCTTACCCGCCCCCGTATCAAGGACAGTCTTTATGTGGGAGTCAGGGCCATAGACGGCCTCATTACCATGGGGGAAGGCCAGCGCATCGGCATCATGGCAGGTTCCGGGGTGGGCAAGTCCACCCTGCTTTCCATGATTGCAAGAAATACCGAAGCTGATATCAGCGTCATCGCCCTGGTGGGAGAGCGCGGCCGTGAGGTGCGCGATTTCATTGAAAGGGATTTGGGAGAGGAAGGCCTCAAGCGCTCTGTGGTGGTAGTGGCTACCTCGGATACACCTGCTCTTGTGCGCATCAAAGGAGCTATGACCGCCACGGCCATTGCGGAGTATTTCCGCGACCAGGGCCACAAGGTCATACTCATGATGGATTCCGTCACCCGCTTTGCCATGGCCCAGCGTGAGGTGGGGCTGACTATCGGAGAGCCGCCTGCTACCCGTGGATATACCCCTTCGGTCTTTGCATTGCTGCCAAGACTTTTGGAGAGGGCGGGTACCAGCGAAAAGGGCTCTATCACTGGCATCTACACAGTGCTGGTAGATGGTGACGACATGAATGAGCCCATTGCTGATGCTGTGCGAAGCATCCTTGATGGACATATTGTCCTTTCCAGGGCTATTGCTGCCCAGAACCACTTTCCGGCTATAGATATCCTGGGCAGCGTCAGCCGTGTCATGAATGAAGTGGTGGAGGAAAGGCATCTGAAGGCTGCCCAGTCCATGCGGCAGCTGATGGCTGTCTATAAGGAGGCAGAGGACCTCATTCACATCGGGGCTTATGTGAAGGGCTCCAGCAAGAAGATAGATGAAGCTGTGCAAAAAATCGACAGCATCAATGATTTTCTCTGCCAGGGCATTTTTGAAGTTGATTCTTTTGAAGTAACGGAACAGAAGCTGACAGGCATCTCAGGGTGATGTGCCATGAAAAAATTCAAGTTCCAGCTGGAGACTTTGCTGAAAGTAACCCGCATGAAAAAGGAAGATGCTGAGGTCAAGTTTGCAGAGGTTTCCAGACGGCTGGAGGAACAGAAGGAACAGCTCCAGCTCCTTATAAATGAAATGGAGCAGGGCCAGCGTGACTATGAGAATATCTCCCAGGAGGGAACCAGGGTCACCATTGGCAGGCTTATGAGCTTTAACCGCTTCTTTGCCTGGAAGCGGGAGCAGATAGAGATTCAGAGGGGCATCATCCTTCAGACACAGGGGGAGAAGCAGAAGAAGCTCAAGATCCTGATGGAGGTTATGACCTACCTGAAGAGCATTGAGCAGCTCAAGGAAAAACGCCTGCGGGAATACAATGAGCAGGTGATGTTTGAGGAGCAGAAGTTCCTCGATGAGCTGGGATTGCAGCTTACTATGAGGGCCCGGAGGGAGGCAGCTTCATGATTTCGATGGACTTGTCAGGTGTAAGGCATATACAGGCCCGCATAGCGGATATTCAGGAGAGGTTCGGCATTCCAGGCGGTGTGCCGGGGCTGGACTTTGACAATGTGCTGAATAAGGCCATGCATAAGGGAGAGAAGCCGGGCCAGGCTGCCCAAAAGGAGGAGACAGCTGCTGCGGCTGTGGTGGAAGCAGCCAGTGCCGGGACAGGCGCGGAAAAGCAGCAGGAAGCAAGGGCCACCAGAGAGGTAAAGCTTACGGGCTATGCTCCTCATACCAAAGGCGGGGGAATCCTTCTTTCTGATGCCTCCCTTAGCCAGATGGTGAAGGCGGCTTCGGAGAAGTATCAGGTGGACCCCAAACTTGTTTCTGCTGTGGCAGAGGTTGAATCAGGCGGCAATCAGGGGGCGGAATCTCCGGCAGGCGCCATAGGCGTCATGCAGCTGATGCCTGATACGGCAGCTTCCCTGGGGGTAAATCCCTATGACAAGCAGCAGAATATCGAAGGGGGAGCCAGATATCTCAGACAGATGCTGGACAGTTTCGGGGGAGATGTGAAGAAGGCTGTGGCAGCCTATAATGCAGGCCCCAATGCCGTGAAGAAGTACGACGGAGTGCCTCCCTATCCGGAGACGCAAAATTACGTGGACAAGGTTCTCGATTTGTATCGCTGAAGCAAATACACTATGAATGAAGGCAGGAGATAAGATGGCAGAGAAAAAAGGCGGGGGAAAGAAAATCTTCAAGGTCATACTGATGCTTTTCCTGCTCCTGGTGCTAGTCATAGGCGGCTTTGCTCTGGGAGTTTATCTGCGCATCTTTGATACAGCGGAAATGAATGAAAAGCTGGGGCTTTATAACCTGCCGGTGGTGGGCCAGTATTTCGTGAAGCCCCCTCCGGAACAGGAGGAAATGGAAGAAAAGCCTGTGGAGGATGTGAAGCCCAAGGCTGAGGACAAGAAGCAGTCCAAGAAACTGACCCTGTCCAAGAAGGAAATAGAGGAACAGATGCAGCAAAGAGAAGCTGCGGAGAAGAAAAGGGTCTCAAAGCTGGCCCGGCTGTACAATGGCATGAAGCCCAAGGATGCGGCAGAGGCTCTTGATGCCCTGGATGACGACCTGGCTGTGACTATTCTCCAGAAAATGGATGAGGGTACGGCTGCCAAAGTCCTGTCGGAATTTGAGCCGGCCAAGGCTGCCAGACTGACCCAGATTATCTACGAGGGCACCAAGAAGAATCTCCAGACTGCGGCGGATATTGAAAAGCAGCTGGAACTAGAGGCTCGTCAGGGTGAAGGAGCAGAGAACAAGAATGGGGAGGCTCCTTCTGAATAAAATGAGAAATAAGTGGCAAATTCAGGGACGGATTCCATTTTAGGCTTAAGGAATCCGTCTTTTTTGTCGATACATAATCTGAGAGGAGGTGTGAGCCGGATGACTAACACAAATGTTATGGCCATGGGGATGCAGGCAGAGGCTGCTTCTAAGGGTGGCAGCAGGAGCATACTCAAGGGTCCGGACACATCGAAAGGGAATTTCGATGAAGCATTGGGTCGTCTGCAACAAGAGGCCCAGGGAGAAATCACGTTAAGTGACAAGGATGAAGCTCCACAGGATATGGATGCACGGGATGGCGGCAGCGGCAGGGAAGGCGCACCCCATCACTCGTTGGTTATGGGGGCGGTGCTGCCAGTGCAGCAGCTTTTATCTGAAGATGTGCCTGTCGAGGCACCGGCTGCTGTGATAGAATTTTCCAGTGAAGCACCCCTGAGTGGAGATTTGATAAAGGCACAGGATATCATGCCGGAGAAATCTGGGCAGAGCCTTAGAAGCCTTTTGCCCCAAAGCGAAGAATCGGCAGTGAAGAATAGCGATTTTCTGGCCATGCTCTCGGGAGATCTTACCTCCAGCCAGAGGCAGGAAGCCAGGGGCAGGCTGTCAGCTGCCTGGCAGGTGCCGCAGGCACAGGAAGAAGGTGTGGCAGAAGGCATCAGGCAGCAGTCTGAACCAGTGCCAGGCAAGATGTTTCAGCAGCAGGCGCTGCCCACAGATGTTCAGAACAGGCAGAATATACAGATCCTTGGTCGGTCATTGCAGGAAGCAGAACCAACAGATCCGCTGGCTCTGGCATTGAGACAGACCGCAAGAACCTGGCAGCAGGCTTCCCAGCCTGAGATGCAAGGACAGATGGAGCAGTCTGAGAGGGTGATTGCTTCTGCATTGCCGGACCGGACTGTGCAAGTTGGCCAAACCAGTCAGACTGTGCAGATGACTCAGCAGATGCCCCCGCAGGTTACCCCGCAGGTGCTCCAGCAAGTGACTTTGCGGATGTCTCAGCAAATAATGCAGCAAATACCCCAGCAAGCAACGCAGCAGGTATCCCAGCAAGTAATGCAACAAGTAGCGCAGCCGGAACCCAAGCAAGTAATGCAGCAGGTGCCCCAGCAAGCAACGCAGCAGTTACGCCTACAAATGACGCAGCAGGTGTCCCACCAGCAAGTGACGCAGCAGATGTCCCCGCAAGCAGCGCAGCAGGTACCCCAGCAAACAACGCAGCCGGTGTCCCAGCAAGTGACGCAGCAGATGCCCCAGCAAGTGACGCAGCAGATACCCCAGCAAGTGACGCAGCAGATGCCCCAGCAAGTGACGCAGCAGATGCCCCGGCAAGTGACGCAGCAGATGCCCCAGCAAGTGACGCAGCAGATGCCTCAGCAAGTGACGCAGCAGATGCCCCAGCAAGTGACGCAGCAGATGCCCCGGCAAGTGACGCAGCAGATGCCCCAGCAAGTGACGCAGCAGATGCCCCGGCAAGTGACGCAGCAGATGCCCCAGCAAGTGACGCAGCAGATGCCTCAGCAAGTGACGCAGCAGATGCCCCAGCAAGTGACGCAGCAGATGCCCCGGCAAGTGACGCAGCAGATGCCCCAGCAAGTGACGCAGCAGATGCCCCAGCAAGTGACGCAGCAGATGCCCCAGCAAGTGACGCAGCAGATGCCCCAGCAAGTGACGCAGCAGATGCCCCAGCAAGTGACGCAGCAGATGTCCCAGCAAGTGGAGCAGCAGATGCCCCAGCAAGTGACGCAGCAGATGCCTCAGCAAGCAGCGCAGCCGGACCCCCAGCAAGCAATGCATCAGATGCCCCAGCAAGTGGTGCAGCCGGTACATCAGCAAGTAACCCAGCCGGTAACACCGCAATTAATACAGCAGGTAACGCAGCATATGTCTCAGCAGGAGATTCCACAGGTGCAGATGGCATCTTCTGCTGCTGAGAGTGTGGCGCCGAGACAGGAGGGGCAGCATGTGCTTCTGGGCAGTGAGGTGCATGCAGAACAGGCAGAGGCTGAACTTGAGCCTTTGCGGGTAATGCACAATCAGACAGCTCAGGGAGAGAGTTCTTTCCAGCAGAATCAGGACGACAGTGCCAGGTCTTTCGAAAGGGCACAGCAGCTGGCAGCACCTGTGGAAAACGAGGAAGGGGCAGTTCCTCTTCAGGCTGCGCAGCATAATGCAGGGGCTGTGCAGGGAAGCAATTTCCAGCAACAGCTGCAGGAAGCAGCTGCTCCTGCAGATACACCTCAGGCAACTTCGGAGTCCCAGACAGACTTTGAGGTGCCCAGGCAGATTGTGGAGCAGGCCCGGCTGATTCGCAGCGGCGACAGCACGGAAATGGTGATCCACTTGAAGCCGGAGCATCTGGGTGACCTCACCTTGAAGATTTCTGTGACTGAAGGCGGAGCTGTGACAGCATCATTCCACAGCGACAATGCCCAGGTGCGCACCATCATCGAAAACAGCCTTGTGCAGCTCCGGCAGGAGTTAAGCGACCAGGGCCTGAAGGTGGACAGCGTGGAGGTCTTTTCCGGACTGCCGGATGGGCAGCTGCCTCAGGGACAGGGACAGCAGGCCTGGCAGCAGGGCTCCCAGGGAAGATTCAGCGGGGAGAGAAAGCCTGAAGACTATGCAGAAGAAGCAGATGATCTGGCCGCAGCAGCGCTGGCCCAGGGACAGGAAAACGTGGCTGATGATGGCGTGGATTACCGCGTGTAGAGAAGAGGGATATTATGTCGGATTCAACAGCGCTCAATACCATTACCGTGGATGGCATAACTTATGACGCCGCCAAATATGCAGCTGAGAAGGCAGCAAAGACCGTTAAGGATAACTCTGCTTTGGGCAAGGATGCTTTCTTGCAGCTTCTGGTAACCCAGATGCAGTATCAGGATCCCCTGGATCCACAGGATAACGGTGAATACCTGGCCCAGCTGGCTCAGTTCTCTGCCCTTGAGCAGATGACCAATGTGTCAGACGGACTGTCTGAAGTTTCCAAGCTGGTGGGCAATATCGATACTTCTGTGCTGGTGGGACAGCTTAGCCACATGATTGGTCAGGACTTGCAGTGGAGCGAGTCTACCAGCTATACAGATGAGGAAGGCAATCTGAGGGTAGATTCCGTGAAGCATGAGGGGAAAGTCACGGGGGTCAGCATTTCCGATGGCAGTCCCACCATCATTGCCGAAGAAGGCGGCAAGACCTATCAGGTGAAGGTAGGCGATATTACCCGCATAGGGGCGGGGGCAGCAGCAAGTGACGGCTGACTAGGTTTTTAGATGGTCGCAGGGCAGTTTTTCGGCTCGCAAGAGCCGGCTGCCTTTTTTTCATGGGAAAAATGAGAAGAAAAAAAGGGAAATGGCCTGCTTATGACGAAAAGTACAGGACAAGAGCATTTCTGAGGAGCCTCAGGGGGCTTTTAGGAGAGCAGTGGGATTGCTTAAAGTCAGGGGGATGCAAAAAATGATAAAACTCACAAGATTTAATTCCCAGACAAATAAAAAAGGAGAATTTGTACTCAATGCCGAAATAATAGAAACTGTGGAAGAGACGCCGGACACAGTCATCACCCTTCTAAACGGCAAGAAGCTGATTGTGGAGGAGCCCATGGACGAAATCGTCCGCCGGGTGATGAAGTATCGCAAGGCGCTTAAATTCTAATGGATATTCAGGCTGTGCTCAAATGGAGGGATTTATAAATGGCTGACGAAGAAAAAGAACAAGAAGCTGCGCCAGAAGAAAAAAAGAAATCTCCCATCATATTGGTCGTAGTGCTTGTGCTGGTAGGCCTTGTGCTGGCAGGTGGCATTTCCTTCTTCGTGACTACGAAGATGATGTCCAATCCCCAGACTGAGTCAGTCAATGAGCACCATGACCCGGGAGTCTTCATCAAACTGGGAGATGCCAAGGAGGGAATTCTTGTAAATGTAGGCGGCCAGAAGGCTGGCAAGTTCCTCAAGGCCAGCATCGTGCTGGAAATGAATCCTGGCAAGAAGGATAATATCGTGGAGGGAGTCCTCCAGCCTATGGCTGAGACCAAGATTCTTGATACCACTATGCAGATGCTCAGAAGTGCCAAACTTGATGAGTTTGACGCTGCCAAGCAGGATGAACTGAAGAAGAAGCTGAAGGACGAGCTCAATGAGCGTTTAGGGCAAGGTTCTGTGTATGATGTCTATATAACTAGCTTCCTGCTCCAGTGACCTGACTTAAATAAAGCAGGAAGGAGGGCGAAGATTGGCAGAAGATGTACTTTCCCAATCCGAGATAGACAAACTGCTGTCCGCTTTGTCGGACGGTTCAGTATCTGCGGAAGAGGTCAAGGCAGACGAAGAACAGAAAAAAGTCAAGTCTTATGACTTCAAGCGTCCGGATAAATTTTCCAAGGATCAGATTCGCACTCTGTTCATGCTGCATGAGAGTTTCTCAAGGCTTCTTAATACCTATCTCTCCACCCATCTTCGCACCATTGTGAATGTGGAAGTGGCTTCGGTGGAGCAGCTGACCTACCAGGAATTTGTCCAGTCCCTGGCCAATCCTTCGGTGATCAGCATCCTGGCGGTGCCGCCCCTGAAGGGCAACATCATCATGGAGGTGAACACGGAAATAGCCTTTGCTTTCATAGACAGGGTCTTTGGCGGTGAGGGCAAGAGCGGCATCAAAACCCGTGTTCTCACTGAGATAGAGGAAGCTGTCATGAGGCGCTTCGTGGAGAAGGCCACAGCCCATCTGAAGGAAGCTTGGGCCAATGTGGTGGAGTTCTATCCCAGTCTTGAGGCCACTGAGTCCAATCCCCAGTTCACCCAGATTGTGCCCCCCAGCGATATGGTGGTTATCGTCACCATTCAGATGAAGGTGGGGGAGGTAGAGGGCATGATGAATATCTGCATACCCTACCTGGTATTGGAACCTGTCATGTCCAAGCTCACAACTACTTTCTGGGTAGCATCCTCGGTTTCCAAGGATGATGACCCGGAACAGGTGAAAATCCTCCAGCGGAAGATTGAGAGAACCAGGGTGCCCTTCCTGGTGGAAATGGGAGATATCAACATTACCATCAATGAATTCCTTACCCTGGGGTTTGGGGACGTACTCCAGCTTGATACCAAGGTGGATGATGAACTCAAATGCAGGATAGGCCGCAAGGCCAAGTTCTTCTGTCGCCCGGGAACTTCAGGCAAGAAGATGGCGGTACAAATTACCAGGATACTCAATGAAGATGAGATCCTGAACGAAGGAGATGAAGAAGCCAATGAGTGACGATATGATCTCGCAAGAGGAAATAGATGCTCTCTTGAACGGCGGCTTGCCACCGGCAGGAGGCGATGATGCACCAGCGGGAGAGTCGGCAGATGGAGGCGGCGGACCAGCAGAGGCAGGGTCTGATGATTCATCTCAGTTCGCAGATGTGCTGTCAGATATAGAGAAAGACGCTTTGGGGGAGATAGGCAATATCTCCATGGGCAGTGCAGCTACCACCCTTTCGGTGCTGCTGGGCCACAAGGTGAACATCACCACACCTACGGTGTCCGTGTCCACCATGAGCCTCATCAAGGAACATTATCCCATGCCCTACCTCATTGTGGAGGTGGGCTACACCATAGGCATTGATGGCAACAATGTGCTGGCTATCCAGGCCCAGGACGCTGCCATCATAGCAGATCTCATGATGGGAGGCGATGGCACCAATCCTGACACCAATATCGGTGAGATACAGATGAGTGCCGTGGGCGAGTCCATGAACCAGATGATGGGTACTGTGGCCACGTCGCTGTCCTCCATGTTCAACAAGAAGATTGATATTTCGCCACCTAAGGTGAATCTTATCGATTTGGGGGCGGAGGACAAGGTCACGGAAATCATCGGCAACGATGACCCCATCGTGCGCATTTCCTTCCGCATGGAAGTGGATGGTCTCATAGATAGTGAAATCATGCAGATCCTGCCTGTTCATGTGGCAAAGGAAATGGTAGAGTCGCTGATGAATGGCGAGGCCAACGTGGATCCGGCACCTGCGCCGGCACCTGCTCCACCGCCGCCAGCTGCCCCGGCAGCAGCTCCGCCTCCGGCGGCAGCACCACCGCCTATGGCAGCAGCTCCGCCTGCTATGGCAGCGGCACCACCGCCTATGGCACCCGGTGGGATGCCTCCTGGCGGAGGTTATGGCTACGGTTATGGCGCTCCCATGATGTCCCAGCAGCAGATGGCGGCCAATGTGCCAGTGCAGCCAGCGGCCTTTGTGCCTCTCAATATGGAGCCTGTGCAGGTAAATGATGCCAATATCGGCCTTATCCTGGATGTGCCCCTGAAGGTGACGGTTGAGCTGGGCAGGACCCACAAGTCCATCAAAGAGGTGCTGGAACTTACCAACGGTTCCATTGTGGAGCTGGACAAGCTGGCTGGTGAGCCGGTGGACATCCAGGTCAACGGCAAGTTCCTGGCCAAAGGGGAAGTGGTGGTCATCGATGAGAATTTCGGTGTCCGCATCACAGAGATAGCAAGTCCTGCTGAGAGGGCGGCCAAGCTGCAGTAAGCCCCGTGAGGGCAGTGCGGCTTGGATAGACCCTTGTCTAAAGGCAGAATTTCCTATATAATTAAACTAGCTTTGAAGTACATCCAAGTTTCTTTTAAGGTGAGGAGAGATGAAACATGGCAGTAAGAGTATTGGTCGTTGATGACGCAGCATTCATGAGAATGATGGTCAAGGACATTTTGTCTAAGAATGGCTATGAGGTCGTCGGCGAGGCCGAGAACGGCATGAAGGCCTTGGAGAAATACCAGGAACTGAAGCCGGATCTTGTTACCATGGACATCACGATGCCTGAAATGGACGGCATCAGCGCTGTCAAGGAAATCAAAAAGGTTGACCCCAACGCGAAGATTGTCATGTGCAGTGCAATGGGCCAGCAGGCCATGGTTATCGAGGCTATTCAGGCTGGTGCGCGTGACTTCATTGTCAAGCCGTTCCAGGCTGACCGCGTTTTGGAGGCTGTCCGCAAAGCAGTGGGCTGATGGGCAAGAGATATTATGTGCTGGCGTGTTTGGCGGGGCTGCTGTTCGCAGCTGCGACGGAGCCTGCCCTGGCAGCCGAGGAGGCTGCTCAGGGGGGGTATCTGTCCGGTTACGACACCAGTATCCCGCAGCCGGCAGCGATGTCTTGGTGGTCTACCGCTGCTTATCTGGTCAGCCTCTTTGTTATTTTTGCCTTCGTGGTGGGTATGGCGTATCTGGCAGCCAGATTTCTGGGCGGTCATTTTGGGAAGCCTGTGAAGACTTCCGCAGGGCGCATCGTGACCCATCTGCCTCTGGGGCCGGGCAGGTCAGTCTGCATTGTGGAAGTGGCAGGATATTTCCTGCTCCTGGGGGTTACGGAGCATGAGATAACCCTTCTCAGGGAAATCACAGATTCGGAAGAGATAGAAAAACTTCGCCGGATGGATTCAGACATAAGCCTGTCCGGGGATATGTTCTCCCAGCAACTGGGTTCCCTGTCGGGACTGGCACAGAAGATACCGCCTTTCCTTCGCAAATGATGCACTTATATCTAGTAAAAGCTGGGGGTGGGAGATGTGAGAGGCCTGAAGGCCTTGGGATTGCTTGGGGGACTGGTCCTGATCCTGGGACAGCCCGTTGAAGCATTGGCGGCACCTCTGCCCAGCGTGAATATCGGCCTGGGTACCTCTGACAGTCCTCAGGATGTGGCTGTTACCCTGCAGGTCATGGCAGTGCTGACCATTGTTTCGTTGGCACCTGCAATTCTCATGATGACTACTTCCTTTGTGAGGATTGTAGTGGTCATAGGTTTCCTCCGCAATGCCCTGTCCACCCAGAATGTTCCGCCTAATCAGGTGGTCATTGCTTTGTCTCTGTTTTTGACTTTTTATATCATGGCTCCCTATTGGGGAGAGGCTAATGAGCAGGGGCTGCAGCCATATCTGGCGGGGCAGATTACCCAGGAAGAGGCTTTGCAGAATGTAGTGGAGCCCATGCGGGTATTCATGTTCAAGCAGACCAGGGAGGCAGACCTGGCCCTGTTTGTGAACCTGGCTGATGCACCGCGTCCTGATTCACAGGATGATGTATCGACCTTCACCCTGATTCCCGCCTTTATCATCAGCGAGCTGAAAACGGCTTTCCAGATGGGCTTCATGATTTACATTCCCTTCATTGTCATTGACATGATAGTGGCCAGTACCCTCATGTCCATGGGCATGATGATGCTGCCGCCAGTGATGATTTCGCTGCCTTTCAAGATTTTGCTTTTTGTCATGGTGGATGGCTGGCATCTCCTGATCCAGTCTCTTATCATGAGCTTCAAGTAAGGGGGGAGCGATATGTCCGGGGATTTGGTTATCCAGCTTGCACAGCAGGCTTTGATGGTCGTTCTCATCGTGGCAGCTCCCATGCTGGGATTGGGACTTATTGTCGGCCTTATGGTCAGCGTCTTTCAGGCCACTACCTCCATTCAGGAGCAGACTTTGGCCTTTATCCCAAAGATTGTGGCAGTGTTTGTGGCTATTCTTATTTTTGGTCCCTGGATGCTGCGCATCATGGTGGAATTTGTCACCAATATCTTTGTCAACCTGCCTTTTTACATCGGCTGAGGCTGCGGAAGGGGTAAGGTGAGATGGATTTCTTTGAGATTTACCATGAGCATGCAGCAATATTCCTGCTGCTTCTCACGAGGATTACAGGGATTTTCATGATTTCTCCCTTTTTCGGCAGCATGAACGTGCCCATTTACTTCAGGGCCGGCACTTCTTTTGCCTTTGCCCTGGTGCTTTTTCCTGTAGTGGACAAGCTGGGCATTGTGGAACCGCCTGCCACTGTGGCCATGTATGTTTTGGCAGTGCTGGGGGAGATGTTCGTTGGCTGGCTGATAGGCTTTGTGGCCTATATAGGCTTTTCTGCCATTAACATGGGCGGAAAAATCATGGATATGCAGGTGGGGTTTGCTATAGTAAACGTTATGGATCCAACTTCCGGTCAGCAGATTCCGCTTATCGGAAGTTTTCTTTATAATCTGAGCGTAATCATCTTTCTGGTGACTAATGGCCATCACATGGTGATTGCCTCCCTGGTGGAAAGCTTTCATCGGGTGCCGCTCCTGACCATGGATGCCAGCATGTCGCTGCCGATTATAATTTTGGATTTTACCGCAGGAATTTTCCTGACGGGCATGAAGATTGCCATGCCCGTGACTTTTTCCATTCTGCTGACTAATACAGGACTGGGGATATTGGCTCGTACCATGCCCCAGCTCAATATCTTCGTGGTGGGCCTGCCTATGCATATCATGATTGGCCTTTCCATGCTGATGATGCTGATACCTTTTTATGTGCTTTTTTTGGATGTGGTGTTCAATGAAATGTATGGCAATATCGGCATTGCCCTGCGGGCCCTGCAATAGGGAATGGCGCACATATCTGGAAGATGACAGGGAATGGCGCTTTGACCTGCAGCTTTTTGCTGATGGGGACAAGACAGAGGAGCCTACAGCCAAGAAGAGGGAGGATGCCCGCAAGAAAGGCCAGGTGGGCAAGAGCCAGGAGCTAAATACGGCTTTTGTGCTGCTTATGGGCTTCTTCATGCTGAAGATCCTCTGGGATACCATCTACCTGAACATTGCAGAATATACCAAGTACATACTGTCACATCCGGCCCAGACGGTGGATACGGAGACTGTCATACAGCTGTTTTTGGGCATGGTGGAACTGCTGGCCAAGACGTCTTTTCCCATCATGCTGGCTATTATGTTCATAGGTCTTGGCATCAACTTCTTTCAGGTGGGGCTGCACTTCAACACGGAGGCCATGGAGCCGAAACTTGACAAGCTGAATCCCATCAATGGTTTTGGCAGGATTTTTTCCAAACGGGCTTTGGTGGAAATGGTAAAGTCTATTTTCAAGATCATTGTCATTGGTGCGGCCTTGTATGTGGTGCTCGTTGACCACGTGCTGTCCATGCCGCAATTTATCTTCTTCGGGCTGGAGAACAGCCTGGGACAGATTGCGGATATCATTTTCAACATGGCTTTCAAGGTCTGTGGACTTATCCTGGTGTTGGGCGTGCTTGACCTTGCTTATCAGAAATGGCAGACCACCCAGGACCTCAAGATGACCAAGCAGGAAGTCAAGGATGAGTTCAAGCAGTCCGAAGGCGATCCCCAGATCAAGGGCAAGATCAAGCAGAAACAGCGCCAGATGGCCATGGCCCGCATGATGCAGGAAGTGCCCAAGGCAGATGTGATTGTCACCAACCCGACTCATTTTGCAGTAGCTCTTGAGTATCATAAGGGTATGGTGGCCCCCAGAGTCATTGCCAAAGGCCAGGATCTGGTAGCCCAACGCATCAAGGAGATAGGCCGGGAGTCCGGCGTGCCTCTGGTGGAGAACAAGCCGCTGGCCAGGGCACTCTTTGCCAGCACGGAAATCGGGGACTCGGTGCCCCAGGAACTTTACCAGGCTGTGGCAGAAGTGCTGGCTTATGTCTACAGGCTCAAGCACCGCAAAAGAGCATGATTTTTTTGAAATTTTACGTGAAAGGCATGGGGAGGTGAGAACATGGCTGCACCAAGTGCTGCGGCGGACCCCCTGAAAGGCGGTTCCCTCATACAGAAATACAGCGATGTCCTCATAGCGGTGGCCATCGTGACCATCGTCATCATGATGATCATTCCGTTGCCCACCCTCCTTTTGGATCTCTTGCTGTGCCTTAATATTACCATTGCCCTCCTGGTGGTCATGTCTGCCATTTACAATGTGGAGGCGCTGGACTTATCTATTTTCCCGTCACTCTTGCTCATTACCACGCTGTTCCGCCTGGCACTGAATATATCTTCCACCCGTCTCATTCTGTTGGATGGTTATGCAGGAGAGGTCATCACAGCTTTCGGCAACTTCGTTGTCGGTGGTAATGCAGTAGTAGGTTTCATAGTATTCATCATTTTGGTGGTTATCAACTTCATCGTCATCACCAAGGGCTCCGAGCGTGTGGCAGAGGTTTCTGCCCGCTTCACTTTGGATGCTATGCCCGGCAAGCAGATGTCCATTGATGCAGACCTCAATCAGGGGGCCATCACAGACGCTGAGGCCAAGATCCGCCGCGAGAAGATTCAGCGGGAATCAGATTTCTTCGGCGCCATGGACGGTGCTTCCAAGTTTGTCAAGGGCGATGCCATTGCCGCTATCATCATCATGTTCATCAACATTTCCGGCGGTTTTGTCATCGGCATGCTGCAGCGGGGGCTGGAAGCTTCACAGGCGCTCCAGACTTACACCCTGTTGACAGTAGGTGAGGGCCTGGTGAGCCAGATCCCGGCGCTCCTGATTTCCACGGCTACGGGTCTTATCGTCACCCGTTCTGCTGCGGAGGGGAATCTGGGCAGCGATCTGGTGAATCAGATGTTCCGCAATGAGCGCATTTTCTTCATCCTCTGCGGCGTGCTGGTGTTCCTGGCGCTGGTGCCAGGCCTGCCAGGTGTGCCCTTTATGGCTCTTTCTCTTCTCTGTGCGTTCATAGGTTACAATCTGAAGAAGAGCCATGAGGTGAAGGTGGAAACCAAGAAGGTGGAGAAAAAAGCTCAGGCCAAGAAGGAGGCCACAACGCCGGAGAACATCGTTTCTCTGCTGCAGGTGGATCCCATGGAGCTGGAAATCGGCTACAGCCTGATTCCGTTGGTAGATACGGGACAGGGCGGCGACCTGCTGGACCGCATTGTCATGATCCGCCGTCAGTGCGCTTTGGAACTTGGTTTGGTTGTGCCTACTATCCGCATCCGCGACAACATCCAGATCAAGCCCAATGCCTACATCATCAAATTGAAGGGCATTGAGATAGCCAAGGGCGAATTGATGCTTGACCATTACCTGGCTATGAATTCCGGCACTGTCTTTGAGGAAGTGCCGGGCATCGAGACCGTGGAGCCGGCCTTCGGCCTGCCTGCACTTTGGATTCCTGAGAGCGAGCGGGAGCAGGCAGAGCTCAACGGCTACACAGTGGTGGATGCCGTGTCAGTGCTGGCCACTCACCTCACAGAGGTCATCAAGCAGCATGCCGATGAGATCCTGGGCCGTCAGGAAACCCAGAACCTCATCGACAACCTCAAGAAGTCCAACCAGTCTCTGGTGGACGAGGTGGTGCCGGATATCCTCAGCGTGGGCGATGTGCAGAAGGTACTGGCCAACCTCCTCAGGGAGCGTATTTCCATCAGGGATATGGCCACCATCATGGAGGTGCTGGCGGATTATGGCCACGCCACCAAAGATACGGAAATCCTTACAGAGTATGTGCGCCATGCCATGGCCAGGTCTCTTACCCAGGCCAATGTGCAGAATGGGATCCTGCCCTGCGTGACTTTGGATCCGGCGTTGGAGAACAGGATAGCCGGCGGCGTGCAGCGCACGGACCATGGCTCCTATGTGAGCCTGGATCCGGATTCCATGCAGAGGCTCCTGCAGTCACTGGATACAGAGCTCCAGAAGCTTACCAATATGGGCTATCAGCCCATCGTCCTCACCAGCCCTGCCGTAAGGCTTTACTTCCGCAAGCTGGTGGAGCGCTCCGTGCCGGGACTTATCGTCCTTTCCCATGCAGAAATAGAGCAAAGCGTTGAGATACAGATTTTAGGGGTGGTGAAGATCTAAGGTGCAGATCAAAGTTGTGAAGGCTCCTTCTATGAAGGAAGCCATGGAAGAAGTAAAAAATGAATTAGGCCGTGACGCAGTCATCCTGCACACCAAGAAATATCGCGAGGGTGGTTTCCTGGGTTATCACAGCAAGGATGTGGTGGAAGTGACGGCAGCCATAGAAGATGCACCTGCCAAGGGACAGGGAAAACGCGCTCCCAAGGCAGTGGAGACGGTGGAGGAAAATGCTCCCCAGACACGGGCTGGGGAGCGTCCTATGCCCGTATTCCCGGCCAATATACTCAACCAGTACAAGACCAATGGCACCCAGGCGGGGGTGGATATAGTGTCTCCTCCTTTGGAAATGCCAAGTTTCGAGCCTCGTCCTGCCAGCCAGGAAGTGGAAGCCGGCACCGCTGCTGAGGCAGTGATGCCCATGGAGCTGCTTCCAGGGGCAGAGGAAGAAGCGCGGGAAAAAGAGCCTGAAGAGAAAGCGGCAGAGACACATATGCAACAGTCAAAGCAGGAAGATACAGAAAAGATACAGAAGCTGGAGGCAGAGCTCTCCCAGATGAAGACCCTGCTGGCCCAGGTCATGAGCAAGGATATGCCTCAGGATGAGATTTCTCTGCAGGAGGCCTTGAGGAATCAGGAGGTAGAGGAGGAAATCCTCCGGGATATGGCTGCCAAATCGGCCGCAGGCGACACCCTGGTGAACTGCCTTGATCCCAAGGCCAAGGATATCCTGGCAGATTATCTGGACAAAGTGGTCAATTTCTCAGAGGGAATCCAGCTGAACCGCCATGGGGTGCGCATCGTATCCCTCATCGGTGCCACAGGGGTGGGCAAGACCACGACTCTTGCCAAGATTGCGGCCCGCTTCGTGCTGGAAAAGGGAGTCAAGGCGGCCCTTATCACTGCCGATACTTACCGCATTTCTGCGGTGGAGCAATTAAAGACCTATTCAGATATCATCGGCCTGCCTTTGGAGATAGTATATTCTCCCGATGAGCTGAAGGTGGCCATCCACAAGCACAAGGATAAGGACCTGGTGCTTATAGATACCGCAGGCCGTAGCCAGCACAATGATTATCAGATGAAGGAGCTTCAGGACTTCCTGGCTGTGGACGGCCGCATTGAAAAGCATCTGGTCATGAGTGCCACTACCAAGGAGAGAGATGCAGAAGACATTCTGGAAAAGTTTTCTGTGTGCAGGCCTGACCGGGTGATTTTTACTAAGACTGATGAGACCAGCAGCGTGGGGCTTATCTTGAACCTGCTTAGCAAGAGAGAGATTGCGATTTCCTTTTTGACCAATGGGCAGAGCGTGCCGGACGATATCATCCCCGCCACCCCTGCAGAATTGGCCCGGCTATTGTTGAGGGTTTGATATGGCAGATCAAGCGACTAGATTGAGGCAGCTGGTGGGAGGAAGCCCGCTGCCAGAAGACATCAGGGAGGAACAGATGCTTTCTCCCCAAAAAAGAAAAACTGCAAACTCCGACAACGTGCGGGTCATCGCCATCACCAGCGGCAAGGGCGGTGTGGGCAAGACCAACTTGTCTGTGAACCTGGCCATTGCCCTCAGGGAAGCAGGTCTCAGGGTGCTGCTCATTGATGCGGATCTGGGCATGGCCAATGTGGACGTAGTCCTGGGCAGCCTTTCCCGCACGCATCTGCTGAACCTCCTGGAAGAAGGGGTGGAGCTTGAGGATGTGCTGGTGCATGGCCCCTATGGCGTGGATTATATCTCCGGGGGCTCCGGCATTGAGAAGGCGGCTGATTTCACCTTTGAGGAACGCCAGCGGCTCATGCAGAAGCTTACGGGCTGCGGCCAGATAGCGGACATCATCCTGGTGGACACGGGGGCAGGTCTTGGGAAGAACGTCATGGAATTCATCCTGGCAGCAGATGAGGTGCTGCTGGTCACCACTCCAGAGCCCACGGCCCTCACTGATGCTTATGCAGTGATGAAGGCCTACAGCATGTACGCCTCTGCTCCCAGCCTGAAGCTGGTGGTGAACAGGGTCTATGATGAATCCGAAAGCCGTGAGGTGGTGGCCAAGCTGCAGCAGACCTCCGAGCGTTTCCTGCATCTTCCCTTGGAGTGCCTGGGTTATATCTTTGAGGACCCGGGGGTCATGAAGGCAGTGCGCAGTCAGAAACCCTTTTTGGTGACAAATCCCTCAGGTACCGCCTCCAGATGTATCAAGGGACTTGCCTCCAGTGTGCTTTACGGCAGCAAAATGACCGTAAAGAAGGGGTGGAGAGGATTTTTACAGCAAATTTTTAATTTTTCGCACTAACTATGGAGGAACTTTTTTATGGCGGGCGAATTATTAAGAACAGGGGAAGTTTTGAGAGCGGGCCAGAAGGTGGAATTCTATCTGGACGAGGAAGGGGACCGTTACCAGAGCTACCTTATCTCTGTGTCAGAGAAGGAGCTTCAGGTGGCTACCCCTGTGGACCCGTCCGGCATGCCCCTGGCCTTGGTGCCCCAGGTGACTTTCAAGGGACTGGTGCAGGTAAAAAACAGCGAGTATCAATTCGCTGTCACTTTCCTGAAACAGGAAACCAGAGGAAAGGTTTCCCTTTGGCACACTTCTTTGCCTGAAAAGGTGGAACATTCCCAGAATCGTGCTTTTGTGCGGGTAAGTGTGGAGCTTCCGCTGGAGGTGCGCCTGATTGGCAGTGATGGCTCCATCGGAGCCAGGAAGCGCGTGCGCATGCTTGACCTCAGCGGCAGCGGCTTGAGTTTTGAGATTGGCGAGGCTGTGGAGCCCGGGCTTCAGGTTGCCCTGGAGATAAACAGCATCCCTGAGGTTGGCACTCTGGCGCTCCTGGGCAGAGCCCGCAAGTGCAAGGTGGTCAACCCAAAGGCCGTCTATCCCAGGTATCATGTGGGGGTGAGTTTTGGGCATCTGCCCAGGGCTGACGTCAACAGAATAGTGCGTTATCTTTTCACAGTCCAGCGGGAGCGCATCAACCGGGCCAGCTGGCTGAGAAAATAAGAAATCATTCATGCTGCTATTTGCAGACCGAGAGGTTACTGTGAACTGATAGGTGAGGTGAGCCAGATGATCCGTGTGTTGATCGCCGATGATTCGGCGTTCATGCGAAAAGTCTTAGCGGATATGTTTGCATCACAGCCGGACTTTGAAGTGGCTGGCACAGCCCGCAATGGTCAGGAAACCGTGGAAAAGGTCAGGGAGCTTTCTCCCGACCTGGTGACTTTGGATGTGAATATGCCCGTCATGGACGGATTGGAGGCTCTGGATATAATCATGAAGGAGCATCCCATTCCCGTGGTCATGCTCTCAAGCCTCACCCAGAAGGGGACGGAGCAGACAGTGAAGGCTCTGGCCCTGGGAGCGGTGGATTTCATCAGCAAGGCTGGAGGTTCCATTTCGCGCATTGACGGCATAACCGGTGAAATCCTGGAAAAGTGCCGGGCAGCGGCCAAGGCTCATGCCAGGAAAACACCCTCTGTACCTGCGAGGTCATCAGCACCTCCCGGACCGCCGGTTATGAAGCGCATACAGCTCCCCTTGCGGCAGGGGCATAAGCTGCCGGACCGCATGGCAGTGAAGCCTCCGGAGCTTGCGACTCCGGCCAATACTTATGCCAAGCGCAATAATCCCCTGCTGAAACGCAATGCCAATCCGCCTGTCCCCCCCAGCAAGCCATCCGCTGTGCCCATGACCAGTATGGGCAGGGGGGCAGAGAAGCTGGTGGTCATAGGCACCTCTACAGGCGGTCCGCAAGCTCTCCAGAATGTGATTACCAGACTTCCGGGCAATCTGCCCTGCGGGGTGGTGGTAGTGCAGCACATGCCTGCAGGTTTTACAAAAGCCCTGGCTGACCGGCTCAATGCCATTTCCGACATTGCTGTGAAAGAAGCGGAGGATGGCGAGGGCATAAAACCTGGCATGGTTTACATAGCGCCAGGAAATTATCACTTGCGCATCAAGAACGGCACCCAGATAGTCCTGGGACAGGATCCGCCTGTGGGCAACCATCGCCCGGCTGTGAATGTGATGTTTTCTTCCGTAGCCAGCCTGGGGCGCAAGCTGGTGGCAGTCATAATGACTGGCATGGGCTGTGATGGCTGTGATGGCATGAGGGAGATAAAGAAGGCCGGCGGCTACAGCATAGCCCAGGATGAACCAACCTGCGTGGTTTACGGCATGCCCAAAGCCGTAGTGGATGCAGGGCTGGCAGATGAGATAAAGCCGGTGCAGAATATAGCCCAGGCCATTGTAGAGGCTGTGAAGCGATAAGATTAAATAGGGGGAATACAAATGGAAACGAATCAGTACATGGATATGTTCTTGGATGAATCCCATGAACATTTGCAGTCTCTTAATGACGGCCTGCTGGTACTGGAGGAGAACTCCGAAGACATTTCCGTTGTTAATGAGATATTCCGCAACGCTCATACCCTGAAGGGTATGTCTGCCACCATGGGCTTCAATAAGATTGCTGAGCTGACCCATGAGATGGAGGATGTACTGGACCTTATCCGCAAAGAGCAGATCAAGCTCACTGAGGACATCGTTGATACGCTGTTCAAATGCCTGGACTCCTTGGAGCAGATGGTTGACAATGTGGGCAATGGAGACCCGGAAGACCTTATTGACGTATCTGACCTGGTCAGCAAGCTTTCTTCCATTTCCAAAGGCGATGGCGCGCCGGCACCGGCAGCTGCTGAAACACCGGCAGCGGCGGCACCGGCAGCAGCAGCTCCTGCCCCTGCGCCTGCAGCAGCACCTTCTGCAGCTGAGGCAGCTTTGCAGCTCAGTGAGACTGACAAGAATATGATCCGCCAGGCCAAGGAAGGGGGCCTGCAGGGAATCCATATTCAGGTGACCCTCTCTGATACCTGCCTTTTGAAGTCAGCCCGTTCTTACATGGTCATGAATGCCCTGGATGAACTGGGAGATGTGATCAAGACAGTGCCTCCTGCTGAAGAACTGGAGCAGGAAAAATTCGAGCAGAGCTTTGACATTCTCATGGTCAGCGGCTCTGAGCCCAAGGTGGTGGAGGAAGCTCTGACCACCATTTCTGAAATCGATAAGATTGTGGTGGAGTTGGTTGATCCCGATAAGGCAGCTGCGCCTGCAGCAGCACCTGCTCCTGCCGCAGCAGCGGCACCTGCTCCTGCGCCTGCAGCGGCGGCAGCACCGCCTCCTGCAGCAGCTCCTCCTGCACCTGCCGCCAAGAAGGCACCGCCCAAGGCAGCAGCTCCTGCAGCCGCCTCCGCTCAGAAGAAGGCTCATCAGAGCCAGAGCGTCCGCGTGGATATCGAGAAACTCGATACTCTCATGAACCTCATGGGCGAGCTGGTAATCAACAAGGTTCGTCTGGAGCAGATTGGCCAGACTCACAGGCTCACAGAACTCACCGAGACGCTGGAGCAGATGGACCGCGTCACTACGGATCTGCAGAACATAGTCATGAAGGTGCGCATGGTGCCGGTAAGTGCCGTGTTCAACCGCTTCCCCCGCATGGTTCGCGACGTTTCCAAGGAACTCAACAAGGAAATCAACCTTACCATCGAGGGTGAGGAAACAGAACTGGATCGTACCGTTATCGATGAAATCGGCGATCCCATCATGCACCTCCTCAGAAACTCCCTGGATCATGGCGTGGAGCACCCGGATGACCGCGAGGCCAAGGGCAAGCCCCGCACAGGTGAGGTTGGCCTCATCGCCCGCCACGAAGGCAACAACGTGGTCATCATGGTCACCGATGATGGTGCCGGCATCAATGCGGACAAGATCCGCAAGAAGGCCGTGGAAAAGGGCATGATTTCTCAGGAGGAAGCAGACAAACTGGACGATGCAGATGCTGTACGCCTGATTTTCCTGCCTGGTTTCTCTACTGCCGAGCAGATTTCCGATATTTCCGGCCGCGGCGTGGGCATGGATGTGGTGCGCAGCAAGATTGAGTCACTGTCCGGCCATGTGGATGTTGAAACCCATGTGGATGAAGGCTCTGTCTTCAAGATCAAGCTGCCCCTGACCCTGGCTATCATCCAGGCCATGCTGGTGAAGGTACAGGAAGAGATGTACGCTATTCCCCTTGGCTCCATCGACAGCACCATCAACATCCAGGAAACGGATATCCAGACGGTGCAGAACAAGGAAGTCATTGTCCTGCGCGGGGAGATCATCCCCATCATCCGTATGGGCGAACTGCTGCAGGTACCTCATGTGAAGGACTACGACGAAATCTTCGTGGTGGTGGTGCATGCAGGCGAAGCCAAGGCCGGCATTGTGGTGGACAACCTCATTGGCCAACAGGAAATTGTTATCAAGACCCTGGGCAACCTCTTTGCCGGACTGAAGATGTTCTCCGGCGCTACCGTCCTGGGTGATGGCCGTGTGGCACTGATCCTCGATGTGGCTACCATGATGCAGTAAGGAGGGCAACTAAGATGGCAAACGAAGATACGACCAAGAACGAAGTCCAGGAAGGATTGCAGGTTGTGGCATTCAAGCTCCATGACGAGGAGTATGGTGTAAGCATCCTAAATGTACAGGAAATCCGTAATCTGACTGATATTACCAGAGTGCCCTTTGCTGCTGAATTCATCAAAGGGGTCATCAATCTCCGCGGTTCTGTGCTGCCGGTCATTGACCTTAAGCAGCGCCTGGGATTGGCTGAGACTCCTTACACCGACAGCACCCGTATCGTTACCGTGACGGTGGACGATCTGCATGTGGGCATGCTGGTGGACGCAGTGACAGAGGTCATGACCATCGAGGCCAAGCCCGTGGATACCAAGAAGGCTATCAACGCCAAGGATACCAGGTTCCTTTCTGGCATAGGCAATGTAGAAGGCCGGCTTATCATCATGCTGAACCTGGAGGAGATTGTAGGGCTGCCAAAGGATGGCAAGTAACCCGGAGAACTGGAATTTTGAAGCCGCGAAGCAGTTCACACAGCGAGGTGTCAGAATATGAATGATGAACTCGATTTGTCCCCGGCGCAACTTGATGCGCTAAAAGAAATAGGCAATATCGGGGCGGGCAATTCCGCCACCGCCCTGTCCCAGGTCATCAACCGCCGCATTGATATGAATGTGCCCAAGGTGGCTCTGGTGCCTCTGGAAGCTGTACCTGATCTGGTAGGAGGACCTGATGCCATTGTGGTGGGGGTTTTCCTCCGGGTTTATGGCAAGGCTCCGGGCAATATCCTCTTCCTTCTGCCCAAGAACAGTGCTTTTTATCTGGTTGACACTTTGATGGGGCGTCCTCAGGGCACTACCACCAAACTGGACTTCATGGATGAGTCTGCACTCATGGAAATCGGCAATATTCTGGCAGGTGCTTACCTCAATGCCTTCTTCACCTTCACCCAGCTGGCTATGCTTCCCTCCATCCCGGCTCTGGCTATGGATATGGCAGGTGCTATCCTGAATGTGGTGCTGGTGCAGCTGGGCCAGATGGGTGACCAGGCCCTGGTTATTGAGACAGAATTCCTTTCTGAGGATGACGGTATCAACGGGCACTTCTTCCTGGTGCCGGATCCTGGTTCATTGGAGACGATAATATCTGCAGTAGGAGTTGAGTGATATGCCAGAACTGATTCGAGTGGGCATGGCAGACTACAAGGTAGGCAAAGCTCCCGCCACCATTATCAGCTATGGCTTGGGGTCCTGCATAGGAATTTCCCTCTATGACCCCCAGCTCAAGGTGGGCGGCCTCCTGCACATCATGCTGCCTGACAGCACCCAGGCCAGGGGCACCGATAATCCTGCCAAGTTCGCAGATACTGGTCTGCCACTTTTGCTGAAGGATGTACTGGCTTTGGGGGCTTCCAAGTCCCGGCTGGTAGCCAAGATCGCCGGTGGTGCCCAGATGTTTGCCTTTGCCAATGCTACGGATGTCATGCGGGTGGGAGCCAGGAATGCTGAGGCTTCCAAGAAAATGCTGAAGGACCTGGGGATAAGGCTGATTGCCGAAGATACTGGCGGCACCTATGGCCGTACGGTTTCCATCAATCTTGAGGATGGCAGCTATATAGTCAAGACGGTCAACAAGGGTGAAGCAGTGATTTAAGAGGCGGGTGGTGAGGCGCATTGTTCAAGTTATGCTTGGCCCTGGCCTTTGGGCTGGTGGCAGCTTTTGCCATCGGCCTGGCGGGCCTCTTGGCAGATGTGACCCTCGCTACCGCCTTTTTGCGGAGCCTGTTGGGCTTTCTGCTGGCAGGGCTTTTGAGTTATTTGGTGGCATTTGTCCTTGAAGCCAAGGAATGGGCGGATTTTGACAAAAATCTCGTGCTGGCCTCCCTTGATGGGAAGCCGGAAGAAGGCTCTCCTGAAGATGAGGAGGGCGGTCAGGAGGAGGAGACAGGTGCACCTGCTGAGGAGGTCACGGAGGAAGGAGGCTTTACGCCTTTTTCCCCGGAGAACCTTAATCGTGTTGAGCCCCCCTGATAATATGCTGGTCAGCTTAGGGAGGCAGTGGGGAGGTGGCGCCTATGGCCTTGAATGAGACCTTGACTGAAGTGCAGCTGGAGTCTCTTTGGAGGCGTTATAAAAAAAGCAAGGACAGCGCCCTGCGCAATGAACTGGCAGAGTATTACCTGCCGCTGGTTAAGGTCGTTGCCGGGCGGCTTGCCATCAGCCTGCCCAGCCATGTGGATAGGGACGATCTCTTAAGCAGTGGCTTTTTTGGCCTGATAGATGCCATTGACAGGTTTGAGCCGGATCGCAAGAACAAGTTCGAGACTTATGCAGGTGTCAGGGTCCGTGGAGCCATGCTGGACTATCTGCGCTCCAAGGACTGGGTGCCCGTGACTATGCGGCAGAAAATCCGTCGCTATGAGCAGGCGGTGCTGGAAGTGGAAAGCCGTCTGGGCCGTTCTGCCACAGATGAGGATCTGGCGGGAGAGATGGGGCTGACCGTCAAGGAGCTCCAGAATCTGGAGAGCCAGATCAGTGCCGCTACGGTGATTCCACTGGACGATTACCTGCGGGCAGATATGCCTGGCGGGGCAGACCCTGAGCCCGTGGAGAAGCTGGAAAAGCAGGAACTCAGGGAAACTCTGGCTCAGGCCATACAGAGACTTCCGGAAAAGGAAAAGAAGGTAGTAGCTCTTTATTATTATGAAGAAATGACTTTGAAAGAAATAAGCCTGGTCATGGAGCTTTCCGAGGCGCGCATTTCGCAGTTGCACACCAAGGCAGTATTCAGGATGCGGGGGTATCTTTCCCGCATGAAGGCCAGCTTGGTATAGATAGGCACAAGGGTGCTTCAGATTGAGATTATGCCCTTTCATGTCAGCATGAAAGGGCGTCTTAGGATAGAGGGGGCTGGGAATCATGGCTGAGAAGGAGCTGCGCTCCCCCGTTGGCGGGGCAGGAGCCGGTTATTTGCTGGAATTCAGGGAAACAGGTGTTTACATCACTATTTTCCCGGATTCCAACGGAATCCTCTTTGAGCTGTCAGATATCCGGCAGATACTCCAGGAGTGCGGCGTAGTGGACTATGATGTGGTGAGCCTTGCCCGCATAGTCAGGGAGTCCTCAGGTGAAGCCCACAAGCTTTCAGATTCCTTTTTGTCCCCCGAGGAAATGAAGGCTTTGCTGGAAGGTGAGAAAAAGCCTGAAGGTGAGGCTGCAGAGGAGGCCCCGCTCTCTGAGGAGGAGGCGGCCCTGGCGGCTATACCGGCAGATATCATTGTGGAGATCAGCCGTGACCGCATGCAGGCAACTGTGCGCTTTGACACCCGCAAGGGCAAGGGGCTGCGTTCTGTCAGTGATATACAGGAGGCGCTGGAGGCCAAGAAGGTAGTTTTTGGCATCAACCTGAATGCCATCAAGAAGGGGGCGCAGGCCCTCAATCCATTTGTGGCAGCCCAAGGGGTGCCGCCCCAGCATGGAGAGAATGCTGTCATTGAGAGAAAATTTGACCTGGGTGTCAAGGGGCGTCCTGTCATAGACAAGTATGACCGGGTGGATTACAAGAACCTGAATCTTTTCGTGCTGGTGAAAAAGGGTGATGTGCTGGCAGTGCGCATTCCCCAGACCCAGGGTGTGCCGGGCAGGAATGTGCTGGGAGCTGAAGTCATGGCCAGGAATGGCCGTCCTCTGCCCCTGCCCTTAGGCAAGGGAACTGCCCAGCAGGGGGAGAATACGGTGATAGCTGCCATTGACGGGCAGATTGTGGACAGCAAGAACAAGATTGCCATAGACCCGCATTTGGTCATAAAGAGCAGTGTAGGTGTGGGGACTGGCAATATTGACTTTGACGGCAGTGTGGAAATCAAGGGCAATGTGGAAGCCGGCTTCATGGTCAAGGCAACCGGCGACATCGAGATTGGCGGCGTGGTCAGCGGCGGCGACGTGCATGGCCGCAACGTCTTTGTCAGCGGCGGGGTCAACGGCATGGGCCGTGGACAGGTTACTGCTGATGCGGATGTGAGGGTGTCTTTTGCAGAAAATGCCAGGATTGAGGCGGGGCAGGACATATACATTTCTGATGTGTCCCTGCACTCAAACATCAGGGCAGGCAGGCATATCTATGTGGAGGACCGCCGGGGACAGATTACCGGTGGGCTGGCAGCTGCCGGAGAGGAGATCAGGGCCAATGTCATAGGCAATCAGGCCTGCGTGGTCACCAATATTTCCGTGGGCATAGACCCTACGCTGCAGAACAAGTATAATCATGCCTGCAATGAGTACAAGGAAACCAAGAAGCGTCTTACGGAAATAACCCAGATGCTCAACACCCTTTCAAAGATTGATGTGAGCAAGCTGCCGCCTCAGCGGGTGGAGCAGATAAATTCCCTGACCCGCTCCCAGTTCCCTTTGGTGGGCAAGCTCAAGCGGCAGGAGGCGGAGATTGCTGCCATGGCGGAGGAGCTTTCCCATATGAAGAACGGTAAGGTATCGGCTTCTTCTATCATTTACCCGGGGGTGCGGATCACCATAAATTCCTTGAAGAAGAACATACAGTCAGAGCTTCAGCGCTGTACCCTGACGGTGCAGGGAGATGAAGTTACGGTAGGGCTTTATGACGGCTGAGTTTCTTAAGAAAGAGAGGGGGGAGCAGCTATGAATGTGACACCCATCAGCATGCAGATGGTGGTGCCCCAATCTACCGAGGCGGGACAGGTACAGCACAATCTCAATCAGGCAGGTGCCTTGCAGCAGGCCTTCGAGGATGTGCGGCAGAAAGAGGATGCCCGGCTCAAGCAGCAGCAGGTGCGGAATAAGGATAACCCCGAGGATGGGAAAATCAAGGATGACCCGGAGCACAGGAACAAGGGCAGCTACGCAGGAAGCAGGCGTGGAAGACAGGCTGAGGCAGAGGAGGAAGAGCCTCAGTTGGAGCTTTTTGCCCGTGACCCGTCAAGGGGGCAGTTCCTGGACATAAGGTATTGAGGATAATCTATGGCAGCAGGAGGCTCTTTTTTTAGTTATGGTCACAGAAGTATTAGGTTTGATGATTGCAGTCGGAGCAGTCCTGGTTTTGGGAGTCAGATATTTAACCAGCAGGCAGGCGAAAGCCCAGGAAATGCAGGAAGATATGCAGCAGTCCACCAAGCGCCTGAAAGCAGAGCTTGAACGTTCCGGGGACGCTGTGGTGAAGCGCTTGGGCAGCCATGTGGCTCATTTGGAGAACCTGATCCGCGAGGCAGATGAGAAGAATGCCCAGTTGTCGGAACGGCTCTCTGAATCACGCCGCATGGAGGAGGATTTCAGGCGGCAGCTCAAGGATCTGGAGAGAAATCTTGAGGATGCCAGAGCAGAGAACCGGCGTCTCAGCGAGGCCCGGGAAAGCCAGCTGAGGCAGCAGGAGGAACTGAGCCGTCAACGGCGTGAGATTCAGCAGCGCCAGGAGGAAGAACGGCAGATGCCCCAGCGGGTGGATGCCCTGGATTTTGCCCAGGTGCTGCAGAATTCCATCCAGAGGGGGGCGGCAGAGGAGGAGAATGATCCTGCCCAGGAAGCAGCAACTTCCAGGCACTCGCTGATAGGAGAGCCGCCTCAGGAGCCTCCGCAGGAAGGTCAGCCCCTGGTGAATGCCCAACAGGCCGCAGGCCTGGCTGAGGCCATGACCAATTGGGAACCTGCGCCTGAGGAGCTTTTCAAGGAGCCTGACAGAGGAGGCGGTAATGTGCCAGCAGGCAAGAGTCATCCTGGTCCTACACCGGACACGGCAGCGGCTAAGGCAAGAGCAATGCTCCTGAGCGGTTACTCGATAGAGGAGGTTTCCCGGGACACAGGTCTGGGGAAAAGAGCTGTGGAGCTGGTCAGGGAAATGAGCCGCCATGAGTTGGAAAAAGTACAATAAAAACAGCGGCCCCGGTTTGATTCTCAAACACGAAGGGCCGCTGTTGGCGTCCAATCATGGACACTGTTGCAATTATTCTTTTAGAGGTTTGAAATTCGCTTGAATTCTTCGACCTGACGCAAGGCTGCCCCGCTGGCGATGAGCTGGCGGGCTTTTTCTATGCCCTCGGCAATAGAGTCTGCCTTGCCGCCGATGTAGATGGCGGCTCCGGCATTGAGCAGCACGATATCTGTCTTGGGACCCTGAGCCCCCTTGAGAATTGCCAGGGTATCGGCAGCATTTTCCTCAGGCGTGCCGCCTTGGATGTCTTTCTTCTCACAGCGGGTAAAGCCGAAGTCCTCTGGTTTTATGGTATAACGGCGGAACCAACCCTCCTTGAACTCGCAGACACTGGTGGGGGCACTCATGGAGAGCTCATCCAGGCAGTCCTGGCCATAGACCACCAGACCGCGCTCCACACCGAGAGAGAGCAGGACCTTGGCCAGCGGCTCCAGCAGATACTCATCGTAAACACCCAGCAGCATGCGCTTGGGGTGGGCGGGATTGGTGAGAGGACCAAGGATATTGAAAACCGTGCGGATGCCCAGTTCCTTGCGTACTGCTCCTACATACTTCATGGAGCTGTGGTATTTCTGGGCAAAGAGGAAGCAGAGCCCTATTTCCTTCAGTTCCTGCACGGCCTTCTCAGGCGGCTGGTCCAAATTCACTCCTAAAGATTCCAGGCAATCCGCTGCCCCGGATTTTGAGGAGGCTGCCCTGTTGCCGTGCTTGGCAACCTTGACACCTGCTGCAGAGATGATGAAAGCGGCGGTGGTAGAGATATTGATGCTGTGGGCGTGGTCACCGCCGGTGCCTACGATTTCCAGCACATCCATATCATGCTCCACTTTCAGGGCATGGTCCCGCATGGCAGCGGCAGAGCCAGAAATCTCCGCAATGGTCTCTGCCTTGGTACTCTTGGTGGAAAGGGCGGCCAGGTAGGCTGCATTCTGCACCTGGCTGGTTTCCCCGTTCATGATCTCATTCATGACGGTGTAAGCTTCATCGTAGGTAAGGTCCTGCTTGCTGACTACTTTCTCAATGGCTTCTTTGATCATGCACATCCGCTCCTTTGAGGGGGAATCAGTTCGTAACATATAAGAAATAACAGAAAAAGAATACCATCTATATGTAAAGTTGTCAACTTTTCGCTGGCAAACATCAAAAAAGGAGCCTGACAAACGTCAGACCCCTTGTATTTCCTGGTGCGCCTGGAGGGATTCGAACCCCCGACCCACGGCTTAGAAGGCCGTTGCTCTATCCAACTGAGCTACAGGTGCAAATGGTCGGGATGACAGGATTCGAACCTGCGACATCCTGCTCCCAAAGCAGGCGCGCTACCAAACTGCGCTACATCCCGTCACATACCTTAATATTATATACACCTGCATCGATTCTGTCAACTAACTTTTCAGGTACTTGAAATTTTCTATGCTATTGTCCATAATATTGTTTTGGGAGACAAAGAAGGATTTTCAATAAGATTGAAGAACATAGAAGGTGTTCTCAGGAGGGATTCTTTTGGCTAGATTTGGCGGCGGCAGCGGTCTTTGTGCCTTGTATGTGGTGGTAGGTGCCATTCTGGGGGGGCTTTTGGGAGAGCTTATCAAGATGAGTGATATGCTCTCCGGGGTGGCTCCTTATCTGGTAACTACTTATCAGGTGTTCGACATAGCACCTGTGACGGTGAATCTTTATGTATTGCAGTTCACTTTGGGGCTTTC
The DNA here is from genome assembly GCF_000702545.1 of Selenomonas sp. AB3002. Classification (NCBI taxonomy): domain Bacteria; kingdom Bacillati; phylum Bacillota; class Negativicutes; order Selenomonadales; family Selenomonadaceae; genus Selenomonas; species Selenomonas sp. AB3002. Next base: position 1,638,996 of record NZ_JNIO01000008.1, on the reverse strand, counting down.
TTTTGCACCGAACCTCATGAGTATCCTTGGTGTGGTGCTGGCTATCTATTTGTTCAAGAAATATTGAGGGGGAAGGATTTTGTTTATTTTGGCTTCGGGTTCTCCCAGGCGGCGGGAGCTTTTGAAACAGATTGGCGCCAGGTTCCGGGTGGCCATCAGTGATGCGGCAGAGCTTAAAGGTGACGGTTACGAGCCTTTTCAGCTGGTGCGGCACAATGCAGAGGCCAAGGCCGAGGCTGTGGCCCGCATTCACAAGACTCTGCCGGTGTTGGGAGCTGATACGGTGGTGGCTCTGGAAGGAAGGATTTTCGGCAAGCCACGTGACGAGGAAGAAGCGAGGGAGATGTTGAAGACCCTGTCCGGGAAAGTCCATGAAGTGTTGACAGGCATTGCCTGGGTGAAGGATGGACATACTTTTTCCGAGGTCATCTCCACCAATGTGAAATTCGCCCAGCTGGCAGAGACGGAAATCGACAGGTATGTGGCAGGCGGCGAGCCGCTGGACAAGGCTGGGGCTTATGCCCTGCAGGGCGAGGCCGCTGTCTTCATTGAAGGTATCGAAGGTTCTTACAGCAATGTGGTGGGGCTGCCCCTCTTTGCCACGGCGGCCCTGGCCCGAAGAGCGGGGGTCGATATTTATGGCAGAGACGATTATGGTCAGGGATTTGCCCCTTGAGGAGAGGCCGAGAGAAAAACTTGTAAGCTACGGGCCGTCAGCTCTTTCTAATGCAGAGCTTTTGGCCATCCTCCTGAGGACCGGCACCAGAGGGGAATCTGTGCTGCGCCTGGCAGAGAGGGTGCTGGCCTACTGCAAGGACAGGGGCCTTGCAGCCATGGTGCACATGTCCGTGGAGGAGCTGGCGAAAATCAATGGCCTGGGCCCAGGCAAGGCTGCCACAATCCTGGCGGCAGTTGAGCTGGGCAGGAGGCTTTCTGTGGCAGAAGCCAGGATAGAAGTGATACACGGGCCGGAGGACGCGGCCCGTTTTGCTATGCCTCATTTTCGCCATGAGACGAAGGAACACTTTGCGGTGCTGCTGCTGAACACCAAGAACCACATCCTGGCCATGCCCCTTATCTCCCAGGGAAGTCTGACGGCTTCCGTGGTGCATCCCCGGGAGGTATTTGAGGCGGCGGTGCGGCACTCGGCGGCCTCCATGATACTCCTGCACAATCATCCCTCAGGCGACCCCAGTCCCAGCCGGGAGGATATTGCTGTCACACAGCGTTTGGTGAAGGCAGGACAGGTCATGGATATACCTGTACTGGACCATGTAATAATAGGAAATAATTCCTTTGCCAGCCTGAAGGAAAAAGGACTTATGGGGAACTGAGGAAGTGACTGCAGAAAAAGTGCCTGCATTTGCAAAAAAAATCCCCCAAAGCTTCATAAGTTGTGCTACAATGATGCTTGTATTATTTGTCTATGAATGAATTTCTGAAGGGAGTTTATAAATCAACATGTGGAGTCTTTTTGGTGGTTTTTCTCACGATATGGGTATCGATTTGGGTACCGCAAATACGCTGGTGCACGTGAAGGGCAGGGGCATTGTGCTGCGTGAGCCTTCTGTGGTGGCTATCAAGAGCGATACCGGCGACATCCTGGCCGTAGGTGAGGAAGCCAAGCGCATGATCGGCCGTACCCCCGGCAACATCGTGGCTATCCGTCCCATGAAGGACGGCGTCATTGCAGACTTCGATGTGACTCAGGCCATGCTGAAGTATTTCATTGCCAAGGCCATGAATTCAAAGACCCTGATTTCCAAGCCTCGGGTAGTGGTGGGTGTGCCTTCCGGCGTCACCGAGGTGGAGAAGCGTGCGGTCATCGATGCTGCCCAGCAGGCAGGTGCCCGTGAGGCTTACCTGATTGAGGAGCCTATGGCAGCAGCAATCGGCGCAGGCCTGCCGGTGGAAGATGCTACCGGTTCCATGGTAGTTGACATCGGTGGCGGCACTACGGAAATCGCAGTGATTTCCCTGGGGGGCATTGTCACCAGCCGCTCTATCCGCGTGGGCGGCGATGAGATGGATACTTCCATCGTCCAGTACATCAAGCGCATGTACAACCTGATGATTGGCGAGCGCACTGCTGAGGATATCAAGATTGAGATTGGTACGGCCATTGTCACCCCTGAAACTGACCGCACCATGGACATCCGCGGTCGTGACCTGGTCAGTGGCCTGCCCAAGACCCTGACCATTCAGGCCAAGGAAATCCGCGAGGCTCTCAATGAGCCCATCTACAAGATCATCGATGCTGTCAAGAGCACTCTGGAGAAAACTCCTCCTGAGCTGGCAGCTGATGTCATGGATCACGGCATCATGATGACCGGTGGCGGAGCCCTGCTCACCAACCTGGACAAGCTTCTTTCCAATGAGACGGGGATGCCGGTGCTGGTTTCCGAGGATGCACTTTCCTGTGTAGGCGAGGGCACGGGCAAGTCTCTTGAGAATATTGAACTCCTGAAGCGCGTCGTCATGACGAGCAAGAAGCTGAACTCGTGAGCCGGGTAAGACGTGATAAAAAGTCCCCTAAGAGGTTTTGGGCACTGCTGTTTGTCCTCGTCAGCCTGTTCTGCCTGATTCTTTTTGCAGCCAGGGGGCGCTTCCAGGTGCCCATAGCCAGCCAGACAGTATCACTTATTCTTTCGCCCTTTCAGCAGGCTGTGTCCTGGGTGGGGGGGGAGATAAATTATGTCACCAGCAATATCTGGGAGATTGTCACCGTCCATGAGCAGAACAAGATGCTCAGGAATGAAGTGAACCAGTTGCGCCAGCAGAATCTCCAGGCCAGCGACTTTGCGGCAGAGAATGCCCGCCTGCGTGAGCTTTTGGGCTACAAGCAGGCTGCCACCCAGTTTGACCTGGTGGCAGCCAGAGTCATTGGCCGTGAGTCTGCTACCTGGTCCAGCATGGTGGTCATCAACAAGGGCCTGGGAGACGGTGTGGACAAGGATATGGCTGTGGTTACGGAAAAGGGCCTGGTGGGCCGGGTAATAGAAGCCGGTCCGAACTCTTCCAAGGTGCAGCTGATCCTTGACCCCCGTTCCTCCGTGGGCACACTGGTGCAGCGGGCAGAGTCCCGGGTCACTGGCATTGTGGTGGGGGATATGGATAATCCCACCATGCCGGATATGGTGAATATCCCGAAGACTGCCGACGTGCAGGAGGGAGATCTCATCATCACCTCTGGCTATGGCGGCGTGTTCCCCAAGGGGCTGCCTGTGGGGCTGGTCACTACCTTGAAGAATGATGACGGGGGGCTTTTGAAGATTGCGGTGCTGGAGCCTGCGGTGGACTTCCAGAAGCTGGAAGATGTGGCGGTAATCGTTGCCTCCAGAGAGGCACCGCCTGAGCCCTTGAAGCCTCCTGTCCAGACCCCTGGCACAGAGACAGATCCTGCCACGGGAGAGCCTAGGAATGCAGAAGGGCAGGGGAACTGAGCTTGAAAAAGATAGGCAAATGGGCAGCCTTTGCCGCCGCCCTCTTCGTCCTCCAGACTTCCATCCTGCCCTTGATGGCCTACCATGGCATCACCGCTGACCTGATGCTCCTGCTGACTGTTTCCTTTGCTTTTTTGCGGGGGGCGAAGCAGGGCGCGTTCATGGGATTTTCTGTGGGGCTGATGCAGGATCTGGCCACGGGCACCTACTTCGGAGTGAATACCCTGGCCCGCACCCTGATGGGCCTGCTCTTTGGACAGTTTTCCGACAGGGTCTTCAAGGAGCAGTTTTTCCTGCCGGTGCTGGCTTCTATGGCTGTGACCATACTCAACTATTTTATTTTGGCCCTGCTTATGGTATTATTAGGTTACCGCTTTAATCTGGAAAGCCATATGCAGCAGATGCTTGTGCCCATGCTCCTTTATCAGCTGGCCTTTGCCTATCCTGTACATTATCTTACTTACAGGCTGGACAAGCGTCTGGAAGAAAAAAAGTAATTATGAAGATTGAAGCAGGCACCTTATATATAAAGGGTGCCTTGCTTAATGTAGTGAACCGAGTATTCCAGGGGAGATTGTTTTGACGGAGATTGATGAATACGGCGACAGGCTGAAGGTCGTTGGCTGGCTGGCGGTGCTGGTCATAGTGGTCCTTATTGCCAGAGCCTGCTATTTGCAGATTTATGACGGGGAATACTATGCCCGTCTGGCAGACGGCAACCGCATTCGCCTGATACCTGCCATGGCCCCCCGGGGCAATTTTTTCGACAGGAATGGCGAGCTCCTGGTTGTCAACCGGCCCGGCTTCACCGTTTCTCTGCTGCCCCTCAATGAGCCTGTTTCTGACGAGGTGGTGGACAGGCTCTCGGAGCTCTTGAAGATGCCCAAGGAGGACATCCAGAAGAAGATCGATGCCCATGTGGGCTTTGACCCCATCCGCATCAAGACGGATGTGGCAGCAGATGTGTACTCTGTCATCGAGGAGCAGAAGGAAAAATATCCTGGGGTGGTCATTGAGACACAGCCCATCAGGGATTATATCCTGAATGAGGAAGGAGCCCACACCTTCGGCTATGTCAGTGAAATCAATGATGTAGAGCTGGAGAAGAAGAAGGACGAGGGCTACAAGTCCGGTGACATCATCGGCAAGTTCGGTCTGGAAAAAGTATATGACCATGAGCTGCGGGGAGCCGATGGCGGCGAGCAGGTGGAAGTGGATGTGGCAGGCAAGCCCGTCCAGCGCCTGGGCCGTAAGGAACCACGCCCCGGTGATGACCTTTACCTCACCATTGACAAGCACATCCAGGAAGCGGCGGAAAAGGCTGTAGATGAACGCTTGAAGATGATACATGCCAATGCGGCGGCGGCAGTGGTTTTGAATCCCCAGACCGGCGAAGTGCTGGCCATGGTTAGCCGCCCGGCCTTCAACCCGAATCTCTTTGCCCGGGGGATTTCCGTGAAGGAGTGGAACAAGCTCAACAACAATCCCTACCATCCCATGGACAACAAGACCATCACCGGCGAATACCCGCCGGGGTCAACCTTCAAGATAGTCACGGGTACAGCAGCTCTCACTGAGGGCGTGGTAACACCCGGGGAGCAGATTTTCGATTCAGGCCATCACTGGATCATTCCCAAAGGCAATGCTGACGGTGAGGCTCTGGGCTGGCTGGATTTCCGCGCAGCCATGGCCCATTCGGATAACGTGTACTTTTACGAGATGGGCAACCGTTTGGGGATAGACAGACTGGAGCGCTATGCCCGCATGTTTGGCCTGGGCGCTGTCACGGGCATTGACCTGCCCTATGAGTCTGACGGTCTGGTGGCCAACCGCAAGTACAAGGAAAAGAACTTCGAGGACGGAGACTGGTACCTGTCCGAGACCTTCGATGCTGCCATCGGCCAGGGCTTCAATCTTGTGACTCCCCTGCAGGCCGCCATGGTCATGGGGGAGATTGCAGCAGATGGCAAGCGGTTCAAGCCTCATCTGGTGAACCGCATCGTGGGGCCTGATGGCAAGACCGTGAAGGAATTCAAGCCGGAACTCCTTTCCTCACTTGATGTGAGGCCGGAGGTTATCAGGTTGGTCCAGGAAGGCCTCCACGAAGTGTCCACTTACGGTACAGCAGCTTCCATCTTCCGGGGCTTCCCGGTGCAGATTGCAGGCAAGACGGGAACGGCGGAGAACCCCCACGGCAAGGACCACGGCTGGTTCGTAGCCTATGGACCCTTTGACAATCCCACGGTGGTAGTAGCTGTGGTAGTGGAGCAGGGCGGCTACGGCGCCCAGTCCGCTGTGCCTATCGGTCGTGAGATCCTGGAGGCAGCCTTCGGCATAGAAAAGCCGCAGGAAAGCAAGGATAAGCAAGGCAAGCAGTAACTTATTTTCATATCTTGATTGAAATGAGGATAACTATGAGTGAAGAGATGGTGAAGATCAAGGGCGGCAGGTCAGGCCTTTCCCTGACTTTTGCTCCCCAGGCAAGTTTTGAGGACATCCTGCAGCACCTGCAGGAAAAACTGGAGTCTGGCTCCGGCTTTTTCCTGAGGGGGACCATGGTGTTTCTCCCCCGGGATGTGTTGACGGATGGGCAGCGGGAAAAGCTGCAGAAGCTCTTCCATGAGCATGGCCTTATCTGCAGGCTGCAGCCGTTGGAGGGGGAAAATCCTCTGGAGCAGCAGCCCAAAGCGCAGCCGGCGTCTGTACCTGCCGAAAGCCAGCCCCAGGCAGAAGCTCCTCAGAATCCTGATACTCAGGAAATGCTGGTGGTGAATAAAACCCTCCGGGGAGGGCAGGAAATCCGCACCAAGAGCTCTGTGCTGGTGTGCGGCAATGTGAATCCCGGTGCGCAGATCATCGCCGGGGGCAGCATTGATGTCAGGGGCATCTGCCGGGGCATGGTTCATGCCGGGGCCTATGGAGATACTTCCGCCATTGTGGTGGCAGACCATCTCATGCCTACGCAGATACGCATTGCAAGTTTTATTGCAAGGTCTCCGGACCACATGGATATGACAGAAAAAGCCGAGCGGGCGTCCATCAAGGATGGGCAGATCGTTATCGAACCAATAGAAAGGTAGGAATTTGCAAATGAGCGAAATCTATGTAATCACCTCTGGCAAGGGCGGCGTTGGCAAGACCACGACTACTGCTAATCTTGGTATGGGCCTTGCCATGCGGGGCAAGAAGGTAGTATTGGTGGACACCGATACGGGCCTTAGGAATCTTGACCTCCTGCTGGGGCTTGAGAACCGCATCATGTACGATTTGATCGATGTCACCGAGGGCCGGGTGCCTTACAAGAAAGCTCTGGTGCGTCACAAGAAGTACGAGAACTTGTTCCTGCTGCCTACTTCCCAGGTGAAGGACAAGACGGCTGTGAATCCGGAGCAGGTGGTAAAGCTTTGTGAAGAGCTGCGCCAGGAGTTCGACTACATCCTCATCGACTGCCCTGCAGGCATCGAGCAGGGGTTCAAGACCGCCATTGCCGCTGCTGATGTGGCTATCGTAGTGACTATGCCGGAGATTTCCGCTGTCCGTGATGCTGACAAGATCATCGGCGAGCTGGGCAGGGCTGACAAGGAGAACATCAAGCTCATCGTCAACCGCATTCGTCCCCAGATGGTGCAGAGCGGGGATATGCTGGATATGGATGACATCAATGACATTCTCTCCCTGGAGTGCATCGGTCAGGTGCCCGATGATGAGATGGTGGTTACCAGCACCAACCGTGGTGAGCCCTGCGTGGCCCTGAATGGTTCCCAGGCAGGCCAGGCCTACAGGAATATTGTGGGCCGCATCTGCGGTGAGCCCATCCCCTTCATGACCTTTCAGAAGGAAGGCTGGTTCACTAAGCTCAAACATGTCTTTGGTCTTTAAGGGGAGGTCGCTTAACATATGATGGAAGCATTGATGAAAATCTTCGGCAAGAAGGAGCCGTCCGGCAAGGTGGCCCGCAATCGCCTGAAGGTGGTACTTGTACATGACAGGATAAATATTTCCCCGGAAATCATGGAAAACATGAGGAATGACATTGTGAAGGTCATTTCCAGATATGTGGATATCGACATGAATGCCATGGAGATGTCCCTGGCCAATGATGATGATTCCGTGGCTCTGGTGGCCAATATCCCCGTGAGCCGCATGAAACATGATAAGGGCGACGGCAAGTGAAAAAAGGAATGCTGAGGCGCATGGATTTTACCCTGCTGATGGCTGCGCTGGGCATCATTATCATGAGCCTGGTCATCATCGGCAGCGCCACTCATATCAATACTCCCGGAGAGGAACGCTATTATTTTGTACAGCGCCAGGGCATCTTCACTATCCTGAACATCGCAGCCGCGGCTTTTTTCATGAACTTCGACTACAAGATGCTGCAGGGCTACGGCAAGAAGCTCTATATCTTCAACCTGGTGATGCTGTTGGCGGTCATGCTGGTGGGCCAGTCGGCACTGGGAGCCCAGCGCTGGATTTCCATAGGACCCATCAGCATCCAGCCTTCGGAGTTTTCCAAGCTTATCATGATTGTCTGCCTGGCTTCGGTGCTGGAAGAAAGGGTGGGCAAGCTCAATACCTTGGATGACCTGATGCCTGTGGCGGCCTACATCGGGGTGCCGTTCCTGCTGGTTTTGAAGCAGCCGGATTTGGGCACATCTCTGGTGTTCATGGCCATCTTTTTTGGCATGGTCTTCGTGTCGGGTATCAGGCTGAAGCTGCTCTTTGGGATTTTTGGGGCGGGCATTGCCGCTATGCCCCTTCTGTGGCATTTTCTGAAAGATTACCAGAAAATGCGCATCATGGTCTTTATGGATCCCAATGTTGACCCCTTAGGTTCTGGCTATCATATCATCCAGTCCAAGATTGCCATCGGCTCCGGCATGCTCTTTGGCAAGGGGCTCTTTGAGGGCACCCAGAGCCAGCTGAATTTTTTGCCGGAGAACCACACGGACTTCATTTTTGCCGTGGTGGGAGAGGAACTTGGCTTTATTGGCGCGGTGTTACTGCTGCTGCTCTACCTTGTGGTATTGTGGCGGGGGGTGCAGATTGCCAAGGATGCCGGCGATGTCTTCGGCAGGTTGCTGGCAGTGGGCATCACTTCTATGTTTGCCTTCCATGTGCTGGTGAATGTGGGCATGACCATGGGCATCATGCCTGTGACGGGCATTCCGCTGCCGCTCATGAGCTATGGAGTGAGTTCGCTGACTACCAATATCATGGCTATAGCTATACTTATGAATATTCAGCTTAGAAAGCAGAAATTGTTATTTTAGTATTTGTGGGGAGATCCCGGTGCTTGATGCGGGGTCTTCCTTTGTCTTTTCTATTATTGTGAAGGAGAACGAAAGCATGTCAAAAGCAAGGACCGTACAGGTGCCTCATGAGGTGCTGCAGGCTGTTTTGAAGCCCTCCCGCTATACTGGCGGGGAGTGGAATGCGGTGCATAAGGATTGGGATTCGGTGGACTGCCGCTGGGCTTTGGCTTTGCCGGATGTCTACGAAGTGGGCATGAGCAACCTGGGGCTGGCTATCCTTTATGAAATCCTCAATTCTGAGGAAAAGATTGTGGCCGAGCGGGTCTATGCTCCCTGGACGGATATGGAAGAGGAGATGCGGGCCCGCAAGATGCCCCTGTTCTCCCTGGAGTCCAAGCATGAGATTTCTGCCTTTGACTTCCTGGGCTTCTCTCTCCAGTACGAGATGATCTACTCCAATGTGCTGAATATGCTGGATTTGGCGGGGATTCCCCTTTGGGCCAAAGACCGCGGGGAGGATATGCCATTTATCCTGGGGGGCGGTCCCTGCGTTTACAATGTGGAGCCCTTGGCGGATTTCTTTGACTTCTTCATCATCGGTGAGGGCGAAGATGCGGTGAAGGAGGTTTCCGCTGCCCTGATAGAGTGGAAAGGGGAAGGTCGTCCCGGCGGCCGCCGCGGCTTCCTGGAGCGCCTGCTGGAGATTCCCGGCATCTATGTGCCTTCCTTCTACCAGCCTGAATATACCGGCGCAGGTGAAGAAGGGGATTTCAAGGCCCTGCAGCCCTTGACCCCCAAGGCGCAGCCCATCATCTACAAGCGGGTCATCAAGGACATGAATACGGCCAAGTCCGTGGAAAAGCCTCTGGTGCCCTTCATGGATATCGTGCATAACCGAATTATGCTGGAGCTGTTCCGCGGCTGTTCCCGCGGCTGCCGCTTCTGCCAGGCTGGCATCTGCTACCGTCCGGCCCGTGAGCGCCGGGAGGAGAATCTCAGGAAGATGGCCAGAAACCTGGTGGATTCCTCCGGCTATGATGAGATGAGCCTCACTTCCCTGTCCTCGGCAGATTACTCCTGCCTGGGCAGGCTGGTGGATGATTTGCTGGCTGACTTCAAGGAGGAGAAGGTGAGCTTCTCCCTGCCCTCCCTGCGCATAGACAGCTTTTCCATTGACCTGGCCCACAAGATGCAGCAGGTCAGGAAGTCCGGCCTTACCTTCGCCCCTGAGGCAGGCACCCAGCGCATGCGCGATGTCATCAACAAGGGCGTGACGGAAGAAAACCTCCTCACCGCCTGCGGCGCCGCTTTCCGTCAGGGCTGGAAGCAGGTGAAGCTCTACTTCATGATGGGCCTGCCTACGGAAACAGACGAGGATATCATCGGCATTGCGGAACTGGCCAAGAAGGTGGTGGATCTCTATACGGAGATCAAGGGACGCCGTGGCGTGAAGGTCACCATTTCCGTGTCCTGCTTCGTGCCCAAGCCCTTCACCCCCTTCCAGTGGTTTGGCCAGCTGCCCATCGAGGAATTTGAGCGCCGTCAGCGGCTTCTGAAGGAGCATATCAGAGACAGGGCCATCACCTTCAACTACCATGATGCGCGGCTGTCCGTCATCGAAGGCGTGCTGGCCCGGGGTGACCGGCGCCTGGCCAAAGTCATTTATCAGGCCTGGGCAGACGGGGCCAAGTTCGATGGCTGGTCTGACCTTTACAAGGACGAAATCTGGCATGAGGCCTTCAAGAAATGCGGCATTGACCTCTCTTACTACAATGCCCGCCACCGGGAGTTTGGCGAAGCCCTGCCCTGGGCGCACACTTCTCCCGGCGTGAATGAGGAGTTCCTGCGCAGGGAGTGGGAAAAGGCCATGCAGGGCGCTCTCACTGAGGACTGCCGCCGGGGCCGCTGCTCTGCCTGCGGCATCTGCACCAATCTCAAGGTGAACGTGGTGGATTTTGCCAAAGAAGAGGAAATGATCAAGGCAGAAGAAGCCTTTGCCGCCAGTGTCAGAGGCGAGGGCGAAGCTGTGCAGGAAGCTCTGGGCAGCGGCGCCGCCGATGGCGAGGGCACCTTCAAGCCCCAGAAGGCAGTGAAGGGGTCTCCCCAGCATCCCGGCACCCAGCGGAAGCTCTACAAGTACCGGGCGGAAATCACCAAGGGTGATGAGCTGCGCTATGTGTCCCACCTGGACTACGCCAATATCTTCCTGCGGGCCTTTGACCGCAGCAAGCTCCCCATGGCCTATTCCGAGGGCTTCAACCCCCACATGAAGGTGGCCTTTGCCTCTGCTCTTTCCCTGGGGGTTACCAGCCGGGCAGAGTATATGGACTTTGAGCTGACCAGGGAAATGGCCCAGCCCGAGGTCTGGGACAAGCTGAAGGCCCAGCTGCCCCGGGAGTGGAAGTCAGGGAATTGAAGCTCCTGAAGGAGAAAGCTCCTGCCCTGATGGCCCAGACTGACGAGGCCCGCTACAGCCTGGTGGTTCCCTATGAAGGTACGGAGGAAGAGGCCGGGGCTGCCGTTGCGGCTTATAACAAGGCGCCTGAGGCCGTCTACAACCGGGTGACACCCAAGAAGAAGCGGGAGATTGAAACTAAGCAGTATATGCTGAAGCCGGTAGAAGCTTCCATAGCTGACGGCGAGCTGCAGCTGGACTTCGACATTTCCGTCACTCCCGAGGGCAGCGTGAAGCCCCTGGAGGTGTTCACGGTGATTGTGGAGAGCTTCGGCCTCAAGGCCCAGCCCAATCAGGCCCGCATCGAGCGCACAGCTCTCATGGGCAAGGGGCGCAGGCTGATTGATTTAGTGAACTAACCTAAAAGCCTTCCCCTTGAGGGGAAGGGGAACCGCTGAAGGCGGTGGATGAGGTGTCTCGTTGAAGAAACTTTTGCATAGCAGGCCACCTCATCCGTCAGCCCTTCGGGCTGCCACCTTCCCCTCAAGGGGAAGGCGTTAAAAACACTCTTGGAGGTACAGCAATGAAGACCATCCTGGCTAATGTGGTGCCGGAGGAAACCCGGCTGGCCATGGTAAGTGACGCCGACGGCGAACTGGAGATGGTGGAATTTGAACGGGCAAGCCAGGCCCACCTGGTGGGCAACATCTACCGGGGGCAGGTGCAGAACGTGCTGCCGGGGATGCAGGCGGCCTTTGTGGATATCGGAGGAGAGAAAAACGCCTTCCTCTACATAGGTGACGGCCTGCCCTACGGCGAGGGGGAGGCCCGCCAGCTGCCCCACCAGAAAATCCATATCGGACAGATACTGCCAGTGCAGATTGTGAAAGACGCCGTGGGCACCAAGGGTCCAAGGGCTACCATGCACATTTCCCTGCCCGGCAGGATGCTGGTGCTGATGCCCACGGCAGCCTATATCGGCCTTTCCCGCAGGATCACAGATGAAGGCGAGCGGAGCAGGCTGCATGATATTGCAGGGCGTATCTGCCCTGAGGGCATGGGCCTCATCATCCGCACGGCGGCGGCAGGGGCCAGTGAAGAGGAGCTGAAAGCTGATGCCGAAGCCCAGCTCCGCATCTGGAACTCCATCCTGGCCCGCTTCAAGCTCAAGGGACAGCGCAAGGGAGCTCTGCTCTACCGTGACGCAGACCTGCTGATCCGCTGGGTGAGAGACCAGCTGACGGAGGATATCTCCGCTTTGGTAGTAGATGACCGCCAGGCCTACCTCAGGGTGAAGGAACTGGCTGAGGCCCTGACCCCGGAGCTGGCTGACCGGGTGAAGTATTACGAGGGCAAGCGCCCCCTTTTCAAGGAATATCAGGTGGAAAGGGAGCTGGAGAAGCTGGGAGACCGGCAGGTGGAGCTGAAGAACGGGGGCTTTCTGGTCATAGACAAGACCGAGGCGCTCACCGTTATCGATGTGAACACCGGCAGCTTCGTGGGCCGCTCCAATCTTTCGGATACCGTCTATCAGATGAATCTGGAGGCGGCGGCGGAAATCATGAAGCAGATCCGCCTGCGGGACATCGGCGGCATCATCATCGTGGACTTCATCGACATGGATGCGGCCGAGCAGAAGGAAAGCCTCCTGCAGAGACTGCGGGAGCTTACGGCCAAAGACCGCACGAAGATGACCATTGTGGACATTACCAGTCTTGGTCTGGTGGAAATCACCAGGAAGAAGTCACGCACCAATCTGGAGACACTTATCTACGCCGAGTGTCCCGTCTGCCACGGCAGGGGGCGGGTGGAGTCTCCCGAGACTGTCAGCATCCGCATCAGCCGGGATATACGGCGGCTGGAGAAGAAGTGCCATGCGGTGGACGGCTATGACATAGAAGTACATGACAGCGTGGCTGACGAACTGGGGGCCAACCAGCTGCTCATGAACCTGGCAGCAGAGTTTGCCTTTGACCTCAAGGTCATTGCCCGCCCGGACTTCCACCCGGAAAGCTATACCATTACCCAGACCAGCCCTGACTGAAATTTCACCTCTTGACAGGTTTGCTATACTGATAGTGTAGGTCTTTTGAGAGGCCTGATGTATTGTATTTGGGAATAAGCAGAGGACGCCGATATCAGTGCTTTGGTGCGATATCAGCGTCCTCTTTGTATGGGAAGAACGTAGGAAGGAGTATTCATTTGAAAAGATTTAAGTATGTACTGTGCGCCATGATGGTGATGCTTTCCCTGCTGGCTGCGGGCTGCGGAGGGCAAGAGGCCCAGAAAGGGAGCAAGGACGGGGAGTTTGTGATTGTCACTTCTTTTTACCCTATGTATATTGATGTGCTGAACATCACTGACGGGGTGGAAGGTGTTAAGGTGGTGAACATGACCAAGCCTCAGACCGGCTGCCTGCACGACTACCAGCTCACCACCGAGGATCTGAAGACTTTGGAAAGCGCTGATGCTTTTGTGGTGAACGGAGGGGGCATGGAGAGCTTCCTGGACAAGGTCACCTCCCAGCAGAAGAATCTTAAGATCATCGATGCCTCCAAGAGCGACAAGATCAATTTCCTGAAAGACGGGGATGAGGAAAATCCCCATGTGTGGCTGTCCGTGACCTACGCCATTGAGCAGGTGAAGGCCATTACAAGCCAGCTCTGTGAGGCTGACCCTGCCCATGAAAAGCAGTATAGGGATAATGCCATGGCTTACGTGGAGAAACTGATGAACCTGCGTGAAGAAATGCACGGAGAGCTGGATAATTTGCCCAACAAGGATATCGTGACCTTCCATGAAGCTTTCCCCTACCTGGCCAAGGAGTTCAGGCTGAACATAGTCAGCGTGGTGGAGCGGGAGCCGGGCACGGAGCCATCTCCCAAGGAACTGGAGGAACTCATTGCACAGGTGAAGGCTCTGCCGGTGAAAGTCCTCTTTGCAGAGCCCCAGTATTCTCCTGTGGCAGCAGAGACTATTGCCCGGGAAACGGGAGCGAAGCTCTATCAGCTGGACCCGGTGGTGACAGGAGAGGCGAAGCCGGAAGCAAAGGATGCCTACCTCAATACCATGAGGGAAAACATGAAGGTGCTGAAGGAAGCCTTGCAATAAGAGAAGCCATAGTTTAGAATCAGAGGCGGAGCAGATGCTCCGTCTTGATTTTTTTTGTAAGTAAGAATGCAGGAGCAGTGAAAAAGCAAATTGAAACGCGAGCATAAAGAGGAAATGAAGCAAAGGAGCCGCAATATCTGCCTGAAGGTGGCTTATGACGGCACCAGGTACCACGGTTTCCAGCGCCAGAGTCCTCCAGTGGTGGCGGTGCAGAATGTGCTGGAAAAGCAGCTGGGCAAGATGTTCGGCGATTCCATAGAGATGGCGGCAGCCGGCCGTACGGATGCAGGGGTGCACGCCTACGGCCAGGTGGTGAACTTCTTCACCAACGGCAGGATTCCCACGGAGAGGATCGTGCAGGCCGCCAATAGCCTGCTGCCGGAAGATATCACGGTGGTGGAGGCCTGGGAAGGGGGCTATGACTTCTCTGCCCGGCACAGCGCCAAGTCCAAGACCTACCTCTACCGGGTGCAGCAGGGGGCGGTGAGGAATCCCTTCACTGACCGCTACGCCTGGTATGTGAACCGTTCCCTTGACCTTCCTGCCATGAGGGAGGCCCTCTCCATGCTTCTGGGGACCCATGATTTCAGTTCCTTCCGGGCAGCTGGCGGCGCTCCCATGAGCCCGGTGCGTACCCTTTACCGGGCGGATATTGAAGAACGCGAGGGGGAGATGCTGGAATTTGTCATTCATGGCAACGGCTTCCTCTACCACATGGTGCGCAATATCGTGGGCACGGTGGTGGATGTGGGCAAGGGGAGGATCACGCCCCGGCGTTTCGGGGAAATCCTTGAAGCCCATGACCGCGGCAAGGCCAGCCCCACGGCTCCGGCCTGTGGGCTGTACCTTTATGAGGTGGAATATTGACAGCAGGGGGAGGCAGCTCCCCCTTATTGGATTGGACATGAAAGATGATTTTATGGTATATTTTAAATGGTATTGAAAGGAAATTTCATTATAAAGTAGGAATTTTCTTTTTGGACAGAAGGTATGTATAAGTAAATGGGGGAATTATATGTCAGACCTTATATATGCAGCAGGGGGCATTCTGGTGTTGCTCCTGCTGGCAGTTCTGGTCATGGCAGTGTCGTTTGTGCGCCGGGGAAGGCGCAAGGCGGGGACTGTGCTGATTTTGATGGTGGCTATTTTGGTAGCTGTGGGAAGCTACGGAGTCTGCATGTTCCGTGACTCCAGCCAGCAGGCGGTAGAAGCCCAGGTCAGCTCCTACGAGAGCAGCACGCTGGAGCAGGCAGAGACCAGCTATCAGGAAGCCGTGGTGCTTCTGCGGGCGGTCTCCCTGCAGAATGCGGACATAAGGAGCCTCAAGGCAGCCCAGCAGGATTTGGAGGCCATTGACGGCAACGGACACATGGCCGATATCCTGGTGGAGAAGTATCCGGATGTGCCGGTACTGCTCTCCTATACGAAACTGCTGTTGGCTGTTTCCCGCCATGAGGAAGGGCTGAGCAGCCGTGTGGTAGCCCAGGACGGCCCACTGGTGGAAGCAGCCCTGGCTATTCCTGCCCAGTACGCCGGGACACTGGCGGAAAAGATCCTGCCTGTGCGCAATATGATCCTGGCCATGAAATCGGAAGGGGACAAGAAGTCCCAGCAGGATGCCAGGGATATGGCTGAGCATAAGGAAAAGATGGAGCAGGGTGAGTACGGACTGATTGCCAAAGGCGACCCGGAGAGCAAGCTGGTGCCGGCTTTCGGCCAGCCTGTGTACGTCAATGAAGGTATGGACAAGGACGAGCCCAAGCAGTATGTCTTCCGGCACAACAGCCGTAATATCTATGTCTATACGAAAAATGGCATCGTGACAGACGTTCGGGGGTTGTGAAGCCATCTTATTTTGCTGTTAATGGTTGGCAAAACCGGTAGATATAGTGTAAAATAGAATATAGGTTCGAAAAGGCGGCTGTTTAGCCGCCTTTCACTAGAGAGGAGCGAAAAATTAATGGCAAAGGAAAAGACAGTACAGAGGGAGCTGCCCGCCCTGGACGACATGGAAGGGCGCAAGGCCGCCCTGGCTTCAGCACTGAAACAGATTGAAAAAGATTTCGGCAAGGGCTCCATTATGCGGCTGGGGGATGCCAAGTCCAGTATGAACGTGGAAGTCATACCAACCGGCATCCTGCCCCTGGATATTGCTTTGGGCGTAGGCGGCGTGCCCCGGGGACGTATTGTGGAAATCTACGGCCCTGAGTCTTCCGGCAAGACCACCGTCACCCTGCACATGATTGCCGAGGCCCAGAAGAACGGCGGCATCGCGGCTTTCATTGATGCAGAGCACGCCCTTGACCCCATCTATGCCCAGAAGCTGGGAGTAAATATCGATGACCTGCTGATTTCCCAGCCGGACACCGGCGAGCAGGCTTTGGACATCGTGGACGCCCTGGTGCACAGCGGCGCCCTGGACATCATCGTGGTGGACTCCGTGGCAGCTTTGGTGCCCAAGGCAGAGATCGAGGGCGAGATGGGTGACAGCCACGTGGGCCTCCACGCCCGTCTCATGAGCCAGGCCATGCGCAAGCTCACGGGCATCATCAGCAAGTCCCGCACGGTGGTGGTGTTCATCAACCAGATCCGTGAAAAGGTTGGCGTCATGTTCGGCAACCCGGAGACCACTACTGGCGGCCGTGCCCTGAAGTTCTATTCCTCTGTGCGCATGGATGTGCGCAAGAAGGATAAGATCACCCAGGGACAGGATGTAATCGGCAGCCACACCATCATCAAGGTGGTGAAGAACAAGGTAGCGCCTCCCTTCAAGCAGGCAGAGTTCGATATCATGTACGGCGAGGGCGTTTCCCGTCTGGGCTGCGTGGTTGACATGGGCGTGGAACTTGACATCATCGACAAGAGCGGCGCCTGGTTCTCCTACAATGGCACCCGCGTGGGACAGGGCAAGGAAAATGCCAAGAAGTATCTGGCAGAGAATCCCGAGACCTGTGAGGAAATAGAGAAGAAGATCCGTCAGAAGCTCATGGAATCCCAGCAGACGGAAGCCAACACCGAAGTGGCCCAGGCCATGAAGTCCGCCGAGGATGAGGTTGAAGCTGAGGATGAATAAGAAAACCGCCCTCATGTATGCGGTGGATCTGCTGGCCCGTCAGGAACAGAGCGAAAGGCGCCTGCGGGAAAAGCTCGCCCGCAAGGGCTATGAGGAGGAAGAAATCGACGCCGCCATGGCGAGGCTTCACGAAAAGCATTACCTCAATGACGAAGAAGCCTGCCAGCGGCAGTTTGACTACCTCTACCGCGAAAGCCGCAGCTCAGTGCGGCAAATATGTCTCAAGCTCCAGCAAAGGGGATTCGAGGGCAGCCTGGTCAGGCAGTGCGTGCCCAGTGATACCTTTGAGCGTGAACAGAAGGCGGCCCTGAAGAACCTGAGACTGAAATTCAAGCCCTCCGCTGACCAGCAGAAGATGCTGGCCAGCCTTTACAGGCAGGGCTTCGGCACCTCCGTCTGCCGGGAGGCAGTGGAAGAATTCACGGCTGAGGCGGAAGAAGAAAATTTATAGATAATGATATGTTTCCCTGTAAGGGTGCCTTTGGATTGGTTATCCTTACAGGGATATTTTTATTTCATTGACCTAAGTACCAAAAAGTGATACCATTGAGATATGAATAATAAACATAAACAGACGTATAAGGCTATTTACAGTGACCCGGTCAGGTCAAATGTGAAATGGTCAGATATAGAGGCTCTGCTGGTGGCGGCAGGGGCTGTAATAACAGAAGGAAATGGCTCCCGGATTCGTATACTTCTTAATGGTGAGCGTGCTGTGTTTCACAGGCCTCACCCAGAAAATACAACCGACAAGGGGGCTATTAAGTCTATGCGCAGATTTTTGCTCAATGCGGGGGTGACGATTGATGAACTATAAGGGGTATATCGGAAAAGTAGAATACGATGAAGAGAATCATATTTTTTCGGGAGAGGTAATCAACACTCGTTCGGTGATAACTTTTCAAGGTGATTCTGTAAAAGAATTGGAGACAGCTTTCAAGGAATCTGTAGATGATTATTTGGATTGGTGTGCCCAGGATGGTGTGGAGCCGGAGAAGCCGTATTCGGGGAAATTCAATGTTCGCTTCCAGCCAGAGCTTCATCAGCAGGCCACGGTAGCAGCGAAAATTTTGGGAATGTCGTTGAATGCTTTTATTGCAAGGGCGGTTACAAATGAATTGAAGGCTGTGCCTGTGAAGTAGGAGTTGTAGTTATAATTGTCGCCGCTGTAAGGGCGGCAATTTTTTTAAGGATGTGTAATAATTTTGTCACAAGATGCAAATAATAAGATGAAGAATGTTATCTGGGATGATACTCCCGTGGATGTTACTGAGGAAGTCAATCTCATCTGGTCTATAGCCAATAAGCTGCGTGGCCCCTATCAGAGCGACAAATATAAGAATGTCATTATCCCCATGACGATTATCCGTCGGTTTGAGTGTGCGCTGGAACAGACGAAGCAGGCTGTGCTGGATAAGGTGGCGGCTATGCCGAATGTGCCGGATAAGGTGCTCTATAAGACAGCAGGGTATGCTTTTTACAATAAGAGCCGTTTGTCCCTCTGTGAACTGTTGAATGACCCGGATAATCTGGCTGAGAATTTCAAGGCTTATCTGCAGGGCTTTTCGGATAATGTCAAAAATATCATTGCCAATCTGGAGTTCGAGAAGGAAATTGTCAAGATGGACAAGCATAACCGCCTCTATCGGGTGGTGGAGTCCTTCTCTGAGGTGGACCTTGACCCGGCAATTATCGACAATGTTAAGATGGGCTATATCTTCGAGGATTTGATTCGCCGCTTCTCTGAAAATGCCGAGGCTGGTGACCATTACACGGGGCGTGATGTCATCAAGGTCATGGTGGAAATCCTGCTGGCTGAGGGGGCGGATGATGTCTTCGAGGATCACAAAGTCGTGCCTGTGCTTGACAAAAGACAAGCGTATTTGATACAAGCAAACGGCAACGAAAAAGCCTCGCAGTCCCTTGGTATATGGGCTTGCGAGGCTTTTCATGATTATGGAGCAGCGGCATAATAGCTAGGTTTACATATTTTAAAATGGTATAAAAATCTTTACAATCGTTCCGCCGCATTCGCGCGGATAAATGCTTAAATTCCCTTCGCAGAACATTTCCAATCGTTTTTGAATATTTTTCAACGCAAAATTTTCTCTGCCGTCGTCAAGTTCAAATCCTGCTCCGTTGTCCTCAACGATAATTTCATTGCCCGATTCTGTTTCGCGCGTCAAAATTAAAATGTTTAAGGGATCAGAATCAAGGTCAAGTCCATGCTTAATGCAATTTTCCACAATCGGTTGCAATGTCAGCGGCGGAATCTTAAAATTCACATACGGCGTGTCGTATTCGATAAATAAATTTTCTTCAAACTGCGCCTGCTCAATCGACAAATACGCTTTTGTATGCTCCAATTCTTCTGAAAATAAAATCGTCCCTTTGTGAGTAATCGCCATAAAATTTTTTCGCAGGTAATTTGTAAAATCGAGCATAACTTTCTGCGCTTGTTTTGGATTTTGCGAACAAAGATAATAAATACTCGTCATAGTGTTGTATATGAAGTGCGGACGCATTTGCAAAACCAAAATGTTCGCTTGCTGACCCAAAATTTCACGCTGTTGTCGTAAAAATTTTTCGATATGATCAATCAAAATTATGACAAACATTCCAAGCGCCGAAAGGGTTACTCCAATCGCAACCACCAACGGATTAAAAATTATCGTATGAAAAAGTATCGCAAACATCATCGACAAAGTATTGACCATAAACGCTACATAATACTTTTTCGACAACATTTTTCTGCGTTTTATGACCGCGATTAAATTTATAGACGCCATTACTACTAACTGGCCTATTAAGATTGTGTGCAGTTCGTTTCGATAAAAAATGTTTTCATCCGTTATATAATAAAAAATTCCTGTAAACTGAGTTATTGCAAGCAAAATTAAAAATACAACATATACGATGAGCACCGAATAAAAAAATTTGCTCTTGCGCCAATTTTCTCCGCAACAATGCAACAAAAAAATGGCGACCATAAATATATTGACGGGAATAAAGAAATATTCAAAGAAAACAGCAATTCTTCCTGCAATCGCCGCATTTGGAGATAATAACATAAACGAGTCAATCAAATATGTACTTACCAATAGCGTTAAAATCGTGAAAAGCGCGATAAAAAATTTTCTCTTCCATTTTTCCATGTCAGGCGTTATTGCGGATATGATAATTCCCGCAATCATCAGCGACATCATTATGCCGCAAAGGAAAAAATTTGCCGCACACATAATCGTCATAGAATTTCACCCAAATTTATCAAAGGATAACGCAGATTTTTTAATTGGGCTTTTAAATTTTCCGCCGTAATAGGCTTTAACAGATAACCGCTTGCTCCGGTGCTCCATGCCTCAAAAGAATATTCAACAAAAGCGGTCAGAAAAATTATATTTGTTTGCGGGTTTATCTCCAAAAAATTCTTGCAAATATCAAGTCCGTTGGTTTTCCCCATTTCAATATCCAAGAAAATCAGCGAAATTTTCTTTTTTTTGGCAAATTCAACCGCTTCGATAGGTTTGGTAAACCCAAAAATATTTGCGTTTGGCAAAACTTCTTCGACAACGGAGAGTGAACCTTGCACAACAATTTTTCTGTCGTCAAGAATAATTACGTTTAATTCGTCGTCGCCGTCAAGCAAAATTTCCATTAAATCGTATTCGTTTACCTCAAGCGCTTTGCAAATTCTTTTGATCATAAGCATATCCGGCAAACTGTAGCCGTTTTCCCATTTAGCGATGGCTGAACGCGTAACGAAAATTTTTTCCGCCAATTCATGTTGAGAAATCAATTTGGAAGTTCTTAATTTTTTTAAAGTATCCGCAAATTTCCTTTTCATTGTAAAATCCTCAAAAATTTTTAGTTTTTTTTAGTTTACATGCAGGGGACGCTAAAATCAAGAGTTTTGTTTGAAAAATGTTCCAATTCAGAACACATCTTGACAGCAATCAATGTATAGTGTATAAATGTACTATAGGTGTAGACCGAATTGGTGGTAAATTCTAACAAAGACATATATAGCAAAAGGGAGTGAGGCAATGAAAAAATTATTTACGATTGATGATTTTATAATCGCCTTCATTTCGGCCCTTGTATACGGCTTGAGTTTTGAAATTCCCATGCTTCTCGGCTGGGGAATCTGGACGGCTTTACCCCTTTGCTTGATTATCGGCGGCGCGGTTGATATGGTGACAAGAAAGCTTGTCTTCAATAAAGCCGTACAAAAAAACGCGATGAATAAGGCTCTGATTTTTTTTGCGCTGTTTGTCATTTTTCTTATAGGAGGGTATGTCGCGTTGCAATTAACGGGATTATCCCTCAAAGATTATTTTGTGGAAAATTATATATATTCGATTTTGCCTTCTGTTTTGGGATTTGTATTTAGTATGGCATTTCGCTGGTATCAAATCAGAAAAATTCGCGTTCGTTATGGTGATGGCAGTCAGGGATTCTTATACGACGATATGTACACGAGCGAGGAGATTGAAGAGTTTAACAAGCAGAATCGGCAAATCAAAGGCGAATATGATACAAAATTGGCTGTGAAAACGAAAACCGGCGTATATGTCGGCTACAAGGAAAAAAAGGGCGTCGTTTATCGCGAAATCCCTTACGCAAAGCCGCCGGTGGGCAAGCTTCGCTGGAAAGCTCCCGAGTCGTTGCCCGCATCTGATGAAGTATTCGAGGCAAAATATTTTGGCGCGTCTGCCATACAGGTTGAACACAAAGGCTCAATCCTGAAAATCCATCGGCAAAGCGAAGATTGTTTGACGCTAAACGTTTGCGTCGGCAAAAAAGATAACAATGATAAAAAGCCTGTAGTGGTGCTTTTTCATCACGGCGATTTTTCTTACGGCGGTTCTGCCGACCCGCTGATGTATTTAGAAAAAATAGCCGACACGTATTCTGGCTTCATTGGCGTAAGCTTTAATTATCGTCTTGGCATATTCGGCTTCATTGATTTTTCCGAAGTCCCCGGCGGTGAAAATTATCCCGATGCTTTAAATCTTGGCTTGCTTGACCAAATTGCGGCGCTTGAATGGGTGAAAGAAAATATTTCCGCTTTTGGCGGCGACCCCGGCAATATTACGGTAATGGGCTTTGAATCCGGCGCGATTTCAATCAGTCTGCTTGCCGTTTGCGAACGCGCAAAAGGCTTGTTCCAAAAGGCGTTTATATTTTTCGGCAGTCCCGATTTTTCCTACCTTACGCCGGATGCCGCAAGGGCTTTTGCCCAAAAACTTTTGGAAGAAACCGGGGCAAAGTCAATGGACGAGCTGCAACGGCTCACAAGCGCACAATTAAAAGACCTCAATCAAAAAATCGGCTTGCACAGAATAGCTCCGACTTGCGACGGCAAACTTATTCCGGCAAATGTTTTTGACGCTTATAAAAACGGTGCGGCTGACGGCATAGAATTTATTGTCGGAATTCCAAGCAATGAGGGACATGTCCTTAAATCTTTTATTGGCGAAGAAAATTTCGAGGAATTCGTGTCCGAAAACAATGAAGAAACTTTATCGTCGTACCTTGACGCCGATACTGCCGCCGCCGTGAGAAAGTACATTGAAAATCGGGCAAAGCATACAACCGCACTTGAAGCAGAAGGAAAATTCTATGAACAATGGAACACTTTGTCAATGTATCTCAGCGCTATGCAGCTTGCGGCAGGCGGAAATAAAGTTCATCTGATGTATTGGGACGTAAAGCCGCTGATTGAAAATCTAGGCTCCGGCACAGTCGATGTGGTTTTGGCTTTGTTCGGCGACAGCAAAATTTCGCAAATGTACGGCAATGTCATTGATTCCGCCATTTCCGAAATACTTCAGCATTTCTTGAAGAAGTTTATAAGCGGCGAAACGATGAGCCTTTACAACAATGAAATCAAGGGCGTTAAGGATATCGACTGGAAAGAATTTCCCAGCGCGCTTATTGTCTCAAATAAAATTTTTAAATGCGCACCTATCGAAGACAGGCTGTATGAAATTGATGGGTTATGGGAATTTATGAAGAGGAATGGCGCGACTTTCGCGCGAGAATAAAATTATGGGAGGTACTTCAAATGCAAAAGACTGTTATTCTCGGCAACATCATCACGGTTGACGAAAGGAGGCCCTTTGCCAAGGCGGCGTTTGTCAAAGACGGCGTTTTTGCCTATATCGGCGACGCTGACGAGGCGAAAAAGCTTGCCGGTGCGGACGCAAAAATCTTGGATTACGGCGAAAATTTCATTTATCCCGGTTTCCTGGAAGCCCACGCTCACGGCGCTCTTGCGGGGGACCGCGCTATCGGGCAGGCCAATCTTTCGCAGGTTCGTTTGACCGACTATGATAAATACCGCGAAATTATCAAGGATTATATCGCGAAAAATCCCGATAAAGAAGTTTATGTGGCGGCGGGCTGGATTCAAAATGAGGAATATAAAACCAAAGCCTATCTTGATGAAATTTATTCCGATAAGCCGTTGATGATGAACACAATCGACGGGCATTCTATGTTGTTTAACACAAAGGCGTTGGAATGGGCGGGCATTGACGCCGAATATGCGAAAAAATACGGCTATGACCAGGTACACGTGGATGAAAACGGCGAGCCGGACGGTTATGTTTGCGAAGGACCATTATATGAAATTGTGCCTAAGCTTCCCCGATCATTTGACGACTTCAAAAACTTTTTGCTGGCGTGGCAGGATATCGCCATACAAAACGGATTTACGGCTGTAGCGGATGCCGGAGTTGAACTTCTCCATCCGAGCGTTACCCAAGCGTATTATGAACTTGAAAAGGAAGGCAAGCTGAAAATGCGCACTTACGCATTTTTAATGGTGCCCGAGAACGCCGAAAATCCCAAAGCGGAGGTTGCCCGTATTGCCGCAGACCGCGCAAAATACAGCAACGAATATTTTCACGTAGTAGGCGTAAAGGCTTTTCTGGACGGCGTAATCGAGGCGCATACCGGCTGGCAAATTGACGATTATCTTGATACGCCCGGTTATCACGGCTTGGAACGTTTCAACGACCATGACAAAATGGTTGAGCTTATTGTTGCGGCAGATGCCGAAGGGCTATCGGTACACGTTCATTCCATAGGAAACGGCGCAACTAAATTTATGCTTGATTGCATTGAGGACGCGGAAAAGATTACCGGCGATATGGATCAGCGCAACATTTTGGCGCACTTGCAATTTGTCCGGGAAGAAGATTTTCAGCGTATGGCAAATACCGGCTCCGTACCGGCGGTGTTCACTCTTTGGTGCCCCAAAGAAGCGAACATTTACGAGCAGGAAGTCAGATACGTCGGCGAAGAATTGGCGGAGAAAGGTTACCCGGTAAAATCTTTCTATGATGCGGGCGCGAACGTGGTATTTCATTCGGATTATCCCGTGTCGCCGCTGTTTGACATCAAAAACAGCTTTTACGCAGCCGAAGCGCGCGACTTTCCAAAAGGGATCGGAAAGGTAGCAAAACCGCGCAATATGGAAGAAGCTATCACCCGCGAACAGTCGCTTCGTGCAATGACAATAAATGTTGCCCGTCAATGGCGTGAGGAAAGCCGCCTGGGTTCCATCGAGTTCGGAAAAATCGCCAATATGACGGTGTTCGACTGCGATTTCCTGCACGACGATTTGGAAAAAGTTGCAAAGGCAAAGATTATCGCCACTATCATTGACGGCGAAGAAGTCTACAAAGCCTAAGGAAACCTCTAAAAAATTCCCTAAAATTACAAAATGAAGAATACATATGCCACATAGGGATTTCATCAAACTGTTACTGTGATCGCACATCGAAGTATATATGGTACTGCCTGGAGGAGCCTTTGGGATTGGCCCTTCGGGCGCAGTCGAAGTTTGTCAAGACATATCGGGAAAGGACTTGAAACGCATGAAGAATGGTGTTACGATTCGCACAGCACAGCACAGGCTGACTGCGCTCTTTTTTGCTGCCATAAAACCGCATATGGCATTCGGGACGGATGACCGCCGAATTTGATGGGGCTAACTATGCCCTGTCAAATTCGGCGCTTTTTTATGGCCTGGCAGTATTTCGGCCTGATTGCACGAAGGTTCAAGCAGCAAAGGCAAAAAGGAGGGAGATATCATGAGCACATAGGAGAGGCACGGCAGTATTTTTGGGAGCAAGGAGATTGCGGCCCCGTCAATGTGGACGAGAAATTCGTAATAGGAGGTTAGCTTATGAATCGAACTTTTTTCAGGAAAGCACTTACTGCGTCCCTGGCAGGAGTGATGTTCACTCTCTTTGCCACAGGCTCCGGTGCAGTTTTTGCCCAGTCGAAGTTTTCCCAGGAATTTCAGGAATGAAAAATAGCACGCTGTAGGAAAAAAACTAGGAGGAGATCGGCAATGAGTATTTTCAAAAAAGAGTTCCGTCTCTTTGTGTCTGCGCTTATGGCTTTCTGCTTCACCGTATGCGTTTCAGCGGCGCAGGCAGCCCCTTTCACGGCCCCTGAGAAGCTGGCTGATTACCTGTACTACATGGAGTACACCGACTATGTGCCTGACCTTACGACGGGCGAAAAGGTCAAGACCGGCTTCGCCTGCTCCGCTGTACGCAACGGAAACTTCTACGGGCGCAATTTGGATCTTGACTACTCCGACGTCCCGGAATTTGTGATCAAGGTTGCCGCCAAAGAGTCCGAGGGACGCTACGCCAGCATAGGGCTTGCCGCGATTCTCACGCTGAAGTCCAAGGGGGTTGGCAACGTCTCGGAGGCTGAGTTGCTCGCCATGCCCAACCTGACTTTTGACGGCATCAATGAAAACGGCGTGGCCATGAACTGCAACGTCGCTCCCGCCACCGATCTGGACTTCGCCACCAAGATTTCGACCAATTACGGCAAGCCGCGCATCCATGCCGTTGCCGTCGTCCGCTACGTCCTTGACCATGCGAAATCCGCTGCCCATGGCGTGGAGCTGATGAAGAACATGGACATTTACGGCGGCTATGGCTCCTGGGGGCTTCACTGGATGCTCTCTGACGAGAAGGAGACTTACATCATCGAGTGCATTGACGGCAAGCTGGTTGCCAGGAACGACACGGACAACATCATGACCAATTTCTATGTCAACTACGCAGCGAATACTCCCTATGCCAAGCACATGAAGGCAGGGCAGACAGCCGTGGGCAAAACCTACAAGGGCTTCCCGGTTCTCACGCCCCATGCCTGCGGCGTTGAGCGCTACGCCATCCTGAAGGAGCATTATGCAGAGGGCGCGAAATCCGCTGAGGGCATGGCCAGCTTGATGGAGCGTGTGAAATATACCCAGACTTATGAAGCGAGCACGGAGCCCTTCTGGTACACGGAGTATACCGTAGGAGATTTGACAGCCGCAAGCGCGCCTGCGGATTTCAAGGCCAAGATCCAGGCCGGCATGGATACCTACAAGCTGCATGACAGGAACATCCAGCCCGATAATTTCTGGCTGACCTGGCACACGGCGGTTTACGACCTGGCGAACAGGACGCTCCGCCTGAACATTCAGGAGGATTACGCCAAGCATTACGACTTCAAGCTGGGCGAATGAAAAGCGGCCTGCTTTTGGGAAAAGTTTTTTCACTGCAAGAGTGGCATCTATGGAACTTGAGGGCGGGCAGCCGCCCTTCAGGGGAGAATGCATAAGGGAACCTCTAAAAAATTCCCTAAAATTACAATTACGTTCCGTTATCTCCCTGCCGCTTCGCGGCAGGGAGATAACAAAACATGGTTTTAAAAAAGTTTAGGAGGGACTATGATGAAAACCAATGCAGCAGAAAAGGTTGTTATAGGAGATGGTGTTATGAAAATAATTGACTGCGAATTTCACTATTACTTACCTGAATTGATGGAATATCTTTCCACACGTAATAATTCAGTGAGATATTATCCGGAAACCAAAACCTTGGAAGTGAGAGATAAACTTTTTGCTAATCTTGGCGGGGTAACGAACGAATACCCGGTTATTGATGAGCTTATGAATTTTGGAGCAGAAAGAATTGCCGTCATGGATAAAAACGGCATTGATGTAGGCGTTATGGCCTCTTCCCCTGCACTGGAAGAATTACCGGAAAAAGAGGCAATATATTTTGCCCAGAAATCTAATGATGCTGTTGCTGAAATTATAAACAAATATCCAGAGCGTTTCCTTGGCGCTGCCGTTTTACCAACACCTTATGTTGATGCGGCCATAAAAGAACTTGAACGCTGTGTAAAAGAGCTTGGTTTTAAATATTGGCACACACATTCTAATTATAAGAATGAACATTTATATGAAGAAAAATATCTTCCTTTGCTTGCCAAAGCTGAAGAATTGGGATGCGCGTTTTATGTTCATCCACAAGCATCTGATGATAAAGATATGAAAGACATGGGTTACGTATATTCTTCCCCTGGACTTGGTTTTGGCTTAGATGCTATGAAAACATCATTAAGAATCATATTAAACGGGACATTTGATAAATTCCCCAACTTAAGAATGATTCTTGGTCATTTGGGCGAATTTTTCCCATTTATATTGGATAGAGTTGATAATCGTTTTAAATGGATTCGGGATGACGAAGTAAAAATGAAACATACTGTTTCTTATTACTTTAAAAATAAAAATGTTGTTGTAACAACAAGCGGCAATATGTCTAAACCTGCTTTCGAATGTACGAAGAAGGCGCTTGGTATAGACAGCATTATTTTTGGTTCTGATTATCCGTATGAAAGCTTGTCTGATATGATGAAATTTATGGATTCTTTAGAATTAACCGCAGAAGAAAAAGAAAAGGTATTTCACTTAAATGCTGAAAAATATATTTTAAATAAATAATGTTTTAGCTTATTGCCAGCTTTATTTCAAATAAATTTTCAAGGAGGTTTGACACCTCATCCACCGCTAATGCGGTCCCCCTTCCCCTCAAGGGGAAAGCTTAAGTTAATGACGTTGCTAAAAAACTACCTAAAATTACAATTACGTTCCGTTATCTCCCTGCCGCTTCGCGGCAGGGAGATAACAAAACATGGTTTTAAAAAAGTTTAGGAGGGACTATGATGAAAACCAATGCAGCAGAGATGGTTGTTTACGGCAAAATTTTTACTTCGGAAGACAACAAAATTGTCGAGGCGTTTGCGGTTAAAGACGGCAAATACATTTACGTCGGCGACAAAGACGGCGTGAAAGATTTTATCGAGGAAGGCAAAACCGAAGTCATCGACTACACTGGCAAAGGTCTTGTCATGCCCTCTTGCGGCAACGGGCACGCACATTATTCTAATGCTCTCGGTATTCCGAAATTCGGCACGACAATGGACAGAGAAACCACTCCGGAAAAATTTTTGGCGGAAGTCATTCCGGCGGCGGTTAAAAAGGCAAGAAAAACCGGCGCGACGGCTATCTTCGGTTACGGCTGGAAATTTTTGATTTTTGAAAACAATATGCCTACTCGTCAACAGTTGGACGCCATTTGCAGCGATATTCCCATGTACATTGCCGACGAGGAAGGTCACAAATCTCTCGTGAATACAATCGCACTTGTCAATGCGGGTATCATGACGGCGGACGGCACCGTACTCAAAAATAAAATTCGCGGCGGCGAAATTGTTTTCGGCGAAGACGGCACTCCGACAGGTTTTCTCAAGGAACAGGCAGGAACTTACACGCGGTCTTTCTTGGACAATGACAAGATCTTTTCCGTTGACTTGGCAAAAGAAACTTTGCAGGATATCCAAAAACTTTTGCTGTCGGAAGGCTACACAATGTATATGGACGGTTGGAGTAACTATTTCTACAATGAAAGTTATTACAGAGCCGCGAATGAAATGGACAAAGCGGGCGACCTTCATTTTATGGCCGGCTTGAGTTATGAACTTGAAAGCTGGATGGACATTGATAAAAATTTGGAAAAATCGCTTGAGGTTCAAAAATATGCTTCCAAGCATGTAAAGACAAACTGGGTAAAACTTTTCATGGACGGCACGGTTGAAACGGGTACGGGCTTTATCGAACCGCTTTATAATGACGGACATCAGGGAATCGCCAACTGGGAGGAAGACGAAGTTACCTACATTACGCGCAAATCTAACGAAAAAAATTTGACGATGCATATTCACACAATGGGCAATAAGGCGGTCAATCGCGTCGTCAACGCATACGTTAACGGCGGCAAGGACGAAATGCGCAACACGCTTGTTCACGTGTACGGCGTCATGCCGTCGGACTACAAGCGCATGGCAGATCACAACATTTATGTCACTGAAGGTATGCTTTGGCATCACAACAGCGACGATGTAAGAGATTATTTGATGGAACGTCTTCCCGGAAACATGGGAGAAGAAGGTTTCCCGATGAAGTCATACTTCGACAACGGCGTTAACGTAACCTCGCACTCGGACTTTCCCGCATTGACCGGCAGCCCCGACGATCCGTTCGGCATTATTGAAGTTGCCGTTACGGGTCAATGGCACCTCGAAAACGGAAAACCTCGTTGGCCGGAAGAATTAATCACCCGCGAACAAGCCATTACGACTCTGACAATCAACGTCGCAAAGCAAATGTTCATCGAAAACGAACGCGGCAGTATCAAGACCGGCAAATATGCCGACTTCCTCCTCGTCAACAAAGATGTTTTGTCTTGTCCGGAAACTGAAATTCACGAGGCTAAGCCTATCGCGACTTATTTTGAAGGTAAAAAAGTTTTTTCTGTCTAAAGTGAAAATGAACTGCCTAAAGTGAAAATGAACTACTCCCGCCTATAGAAGCGGGAGTAGTTCACAAATTTTTTGAAAGTGGTAATTATGAGAAAACGTAATGATTTCGTCAAATTATTTGAGAGTCGAAAAAGCAACATAGATTCTTGTATAAGAAGCGATTATATAGAAAACTCAAACTTCCCACACCTATAACCGGCGGAGATCCTTGAAAACTGTATATCTCAGAAGATAAAAAAGGCGCGCAAAGCCTCAAAACTTGGTACAATAGAAGTGCTACCCAGCTACTATCCAAGGAGGTTTTACGCCATGTCTATTGTATCACTTGAATCCGCTGATGAAAAGAAAGTTTCTGTTTCAATCTTGAACTTTCTCACTGCCTATGGAGTAATAAGCCTTTTGAGCAAGTGCGGAGGCACGAAGCTCAAGGGGATTCCTGTCAAGGCTCTGTTCACTTACACATCCATTGTTTTGAATTTGTCGGCAGCCTGGAAAAGAACGGTTTTTAGGTATACTACACTTTAAGGAGGCAAACAGATGAAAAAAAAGTTGTTTTCGATGATGGGTTGCGCGCTTTTGGCAACAGTCGCGCCATGCACAGCCGGAGGGATGAATACCGCTTTTGCGGCGGAAACGGTTTTCGTGGAAAGCGAATTTGCTCCCCTCAAACGCGTAGTGCTGACACAGACGGAGGTTGTGCTCGGAAAGAACATTCTAAAATATGTTGATGCTAACGCTAAGGTTCCGGAAGTGACGGATGAATATATGAAGGCGTGGGCACTCGAACGGGAAAATCTGAAAGAAGTGCTGGAAAAATACGGCGTCGAAGTGCAAAGACCGCGTTTGCTCACGGATTACGAGAAAATGCTTGGAAATGTTGAGAACGGTTACACAGAAGCCGCAGGTATCACCAACTTTTTTGCAAGAGATCCGTTCATAACAATCGGTAATCATATTATCGAATGTTCATTGTTCTCGCTCTATCGCAGACTGGAAGTTCTTCCGATTAGACCCATTTTACAAAAAGAAGCAGAAAAAAGCGGTTGCTATTATGTGTCAATACCGCAAGCGGATATCTCGGAAGGCAATGATTCAACGGTCGGGCCGTTTCTTGAGGGCGGCGACGTGTTGGTTTACAAGAAAACCGTTTTTGTGGGAAATTCGGGACGAGCTACCAACCATGCAGGTGTCGTATGGCTCAGAAACTATTTGAAACATTTCGGTTATAACGTTGTCGAAGTCAAGATGGATAATGATATTTTGCATCTTGATTGCATACTGAGTTTTCCGAGAGACGGTTTAATGATTGTATGCGAAGAGGCTATGCCCGAAGGTTTGCCGACGGAGTTAAAATCGTGGGACAAAATCACCGTCAGCAAAGACGAAGCGCAAGCGTTGGCAACCAACGGACTGCCCATTGACGATCACACCTATATAACGGATATTGTGTTCAAAGATACCGTAGGCAAGGAATTGGAGAAACGCGGTATAAAAGTCGAATATATAGATTATAAATTGTCGAGATTCGCGGGGGGAGCTTTCCGTTGCAGCACACAGCCGCTCCTCAGGAAATAACGGGCAAATATGCGGAGTTCGCTTTTGTTGATATAGAATCCGATCATTTTCATCAAAATAAGGGCAAGATAACCGCCAGCGACTTCAAGCAGGAGAAGACTGGGATGTATGTTAAGGAAGATATTGTTCCTTATCCCATTGTCAAATTGCCGGTTCCAGATAACATCAACGTATCGCCTGAGGTTTATCAGAAACTGTCCGAGATTATAGATGAAATCAACAGTCGCACGGGACAGAATTTTGACCGGGATGTTGCCGTCAAGTCCATGTTGCAGCTGCGCGACATCATGCTGAAATCAGATGACCTCAAAGCCAGCGCGAGGAATAATACCGCCTCGAACTTTGAGATTTCCTTCTACAACCAGCTGGATGATATTTTAGTGGAGGGTTATGAACAAAATCAGGACTTCTTTTCACTGCTTCTGAGCAATGAAGGCATCAAGCATCAGGCTATGGGGATTTTTGCAGATGAAGTTTATCGGGAATTACGTGAGAATCAAATGAATGTGTAATATGGTCACGAAAAAGGACTCCAAAGTTCGGAGTCCTTTTTTATGTACATATCTATTTTTATGCTTTCACCAGCCATTCCGACAAATTCCTTTTTTCAGAATCGAAGCTCACGCCAATCTTGAAGAGCTGCCGCTGGTCGGCTGCGAAGGGGGCGGCGTAGACTTTTTCCTCTATCTGGGCCAGGGCCTCCTGGGCTGATTTGTCCAGCTTGAATTCAAAGATGTAGATGAACTCTTCCGTTTCCAGTATGCAGTCGGCCCTGCCCCGGCTGCTGTGTACTTCGCATTGCACGAACTGGCCCAGCAGGGTGAAGACGATGTAGAGTACGGACTGGAAGTAGTGTTCGAAGGGAGCAGCGTCTGTGGTATAGGGGATGCCGGCGAAGAGGGCGGTTAGGATGTCTCTGGCACCATCAGTATCCCCTGCCTCCAGGCAGTCGCAGAGGGCGAAGACATCTGTGCCGCGGTTTGCTATGGCGGCGGGAGTGTAGGCGGGCAGGAGGCTTTTCAAAAAAGCGTATTTTACTTCGTCATTGGGGAAGCCAAGGATGTAGACCTGGCGGCGCTCGTTGAAGCCCTGGATGGTCAGATAGCCAGTCTGGTAGAGCAGGGGTACGGGGTCGGGATTTTCGTAGCGGTAGTCTGTCAGAGCGTCCATATCAGCGCAAAGGGTTTTGTCTGTGAAGCGATTGGCATTCAGCCGGGCTTCCTGCACCCGTTTTACCAGGAAGGTGGGGGTGCCGGTGGAGAACCAGAAGGCTTTGAACTGCCGTTTCTTGAGGGCATTTAGCAGACTGAAGGGATTGTAAAGGCCGGGGCAGCCGGGGAAGAAGTGGTAGCCGTCGTACATGGCGGCCAGTTTCTGCAGGGCCTCATCTTCTGTCAGCTTGTGCTTTTCGGCCAGCTGCTTCAGTTCCAGCTGGAAATTCTGCTCTATTTCTTCCTGGGTCAGCCCGCAGATGGCGCTGTATTCCTCATCAAAGGAAATGTCCTCCAGCTGGTTCAGATCACTGAAAATGCTAACCTGGCTGAATTTCGTGACCCCGGTGATGAAGACGAACTGCAGATAGGCATCGTAACTTTTCAGAGTGCCGAAGAAGCCTTTGAATACTGCTTTGTTATGCTCTTCGCGTTCCTTGTTTTCAAGTACCTCTAGGAGAGGTTTATCATATTCGTCCACCAGCACCACACATTTTTTGCCGGTTTCTGCTTTAGCTTTCATAAGCAGGGTCTGGAAGCGGGCGCTCAGGGAGCCTTGGGGGACACAGTCATACAGGGCCTCCCATTTCTGCAGCATTTTGTCCAAAGCATCCTCCAGGGCCGTATCCTGCTGATAGTTCTCCCCGTTGAAGTCAAAGTAAAATACTGGATAGGGCTGAAAGGCGTTTTCGCTGCCTTCTTCCATTTTCTCAATGGAGAGTCCAGCAAAGAGTTCTTTCTTCCCCTCCCAATAAGCAGCCAGGGTGGAGAGGAACAGGCTCTTGCCGAAACGACGGGGGCGGCTGAGGAAGTATTGCCGTCCGGAATGTGCCAAATCATATATGTAGCTTGTCTTGTCAACATACAGGAAGTTTTCCTGTCGCAAAATATCGAAGCTCTGCACCCCTATGGGCAGTTTTCTGTTCAAATCCTTCATTTTCACGGCTCCTTTCCTTGTTTTTGCCTGGCTCAGACGTCTTTTTATGGCTCAAGCATAGCATATTTTCAATAAATTAGCTATACTGATGAATCTTCTTTCAGGTTCCCCCTGCCGGGGGCAGGAATTTGCCATAAGCAAGGAGAATATTTGCCAGATAGATTTGTTTGCTGATAGAAAAGTGAAGGGGAGAATCTAGAGCGTGAAGGGGATAAGAACCTGGCTTCGACGTATGGCAGATTACAGCCGGGCCAGCATCAGGCGGCAGTTGCTGTTTTTGGTGCTGGCTTGCGGCATTGGCACCTTTGTGGCAACTCTCATGCTGTTTGGCTATTCTATGCATGGCTTGCAGGAATCTTTGGAAGATGAAGGCCGGGACATAGAGGAAGTAGTGGCAGAGTCTGTGGGAAACACGGCCAAGAAGCGTACCAGAGCCTGGCTGAAGTCAGCGGTGGAGAATGAGGCAGCCCATATTGACAGGGAATTGGCAGTTAATAGCGCCGATGCGGAGCTCCTGGCTGACAGTATGACCATGATGATGCAGTCCCGGGATAAATATGGGGAAGGGAAGCTGGTCAATGACAGAGAGGTGGCAGATATTGCTTCCGGTACGGCCTATCTCCATTACAGCCCTCAGTTGGCAGCTGAGGGAGTGGGAGCGGATTTGGCGGCAGAGATTAGCCGGGCCGCTAATTTCGCGGATATGCTGGTACCCATGGCCAAGTCATATATGGGGTGCCGCACCTCGCTTGTCGTTGCTTCCCGCAAGGGGTATTCCATCTGCGTGGACGTCCTCCCAGGGGAACCGGGGCAGAGTATCTATCCTTCGCCGGAGGCCAGGACGTCATTCCTGGAGCAATACGATGCCAGGCAGCGTCCCTGGTACCAGGCAGCCCAAGCCAAGGGGAGAAACGTCTTTACGGATGTCTTCATGGGTGAGGAGGGCTTTCTGGCGCTGAGCTTTGCCACTCCTTACTACGATGAGGAAGGGTTTGCTGGTGTGATAGGTATCAACGGCAGCATCGAGGATTTGCAGAGTCAGGTCAAGCAGGTCTCCATTGGCAGGACTGGCATCAGTTTCTGCCTGAATGGCAAGGGACGGGTGGTGCTGTCCTCCGAGGGCGAGGGGCTGCTGGCTCCTAATCTTCAGGGTGCAGACCTGCGGGAGAACTCTGAGCCTACTTTGGCAGAAGCCGCCCGGCGCATGACTGCCGGGGAGAGCGATGTGGTGAAGGTGCTGGTAGATGGGCAGGAATACTATCTGGCTTTTGCTCCCATGCATATTGTAGGCTGGAGCTTTGGGGCTCTCATTGGTCGGGATGAGGTCCTGGCGCCGGCCCAGGAAGTGACGGCCCTGGTTCATGAGGAGATGAAGGATTTCTACGACACGCTCAATCAGGATTTTGCCTGGATGGCGGGAAAAGTCTTGTTGCTGCTTGGCCTGCTGGCATTGGCAGCCTTTTTCACCAGCGGCGCTCTGGCTGACCGTATCCTCCGTCCTATCCGCGCTCTGGCGGAGGGGGTTCAGGAGATAGCGGAGGGCAATCTGGACAAGAAGCTGGAAATCCACACCGGCAACGAGGTGGAGGAGCTGGCCTCCTGCTTCAATGAAATGACGGAAGAATTGAAGGACAATGTCCAAAGGCTTTCCCAGGCTGCGGCCAAGGAGGAGAGAGCCAGGACGGAGCTGGAGGTGGCAGCCAGGATTCAGGCGGGGCTTTTGCCTGCGCCCTTGAAGGCCTCCGCCTTGAGAGGGGATTTCGACCTCAGCGCTTTCATGCAGCCTGCCAAGGAGGTAGGGGGAGATCTCTATGATTTCTACTTCCTGGATGAGGACCTTTTGGCCGTTACTGTGGCTGATGTGTCTGACAAAGGCGTGCCTGCGGCTCTTTTCATGGTCATGGCCAAGACCTTGCTGAAGGACCAGGTGCTGCTGCGGCGGAATGAAAAGGACCTGGCCCGGGCAGTGGCGGAGGCCAATGATGCCCTGGCCCAGAGCAACACCACCTTCATGTTTGTGACGGCCTTCATAGGGATACTGCACTTGCCCACGGGGCGGTTTATCTATGTCAATGCAGGGCACAATCCCCCGCTCATCTGCAGGGCGGGCCTGGCAGTTTATCTGCCCAAGGCCCCAAATCCCATGCTGGGTGTGAGAGGGGGCATGTCCTTTGTGGCCGAGGACCTGCTCCTGCAGCCAGGGGACTCCCTCTTCCTCTACACAGACGGGGTGACGGAGGCCATGGATGCAGCGGAGGACTTCTTCGGTGAGCAGCGCCTGCAGGAGGTGCTTTCAGCAAAGTCCGGCCAGGGAGCCGGGGAGCAGCTGGAGGCGGTTCGGGAGGTCCTGGCCTCCTTTGTGGGGGAGGCCAGCCAGTCGGATGATATCACCATGCTGGCCCTCGCCTATGGTAAAAGGAATAGGAAGTAGGAGGATTTATGTCTGATTTACCTATCAGCTACA
The DNA here is from genome assembly GCF_000702545.1 of Selenomonas sp. AB3002. Classification (NCBI taxonomy): domain Bacteria; kingdom Bacillati; phylum Bacillota; class Negativicutes; order Selenomonadales; family Selenomonadaceae; genus Selenomonas; species Selenomonas sp. AB3002. The sequence goes on along the minus strand of NZ_JNIO01000008.1, from coordinate 1,602,842 downwards.
GCAGTGAAGAAATAAACGGCTGGCTCCTTTGGCACCTGCAGGGGCGGCTGGACCGCCTCACTGCAGAGGAGACAGCGGCAAAAGGGGAAGATCTCCTGGCTGGCTGCCGGAAGCTGGCCCTTGACCTGTCAGCCCTGTCATATCTTTCCAGTGCCGGCATCAGGACCATCCTGAAGCTGGCCAGCACAGCCGGGCAGGCAGGGAAGCCCTTTTCAGTGGTATCACCTGGGGGCATGGTGAAGGAGATTTTGGAAATGGCCAGGTTGGATATGTTTGTTAATATCTACTCGTCGGCGGAAGAGTTGGAAAACGCTTAAACAGGAGGAGTCATCATGGATTTTGCAATAAGGCAGGAACGTCAGGGAGAGCGCCTGACTATGTTTTTGACAGGAGAGTTCAACAAGCTGGCCATGGACGTCTTTGATAAGGAATTCTTGCTGGCAACGGAAGGGGTGAAGGAACTCCTGCTGGATATTTCCGGGGTCACCTATCTTTCTTCGGCGGGATTGCGTTCCCTGCTGCAGGCAGCCAAGGTCATGGAAAGCCAGGAAGGCAGCTTCACGGTGCTCTACCCCCAGGAGGCTGTGATGGAGGTCTTTGAGATGACCAACTTCTCCCGCTTCATTCACATCGTTCGGGAGGGGGAGGAGCCGGCTTCTGCCACCAGGGCTTATTATCCCCTGCGTCCCATCCAGCGCTGGATGACGGATACCCATTTCCGTCGGGCCAAGTCTACCATGATGAATGCCGGCGCTTTGGTGCGGCTGGACCCTGCTGTGGATCTGGAACGGTTGGCGGCAGCGGTGAACGGTCTTTTGGAGTCTTATGACATCTTCCGCTGTCGTCTGGTGTTCCATCCTGATACAGGAGAACTTTGCCAGCGCTTTGACGGGGAGGTGGCGAAGGTTTATGTGGAAAGCCTGTCGGAAGAGGGACTGGAGGAGCGCAAGCAGGAGCTCAGACAGCCCTATGACCTCATTGACCGGCCCCTCTACCGGGTCAATATCATAAAGACCCCTGAGTCCAAGTATATCTACATGGACTTTTATCATGCCATCATGGACGGGACGGCTATAGCCCTGCTCTTCTGGCGGGAGCTGGAGAAGCGCTATGTCCACGGCAACGAGGCCGCAGCCGCCAAGCGCCAGCCTGCCAGCTATGCTGACTATGTCAAGGCGGAGGCAGAACTGCCTGAGGAGGAGCTGACGAAGGGGCGGGCTTACTGGCAGGCTATGCTGGCCGGTTTTGATAAGGAAAGGCACTTGCCACCTATGGATGGAGGTAATGGGGAAGCGGGGCCGGACCATGAGATGGAAACGCCCCTCAAGGGGATAGAGAAAGAGTTTTTCAAGGGCCGTGATTTCAATGAGAACACTTTTTTCATGGCGGCCGCAATGCTGGCTATTGCCAGGTCAGCCGGGCGCAGGGATGCTATCATCAGCTGGGTCCACAATGGTCGGGCCACCTCGTCTGAGCGGCGCCTCATGGGCTTGATGCTGGATCAGTTCCCCCTGCGCTGGGATTTTGATGGCGAGATGACCGTGGGCCAGTTCCTGCCCAGGCTTGAGGCTCGTATAGCTGAGGCTGTCCAGTACAGGAAGGGACTGGATAAGGTTTACGAAGAAGGCATGGAAACAGGCTGTGCCTGCTTTATCCTTCAGAAGGGCAGTATGGGACGCCGGGGAGGCATGAAGCTGGGGGACACCCAGGCTGTCATTGAGGAAATGCCGGCCAACGAAATCTCCGCAGCGGAAAATACTCTTGATATTGAGCTGAATGCCCATGATGATGGTACCTATTCTCTGGTGCTGGATTACGATCCTGACTGCTATTCCCACAAGGCCATGGAGAACTTTACCAGCCAGGTGGAAAAAATGACCGTGGCCCTGCAGGATAGTGAACGGAAATTGGCAGAACTGCTGTGAGTAGAGGTTTTGAAGCATGAATAAAGAAGTGTGGTGTGACAGGTATCTGTCCGAAGAAAGCCCGGAATGCCTGCCCCTGCCTGATGGCAGGGAGCCAGGCGGGTGGAGGCGTCAAGCCCTGAACTTGACTGCGGCAAGTGATGCTGCGGAGTTGTCGGCAAGCCTGCTGCTTTTGTTGGGGCTATACGGAGGGCTGCAGGAGGGCGCGTTTCTCCTGCAGCAGGGAGAGTGCCTTAGGCCGGTGCGTCTCAGCTGGCAGGGGGAGGATTCTCCAGAGAGCCTCATTTCACGGGTGCAAGGCTGGCTGGAGGAAGCAGGGAACTTTGCCTGGCAGGAGGAGGAAATAGCGGAACTTTTGGGTTGGGAGCCGGGCCGGGGGATGGTTCTCTGCCTTGAGGCGGAGCGCGGCTGGGTACCGGGTGACAGATATGCCCTGGGCTTCTGCGCTGGCGGTGGCGAGCTCTCTATCTGCTATGATGAGGGCAGGTACAGCCAGGCCCTCATCCGGGAACTGCTCCTGGCCTGGAGGGAAATCCTCCAGAGCCTGCGGGCGGCTCCGTCCCTGAGCAAGGTTCAGGTGTCTTCGGCAGAAACCAGGCAGAGACTGGATGCCTTCAATGACAATGCTCGGGAATATGACCGTCAGACCACCATAGTGGAGCTTTTCCGTCAGCGGGCGGCAGAGTACCCGGAGCATACGGCGGTCATCTACGAGGAGCGGGCCTATACATATGCCCAGGTGGAGGATTTGACTGACAGGCTGGCAGCATATCTTGCCCGGCAGGGGCTGGGAAGGGGAGACCGGGTGGCGGTCTTCATTCCCCGGTCTGAGTACATGGTCATAGCCTCCCTGGGAGTGCTGAAGGCAGGCTGCGCCTATGAGCCACTGGATCCCAACTATCCCGATGAACGCCTTTCCTTCATGGCCAGGGATGCAGAGGTAAAGCTCATCATAGTGGCTGATGAGCTGAAGGCAAGATTGGAAAATTTCCCGGAATATAAGGGGCTGGTGCTCACTATTTCTGAAGCGGCCAGCCTGCCAGAGGCTGCAGAGGAAGAAATCAAGGCAATGGAGGGCCCCAAGCCGGAAGATCTCTTCATCCTCATCTACACCTCCGGCACCACCGGCGTGCCCAAGGGGGTGCGGCTCCTGCACAGCAACCTCATGGCCTATGCTGCTTGGTACCGCAGGTACTATGCTCCCACCCCGGAGACCCGGGTCAGCTGCTACAACAGCTATGGCTTTGACGGCTCCCTGGCAGATATGTATCCCATCCTGACGGTGGGAGGCGCTGTGGTGATAGTCCCTGAAGAAAAGAAACTGGACCTGCCTGCTCTGGCAGAGCTGATCCGGCGCCACAACATTTCCATTTCTGATATGCCCAGCCAGGTGGGGCGGCAGTTTGCCCTGACCATGGACTGCCCCAGCCTTCGCTATATCGTGGGAGGCGGGGAGAAGCTGGTGTCTTTCCAGCCGGTCTATCCCTATATCCTGGCCAATGAATACGGCCCCACGGAGGCCACCGTATCCGTCACCTGCTACAATATGACCAAATACGAGGCCGATGTGCCCATTGGCACCCCAAATGACAATACCGATATCTACATTGTGGATGGTTATGGCCGCCGGGTGCCCCCGGGGGCTTTGGGAGAGCTTTGGATAGCCGGGCCCCAGGTGGCGGGAGGCTATCTGAACCGCCCGGAAAAGACAAGAGAGGTCTTCGTGCCCAATCCTTTCTCCACTGACCCTGATTATGCCACTGCGTATCGCACCGGGGACATCGTGCGCTATCTGACTGACGGCAATATCCAGTTCGTGGGCCGGCGGGACGGCCTGGTGAAGATCAGGGGCTTCCGGGTGGAGCTTTCCGAGGTGGAGGGAGTCATACACGACTTCCCCCAGGTGGAAAATGCCGCCGTGGCAGCCTGGGACAATCCCGCAGGAGGCAAGTTCATTGCCGCCTATGTGGTGTCCCGGGAGCCCATTGACCAGGAGGCGCTGGCAGATTTCATCCGGGAGCGGAAGCCTCCCTACATGGTACCTGCGGCCATTGTGCAGCTGGATGCCATCCCCCGGAACCAGAATGGCAAGCTGAACAAGAAAGCCCTGCCTGTGCCGGAATTGAGGGGCGTATCTGAGGAGTATGTGGCCCCTAAGAACGACACTGAATCGGAGCTGTGCAGAGGCTTTGCCGCTGCCCTGGGGCTGGAGCGGGCCAGCGCTGAGGAGGATTTCTTCCAGGCAGGGGGCGACAGTCTTAGCATTGTGCGTCTCCTGTCCGAGTGCCGGGAGCTGAAGCTGAATTTCAACCTTATCTATGAGGGCAAGACCCCCGCAGGCATTGCAGCCCTGCTGGCGGAGCGCAGCCAGCAGGCAGCCGGGGAAAAGAAGGAAAGCCACTTCTTCGGCCCCCTGCAAGAACTGCATTACGACTGGGGCAATTCTCTGGAGGAAGGCTACGGCCTTCACTGTGATGCCTATGTGACTCTGGACGCCGTTACTGACCTGGAACGGCTGGCTGCAGCCATTGAAAAGGTGCTGCTGGCCCACCCGGCAGTTGATGCCAGGCTCACAGAGGCGGAAGGGGGAACACTGCGCTGGAAACAGGGTGACCTGCAGGACCTGCGTCCCGCTGTGGAAGAGGTGTCCCGGGCAGAGTATGAGGCCCTGAAGCCCAAACTGCGGCAGAGCAGGAACAAGCCTGACACCCGCATGTTCGTCATGCGCCTCTTTGCTATCAAGGAGGAGGATGGCAGCCTGAGCAAGTTGTTCTACTTTGATTTCCTCCATCCCATCATTGACGGGGACTCCATTGAGATCTTCCTGCAGGACCTGGATGCCGCATACCGTGGCGAAGAAGTTCAGCCGGAGGAGTACAGCATCTTTGACTACTATGACGAGATAGAGGCAAAGCTGGGCACCGAGGCTTATAAAAAGGAACAGCAGTGGAACCATGATTTTGTCCGCTCCTTCACCAGCCGTCTCAGCGAGATGCCAGGAGATCTTGACCCCAAGGGTGAGAATGATACCAAGGATATCTTTGTCCCCATCCATGTGGATCTTGCGGCGGTAGACGCTTTCACCAAGGCCCAGGGCATCACGGACGGCACTTTGACCGCTGCCGCCTTCGGCCTGCTGCAGGGCCGCAACAACGGGGAGCAGGCCGGAGTGGTGCTCACCATTTACAACGGCCGTGACGACATCCGCTTTGAGCGCACCATGGGAGCCATCTACCGTCACTATCCTCTCTGCGTGAGCTGGGATGAAAATATGGGAGCGGGAGATTTTGTCCGGCAGACTCAGGAAAATGTCCTGCTCTGCCGTCGTCACGCCCTCTATGAAGGTGATCCGGTGCCCCTCATCGTGGCTTTCTCCTACCAGGGGGAGGACATGGACACGGGCTTCGACTTCTGCGGGGGACGGGCTGAATATGAGGAAATCGAGGACTTTGAGGAGGAGAATTTCGACTTCTTCGTCCATCGCCGCAGCGATGATTTCTATGTGAACCTGACCTACAATACACTGGAGTACAGCGAGGCTTTTGTAGAGAAGTTCCTGCGGAACTACGCCCGCGTCATAGAGGGCTTGGCGGCAGGCAGGAAGCCTGCGGATATCATAAGGGAGCTGGCCTGACAAGGAGGTTTGTCCTTGAGTTTGAAGGAAAAAGTGGATCATGCTTATTTTACCCGCAGGATGTTTTTGGGGGCGGTGCTGCCTGCACCTTTGGCGGGGATTGGCCTGGCCCTGGCGGAAATGGGGCACACCATTTTGGTGGGCCATGCCATCGGCACGGAGGGGCTGGCTGCCGTAGGCTTCGCCTCGCCGCTCTTCCTGCTGGCTGCTTTCTTTGTCTTTGGTCTGTCCATGGGAGGAGCAGTGATTTATGCCAATCTCATGAACGAGGGGCGAAAGGAGGAGGCCCTCTCCATCTTCCGCTTCTTCCTGCGGCTGGCTGCCGTCATCGGCTTTGGGGTGGCGGCCGGAGGTCTGCTGCTGGAAGATGGGGTGCTGGCGGCACTGGGCACCTCTCCGGAGGACGGCGAAGTCTACCAGCTGGCCAAGAGCTATATCTCTTACATACTGCTGGGGATTCCCTTTGAGATTCTCATGGAGCTGGTGACCACCTACCTGAGGAATGACGATGCCGACACCCTGGCCATCACCCTGCAGACTGTCAGCGGCGTGGCCAATCTGGCCGTCAGCGCCCTGCTCCTGTTGGTCTTTGACTGGGGCATTGCCGGCTGCAGCTTTGGTTTCTTTATTGCCAATGCGGGAACCTTTGCCATTGCCATGGGCTATCTATGCCTGGGCAAAGGGCAGCTGCGGGTGCTGGGCAGGGCTGCCTCCTTCCAAGAGGCCTTCAAGGCCTTGCGGCTGGGCTTTGCCACTTCCTCTGAGTACATCTTCGATGCCATCTTTACGTTAGTGGCCATCCACCTCATGATGGACCTGGGGGGCACCGAAGGGGTGGCGGTGTTCAACATCATCGAAAACCTCTCATTGCTTTTCATCTTCATCTACGAGTTTATCGGCAAGACGGCCCAGCCCCTCTTTTCCACCTTCTTTGCCGAGTGCAATTTCACCGAGCTGCACAGAGTCTTCCGCTACTGCCTGATATATTCACTGGTTTTGGGCGTCCTGGCTACTTTGGGGGTCGTGGTTTATCCCCAGATCCTGGATCTGCTCTTTGGCATGGAGGATATCGGGGAGGTGGGCAAGGCCTACTATGCAGCCAGGGTTTTCTGCATCGGCACCATCTTCATGGGAGTGTGCCTGCTGTTGCAGAATTATCTCCAGTCCGAGGAGGATGAAAAAGGGGCTTTCCTGGTGGTCTTCATGCGGCGTCTGGGGGCCAGCCTGCCCCTGCTGTTCCTGCTGGCGGAGGGGGGCTTCTATGTCTTCTGGTTCGTCTATCCCCTGGGAGAGCTGGTGACGCTGGCGGTGCTCTGGCTTTACCACAGGCGCCGGGGGGAGCGCAGGTCCATCTCTGACGAGCGGGTCTACAGCGCCTCCTTCCTGGGCCATGCGGAGGCTGTGACTGAGCAGCTGGAGGCCATGGAGGATTTCGCCGCCCGCTGGGGGGCTGATGAGAAGAAACGCTACCTCCTGCGTCTGGCCCTGGAGGAAATCTGCGAGGAGGAAAGCAGCCGCTTTGGGGGGCAGGCAGTGCAGGTGCAGCTCACCCTGATTGCCAGGGAAGATGGCATATTCGAGCTCCATTTCCGTGATAATGGGGAGGAGTTCGACCCCTTCCAGCTGGCCCGGGAAGCCCTGGCTCGTAAGCCACAGGGCATGGCAGAGGCCGCCCGTGACACCCGCGGCTTGGGCCTGCACATGGTCAAAAGCCATGCAGCCAATCTTTTCTATCGCAGCTATCACGGCTTCAATACATTGACGCTGTCTATTTGAAATTGGCCCGGCAGGGGATAACCCAGCCGGGCTTTTTCTATGCGCCCAGCAAAACGAATCAAAACTTCTGCTGCCTCATTTTGATGAAGCCAGCAAGATAAAAAAGGGAAAACCCCTTCTCATGTAGAAAGAAAGGCAATAGCTATTTCGTAGGAGGGAATGTGTATGTTTTTTATGAACTCTGTGAAAGGACGGCTGACGGCCATGTTTGTGGCCATCGGTGTCCTGGCCACTCTGACAGTAGGCTCATACTTCATCTTCAGCACTATCCAGGAAAACAAAGAGGAAAATATCGCCTACAGGAAAAACCTGGAGGAACACTACGACAGGGAAATCAAGCTGCAGACAGAAGCTCTGGTATCCTCCCTGAACGGCATCTACTCGCAGCAGCAGCAGGGCAAGATCACCGAAGCCCAAGGCAAGGAACTGGCTCTGGCTACCATCAGGGCCCTGCGCTACGATGACGGCAAGGGCTACTTCTTTGCCGATGAGAAAGCCACCGGCATCTGCGTGGCCCACGCTACTTTGGGCTCCAAAGTCGAAGGCAAGATGCGACTCAATGACAAGGACAGCAACGGTGTCCTCTATATGCAGGAAATCTTCAAGGCAGCCCAGCAGGAGGGGGGCGGCTACTCCAACTTCGCCTTCCCCAAGCCCGGCGAGAGCACTGATCTGCCCAAGCGGGGCTATTCCATGGAATTCAAGCCCTATGGCTGGATCATCTGCACCGGCTCCTGGATTGACTACATAGACGAGGCGGCAGCCGCCTATGTGGCAGAAAATGACTCTGCCCTCTACAGCAGGATTGCCATGGCCGCCGTTATCATGCTGGTGATTTCCGCCCTGATGGTGGTCTTTGGCATCAAGCTGGCAGGCGGCTTCAGCGGCCCTATCTCCTTTGTCACCGGACGCCTGCAGAAGTTTGCCCAAGGAGATTATCGCCAGGAACCCATCAATCCGGAATTTGCAAGCCGGCAGGATGAAATCGGCCAGATGGTGGAAGTGCTGGGAGTGATGGGAGGCAGCATGAGAAAGCTTTTGGATGCCATCCGCAGCTCTGCCCAGCAGGTATCCTCTGATGCTGCTCAGCTGAATGAAATGACCGCCCAATCCGCCACCGCCAGCCAGCAGGTGGCCGAATCTATCACCGATGTGGCCCACGCCACCAACACTCAGCTCACCGCCATCACCGAGGCTACTGATGCCATGGAAAACCTGCTCACCCGCATAGAGACCATGGCCCACAACGCCCGCCGGGCTGCGGTAGAGACCAAGCAGGCCACGGACGAAGCCCAAAAGGGGGCCGAGGTCGTAGACCGCACCGTCAAGGATATGGCCCGCCTCAGCGAAGTGGTAGGCGAATCTGCCAGGGTGGTTGACAGCCTGGGAGAGCGTTCCGACACCATCGGCAAGATCACCGATGACATCTCCGGCATCGCTGAGCAGACCAACCTGCTGGCGTTGAATGCTGCCATCGAAGCCGCCAGGGCAGGAGAGGCAGGACGGGGCTTTGCCGTAGTGGCAGAGGAAATCAGGAAACTGGCAGCCCAGTCCGAAGAAGCCGCCAGCCGCATCGCCTCCCTCATCACCCAGATCCAGCACGAGACAGAGCAGGCCGTAAGCAGCATGCATGACGGCACCGCCCAGCTCACCTCCACCCAGAAAAGCGTGGAGGAAACCGGCCAGGTCTTCGACCAGATCGTGACCCTGGTGGACAAGATCGCCCAGCGTTCCCAAAAGATTTCCGCCGACTCCCAGGAGGCCGGCGCTAGTGCCAAAACCTGCCGCAATTCCATCGACAATATCAGCCAGATGAGCCGCAGCGTGGTATCCAACGCCGAAACTGTTTCCGCCGCCACAGAGCAGCAGACCGCTGCCGTCCATGAAATGAACACCAACACCCAGCAGCTGGCCAGGATGGCAGGAGAACTTGAGCAGGAAGTAGCAAAATTCAAGGTGTAGATACCCTGCTGGAATAATAAAGAATAGCCCGGCAGGTGAATCCTGCTGGGCTATTGCTTTATCGCATTTGTTCAGCAAGCCCATAAAAAGAAGAAATGATACAAATAGTTACCGCCGCGAGGTGGCTTAAAAAGTGTTGATTGGTGATATATTTATACACCGTTTGAACTTTAAATAAATTTAAGAGGGAAGTTCATGATGGAATATATGAAATTACTTTCAGGTATACTGATACTTACCTCGTTGCTGCACGATTGGGGCAAAGCCAATGATGCTTTCCAGGAATCGCTGCGAAAGAAGAAAGCGAGAGATTGCTATCGTCACGAGTGGCTTAGCTGCAAGCTGGTGGAGAATCTTTGTGCTGCTGCTGATAACGATGCTGATTGGCTTCAGCAGCTTGCCGAAGGAAAAATTGATGAAAAGGCTCTTATTGCGGCAATACAAAAAAACTATGCTCAGGAGATAGGTGAAATGCCACCTATTGCCAGCATGATTTGCTGGTTGATTTTGTGCCATCATCGAATGCCGACACTGAAAAAAGAAGATTGTGCTGGCTTCGTGAAAGCTGAGGGCAATTCTTTTCAAGAGGTACTGTCTATAATTGAGCCTGAATGGGGATATAAGAAAGTTGATGAGGTGAAAATGCCCATGTTTTCCAAGGGCTTGCTGCTTGATTCAGCAGTTTGGCTGCAGGAGCTGAAGGAAGCCAGCCAAGCGGTGCTGGATGAGCAGGATAAGCTTCTGGAGATATGGGAAGCTGGAAACACAAGAATCTTCTTATTGCAGGCGAGAATTTGCCTGATGCTGGCAGATTACGCTGTTTCGTCAGAGGAGGCTGACAAGGCGTGGAAAGGTGGATGGCAGGTTTTGTATGCAAATACCTGTCAAAGGAAGCTGAAGCAAAAACTTGCTGAACATCTGGTGCGTGTTTCCCGGCAGGCTGTTCAGATAGCCAATGCCCTGCCGAAACTCATGGTTGGGATGAAACGGGCAAGAAATATCGAAAAACTCCAACAAGAAAGTAAACTGTCAGCTTTTGCCTGGCAGGATTTGGCAGTGAAGGCTGTGCGTGAAAATAAAGCAAAGTCTGAGGCCGGGGGCGGATGGTTTGTAGTCAATATGGCAGGAACAGGCTGCGGCAAAACCTTTGCCAATGCCAAGCTTGCCATGGCTATCTCGCAAGATGGAGAGTCCTTAAGATATAGTCTTCTGCTAGGGCTTAGAAGCCTCACGTTGCAAACCGGCGATGAATATCGCAGTCGTGTAAGGCTGAACGAAAATGATATGGCCGTGTTGATTGGTTCTGCTACAGTCAAGGAACTGTATGAAAGGGTGAAAGGCGGAAAAGAAGATTGTGAGAAAGTCTGGGATGATAATAGTGATACTGCAAACATGAATGAGCTTATGCCTGGTGATATTGATGGTGGTACTGCTCAAGATGAAGATGTTTTGGCGGCGCTCTTTCCTAAGAATAATGAAGATGCAAGTCAGAAGCATCGCAGATTGCTGTATGCTCCTGTGCTGGTGTCCACTATTGATCACCTTATGCCAGGCACGGAAAGCATTCGTGGTGGACGTTTTATCTTGCCTGTGCTGAGGATGATGACGGCTGATATTGTCATCGATGAGATAGATGACTTCACAGGCAGTGATTTAGTAGCTATAGCCAGGCTTACGCATCTGGCTGGCATGCTAGGGCGCAATGTGATATTGTCATCGGCAACTATACCGCCTGATTTGGCAGAAGGCTTGTTTTCTGCCTATAAAAGCGGACGGGAACTATATGCTCGTTTTTGTGGTACAAGCAATGATATCAACTGCGTTTGGTGTGATGAGTTCATGACCAAAGTAAAGTTGATGGACAATCAAAAAGATGATGATTTCAGGAGGGCTCATGCTGCGTATGTTGATAACCATTGCAAGAAACTTCTGTCTCAGCCGCCGAAAAGATGGGCCTGGATAAAGGATTGCACTGATATTTTTAGCAAAACAGATGATGAGAGGCGAAAGGCATATTGCGAATGTATGAAAGAAGCGGCGGTCACCCTTCATCAAAATTACTTCGTAATAGATAAGAAAACCAATAAAAAGGTATCAATTGGTCTTGTCAGGACAGCTAATATCAGGTTGTGTGTGGAAGTAGCCAGGTATTTCGTAGAGACAGCTGCGTGGCCAGAAAATATGGCACCGAGGATTATGGTATATCATAGCAGGCAGACACTGCTTTTGCGAACGTTGCAGGAGAAATATCTTGATGGAGCCTTGAAGCGCAAGGGGCAGGATATGGAGATGATTGATTTCACAGATAGCGTTATGCGTAAGCACATAGATGAAGCAGAAGGAAATAATATTCTCTTTATTGTCGTAGCTACACCTATCGAAGAAGTGGGGCGTGATCATGATTTTGACTGGGCTATATTGGAGCCATCTTCATATCGCTCGCTCATTCAGTTGGCTGGTCGTATACGCAGGCATAGATGTGCTTTCAAGGCAAAGGCTGTAGGTAATATCTGTATAATGCAATATAATATGTTGGCTTTGGAGGGAAAAAAGATTGCATATACATCGCCTGGCTTCGAGTGTGAAGAATATGTCCTGGAGACGCATGATTTGCAGCAACTGGTAGACGTTGATGGCCTGGCTGAGAGAGTAGATGCCATACCTAGAGTCAGCAGGCAGGAAATGTTGTTACCAAAGAGACGGCTCATAGATTTGGAACACCAGGTATTGAGCGATTTTCGCAATCTTTCCAATGTGGGGGCTGCATTTATTCATGGCTGGCAGGACGAGTATTGGTATCTGACTGGTTTGCCACAGACTTTGAATCCTTTCCGTGAGGGGGACAGAGATATCGAATTGTATCTAGAAAAAGATGATGCGGGGAGGTACAGATTTAAAAAAATGGATGAAGAATCTGGGAAGTTTATGCTGGTTGAAGAAACCTATGACATCGTTCATGCTGAAGTTGAAGATAGTGAGAAGTTTTGGCTTGAAAGGGATTATGGTACCGCAATTGAGGTTGGCAAAGAATGGAGTTATAGAGTGGGACTTCTGACTATTTCTGATAAGGAACGCAGGCGCATATATTCTGATCAGTATGGCATGGTTGAAATTATTAGGTGAGGAGGGGTAAGGGTGAGTGTTTTCCTGGATGAACTTGCAAAGAAAGTAAAAAGCAAGGATAAGGATTTGGGGGCCTGTTTGCTGAGATTGGCCGATAATGTATGCAAGATAGAATTGGCTTCGCATATCGGCAAATACACGGACCCTGAACTTCAGGTTAATTATTGTGTGCCCACGGATGGCGTGGCTGATATTAACTACGTGATGACCAAGACTGTGAATTGCCAGGTAGATATGTATGGCAGTGCCGCGTATTCTGCAACCAGCAGTTTGCTTACCAAGAAACTAGAGGATGGCAGGACGGTATATCAGCATCTTAATAGTGATGATATGTTAAGAGAAGATATAGAATCTATTGGCCTTGCCTATGATGAAATCAAAGAAAAACTGCTTGCTTTCAAGGAGCCTGACAGTCATGCGCCAATAGGGAATAAGCTTAGGCAAGTGTATTTTCCTGTCGGAGATACAGATCACCTGCTGTCAGTCATGCAACCTGCTTGCGTTATTCAAGAATTGGCGACCAGGGCAAGAGCAATGAGGGATTTGAAGTTTGAGGCACGGAAGCCAGATGCTGATATAGGTGAATACAGTGATATCTATGGGATGGTAAGCACCAAAATAGGTGGAGCAAATGCACAAAATGTGTCTATAGGCACGACTGGCATGGAGGCAAAAATGTTATTGTCCATGCCACCAAAATTTGATAAGAGAGTATTTTTGCCTCAAAAAGATTTTTTTAAAGAAAAAGTGTGGTTCAATAACACCTTCAAGGATATATATAAGCATATATGCAAGCATTATAACACTGCATGGGAAAATAAGCAGAATCGGGAGATACTAGACTATTACTGGTCCAAAGCTATCGATGAGACATATAGATTTGTGTATGAGTTGCGTGCGGAGCCGCAAGGCTGGAGTGAAAAGGGAAAGCTTCCCAGGGAACAGGCTGTCTGGTTGGATGATAAATATATTGATGAACGTTATGACAGCGATGAATGGCAGAAAGAAGTTGTATCGGAATTTGCCAGAAGGTTGAGGGGATTTTTTGTTGAAGCATGGAAAATTGAGTATAGAAAAGAAATCACACCTGATGATAAGTTTTTGTATAATTTGAAAGAGAAAATTCTTAGGGTTGTTCAATCAGACTGATGGTTGCGTTGATTAGAGGTGATAGACTGATGGATAAAACTTATTTGTTGTTTTCTAAAATGAGGGTCCACAATGCCAATGCGGCCAGTTCAGCTTATACCATAGGGGTTCCAGCTATGACTGCGTGGACAGGCTTCATGTATGCATTGGAGAGATATGTCAAAAAACAACGCAAGTTGGAGAAAGTCGAGTTTACCGGGATTGCGGTATCGTATCATGAATGTGAACTGCAGACGTATAGACTAGACGTAGATAGGACACACATTATTGGTTATGCCAAGCCACCTAAGCTGAAGGGTAAAAAGGGTGAGATACAGGCTGCTTCATTCATTGAAGAAGCAAGATGTCATATGTGCGTAAGCCTCCTTATCGAACTTGAAGGCGTGAACGGCATGAATGAAAAGATGTTGCTGAATGCTGTTAGGGAACGGATGCCGCGTATGAAAGCTGCTGGAGGAGATATTTGGACAAAATTTGATGAGAAAAATTTAACTGTTCATTATGTCCGGGATGAAAAGTCTATGTATAAGGTTAGAGCCAGACTGATGTGTGGCACTATACTGAGGGAACGCACGGATCTTATACAGCCAACGGAGGAGCATGATGCGCTTGACTGCCTAATGGATATTCAACGAGTAGTGTATAAGAAGTTTGTCGAGGAACAGGAAAATTCTAAAAAGAAAGTAGTGCGATGGGAAAGCAGCAAATTCATTGATAAGGGCTGGCTGGTACCTATAACTGTAGGTTTTTGTGATTTGTCCGGCCCTACTGATAAACTTGAGGGCCAGCGCGACTATGATTATGAGCATCACTTTGTTGAGCCGATAGTTACGGTAGGAGAGTTTAGGATGCCGCATAGATTCAATACCCTTGACGAAATGATGTGGCGTTATGACTATGATGAGGTCAATGGCCTTTATCTTTGCAAACAGACAGTTCAATAAGAAAAGGAGAAATGTGGTATGGCTAAGAAGAAAGAATCTAACAATACGAAACTTCCCTCTCTGCTGGCTTATGAAAAGAAACTTGTTCCTTCTGATGGCTATTTATATGGTACTGTCTGGGATGATAATCATATCAATGATACTGAGCCACTTAAAATAACTGAGAAAGCAGTGCGCGGTACTGATTCCACTTTGCAGGAGAATTCTAAAGCCGATACTGAAGATAAATTTGAGGCGAGGATTACCAAGGCAAATTTGCAGACAGTGGATGCCTGTATGCTGGGAGTTAATCAGGATACAATAGTGCTGACGTTCACGTTGAAGATCCTGAGTGGCGTAGAAACTCCGATTGCTTGTAATGATGTGGCATTTAATGACAATTACTACGCCAAGGTTAAAGAGTACATAAAGAAAACGGGATGCCGGGAGTTGGCCCATCGTTATGCTACGAATATTGCTAATGGCCGTTTCCTGTGGCGCAATCGTCTGGGGGCAGAGAAGGTTGAAGTTTATGTGAAGGCTGATGATTTGGAGGCAACCTTCTCAGCATATGACTATTCTCTGCGCAATTTTGATAGATATGATGAGAATCTGGATAGGTTGGCAGGTAAGATTGCCTCAGCCCTGTCTGGCGAGACTCCCTATTTGTATGTTGAGGTAAAGGCTTATGCCAAGGTGGGCTTCGGCCAGGAAGTTTATCCTAGTGAGGAGCTGGTGTTTAGCAAAGGCAAGGAGGACAAGAGCAAGATCCTGTATCAGTCAGACAGCATCGCAGCCATGCACTCCCAGAAAATCGGCAATGCGCTGCGTACTGTTGATAATTGGTATCCTGACTATCCGGACAAGGAAAACTCGCCTGTTCTGGCTGCTGAGGTTTATGGCGCAGTGACTACCAGGGGGCGGGCGTTCCGCATGCCAAACAGTAAGCAGGACTTTTATACCTTGTTTAAGAAATATATGTTTGGAGAAGAACCTTTGACGAATGAAGAGGAACATTATGTAGTAGCAGTTCTCATTCGCGGTGGCGTATTCGGTGAGAGCGATAAGAAAGATAAGAAGGATGGTTGATTTATGGTGAAATATTATCAGGAGTTGACCATACTGCCGGATGGGGAGGTCAATGAAAATCATATATGGGGCAAGTTGTATCAGTCGGTTCATATTGCCTTGTCAGACAAGATGGAGGAGGAGAGGGGGCGCATTGGCGTTTCCTTCCCTCACTATAGCCTGGATGGCTTGGGGGATAAGCTAAGGATTTTTGCAGAGACAAAAGAAGAACTGCTAGCGCTGAACATGCAGCAGCAGGTGGCCAGGTATCGCGATTATGTCCATGTAAAGGGAATTGCCAAGGTGCCTGAGCATGTTACATGGGCTACTTTCAAGCGCCGCCATAGTAAGGGGAATCCTGCTAAACTAGCAAGAAGATATGCCACGAGGCATAATATCTCTTTTGAGGAGGCTATCAAGATTTTCCCGGAGCAGGTGCATAGGAAACTCCCTTATGTAGTGCTGCGCAGTGATAGCAACAAGCATGAGTACCGTTTGTCTATAGAGAAAATTGACAAGGATGAAGTCAGTGCGATGGGGTTCGGGAGTTATGGGCTGGATAATCAGTCTACTGTGCCTGTGTTTTGACCCAAATTTTTGGACTGCTGTCAGAAGCAAGTAAAATAAAGGCTTCTTGAGAAGGCGCAGAATTTGGGGTAAAATAGGGAAAAGCGCTGTGAGAGCAGGTGCAATAAGGTATTAGGTATCGGATTTTACTGTTAACCGCCGTGTAGGCGGCTTAGAAATAACGTAGAGACGAGGAAAATCAGCAGCGAAGGTTAACCGCCGTGTAGGCGGCTTAGAAATGTTGCCACCGAAGCCGTCGCCGTTGTTGTTAGTTAACCGCCGTGTAGGCGGCTTAGAAATTCTTGATGATATAGTCACCACCGAAAGCAGGGTTAACCGCCGTGTAGGCGGCTTAGAAATATTCCAGTGGTTAAAGATAGGCAGGGCAAGCGTTAACCGCCGTGTAGGCGGCTTAGAAACTTACAACGCCAGCGGGAACGTCGCCAGCACCGTAACCGCCGTGTAGGCGGCTTAGAAATCCTTCAGCCACGTGTGGAACGCATCCCAAACGTTAACCGCCGTGTAGGCGGCTTAGAAATTGAGGACTTCGGCGTAGTCAATGTCCTGACCGTTAACCGCCGTGTAGGCGGCTTAGAAAAGGCAACAGAGGATTTTCTTGCGCAGATGGAGGTTAACCGCCGTGTAGGCGGCTTAGAAAAGTACAGGGACTTCGAGGTGGAGCTGTTCCGTGTTAACCGCCGTGTAGGCGGCTTAGAAACTCCTGCTTGCGAACACGCTTCAGCGTTCCTTGTTAACCGCCGTGTAGGCGGCTTAGAAATATGACCTGCTGTCAGTCCGGGTGTACAAAGGGTTAACCGCCGTGTAGGCGGCTTAGAAAAAACGATGTGACCCGCCGTGTAGGCGGCTTAGAAATACGTTGTCGGGGGCATCCGTGGAGAATTATTGTTAACCGCCGTGTAGGCGGCTTAGAAACTTGACCAGGCAAAGGCTTTGAAGGTGGCTCCTGTTAACCGCCGTGTAGGCGGCTTAGAAAATGCTGGAGCAGATGTATGAACAGGCGGAAGGGTTAACCGCCGTGTAGGCGGCTTAGAAATTGGGCCAGACAATGATGCCACCCACGGGTGTTGTTAACCGCCGTGTAGGCGGCTTAAAAATCTAGCGGGTTCCCCATCAAGCGAAAGGAGGCGTTAACCGCCGTGTAGGTGGCGTAGGAGTAAAAAGCGTTGAGCAGTGTCATGTGAGGGCGAAAGAAAAAGTAGCTACTTGTATGTAACTACTTCTTGGTGCTATAATTAAATCATGGACATGGAATTTGAATGGGATGAAGAAAAAGACGTAATCAATTACCGCAAGCATCACATACATTTTGCGGATGCTCAATATGTTTTTTGCGATAAAAATCGCTTGGAGCGTTTAGATTGTTCTGCAGAAAACGATGGAACAGAGGAACGCTGGCAGACCATTGGCAAAATTGGCGAAGTGGTCTTTGTCGCCTTTACAGAGCGCAAAGACAGAATACGACTGATTTCAGCAAGGCCAGCGACTGCGAAGGAAAGGAGGTTTTACTATGGCAATAGTGACTTCACGGCTGAAGGCTGGGAGCATACCTTCTGAGGAGGTAATGGCGAGGATAAAGGAGGCCGTATGTTACCCGGTGACATTTGATGAGGATTGCCCGGAGCTCACTGATGAACAGCTTAGGGAGTTCAAGCCTGTAAATCCTGAACTTCATGCCAATCCTAAGTATTTCAAGCCAAAGAAGAGGCAGATTACCCTAAAAATAGATGCTGATGTATTGGAGGCATACCGGGGAACGGGTAAAGGCTATCAGACTAGAATTAACGAGGCATTGCGTCATGCAGCTGTTAACGCAGGCCTTCTGATGGGCTGATGTAGTGTCCAAGCTTTTATATCTGAAAATTTTTTATGCCGTTTTATTTATCGAATGATTTGTACTCTGGAGCGGTGCAAGAAGATAACTGAACAGAGAGAAAGCCACCTTTCCTAAAAAAGAAAAGGTGGCTTTTCTAATGGCATTTGGATCAGAATTTTCCTCCTCCGCCGCCGTGGCTGCCGCCGCCACCGCCGCCGGAGCTTTTCTTTGGCTTGGGGCGGCGGGTTTCGGTGGTGTAGAGGAAGGTGTCGTTGTTTTCCGTGAGGCTTACGCTGCCGTCTTCCAGATAGGCATCTGCTGAGGGGGCGTAGGCCACATTGCTCATCATGCCTTCAAGGCCGCTCTTGACCAGGAGGGCGGCAAGAATGCCTAAGGCAATGGCTATGACCAGGGCCAGGGGACTGAATTCGTTGTAGGGGGCGTAGGGCTCCCCTTCCCGCTCGTAGTAGGCGAGCATTTCATCTGTGCCGTCTACGTAGGCATCAAAGGCACCGTAGAAGTCATTGTCCTTCAGATGGGGCAGGAAGGCTTCTTTCAGATGGGGGAAACCGCCGTCATCGGTGATGATGGTGCGCATGACGCTGTCCGTGGATACATGGTAGTCGCGGCTGTCCATGGCCAGGAGCAGCACGATGCTGCCGTTCTTGCCGCCGGCATACTGCTTATCAAGGATGCTGTTGGCAGTCTTGCCCGGGGGTGCCCCCTTCAGGGATTTCATGGTGACGATGCCGATTTTCACTTGATGGGCATCTTCCACCTGCTTGATTTTCTGCTCCAGTGCTGCTTTCTGCTCTGCCTTGAGAAGCTTGGCTCCGTCCTGGACAGAGGCGGCAAAGGCCGCCGTCATGGTCAACAGGAGGCAGAGCAGGAGGGCAGAGAGCATAGCGGATACTCTAGCAAGTCTTTTCATCTTCACGCCTCCTCATTCTGCCAGCACTTCTGTCAGGAGATACTTGGCTATATAGTAGAACAGGGGCGTGGTTAGAGCAAAGACCAGCAGGCTGTAGAGCAGGGATTTTTTCTTGTCAATGGGCAGGCTGCCCACGGTTTTCCCTGTCTGGCCGTTCATCATGAAGGTGTAGGGCTGATCCTGGTATTTCGTGGTGAGTATCCACACCGGGGCCATGGCATAAGACACAGCGCCTTCCTCCTTGAAGACGGAGGAGGTATTGCAGTTCACGGAGTCATAGCCTGTGACGGTGTCTGCCAGCACGCCCACAGCGCTTTCCTCTACCCGCTTGTCTGCCCTGGGCACAGAAGCATCTGCATCCACATCGTACTTATCTGCCAGGAAGCCAGTCATATAGGTCTGGGTGAAGGGCACCATTTCCTTGTAGTCGAAAGGCTCGATGCTCTCCATGTAATCATCGTCCATCTTCTCGCTGCCGTCCACGGGAATGTTTGCAAAGCTCATTTTCCCCGCCCGGTTGCACTCGTAGTGGCGGGTGATAGTGACAATCTCATCACTGGTCTCGAAAGTGTTGTCCGTGGTGGCATGGAAGCTGGCGTGGGCATCGACTTTGGCATCAAAGAGCCAGAAGGGCACGTACATGGGCTGGATTTTTTCCAGCTTGTTGGCACTGTCAAAGCCCGAGGGCAGGAGAGGCTTGCCTTTGTAGAATTCCTTCAGGGAGGCGAGGGCCTCCTCTTTGGTTTTCTTGAAGGGTATGATGTAATCCGGCCTGAGAGTGCCAGAGAACTTCTGGGGCACCATGGTGGGGTTGCCACAGTAGGCGCACTGGGTGGACATGGTGTTCATATCCGCCACAATCTCCGCTCCGCAGGAGGAACAAACCAGGCTGCGCAGGTTGGCAGTGTCTTCTTCGCTCCACTCACTGCCGGCCTGTTGGGTTTCCCATTTCTTGTCCTCCAGGTCGGCCAGGGCAGCGGCTCTTTCCTCTGCCTGACGGTAGAGTTCCTCGATGGTTTCCGTCTGGAACTCTGTGCCGCAGTATTCGCAAGTGATTGTTTCCTTGCCAGGCTGGTAGGAGAGCGGGGCACTGCAGTTAGGGCATTTGTAATTTACCGCAGATTCTGCCATAGAGCCCCCTCCTTACGGTCTGGGGCTGCCGCAATTGGAACAGAATTTGCCCTTGTTCACGGTGCCGCAGGAGCAGGTCCAGTCCCCGGCAGGTTTGGGCTTGCCGCACTCGGCGCAGAACTTGCCCGTATTCACAGCACCGCAGGAGCAGGTCCAGCTGGTGTTTTCGGGGCGGGGCTTGCCGCACTCAGCGCAGAATTTGCCCGTGTTGCCTGTGTGGCCGCAGGCGCAGGCCCAGCCGCCGGCAGCAGGCTGGGCAGGGGCTGCAGGAGCCTGGGCATTGCCCATTTTGTAAAGGTCTTCGGCCCTGACGCCGCCAGCTCCAGCCGCCATATTCATGCCCATGAAGCCGATGGCGGCGCCGCCTGCGTTATTGGCAGCGTCCTGCATGGCGGCAGCCTGGGAACCTACCATGTGGGCTGCGGCCATGGTGGGATTGCGGAAGGCGGCGTTGCGCTGGAGCTCCTTGATCATCTGCTGGTCTTCTTCGCTGATGCTCACGTTGCTGACGCCGAAGGAGACGATTTCAATGCCCCGCAGTTCGCCCCATTTCTTGCTGAGCACATCATTGAGGGCATCGGCAATCTCCTGGGTGTGGGCGGGCAGTTCGCTGTAGCGGATGTCCAGGGCTGCAATCTTGGCCATGGCAGGCTGCAGGGCTGTCATGAGCTCGGATTTCAGCTGGCTGTCGATTTTGTCACGGGAATACACGCCTTCTATATTGCCACAGACGTTCTTATAGAACAGCAGGGGATTCTTCAGCTGGTAGCTGTACTCGCCGAAACATCTGAGGGAAATGTCAATGTCCAGGCCCACGTTCCTGTCCACCACCCGGAAGGGAATGGGGGTGGGGGTGCCGTACTTGTTGCCCATGATTTCCTTAGTATTGAAGTAATAGACCCGCTGATCCGTGGAGGCTTCCCCGCCGAATTTGACACGGTTCAGGAATTCGTCAAAGACCTTCTTGGCACTGTCACCAAGGCTGCCTTCGAAGATGGTGGGCTGAGTGGCAGAATCGAAGATGAACTCGCCAGGCTCGGCGCAGACTTCTATGACTTCACCCTGCTCCACGATCATCATGCACTGGCCGCTGTTCACAGTGATGACTGAGCCGTTGGAAATCACATTGTCGCTGCCGTCCGTGTTGCTGCTGCGCTTGCCTGTGCGTTTCTGTCCCTTGGCAGCCAGAATGTCCTCGCTCAGGCTGTCACAGTAAAAGAATTCTTTCCATTGATCAGCCAGCACGCCGCCAGCGGCGCCAGTCACAGCTTTGATAAGTCCCATAGTGTATTCCTCCTTGCTGAATGCGAATGCAATTGAAGTCTTACATACCTCATCATATATTCACTAAAGGCGGGGGGAATTCCTGCCTGGGGGAGCTATTAGGCAAGATTTATACCAAAAACGGCAAATCCATGCTTGGGAATTTTTCAGGCATGGATTTGCCGTTTGCTATGTGCGCTTGTAATGGCCGCTTTTGCCGCCGCTTTTTTCTTCCAGATGGATGTCTGTGATTTCCATGCTTTTGTCCAGGGCCTTGCACATATCGTAGATGGTGAGAAGCGCTGTGCTGACGGCGGTGAGGGCTTCCATTTCCACCCCGGTTCGCCCGGTGATCTTGGCGGTGGCGGCAGCTTTCACGGCACATTCCTCCGGCAGCAGGGTGAAGTCTACGCTGACGGCGGTGAGGGGCAGGGGGTGGCAGAGGGGGATGAGGTCGGAGGTCTTCTTGGCTCCCATAATGCCTGCCAGCCGGGCTACCCCCAGCACATCGCCATTCCTGGCAGTGCCGCTGGTTGCCTGTTTTTTCTGATACCTGTCATTGGCTGGATTTATATTTTGCAGGCAAAGTCCTGAATTTTTGCCAAATATTTCAGTCCAGGGCACGCCTTTCCAACAGGATGTTTGGGAGTTGCTCCTAATCATTCCCTATGGACGGACAACCAGCTATGGGGATATGGCAACTGAGATTGGCAAAAGGCGGCAGAAAGAAAAATGTCCGCCCAGGCAGTGGGCGTAGTAGTGGAGCATAATCCTATAGGTATAATTATTCCCCCGCCATTGGGCAGGATGGCAGTCTTACTGGTTATGGGGGGGCTTTTGCGGAAGGAATGGCTGCTGAAGGTGGAACAAGGCGTGAAAAAATAGGGCTTTAATGGTAAAATAAAAGTAAAATGTTTCCAAGTCACAAGGACGGTGAGAACATGGGCAAGAAAAGTCTTACCGAAGAGGATATCAAGCTTCGCTACATCACCCCCGCTATCACGGCCAAGTGGAAGGTGGAGCATATCTTCATGGAGAAGAAAATCACTGATGGCAGGGTGAATATTAAGGGCAACATGGCTGTCCGTGAGAATCCCAAGAAAGCTGACTATGTGCTCTGCTACCGTGGCTACTATCCTTTGGCTATCGTGGAGGCTAAGGATAATAAGCAGCTTCCCTCCTTCGGTCTGCAGCAGGCCAAGACATACTGCCAGATGATGGATGTGAAGTTTGCCTATAGCTCCAACGGTGATGAGTTTGTAGAGTTCGATTTCCTGACGGGGCAGGAGCGCAGTCTGCCTCTTGCTGACTTTCCTTCTGAGGATGAGCTATGGGAGAGGCTGGAGCGCGAAGTCAAGCTCTCAACAGAAGAGATTCAGATAATCAACCAGCCCTTCTATACAGGCAAGAACTCTCCCAGATATTATCAGCAGGTGGCTATTGACCGGACCTTGGATGCCATTGCTCGGGGACAGCAGCGTCTCCTTTTGGTTATGGCCACCGGCACTGGCAAGACTTTCACAGCCTTCCAGATAGTCTATCGCCTCATCAAGAGCAATCTGAAGAAGAAAATCCTCTACCTGGCTGACCGCAATATCCTTGTTGACCAGTCCATCATTCAGGACTTCAATCCTCTGGCTAAAGTCATCCATAAGGTAGACTTCTCAAAGGACAAGCCTGCGCAGATCTCGGCCTATCAGGTATACTTCGCCCTTTATCAGCAGATGGTAGGCAATGATGACGTGCCGCATTTTCAGGAGCTGTTTGAGCCGGAGTTCTTCGACCTCATCATTGTAGATGAGTGCCACCGTGGATCTGCCAAAGAAGAAAGCCAGTGGCGCAGGGTACTGGAATACTTCCAGACAGCTACCCAGATAGGCATGACCGCTACGCCCAAGGAGACGAAGTATGTATCCAGCACCAATTACTTCGGGGATCCGGTCTACACCTACAGCCTCAACCAGGGCATCAATGATGGCTTCCTGGCTCCCTTCCGAGTCATTGAGCCGCGCATGAATGTCAGTGATGGCTGGCGCCCTATCAAGGGACAGCTGGATTATTACGGCCAGGAGATTCCTGACCGTATATATAACAACACTGACTATGACTACAACATCGTGCTGGAAGACCGCATACGCGAGGTGGCTGCCCAGATAACCGAATACTTAAAGGCCACTGACAGGATGGCCAAGACCATTGTTTTCTGTGCCAGTGAAGATGCTGCTGAGAGAATGCGGGCAGAACTTGCCAGGCAGAATGCAGATATGCTGGCCCTGAACCCTGATTATGTGGTGCGTATCACCGGCAGCGATGTCTAT
Source organism: Selenomonas sp. AB3002 (assembly GCF_000702545.1). Lineage (NCBI taxonomy): Bacteria > Bacillati > Bacillota > Negativicutes > Selenomonadales > Selenomonadaceae > Selenomonas > Selenomonas sp. AB3002. Next base: position 1,579,238 of record NZ_JNIO01000008.1, on the reverse strand, counting down.
GGCAAGAGCAAGCTGAACTATTTCATCTCTGTCAGGGAGAGGTTCCCTGTTATAGCTACCACATCGGAACTGCTCTCTACTGGCGTGGATGCGAAGATGACCAAGGTTATCGCCATTGACAAGAGCATTGCTTCCATGACCCTCTTCAAGCAAATCGTGGGCCGTGGCACCCGCATCCGCGAGGAAGCAGGGAAGACCAACTTTACAATCATTGACTTCCGGGGCGTGACCCGTCTCTTTGCTGATCCAGCCTGGGATGGCCCCATTGAGAGAGTACCAGGATTTACACCAGGACAGGTTAAGGAGCCGCCTGCTACATATGGGCCCGAAGGGCCTCAAGGCACGGATGGCCCCGAAGAACCGAAAGAGCCACGCATAGTACCCTTTGTGCGGCCTGATGGCTGCAAGGTAGTTACCGTGAACAAGACCATCTCGATTTATGATCCGGGTGGAAAGCTTTTGAAGCAGGAAAACATCATTGACTACACCAAGGCGAATATCCTGGGCCAGTATGGCGACCTGGCGAAGTTTATCCGCACCTGGTCAGAGGCAGACAAAAAAGAAGCCATTGGCGAGGCGTTGGCTTCACAGGGAATAAGCCTGGAGAAGCTCAAGCATGACATGAACATGGATGAAGTGGACGACTATGACTTCATCTGCCATGTAGCCTACGACCAGAAGCCCCTCACCCGCAGGGAAAGAGCCGAAGGCGTGAAGAAACGTGACTTCCTGCACAGGTTCAAGGATGCAGCAAGGGAAGTGCTGGAAATCCTTCTGGATAAGTATATGAACCTTGGCATCAAGGAAATAGAGACTACGACTGTGCTCAAGCTGGCAGAATTTCAGAAGTTTGGCACACCGGGCAATATAGCCAAGCTCTTTGGCGGCAACAAGGGCTATAAAGAGACCGTCAGAGAATTAGCAAAAGAGATATACAAGAATGAAGATAAGGCAGGTTAAGTAAATGGCAGGAAATTTAGGAGGCCTCGTCAAGAGGCTGCAGGACATCATGCGTCAGGATGCGGGGATTAACGGTGATGCTCAGCGCATAGAGCAGATTGTCTGGATGCTCTTCCTCAAGGTCTACAGTGCTAAGGAAGAAGAATGGGAACTCGACGATGAAGATTATGTCTCCATCATACCCGAGGAATACCGTTGGCAGAATTGGGCCCATGAGGAAAAACAGGGAGATGGTCTCACCGGCGAGGACCTGCTGGACTTTGTAAACGATATGTTCAAGGCCTTCAAGGAGCTGGAAGTAACCTCTGAAACGCCCCTCAAGAAGTCTATCGTGAAGACTGTCTTCGAGGACACCAACCAGTACATGAAGGATGGTGTTCTGCTTCGGCAGATGGCCAACGAGCTGGACGCTATCCAGCTGAGTCAGTATGAGGAAATCCATGCCCTGGGGGATATTTACGAAACCATACTCAAAGACCTGCAGTCAGCTGGCCATGCTGGCGAGTTTTACACGCCCCGTGCTGTGACGGACTTCATGGCAAAGATGATAGAGCCGAAGCTGGGTGAAAAGATGGCAGACTTTGCCTGTGGCACCGGTGGCTTCATTACCAGCTGGTTAAAAGAGCTTGAACCGCAGATACAGACTACTGAGGACAGGAAGAGTTTCAGCCAGTCTGTCTATGGCATAGAGAAGAAGCAGTTCCCTTATATGCTGGCCATCACCAACCTGCTCCTGCATGACATTGACGAGCCAAGAATCTTCCATGACAACAGCCTGGCTTACAACGTGCTGGACTACACGGAGAAAGATTCCTTCGATAAGATCCTTATGAATCCACCCTACGGGGGAAGCGAAGGGGAAGCCATCAAGAACAACTTCCCGGAAGATCTGGCTGACTCCGAGACCGCTGACCTCTTTATGAGCGTCATCATGTACCGCTTGAAGAAAAACGGACGGGCTGCCGTGGTGTTGCCAGATGGCTTCCTCTTTGGCACCGACAACACCAAGACTGCTATCAAGAAGAAGCTCATGAGCGAGTTCAACCTGCATACCATCATCCGGCTGCCCGGCAGCGTCTTTGCTCCCTACACCAGCATCACCACCAACCTGCTGTTCTTTGATAACACCGAACCTACCAAGGAAGTCTGGTTCTACCGTCTGGATATGCCAGAGGGCTACAAGCACTTCTCCAAGACCAAGCCCATGAAGCTGGAGCACTTCCAGCCCGTTATGGACTGGTGGAAGAATCGGGAGGAGATAGAGGTGGAAGGCTGGTCCAAGGCTAAGCGCTACACTGCCGAAGAGATCCAGGAAGGTGGCTACAACCTCGATCTCTGTGGCTTCCCCCATGAGGAAGAAGAAATCCTGGATCCGCTCGACCTGATACAGAGCTACCAGGAGCACCGCAAAGAATTGAATGCAGAGATTGACAGGGTATTGGGGGAGATAACAGCAAGACTTGAGAATTGATGGGAATAGTTGCAGGATTTTTAGTGACAAGAGAGAAGTTAAGCGTAGTTGTAGATAGGACGCATAGAGTTTTTAGCAAAGAATATGTTGCAGGCCAAAAGATTAAGGGGGTGAGGGCATGACAGTGGCTCGAGTAAATATCAATCCTGATGTACTGATGTGGGCTATAGAATATAGCCAGAGAGGATTGGAGGCTTTTTCTGAAAAATTCCCTAAGCTAACTAAGTGGTTGGAAAAAAGTGAGCGGCCTACTGTTAAACAGTTGGAGGACATGGCAAAGTTTGCTTATGTTCCTTTTGGCTATTTGATGCTGTCTGAAAAACCTGATATTCCCATAAGGAAAATATCTGATTTTCGTACTCTCCAAAATCAAGGCTTTATTGCAAGTGATGAATACAGCGCTGCTTTGCGTGATACTATAAACATTGTTCGTAGTCGTCAGGAATGGTTGATTGATTATAAAAAAGATAAAGATTACGCTCCTGTAGCATTTATAGGTAGCATAGATAGAAATATGTCCGATGATGATATTGTAAATCATATAAACAAAGTATTGGAAATACCAACAAATTGGCGTACTAAGATAAGCAGCAGAGCTAATGCCTTACGTTTTTTTGTTGATATTCTTGAAAGTAAAGGAATTGTAATTTTTATCAATGGAGTAGTGGGCAATGATACCCATCGTCCTTTGAGTGTGAGTGAGTTTCGCGGCTTTGCTTTAGCAGATAAAATGGCACCTGTGATTTTTATCAATGGTGCAGATGCTATAGCAGCCAGGATATTTACTTTGTTCCATGAGGTGGTACATTTATTTTTAGGTCAAGATGGCCTTGATGACCGCACTGAACCTTTTTGTAATAGAATCGCCGCTAAATTATTAGTGCCAGAAGATTTGTTTGATAAGGGCTGGCAGAAATATGCTCATGATTTTGAGCAGTTAGAGAAATTCTTTAAGGTGAGCCAGCTTGTCCTTTTTAGGGCAGCTTTGACTTATAACAAAATAGATGAAAAAGAATATGCTAGGTTGGTTAAATTATATGAGAGTACGCATAAGAGAATCTCTATGACAGGTAGTGGAGGAGATTTTTATAATGTTGCACCATATCGTGTAGGGCGTGGTTTTTGTCGGTATGTGAACGAAGCGATTAATTCGGGAGCTTTGACTTATACGGAGGCATATAACTTGCTGGGCGTTAAGGGAAAAACCTTTGCTGAAGTAATGAGAAGGGCAAAGGAGGGATAATCATGAGTTATTTGCTTGATACAAATACATTTATAACTGCAAAGAATACATTTTATGCTTATGATATTGTTCCTACCTTTTGGCGTAAGCTGTTGGATAGGTTTCAGGTTGGTACAGTTAAAGTTATAGATGCTGTAGCTACGGAAGTACTCTCTGGTAATGATGAGTTAACAGATTGGTTTCGCAAAAATATACAAAAGGCAGAAGATTTTTATAACCAATCTTATGTTATTAACGCTAAATATGACGAAAAAGTTGTTGCGAAGTACCAAGCTATAGCAAATAAGATATATAATAATCCGCAATATGATGAATCAAACAAGCAAAAATTTTTAACAGTAGCTGACCCGTGGATTGTGGCAGCAGCTTGTGTATATGATGATACTGTTGTGACGTTCGAGACAATGGCGGGGGCAAATAGCAGAAAGATTAAAATTCCTGATGTTTGTCAGCAGATGGACGTGCATTGCGTGAACTTGTATGAAATGATGAGAAACACTGAGATTAAAATATAAAGGATGGACATAACGCAGTGATGACACCACAGCAATTAAAGAATAGCATACTTCAAAGGGCCATAGAGGGGAGACTGGTGGAACAAAGACCAGAGGAAGGAACCGCCAAAGAACTGCTCAAGGAGATACAGGCGGAGAAGGCGCAGTTGATCAAGGAAGGAAAAATCAAGAAAAGCAAGACATTGCCGCCTATCACTGAGGAAGAGAAGCCCTTTGATATTCCTGAGGGGTGGGAGTGGGCAAGGTTGGTCGATATATGTTGGACAATAGTTGATTGTCCACATTCTACGCCTAAGTATGTACAATACAAAACTGACTATGCTGGTATAGATACGAATTGCATTGATGAGAATGGAAACATAAAACAATGGAGATATGTTCTCCAAGATGATTATGAAAAGCGAATAACCCGCCTTACCCCTGAGTGTGGCGATATTGTATTAACTCGTGAGGGTTCAATAGGGCGAGCTGCGATTTTACCAGTTGGCATGAATATCTGTTTAGGTCAAAGAGTAATGCTACTTCGACCAGCTGATATAGAAACCAAATACTTAAGATGGTTTCTTATGTCTCCCGATACCTTAACGCGACTAACAGCTAAACAAAAGGGGTTAGGTGCCAAACATATTAATGTATCAGATATATGCCAAATAACAGTTCCGTGCCCTCCTTTAGCAGAGCAACAGCGCATTGTAGCCAAAATCGAAGAAATCCTGCCCCTTATCGACAAATATGATAAAGCTTACACCAAGCTGACCGACTTCAACACCCGCTTCCCGGAGGCCATGAAGAAAAGCCTGCTCCAGTACGCCATCCAGGGCAAGCTGGTGGAGCAGCGCGCCAATGAGGGCACAGCCCAAGAGCTCATCAAAGACATACAGGCAGAGAAGAAGCGGCTCATAGCCGAGAAGAAAATCAAGAAGCCCAAGGCACTGCCACCTATCACAGAAGAGGAAATCCCCTTCGATATACCGGAAGGGTGGGAGTGGGTACGACTGGGAGATATTTGTACCTATGATCAGACAAAGGAAAAGATTTCCAAGGAAGAAATCTTGCCTGATATGTGGTCACTGGATATGGAGGATATAGAAAAAGGTAGCGGAAAGATTATTAATGTAGAGAAGGCTGGCAATAGGAAAATAGCGGGGGATAAAGTTGTTTTCCATAAGGGAGATATTCTCTATAGTAAGTTGCGTCCCTATCTACAAAAGATACTCATTGCTCCAGCAGATGGGATCTGTACCTCGGAATTGGTGCCGTTCCAGTGCTATGGCGAAGTGAATAATAGTTATATAACATGGTTGTTAAGATCACCTTATATAAATCAGATTGTTAATACATCTTCGTATGGGGTCAAAATGCCAAGAGTAGGAAAAGATACTATGGTAAATATTTTAGTTCCACTACCGCCTCTATTGGAGCAGTTCCGTATTGTAGAAAAGATAGAAGAGTTGATGCCATTCTGTGATGATTTAATGAAATAGCAATAAGACCTGCCAGGAACTTTAGGCAGGTCTTATTGAAAAATGAGTAGTGAAAAAGGATGGATGATTTTGATTACATTAGTAGTGGGAAATGGATTTGATTTAGAGCACGGATTGCCAACGCAATACAAAGATTTTTTGAAGTTTTTGGGAGTGCTTAAAAAATTAAAAGGTATTACAAGTTTAAGTGGATATAAGGATGATGTAGATTTAGGATCAAAATTCAAGGATTTAGCAACAAGTGATGGGCTGAATGCTGAATTGGTAAATGTTGCAACAGAGTGGATATGTGAAGATGTTAATGCATCGATGGAATTTATGTTGTCGGTTGAAGCGAATGAATGGGTGGGATATTTTCAAACAATTTATGAAGAAAATAAGATAAGGGGGGAGAGGTGGATTGATTTTGAAAATGAGATATCGAAAGTTGTTAAAAGGTTAGAAGAGGAGACGCATTTTCTTGTTAAAGAGAAGGAGTTTTTTTATAAAAATGGTTTAATAAAAGAATTTATGAAGAAAAGAAATAACTATACTGTTGGATATAAGAGTAAGTTTGTAGAACGCCTTGTTAAAGAAATGGATGATTTTACATCATTCTTAGAAAAATATATTTCTTTGATTGAAAAAATAAAGCTTAACCATACGTCGTATGATATAGAGGATATTTCGATAAAGGTAGATAATCTTATTAGCTTTAATTACACCGATACATTTAGAAGAAAATATAGCAAAAGTGTAAATGTTGATTTTGTGCACGGAAAAGTGAATGAAAATAATATGATATTAGGAACAGAAGAAACTATAGAAAATAAAGATGAGATTAGTAAAAAATTACTATGTATAAGATTTAAGAAATATTTCCAAAGAATATATAAGAGAACAGGCTTAGAGTATAAGAGGTTTCTTTCAAAAATGGAAAAAGGAAAAAATATAGCATACTTCTTTGGTCATTCGTTATCAATAAATGATGGAGATATTATAAAACTCAAACTTCGCACAAACGAAACAGGCCAGCACCTATGTGCGGTGTAGAGCCATGACTCCTAGAAAGTCTGCCTCATGCACAACGTTTCAAACACTTGTTCCATAAATTCGGCAGATTTTCCAAGAACAAATCGAGCATCATGTCCAGTTCCTTTTCCATAAAAAACGTCTTTCCCTTTACCTTAGCAATAAGTTCTTTTAAGAGCAACACCAAGGCATCGAGATAACGCAGATCCTGCAATTCGTCATAAGCGAGATAGAATAGCTCACCTATGCTCCGTTTATCGACATTCCGGCGCTGCTCTAGTGACAACATCATATACCTTGCAAATACAACGGATACATGTGATGTCATTGCATCATAAGACAGAGCGTGGCTTTCTTTCCCAAGTTTCAGGAATGACTTGCATATCTTGAAGAAAACCTCGATATTCCAGCGCTTTCCATAAGTCTGGATGATGTCTTCCTCAGACAAACAGGTATCTGTGGATACCAAGATTAGATAGTCCTTGGGGTTGCTTCTGTTCCTAACGAAAACGAGTTTGACTGGCAGAGTTTTTCCGTCCTTTACCACCGCCGCCTCTACTGAAAGCAGATACTTTGAGCAACCAGGACGCTTTTTAGACTGGCGAAATATTGCCATTACACTCTTCATGCGTTCGTCATGAAGGAAATGACTGTTTTCAGACTTTTTTACCATAGCAATGGCATCGAAGCCGAGTTCCTTGACTTGAACAAGGGAAGACGGTGAACAGAACCAGGTGTCAAAAAGAACGTAGCGGGCTGGAATCTCCATAGATTTTGCCTCAGCCAAGAGCTTCTGCATAACAACGGTAGCCTTAGTCTGTGCCAGCTTGCGCTGTTTCCCGCCGTTGCTACGCGAGTCGATCTTATCCGAAGACTCCTGCAGCCGATTGACACGATTGGCAGATGAAAGCAGACAGTGGCTGAGTGGCAGAAACGAATTCCCATCACTCCAGCCGAGAGTCAGCATGCGGAACCCCCGCGTATACTTGTGCTCGACGTGGTCAAACACCTTGGCAAGCAGCTCCACATTCTTGGAACGTGCCCTGCTTAACAAGGAGTCATCGATGATAAGCACGTTGCGCCGGTTTTCATTGGTAAGAGGTACAATTTTTTGAATGATGGATTTACCAAGCTGCAGAGTGAATTTGCGCCAGTTGACACAACTGGAATTCATGAAACGGTAAAAGGTATCTTTAGCAAAGGGAATAACAGATGAATCCATCTTTTCCTGCTGATAAAAGGACTTGTTGCGAAAGGCATTCTCGAATGCAACCTTAAACACATTGCTTACAGAGAAACCGCGAACCTTATAGGCATTGCAGACCTTGAGTATCTTGCCAACATGGAATTCTTCCAGGAAACAAGATATTTTTGAAGAAAGTTGTTCACCAAAGATATGATTCTGTGATACAATGTTCATGGCATAAGCCCTCCGTTTATGTTATGATTGCTGTCACTTTCATTATACAAAACGGAGAGAGCTTATGCTATTTTTTTAGGAAATGGTACAAGTCGAATGATTTGGCAGTTTCACAACTGCGAAGTTTGAGTTATAAAATATATCGTGGATAGACATGATAGAAGTGTATTCTTTTATCATGATGAAAAGCAACATGCTGAACAAATAGCAAATTTAGTATTGATATTTGGAAAAGATAGAGTTATAGAAGCTGCAAATACAAATTTTGAATTTAGGAAACAGAATCATGGTAAGGAGGGGAAGAAATAGTAATTTTTTCTGTCTTTGGCAGTATTCTGCTATATGCGCCTGTAATGCCCGCTCTTGCCGCCGCTTTTTTCTTCCAGGTGGATATCTGTGATTTCCATGCCCTTGTCCAGAGCCTTGCACATATCGTAGATGGTGAGGAGGGCGGTGCTGACGGCGGTGAGGGCTTCCATTTCCACCCCGGTACGTCCGGTGATCTTGGCGGTGGCGGCAGCCTTCACGGCGCATTCCTCCGGCAGCAGGGTGAAGTCTACGCTGACGCCGGTGAGGGGCAGGGGATGGCAGAGGGGGATGAGGTCGGAGGTCTTCTTTGCTCCCATAATGCCTGCCAGCCGGGCTACCCCCAGCACATCGCCCTTCCTGGCAGTGCCATTGGTGATGGCTTCGTAAACCTGGGGGCTGACCTTTATCTTGCCTGTGGCCGTGGCAATCCTGAGGGTTTCTGCCTTGGGGCTTACATCAACCATGTGGGCCTGGCCGCTGGCATCGAAGTGGTTGAGTTTTGGTTCATCTATCGTCCCATCAGAAAGAGACATGATTCCACCGCCTTTTCTATGTCGTTCAGATTGTATTCGTAAATCGCAGCTGCTTCTGCATGTGGCTCAGAAGTGAATATGGCGGCCACATCTTCTCCCACAAGGGGAGTGCCCTTGCCCCGCCAGAGGGAAAGGGCGGGCAGGGTGCCATGGCTGCGGCTCTCTGTGAGGAGCAGGTCGATGCCCTCCATCTTGTTGGCAACAGATTCAAAGCCAGCCCGCTGCTCAGTCTTTTGGGTAATGAACCAGCCCTGCGGTGATATCACCGCTACGCTTTCTGCGCCTGCCTGTGAGAAGCGGCAACTGTCCTTGCCCTCCATATCCAGATTGAAGCCGTGGCTGTCGCTTTTGATCACTCCTGCTCTTATGCCTCTTTCCCTGAGGCGGGGCAGGAGTTTTTCTATGAAGGTGGTCTTGCCGGTGCCGGAGGCGGGGGCGGTGATGGCGATAACAGGTACTTTGCGTTTGAGATTGGCAAACCTGCCTTGTGCCAGCCGCCAGTCGGCGGGGGTGTTGATATTGAAGAAATGAGAAGGTGAGCCTGCATATTCCCGCTGGCTGCAGGGGAAGGATTCAAGCACCTGCCGGATTTTCCTTACGTCACCATGGAGGGCTCTTTGGAAACAGGTGGCAGTTTTCTGGTGATAGAAAGCTGCCAAGGGCTGAAGCCTGCCCTTGGCTACAGGCAAAAGGGCAAGTTCGCTGGTTGGGAGAGTGGCTCCGAAACGGCACAGTTCTTCCAAGTCCAGGAAAGGCATGTCTCCTGCGATGGCCAGAGCCCATGATTTCGTTATGGAAGCAAGCCCCCGGGCAAGGCCGGACACGGGACCAAGCCCCTGCGTCTCGTCAAAGAGCAGGGCAACCCTATATTTTCCTGCCAGTTCCGTGAGGAAGGGGGAGGGGGCTTCGGCACAAAGGAAGACTTCCTTGAAGACGGATTTTTTGCCCTGGGCCAGAGTGTATTCCAGCAGGGAGGAGTCACCAAGTTTCAGTTGCCGCTTGTCAGTGCCCAGCCGGGAACTTTTGCCCCCGGCTATTATCAGGAGTGAGAGGTCATTTGGGTTCATACATTATTTCCTCGCACATTCCCCTGTCTCTCCCCGCAGGATTTCTATGCCGTGGGCAAGGCTGGGGAGAATGAACCCCAGGCATTCTTCTACGGCCTTGGGGCTGCCGGGCAGGTTGACAATCAGGCTTCTTTTATGGATGCCGGCGGCGGCGCGGCTCAGCATGGCCCGGGGGGTGATCTTCAGGGAAAGGGCCCGCATGGCTTCGGGAATGCCGGGGGCCAGGCGTTCGCAGACCTCCAGGGTGGCCTCCGGAGTTACGTCCCGGGGGGAGAAGCCTGTGCCGCCGGTGGTGAGAATGAGGCCTACCCCCATATCTGCGTATTCCCGCATCTTGGCGGCCAGTTCTTCCTGTTCGTCTGGCAGGATGACCCTGTGGACTTTGGTGTAGCCTGCTTCCTTCAGCATGGCTTCGGCCTTGTCGCCGCTCTTGTCCTCCCGCTCCCCCTTGGAGCCTTTGTCGCTGGCGGTGATGACGGCTGCTTCCAGAGGAAGCTTTTCTTCGGTGATGGCAAGTGTGTCTCCTGCCTTCAGTTTGCCTCCGTGCAGCACTCTGGCGAAAACGCCTTTTCTCGGCATAATGCAGTCGCCCACCCGCTTGAAAATCTCGCAGTGGCTGTGGCATTTCTTGCCTATCTGGGTAATCTCGAAGAAGACGTCTCCGGCCTTCAGCCGCGTGCCCACGGGCAGCTGGTCGAAGGCAATGCCCTCTGCCACGATATTTTCCCCAAAGTCTCCGAATTCCACCTCACCACCCCGGCGGCGGAAGTCTTCTATTTCCTCAAGGGCCAGGAAGCTTACCTGCCGATGCCAGCTGCCGGCGTGGGCATCGCCCTTGATACCGTGTTCCGTGATAAATAATGCTTCTGCTACAGGTCGCTTGATGGTGCCCTTCTTTTCGCTCATGCAGATTGCCTTGATATTGCCTGTGCTCATGTTAGCCTCCTACCTGATACATATAGCGGCTGTCCCGCTCCCTTTGTTCAATGGCTGAGAAAAGATGCTCTGCCGGCTTTTTCCTGGCTGCATTGGCAATGGCTTCAATCAGATCTTCATCAGTGATGCCATTGCGGAGAAGTGTCCGCAGATCCAGCCCTGCGGAACTGTGCAGGCAGAGCTTCAGGAAACCTTCGGCGGTGAGACGCAGGCGGTTGCAGGAAGAGCAGAATTTATGCTCCATGGCGTCTATGAAGCCAAGCTTGCCCTTGAAACCAGCAGGCCTGACATACTCGGCAGGACCCCAGAGGCTTTCCCGGGCCTTGGCTTCCTGCAATGTGCCGAAGGAGCTTTGCAGGATTTGCCGCACTTCTGCCATGGGGATGCGTTCCAGTCCTGCTTCATAGGCACAGCCCACGGGCATCAGCTCTATGAAACGCACGTTGATTTCTTCGTTTCTTGCCATTTCTGCCAGTTGGGGGATATCTGCCTCGTTTATGCCCCGCAGGGGGACGCAGTTGATCCTGGTATGACGGAAGCCTGCTTCTTTCAGTGCCTTCAAGCCTTCCCTGACAGCGGGCAGATCCCGGCGGCGGGTGAGGCGGAAAAAGGCGGTCTCGTCCAGGGTGTCCAGGCTGACATTGATATAATCAAGGCCCGCTGCCTTGAGTTTTTCTGCCATCTGGGGCAGCAGCACCCCATTGGTGGTGAGGACCACAATCTCTATGCCGGGGATGCACTTGATTTCTTTTATCAAGTCAAGGATGCCTGCCCGCACCAGTGGCTCGCCTCCCGTCAGGCGGATTTTCCTGGCGCCAAGTTTGGCGAAGCAGCGCACCAGCCGCAGGATTTCCTCGTAGGAGAGTATGTCCTCATGGCGCAGCTTGGGCACGCCTTCCTCCGGCATGCAGTAGCGGCAGCGAAGGTTGCAGAGGTCTGTGACGGAAATGCGCACATATTCGATGCGCCTGCCTAAGTTATCGTACATAAGGGTACCTCATAGCAATAGAACTTCAACCTTATCTCCCGCCTTGAGTTTTCCCGTCCCAGCAGGCAGGTCAATGAGTGCGTTGCAGCCCACGGCGGAGAACAGGGAGCCGGAGGAGTGCTGGCCAGGAATGGAGACGGCGCCCGTGGCTATCTCGTAGTGGGCGCGGATAAAGCGCCTGCCGTGGCTGGCTTTGGGGAAGACGTCTTTCAGAGTGGCCCTGACACGGGGGAAGGGGCGGGGGGCGCGTCCTGCCAGCTTGTCAATCAGGGGGCGGGCAATCAGCTCGAAGGTGGTGTAGGCGGCGAAGGGATTGCCGGAGAGAGCCACGCCTAAGGTTTTCTCTGCTGCATAGGCCAGCAGGGGATAGCCGGGCTTCATCTGCACTCCCCAGAAAAGCCTTTGGGCAGGGAGCAATTTGATGACCTCGTGCATGATGTCTTTCTTGCCTACGGAAACTCCGCCAGTGGTCAGCAGCAGGTCAGCCCGGTCAAGGCAGGAGCGCAGCTTTTCTGCAGCTTCTTCAGGGTTATCGGGGATAATGCCCAGGATTTTTGTCTCCGCCCCCAGTTCCTGCAGGCGGGCAGCCAACAGGTAGAGGTTGCTGTTGTAGATCTTGCCGGGGGAGAGCGGCTCTCCTGGCTGCAGCAGTTCGTCCCCCGTGCCGCCCAGGACAATGCGGGGGCGGCGGCAGACTTTGACTTTTGCCCTGCCCTGGCTGGCCAGCACGCCGATGCGGGGGGCGTCCAGCACTTCCCCCTGCCTGATGAGCAGGGTGCCCTGCTTGATATCCTCTCCTGCGAAGCAGTAGTTCTCATGGTGCCTGAGGGGATAGGGCACTTCCAGCATGCCGTCTGCAACTGCCACATCTTCCTGCCGTATCACCGCATCAGTCCCTCGGGGCATGGCCCCGCCGGTCATGATGCGCAGGGCTTCGCCGGAATTGATGGCACCGGCAAAGAAATCCCCGGCGCATTCCTCGCCCACAATGCGGAGGCGGGCAGGTTTTTCCCTGGTGGCATCAACCGTGTCGGCGGCGATGATGGCATAGCCGTCCAGGGGGGAACGGTCAAAGGGGGGATTGTCGAAATCTGCCCGCATATCTTCAGCCAGGGTGCGGCCTAAGGCCTCTGACAGGGGGATTTCTTCCGTTTCCTTAGGAACATTTGCTTTTGCCAGCAACAGTTCCACGGCCTGTTCCAATTCGATTCCTTCCATGGCCCTTCCTCACTTTCCAAAGCCGCAGTTGGGATAGTGGCAGACCTGGCAATTCTGGCAAAGTCCTCCTGCTCCCAGATGGCGGATATCTTTCCTGGTCACTTCTATTCCTGCTGCCAGTCGGGGCAGTACAATGTCAAAGATAGTGGTGGCGGCGTACATGACACAGCCGGGCAGCCCCAGGATGGGGATTTTCTTTCCTTCATTCTCGTAGTAGGAGAGCAGGAACATGGCACCGGGCAGCACCGGGGCGCCGTAGGTGATGATTTTGGCGCCAGTGGCTTTGATGGCGGCGGGGGTCTTGTCGTCCGGGTCAACGCTCATGCCGCCGGTGCAGATGATCATATCCATGCCCAGGCCAATAAGTTCACGGATTTTCTCAAGGGTGCATTCTATCCCGTCATCGGACAGGCGGTGCTCGTCCATCTTGAGGCCAAATTTTTTCAGCTTGGCTTCGATGACAGGGGTGAAGGTGTCTTTGATAAGTCCGTTATAGACTTCGCTGCCAGTAGTGACTACGCCCACTTTCATTGACTTGTATGGGTGAAGTTCCAGCAGGGGCGTACTGCCTGCTGCTGACTTGGCTTGCTCCATTTTCTCTTTGGCAATGACCAAAGGAATCACCCTCATGCCTGCCAGTTTCGTACCGGCTTTTACGGGCATATATTGGGGCAGGGTGGCGATGGCGATATCCTCCAGGTCATTGAGGTTGTCCAGGCGTTCGACATCGACTTCCAGCACGCCGTCATATTCTGCCGTGAGTTCGATTTTGCCTTCCTTGGGGGCAGAGGCGTTCATGCCCTTGTTCTGTGCAAGGCTGCGGAGAATCTCAGCGGCCTCGTCTTCATGGAGCAGGGTGCCGTCATTTTCCCAGACAAAGAGGTGTTCCTTGCCCATGGAAAGCAGCACGGGGATATCTTCCTCAGTGACGATATGCCCCTTGCGGAAGCGGGCGTCCTTGGTGACGCCCTTGATGATCTGGGTGAGGTCGTGGCAAAGGATATGGCCTACGGCTTCGGTGGTCTTGATTTCTTTCATCAGCAGGTTCTCCTAAACAGTTTTTTTGTTGAGCCACATATTCATAGCCAACACAAATATCAATGAAAACACTACCAGGCTCATAGCCCACTTCCCTGCCAAATCATAATCATTGGCCTGGACAGCGGCGTAGATGGCAGTGGACATGGTCTGGGTGCGGCCGGGGATATTGCCGGCGAACATGATGGTGGCGCCGAACTCTCCCAGGGCCCGGGTGAAGGCCAGCACCAGCCCTGCCAGGATGCCGTGGCGGGCATTGGGAATGAGGATATGCCAGAAGATGCGCCACTCGGATACCCCCAGGGTGCGGGCGGCGTAGATGATGTTCCTGTCCAGCTGCTCGAAAGCCCCCCGGGCTGTGCGGTACATGAGCGGCAGGGATACCACTACGGCGGCGATGACTGCTGCTTTCCAGGTGAACACCAGGGTGATGTCAAACTGCAGCAGGAGCTGACCGATGGCGCTGCGCTTGCCGAAGGCCAGCAGCAGGAAAAAGCCCACCACCGTGGGGGGCAGCACCATGGGCAGGGTGATCAATGCGTCCATCAGCCCCTGGCCCCGCTTCAGGCGCACTACACCATAAGCAAGGCCAATCCCCAGGAAGAAGGTGATGAAGGTGGCAGTGACAGCTGTTTCCAGTGTGACGATAAGGGGGCTCCATTCCATTATGTCCTGCCTCCTTAGCTTTCCAGCAGCATGATGGCTTCGGGGGGGAAGTAGATGAATAATTCCCTGCCTGAGAGCCGCTGCCAGTCTTTTTTCTCAAGTTCCCAACGAATAGGGGCGGCATCTTGGCCTGCAGGCCGTATCATGACTATGAAAGAGAAGGTGTCTTCTATCACCCGCACAACTTCCATGGAAAAGACATTCTCGCCTTCCGCCCCTTCCCTTGGATCCAGGAAGTGGGCTCGTATGCCCGCGTATTTTGTCCCTGAGGGCGGTTCTGTTGAGGTCTTCAGGGACAGTTTCCAGTCTGCCGCGTAGATATGGCTCCCGTCCTCACGCTGGGCGGCGGAGATATTCTTGCAGCCTGTCAGCAGGGTGGCTGAGAGGGTTTTGGGGTGGCGGAAGAGTTCCTTCTTCTTCGCAGGAGGCTCCATCTGTCCCCGGTTGATGACGGCAATCTTGTCTGCCAGCCGGTAGACCTCTCCCCGGTCATGGGATACCAGCAGGGCTGTGCCGCCGTAGGCAGGCAGCATGTCCATCAGCTCCGTTTCCAGTTGCCATTTGAGATAGCTGTCCAAAGCTGAAAAGGGCTCGTCCAGCAACAGGAGCTTTGCCTCCGAAGCCAGGATGCGGGCGAAAGCCACCCGCTGCTGCTGCCCCCCGGAGAGGGCGGCAGGATAGGCGTTTTCCAGTCCTTCCAGCTGGAAGCGCTGCAATAGTTTTGGTACCTTATTCCCGCTATCTTCCTTCATGACAAAGCGCAGGTTTTCCGCTACGGTCATATTGGGGAAGAGGGCGTAGTTCTGGAAGAGGTAGCCCATCTGCCGCTTCTGCGGTGGCAGGTCTATGCCCTTCTCGCTGTCAAAGAGGACCTGCCCGTCCAGCATGATGCGGCCTTTGTCAGGCTTTTCAATGCCCGCGATGCACTTGAGGGTCATGCTCTTGCCGCAGCCCGAAGCCCCCAGCAGGGCAAAGACTTCATCCCTGACGGTGAAATCAGCCTGCAGGGTGAAGTCTCTGAGCTTTTTTTCTAGAAAAACTGTAAGTTCCATATGTTTCGCTCAAAATCACTTGCATACAAATCCGTACTTCTCAAAAATTGCCTTGGCCGTATCGGAACTGGTGAAGTCCAGGAAAGCCTTGGCCTCGTCGGGATGCTTCGTGCCCTTGATGACGGCGGCGGGGTAGATGACGGGCTTGTGGCTGCCCTCCGGGGCTTTGGCGGCCACCCTTACATTGGGGTCAATGGCTGCGTCCGTGGCGTAGACTATGCCGCAGTCAGCTTCCCCGGCAGCCACCCAGGAGAGCACCTGCCGCACATCGGAGCCGTAGACGGCCTTTTCCTTCACTTGGTCAAGGATGTCCAGCTTGGTGAGGATTTCTTCTGTATACTGTCCCACGGGCACCCCTTTGGGCTCACCCAGGGCGATATGCTTCAGTTCCGGTCTGGTGAGGTCTGCAAAGGAAGCCAGTTCGATTTTGCTGTCCCGGGGCACGATCAGCACCACGGAATTTTCCAGCAGGTCCTTGCGGGTGCCTGCGGCCAGGTTGTCCGACTTCTCCAGGGCGTTCATCTGCTTCTGGGCGGCGGAGAAGAAGAGGTCTGTCTCGCCGCCGTTCTCAATGGCCTGCTGCAGGGCGCCGCTGCTGCCGAAGTTGAAGGTGAGGGTCACTTCCGGGTGCTCTGCCTTGTAGGCTTCCGCCACTTCCTTCATGGCATCCGTCAGGCTGGCGGCTGCCGCCACATGGAGCTCAATGGCCTTGTTGTCCGGTACCCGCTCAGATTTTCCCGCCTGTTCACTGCCGCAGCCAAGGCTGAGCAGGGCAGCTGTTGCGAGCAAGGCGGCTGCAAGTTTTTTCATGTAGGATTCCTCCTTCTAAGAACACAAAAGGGACTATCCCTCCACTGAAACGCAGAGGGACAGTCCCTATTTTGTCCATAGGAAAGAAAGCCCCTTGCTCCTTTTCAAATGCGGAAGGCGGCCGGGTTTCCCCTGCCACCCTGTGCCCTGCCACCAAGGGCAAGGCAGGCGCAGCGCCATAGACTAGCCTTAGGCACTTTTGCTCGGAGGGATTTTTATGTTTTGTTATTATTTTAGCATGAGTTGGTATTGTTTACAATGACGTCATAGCGCATGTATGGCTATCAATGTGTGCGGAACTTGCCGATGCTTTCTTTCAGAGAGTTGGAGAAACTGGAAAGCTC
Source organism: Selenomonas sp. AB3002 (assembly GCF_000702545.1). Classification (NCBI taxonomy): domain Bacteria; kingdom Bacillati; phylum Bacillota; class Negativicutes; order Selenomonadales; family Selenomonadaceae; genus Selenomonas; species Selenomonas sp. AB3002. Next base: position 1,562,173 of record NZ_JNIO01000008.1, on the reverse strand, counting down.
CGTACTGGAGGCGGCGCATTCTTCGGAGACGGCAGAGTTGTCCGTGACTACCCCCAGGATGTCCTGGGAGAGGGAACTGACGGCTTCCATCTTGTGCTGCTGGGCGACGCTCTGTTCCTTCATCTTCTGGAAGGCTGCATCCACCACCTGGGTGTTCTGGGAGGTGCTGGCCAGGGACTCGGCGGCTTTGTTCACTACTTCCGTGCCCCTGTCGATGGCAGCCAGAGCGTTGGAGATGAGCTGCTGGATATTCTGGGTGGAGGCGGCGGACTGCTCGGCCAGCTTGCGCACGTTCTCGGCTACCACCGCAAAGCCGCGGCCTGCCTCGCCGGCCCGGGCGGCCTCGATGGAGGCGTTGAGGGACAGCAGGGCTGTCTGCCCGGTGATTTCGTCCAGGGTGCTGAGGATGGTGCGTATCTGCTCGGAAGCATGGCCGATTTCCTGCATGGCCGTCACCACATTGTCCATCTGATGGCGGCTGTCACCGATGCGGTCTTTGGTGGTCTTCCTGGCTTCCAGGGCATCGTTGACGTATGTTTCCACCTTGGCATTTTCCTCGATGGCTTCCTGGATCTTGGTCTGCAGATTCTGCACTGTCTCGTTCTGGGCCATGGCTCCTTCTGCCAGGCTCTGGGATACTTTTGATACTTCCCCGGCGCTGACGGCCACATGGTCTGCCATCTCTACTATGGAATGCATTTCGTTGCAGAGGGTCTGGCGTATTTTGTCCAGATTGGTCTGGATGGGCAGGTAGTCGCCGATGTATTGCATATTGGTGCTGGTGACCAGATCCCCTGAGGCCATGCAGCTGAGGTTCTTCTCAATATCCTGCACATAATCCAGTAGGGCCTTGCGGGTCTTGTTCAGCAGACCGTAGAGGACACCGATTTCGTCATGGCGCTCATAGGAGAACTTCTGGGAAAGATGCCCTTCGGCCAGTTTGTTGAAGCTGTCTTCCAGTTCATGGATGGGGGTGACTACCCGCTGGCTGAAGATGGCGTAGACATTGCGCAGATAAATTCCCACCGCTGCGGCGAAGCCGATGAGCAGTACATAGAGGAAATAGGCCATGATGTCCACCATGTGCTGGGCAGAAGCTACCATGTTGTTGGTCAGCTCGAAGTATTTCTCGCTTTTCTCCAGCAGCCCGGCAGGATTCTTGCTTTGCTGGTATTCAGAAATGGCGGGCTTTATCTCACTGTTCCAGTATTTTTCCACCTCATCCCGCCTGTCCTGGAAGCTGCCCAGGCGCATTTCTCCCTGCAGGCGTTTCAGGATGCCCTCATTCTTCTCTATGAGCTGGGCGGCATCGGTGCCGGCCAGCACCTGCTTGACGATGCGCTGGCTGCCGCCGCGCACGATGCCAGCATCATTGACCACTGCTGCGTAATCTGTGAAAAGATACAGGCTGATCATGATGATGAAGGCTACAGCGCTTACAATGATGAAAACCTTGTTCAACAGCTGCTTGATCAGATAGGCTATGGTTTCGTTACCCATGGTCGTACCTCCTAAATGCACAGGCAAGTGAAATCATCCTCATCGTACTTTATTCACGAAGCAGGGGAAGTTTTCCTGCCTGGGAAGCAAAGTCCTCTACCAAAGATTATAAGAAAATCGGCTTCTCAATGGGTCCTTATGTCCATGTTTGCCATAAACAAAGATTTCCTGAAACCGCTCCGCTGGGTAGCGCTGCTGCGCCGTCTGCAGCGGAGCCTGTTTCCTTGTTTGGAAGGTTGGAATAAGTGCCTTGACAAATAGATTATAAAAATGTAATATATGAATATATTGTAAGGAGGCAGGGAAGGAGAGGCATAGGATGGAAAAGACAGCTATGCAAAGGGCAAAACTCAAAAGATATGCAGTGGTAGACCGTGAGTACTGCGCAGCCTGCGGGGCTTGCGAGGCAGTTTGCCCGCGGGGGGCCATCGTTGTTTGGAAAGGCAGTTTCTCCGTGGTAGATGATGATCTCTGTGTTGGCTGCGGGCGATGCAGCGCTGAATGCCCGGCTTCTGCCATCAGCATCGAGGTGAGAGCATGAAGCAGCATTGGTACAATTATTTGTGGATTTGGTCAGTCATATATTTTTCCCTGGGATTCTTCAATATACTCTTTGCCTGGCTGGGGCTGATCAGCTTTTTCCTGCCCCTGATTTTTGCCATCGGGTTTGGCAATAAGCATTTCTGCAACCGCTACTGCGACAGGGGGCAGCTGCTGAGGATGCTGGGAAGTCAGAAGGGCTTTTCCCGCAAGCGTGATATGCCGGACTGGCTGAAGAGCCGTGGCTTTCGCTATGGCTTCCTGATCTTCTTCCTGTTGATGTTTGCCAATGTGATCTATGCAACTTATCTGGTGGCAGGCGGGGCCAGGGAGGTGGCGGAAGTGGTGACCCTCTTCTGGTCTTTCAGGGTTCCCTGGGAGTGGGCATCCTCTGCGGCAGCAAGTCCCTGGGCAGTCCAGTTTGCCTATGGCTTTTACAGCCTGATGCTCACTTCGGCTCTGCTGGGCATCATCACCATGCTCTTCTATAAGCCTCGTTCCTGGTGCGTATACTGTCCCATGGGCACAATGACCCAGCTGATATGCAAGGCAAAGGCGGGGGCAGATAAAGAAAGCTTGCAGATGTTTTGCAGAAAGATGCCGTAGTATGTTAGCAGTGACGCGATTTATATTGAAGTTTTCCCGTGAGGAGGAATGTAGATGTGGATAGTATTAGCACTGCTTTCAGCCGTATTTGCGGCTCTTACTGCTATTTTGGCCAAGGTGGGGATTGAAGGTGTCAATTCGCATCTGGCAACAGCCATTCGCACAGTAGTGGTGCTGGTTATGGCCTGGGGAATGGTCTTCCTGCTCAATGTGCAGCATGGCATCGGTGATATCAGCAGGAAATGCTGGATTTTCCTGATTTTGTCGGGGTTTGCTACAGGAGCTTCGTGGCTTTGCTACTTCAAGGCCCTGCAGATGGGAGAGACTTCGGCAGTGGTGGCGGTAGATAAACTGAGTGTGGTTCTGACTCTGGTGCTGGCGATAGTTTTCCTCCATGAGGAATTCACCATGAAATCTTCTTTGGGCGCAGCTCTTATTACAGCAGGAACCTGGATGATGATAAAATAGGTTAGAGGGGAAGGGAAGGATTTGTATGGCACTTGGCAGCATGATAATGAAGATAAGGCCTGAAGCAGAACACGGCCTGCGCACCAGACTGGAGCAAATGCCAGGGGTCAGCGTGGAGGAAAAATCTCCCCAGGGAGATCTTATCCTGCTGGTGGAGGCAGAGAACCTGGGGGCTTTGCACAAGCTCAGCCAGGAGATAGAAAAAGTTGAGGGGGTGCTGGGGCTTTATCCCAGCTATATCACAACAGAAGATGAGGATGCTTGAAGACTCCCTCCATGAGGGAGGCTTTTTTACAATTTTTTATCAGTGGTGACTGCTGCAACATCATGGCAGGAAAATATAAGGTAAAATTGAAAGATAAAGATTTGTTTGAATTATCGGAGAGAAGGAGGCTTGTATGGAAAGGAGGGCTTTTATCAAGATGGTATTTGGCGGCGGAATACTGGGCATTCTTATGGGAGCGGGAAAAGCTGTTTCGGCTGATGAGGGGCTGATCAGGCCTCCTGGGGCAGAGCCGGAGGAGCTTTTCCTGGGCACCTGCGCCCGCTGCGGCAAGTGCGCCGAAATCTGTCCCCGGGGCTGCATCAAGATTGCTCATGGGGAGCAGGGGGTGGCCATCGGCACGCCCTATATCGTGCCGGTGGAAAATTACTGCGACCTTTGCCTGAAGTGCATCGATGTCTGTACGGCGGGGGCCCTGAAGTCCGTGGAGAAGGAAAAGGTGCGCATGGGGCTGGCCCAGATTGACAAGGATTTGTGCCTGGCCCGCAAGGGGGAGGACTGCCGGGTTTGCCACGCGGCCTGTCCTTTCTATGACAAGGCCATCAAGCTGGAGGATTATAAGTATCCCACGGTGGACCCGGACTACTGCACCGGCTGCGGCCGCTGCGAGAATGTCTGCATCGCCAGCCCCCAGAAGGCCGCCACTGTGAAGCCCAGAGGGGATTGAGGCCATGATGAAAGTAAAGATCATACGGAAAATAGTGCAGGTGTTTTTCCTTGTCATCCTCCTGCTGCCTATCTGGTACACGGATCTCCTGTGGTATGGCACTTATATTTCGGCAGATCTTATGGGACTGGAGCTGACAGACCCGCTGACGGTCTTGGAAATCACTTTGGCCAGCAAGAGCTTGTGGGGGCCTCTCTTATTGTCGGCCCTGCCCTTGACTCTGGCGGCTGTTCTCCTGGGAAGGGTCTTCTGCAGCTTCGTGTGCCCGCTGAATTTCCTGCTGGAACTCTTGCCCAGGGACAAGAAGAAGCCGTTGCAGGACAAGCGTTGGCCTTTGTGGTCTTTGATTTTTGTACTGTGCCTCGCCCTGTTCTTGTCTATGCCGGTGTTCAACATTTTCTCCCCGGTCTTCGCCCTGATGCGCATGCTGCTGTTCGGGGCAGGGCTTGAGCTGCTGCTTTTGCTTCTAGTGGTGGGAGCAGGCCTTGTCTGGGGCAGGAAAATCTGGTGCCGCACCCTTTGCCCCTTGGGGGCCATCTATGGTCTTCTGGGGATGAAGCGGCTGCTGAGGGTGACGGTGGATGAGAGCAAGTGCACCCACTGTGGCAAGTGCGCCGCCGTGTGCAGCATGGGCACGGCCCCGGGCAGGGAGTCCGTAGATGATAATATGTTGTGTACTAACTGCGGGGATTGCATTGACAGTTGCAAGGAGGGGGCGGTGAGCTTTACATTCAAGGGGAAAAACAAGTGATGATCATCTGTGCTGGCATCCCTCCGAGCAAAAGTGCCTAAAACCTTCGGTCATGGTACTGCGCCTACGCCGGGAGCGTACAGGGCCATGGGGGAAACCCTGCGGCCTTCCGTGTTTGAAAAGGAGCCAAGAGCCAAGAAGGAGGGAGCAACATGAGTCTGGGAGACAAGCAAGTAAAGCTGAAGCACATTGCCATGGCAGGCATTGCCTGCATCGTGGCCTTCACGGCGGCCTACGGCATGATTGAGGCCACCAATCAGAATACCTTCTGCGGAGAGCAGTGCCATGAGATGGACCCCATGTATGTCACCTGGCAGCACTCCAACCATAAGAATGTGGACTGCGCCGACTGCCATGAGCAGCCTGGTTTTACAGGTCTGGTGAAGTCCAAGATGAAGGGCACCCAGGAACTTATCCTCCATGTGACGGGCAACGTCCCCGACCCCATCAAGCTGCAGAATACCAATGAGGTGAACTGCTACAACTGCCATCAGGACAAAATCAAGGAAGCAGAGGTGGCCGGGCCCCGCAAGGATCCCCATACTGCCAAGCATTTTGAGAACGGCATGAACTGTGTCACCTGCCATACCGGCATTGTGCATAACGATGCCGCCAATCAGGTGCTGCCCAGCCGTGAGCGCTGCTACACCTGTCATCTTGATGCCATGGGTTCGCTTTGAGGGAGGGCCTGAACATGAAATTTTCAAGAAGAGATTTTTTGAAGGCTATAGCAGTTTCGGCCGCCATGCTGGCTGCCGGCTGCGGCAACAAGCGTGACACGCAGAAGGGCCCTGTGGAGCAGAAGGATGCGGAGAAGTGGGTCAAGGGCGTCTGCCGTTATTGCGGCACCGGCTGCGGCGTGCTGGCAGGCGTCACTGGCGGCAAGATCGTAGCCGTGAAGGGTGACCCGGATTGCGCCGTGAACAAGGGTCGCCTCTGCGTGAAGGGCATTCTGTTGCCCAAAATCATGGATACCAAGGACAGGGCCAAGAAGCCCCTGATCAGGAAGGACGGCAAGCTGGTGGAGGCCAGCTGGGATGAGGCCATGAACCTCATTGTGGAGAAGTTCAAGGAATCTATCGAGAAATACGGTCCGGACTCTGTGGGCTTCTATGGCTCCGGCCAGACCTTTGCCGAGGAAACCTACACCATGCAGAAGATTTTCCGGGCTGGCATCGGCACCAACAATGTGGAGGGCAATCCCCGCACCTGTATGGCCAGCGCCGTGGCAGGCTTTGTCACCACCTACGGGGCAGATGAGCCCATGGGCACCTATGCGGATATCGAGGCGGCGGATACATTCTTCCTCATTGGCTCCAACTCTGCCGAGGCTCACCCGGTGCTGTTCTCCCGCATTGTGGACAGGAAGAACAGCGACCCCAATGTGAAGATCATCGTGGCAGATCCCCGCAAGACCCGCACGGCAGATATTGCGGACTATTACCTGCCCTTCATTCCCAGCCGGGATCTGGCCATGATGAACGCCATGGCCCAGGTCATTGTGGAGGAAGGGCTGACGGACGAGAAGTTCATCGCTGACCATACGGAATTCATGAAAGGGGCCAGCGATAAGCTCACCTATGAGGAGTACAAGGCCTTCCTGCAGGATTATACCCCGGAGAAAGTGGAGGCAGCCTGCGGCATACCTGCCGCAACCATCCGTGAGGTGGCCAGGCTCTTTGCTGACCCCAAGCGCAATACCATGTCCATGTGGTGCATGGGCTTCAACCAGCGCACCCGGGGCGTCTGGGCCAACAATCTGGTGCACAACCTGCATCTCTTGACAGGCAAAATCTGCAAGCCAGGCAATACGCCCTTCTCCCTGACGGGGCAGCCCAGTGCCTGCGGCAGCGTCCGCGAGACAGGCGGCCTTTCCCATATTCTGCCCGCCCATCGTTTTGTGGCCAACGAGAAGCACAGGAACGAGCTGGAGGAAATCTGGGGCGTGCCCAAGGGGACCATGCCCTCCAAGCCCGGCTACCATACCCTGGAGATGTTCAAAGCCGCCGTCACTGGCGACCTCAAGTGCCTCTGGGTCATGACCACCAATCCGGGCCAGTCCCTGCCTAACCTCAATTACTACCGTCCCGGCATGGAGAAGGTCTTCCTGGTGGTGTCGGAGGCTTATCATCCCACCCGCACTTCGGAACTGGCAGATGTGGTGCTGCCTGCCGCTCTCTGGATGGAAAAGGAAGGCGTCTACGGCAACGGCGAGCGCCGCACCAACCATATCGCCAAGGCTGTGGAGCCTCCCGGTGAGGCCAGGTCTGACCTGGAGACCATCATCGACTTCGGCAAGCGCATGGGCTTTGAGAAGCTGGTGCCTTTCAAGACCCCGGAGGAGGTTTGGGCAGAGTATCAGAAGTGCCAGGCTGGCACGGATATGCAGATGGCTTCCTACAGGCGCCTGCGTGAAGGCCACGGCTTCACCTGGCCTGTGGCGCCGGACCCCGACAGTTCCCCCGAGACATATATCCGCTATGCGGAGGGGTATGATCCTTATGTGAAGGAGGGGGAGGGCATCAAGTTCTACTGCCGCAAGAACAACAGGGCTGTCATCTACGCACGGCCTCAGATTGACGCTCAGGAAATGCCTGATGCAGAATATCCCTTCTTCCTCACCACGGGCCGCATGCTGGAGCATTGGCATACTGCCACTATGACGGGCAACGTGCCGGAGCTGAAAAACGCTGCTCCTGAGATGTATGTTGAAGTCAACGAGGAGGATGCCAAGCGCCTGGGCATCAGTGAGGGCGATCTGGTGAACATCACCTCCCGCCGGGCCACCTGCAAGTTCAAGGCCAAGATTAACGGCCGCGGCAAGCCCATGCCGGGGCTGGTGTACGTCTCCTTCCACGACCCGGAAGACGACCGCCTGATCAACAAGGTGCTGCTGGATGCTTTCGATCCCGGTTCCAAGCAGCCGGAGTACAAGGTCTGCGCTGTGCAGATTGCCAAGGCATAAAATGTATAGCAAGGGGCTGTTGCACGTAATCCAAACGTGCAGCAGCCTCATTTTTATGCAAAAAGATAATCCCGGGACATTCAAGCCCCGGGATTAGGTGTAGAATTTAGGTATGCTAAAACCGAATTCACAGAAAGAGTATACGTCTTTAGGAGAGAATTATCAACTGTTTCTCCCCTTAAATCTTGAATTTCAGGTTAGCAAGGATGACCCCGTCCGCCTGCTTCGCCACTGCATTGGAGGTATGGATATAAAGTCACTGGAGGAGACCTATCAAAGGATAGATCGAAATTTGGCGTCGCCCAGGCAGATGCTGGCCATCCTTGTTTATGCCGGAATGAACCATATTTTCAGCTCCCGCAAGATTGAGACTGCCTGCCGACGGGACATCAACTTCATGTACCTGCTGGAAGGCAAGCCGGCCCCTGACCATGCTACCATCTCAAGATTCCGTTCCAAACATCTGGCACTCTGCATCAAGGAACTGTTTGCCCAGATGGACTTCCTGCTTGAACAGTTCGGTGTCATTTCCCTTAAAGACATCTTCATTGACGGAACAAAGATTGAGTCTTTCTCCAACAAGTATAAATTTGTCTGGAAGAAGGCTGTCCTTAAAAACAAAGCCAAGCTCATGGCAAAGCTTCCTGCCTTTGTCAGCAAAGCCAGGGAAGAGTTCACGCTTTCTCTGCATTACAGCGATGAAATCCATGTCAGGCACCTCAAAAAGCTTCGCCGCAAGCTCAAGGCATGCCAGAAGGCGCAGGACATCATATTCGTCAAGGGAACGGGCAAGTGCAAGACTGCCCTGCAGAAAACAATGGAGCAGCTGGACGAATTCATTGCCCGGCTCAAAAAATACAATACATACCTGCACATTCTAGGCGACCGCAACAGCTTTGCCAAGACAGACACGGATGCAACCTTCATGCGCATGAAGGAAGATGCCATGAAGAACGGCCAGCTCAAGCCGGCCTACAACATCCAGTGCGGCACGGACTCTGAATTCATCACATGGGCATCGGTCGGTCCCCAGCCTACAGATACAACCACACTCATTCCTTTCCTTCAGGATATGGAGAAACATCTGCAGCGCCGCTATCCCAATGTGGTTGCGGATGCAGGATACGAAAGCGAAGAGAACTACCTCTATCTTGAGATCAACGGGCAGCGCGCCTTCATAAAGCCCAGCAATTATGAGAAGAGCAAGACAAGAAAATGGAAAAAGGATATCGGGCGCAGGGAGAATATGACCTATCTGCCAGAAGAAGATGCCTATTTATGCGCCCAGGGCAGGAAGCTTGCAGCTGCAAAGGAATTCGTACGCAGCAGCCGGACAGGATTCAAAAGAAATATAACCCTTTACAGTTCCGCGGATTGCGGCAACTGCCCGCTGAAGAGCCAGTGCATACACGGAAACCATTGCAAGACCCCGCTGGAGGAGAGAACCAAGCACTTTGAAGTATCCAAACAGTTTTTGCGCCAACGTCAGGAAGATTTGGAACGTATAACCTCAAAAGAAGGAGTACAACTGCGCATAAACCGAAGCATACAGGCAGAAGGTGCATTTGCAATGATGAAGGCGGACATGAATTTCCGAAGGTTCCTGAGCCGCGGCACAGCAAATGTCCTTGTTGAGATCATGCTGGTGGCTATGGCTTACAATATTCAAAAGCTGCACTGCAAAATCCAGTCAGACAGAGCAGGCCAGCACCTGTTCCCTGTGAATAACGCAGCCTGAATACAAAATAAGAGCACAAGAAAAAAGGCGATTTTTATACCGCCTGGTATCTTGTGCTCATTTTTAGTGGATTTTACAACGAATAGGAACTTCTTATACATCAACAAGGAAAAGGGGCTGTGCATAAGTGGAATTACACTCATGCAGCAGCCCCGTTTTGCTATGTACAAGAAGAAGGATTTTCACAAAGGGTGGAGAATATATAATTAGGATTCATTTTGTCTAAGGAGGAAGGCGCTTTGCGGTTTGATAACAGTGAGGGTATCCTTACTATTTTCTTAGAGGGCGATATTGATGCCCAAAATGCTGCAGATATTCACCCTGGCAGACCATATCAACTTCGCCATAGAGCGCCTGCAGAAGAAACTGGTCATCACCAACAGGTCCCTGTGGGGTATCAAGAGCTTCTACAGCAAGGAATTTGCGGCAGCAGAGAAATGCCTGGCCTGTCTCAATGAGACCCTCAAGGTGAACCTGCCAGAGGAAGAGGCGGCCAATATCGCCTTTCATATTGCCAACGCCGAGGAAGCCCACGGCCAGGACTACGACAGCGCCAGGAATGCCAAGCTCATGGGGGAGATTGTCAACATCGTCTGCTACTCCCTGCACAAGAAGCTGGACAAGGAAAGCCTCCATTATAACAGATTCATCACCCATATCCGCTTCTTCGTGGAGCGCTTCTTCACCAACCAGATGCTCACGGATGACATCCTGCCGGAAAGCATTGCCGGCAAGTACAAGACAGAAGAAGCGGTGGCGGAGAAAATCAGGCAGCATCTGCTGAACAGGTATGAGAAGGAAATCAGCGAGGAGGAAAAAGCCTACCTCGTCATCCACATTTCCCGCCTGGCCAGAAGTTAAAGCAAGGCCCCGGTGCCAATGGAACCGGGGGCTGCTTTTTGTGGTGATTTGTAAGTTTTCTTGACAAAGAATTTATACAATGGTATGATAATTCTGACTTAAGTTTCAATCTACAACAGCATAAGGAAGGGTCAGGTGTCGGAAGACTCAATAAGGAAGTCCGGTGCGAGGGAAATCCTCAAGGCCGGTGCGGTCCCGCCACTGTAACAGGGAGCAGTCCTGCATCCATGCCACTGGGGGAAACTCTGGGAAGGCGCAGGAGGGTGATGAACTGGAGCCAGGAGAATTGCCTGACCGACAATCGCCGTAAGATACTGGAGAGCAGTATCCAAGAACCTGCGAGTGATGGGGATGGGGATTTGTGCCGGGGTGTATTCCTGCTGCCAGGGGCATGGGAAGACACGGCAAGGATGATGGTTTGACAGGCCCGCTCCCACTTGGGGGAGGGGCCTGTTTTCTTGTCTTGCGGAACAGTTCAAAGGGAGATGGTGGAAGGATAATGGGAAAACTTTGGCTGCGGGGCATGATGCTCCTGGCGGCGCTGACAGCCAGCATGGGGCTGGCCCTGGGCATGGGGTCGGTGCCTATCCCGCCGGAGACAATCCTGCAGGAAATCAGCGCCTTGGTTCTGGGAGAGCCGCTGGAGGCGTCCACTTCCATGATAGTCTTCGACATACGGGCTCCCCGCATTCTCTTTGCGGCCATGGGCGGGGCGCTGCTTTCCCTTACGGGGCTTTTGATGCAGACCGTGTCCCAGAACTATCTGGCAGACCCCTATATCCTGGGAGTTTCTTCCGGGGCCAGCACAGGAGCCGTGCTCTGCCTGGTGACCGGGGCGGCCCAGCTCTTTGCCCCCTATGGTGTCTATGTGGGTGCCTTTCTGGGGGCTGCGGTGGCCACAGCCCTGGTGGTGAAGCTGGCAGGCAGCAGCGGCAGTCCGGTGAAGCTGGTGCTCATGGGCATGGGCATTTCGGCCCTTTTCTCGGCCTTCACCATGCTGGCCATCTATGGGGCCAAGGACGAGGCCCAGGTCAGAAGCGCCATGTTCTGGCTGATGGGGAGCCTGTCCGGGGTCCAGTGGGGCATGGTGCCGGTGGGGGCAATGATGCTCTTCATAACCATGCTGTTCATCTGGCTCATGCGCCATGAGCTGGACCTGATACTTTTGGGGCGCAATGAGGCCAGGCATCTGGGGATGCCCGTCCAGCGGGTGCAGCAGCTCATCGTGCTGGTTTCCTCCCTGGCGGTGGCTGTGGTGGTGGCCCTTTCTGGCATCATCGGCTTTGTGGGCCTGGTGGTGCCCCATATAGCCAGGTCTCTCAGCGAGTCCCGCCATGCGGTCATGCTCTGGTTCACCGCCCTGACAGGGGCTTTGGTGATGGTCTGGGCAGATGCGGCAGCCCGCACCTTATTCCGGCCGGAGGAGCTGCCCATCGGCATCCTGACGGCCACCCTGGGAGCGCCGGTGTTCATGTGGATCATCAGCAGGAAGTACAAGGATTATTGATATGCTTACGGTAAAGGATCTTAGCTACAGGATAGGGGAGCAGGAAATCCTGAAAAATGTGCAGGCTCATTTCCGGCAGGGGCGCATGACGGCCATCGTGGGTCCCAATGGCAGCGGGAAAAGCACCCTCCTGTCCTTTCTGAGCCGGGACAAGCCAAGTTCCGGGCAGGTTTTCCTGCAGGGCCGGGATGTCAGCACCATCGAGGGAAGCGAATACGCCCGGCTGGTGGCGGTGCTGCCCCAGCAGCGGGAGACAATTGCTGATTTCATGGTGAAAGATGTGGTGGTCATGGGCCGCTTCCCCTACAAGCAGGGGTTCCGTGACTATACGGAAGAAGACCGACGCATTGCCGCCGAGGCCATGGAGCAGGCAGGAGTCAGCAGCATGGCAGAGCGGCGCATCAGCCACATGTCAGGGGGCGAGATCCAGCGGGTGATGATTGCCAAGACCCTGGCCCAAAGGTCTCAGCTGGTATTGCTGGACGAGCCCACCAACCATCTGGATGTGAAGTACAAGCTGGCCCTGATGAAGACTCTGCAGGCCTACGAGGGCACGGTGGTCATGGTGCTCCATGACCTGTCCCTGGCAGTGGCTTTCTGCCATGATGTCATCATGATGAAAAAAGGCAGCATCGTGAAGCAGGGGGCAGCGGGTGAGGTGCTGGAGCCAGGGCTGCTGCAGGAAGTCTTCGGAGTACCCTTTGTGCGTTACGAGCATGAGGGCAGGATATATCTCAACTATTGAAAGGAGTCATAAGCATGAAGATGTGGTTAAGGAAAGGCCTCATAGCAGGACTTTGTGTCATGTCTGCCATAGTGATTGCCGGCTGCGGCGCTGAAAAGCAGGCCCCAGCCAGCGACAAGCCCGCCGCAACCAGCGAAAAGGCCGCTGCCTATCCCGTTTCCTGGACGGAGACCCTGGACGGCCAGGAAGTGAAGCAGAGCGTGGACAAGGCTCCCGCCCATGCCATTTCCATGTCCCAGGCTACCACGGAAATGCTGCTGGCCCTGGGGCTGGAGGACAAGATGGCAGGCACGGCCATGAAGGAGGAGGAAATCTATCCGCCCCTGCAGGCCGCCTATGACAAGGTGAAGGTGCTGTCGGATAAATGGCCTTCCTATGAGACCTTCATGGCAGAGAATCCTGACTTTGCCACAGGCTGGGAAGTGCCCTTCACCAAGCGGGGCATCCCGGCAGAGAAAATCACCGCCAAGAATGTGCCCATTTACGTGCCCTCCTCCATGCAGAAGCTGGATGCCAATCTGGACACGGTGTTCGAGGATATGCTGAAGCTGGGAGATATTTTCGGCGTCCGTGACAAGGCCGAGGCCTGGGTGAAATCGGAGAAGGAGAAGCTGGCCGCTGTGCAGGGCAAGATTGAGAAGCTGCCCAAGAAGAAAATTTTCGTCTATGATGCCAGCGACGGCAAGCCTTTCACAGCCTTCAAGGGCTATACCACCAATATCCTGAAGCTCATCGGCGCGGAGAACGTCATGGAAAATGCCGGCGTGGACAAGACCTGGGCCGCCGTCAGCTGGGAAAATGTGGTGGCAGCAGACCCGGAGTACATCATCATTGCAGACTACAGCAACGGCATCCGCAATGACGACGACTTCCAGCAGAAGGTAGCCGCCATCAAGGATAATCCCCAGTTGGCCAATGTGAAGGCAGTGAAGGAAAACCACTTCGTGAAGGTGAAGCTGTCCGAAATCACCCCGGGCGTGCGGACAGTTGATGCGCTGGTGCGCATGGCAGAAGAAATCCACGGTGCAGCCGCGAAGTAAGAGAAGTTAATGGCAAATCTTGCATAAAGCAAGGCCCCCGGTGTCGTGTGACCGGGGGCCTTGCTTTATGCTGATTCTATGCTCTTGTCAGATTTTGAATTTCTTCATTTCATCCTGCAGATCTCCTGCCAGGGAGGCCAGGCCGCGGGCGGCGTCGGAGATTTCGTGCATGGAGGCGCTCTGCTGCTGGCCGGCGGCGGAGACGGACTGGGCTTCGTCAGAGTTCTTGCCGCTGGTCTTGCTGATGTTGACGCTGGCCTGGAGCATGCGCTCGTTGTCGCTTGCCATGTCTTCGATGGCCTTGGCTATGCGCTGTATCTGGGCGGTCAGGTCATCAATGACCGTCACGATGTCGGCAAAGGCCTTGTCGGCGGTCTGCACGGTGTTGATGCCTTCCATGACGCTCTGGGTGCCGGTGCGACTGGCTTCCACCGCTGACTTCATGTCTTCCAGGTTGGAGCGCACCAGGGCGGCTATCTGCTGGGAGGACTGGTTGGAGTTTTCCGCCAGCTTCCGCACTTCATCGGCTACCACCGCAAAGCCACGGCCTGCCTCGCCTGCCCGGGCGGCCTCGATGGCGGCGTTCAGGGCCAGCAGGTTGGTCTGCTCGGCGATGCCCGTGATCATATCCACGATGTCGGAGATTTCCTTGGAGCTTTGATTGAGCTTCTCGATGGAAGTCTGGATGCTGTCGGTGCTAGCGGTGATGTTGTTCATCCGGGACACTGCTTCCTGGATGGAGGCACGGCCTTCTCCAATCTTGTCCTTGGCGCTCATGGCGTTCTGCAGCACTTGGTTGGCATCTGCCGCCACTGCCTGGACGGAGTTGGTGACGTTTTCGGCGGCTTCCTGGATATTGCTGGCCTCTACTGCCTGCTCGCTGGCACCTTCGGCAATGGAGACAATGCTCTCTGCCACCATGTGGCTGGCTTGGGCGGACTGCTCGGCGCTAGTGTTCAGCTGCTGGCTGGCATGGGCTACCTGCTCTGCCATGGAGGTGACTTCCTTGATGACATGGCGCAGGTTTTCAATCATGTGGTTGAGGGAATTGCCCAGGGCGCCAATCTCGTCCTGGCTGCTGTTTTCTACATGGCCTGTGAGGTTGCCGTCGGCAATCTTGCCGGCTTCGTCCATCAGGTGGCCGATGGGGTTGCCGATGCGGCGGTTGAAGATGATGATCATGGCGGCGCAGAGGACTACCATGACCATGAGGGCCATGATGATGCTGGTCCAGATGGATTTGGTCACGGCACCCCTGTAGTCTGATTTGGGAGCCACCAGCACCAGCTTCATATTGTCTATGCAGAGGGGAGCAGCCATCACATAGCTGTCCTCACCGAAGACATCCGTTTCCGTGAGTTCCAGCGAGGTGAGTCCCACGATCTTCTGCCCCAGGGCAGCCAGTTCTTTGTCGCTCTCCTCGGTGATCTTCTGCTTCATGTTCTTGCCATCGTCCTTGGTGGCCAGGTACAGGCCGTCGCTGCCCACCAGGAAGGCGTAGCCGTTATCCCCGATGGTGATGCTCTTGACATAGTCCTCCAGCTCCGTGATGCCGATGTCCACGGTGACGGTGCCGATGCTCCTGCCGCCTTTCTGCACAGCTGCTGCGCTGGTGAGCATGGTGGTGCCGCTCATTTCATCAAGGTAGGGGCCGGTCCAGGCCACCTTGCCCGGACTCTTCATGGCGTTCAGGTACCAGTCGAATTTGTTGTAGCCGTACTCGGCGTTGCTGTATTCCATGTCCAGGGTGACGGTGTTCCCGGGACCTTTGGTGCGGTAGGGGCCGTAGTATTCGATGTCCGGGCTGTAGGCAAAGGGCTCGAACCAGAAGCCGCTGCCGATGATCAGGCTGTCAGAGAGCACATAGCCGTCTGCCATGCCGAACATGACATCGCTGTCAAAGGTCTTCAGCTGGCTGACCCCCAGGGAGAGGCCGAGGGTCTTCTGCCCAACCTGCAGGATGCGCTGGTCCAGCTTCCCGGCAATAGCCTCGGAGTGGGCCGAAAGGTTGCCCTTCACCTGCTCTTCCACGGTGCTGGTGAGCTGGCCGATGTTGATGAAGGTCTGCACGGTCAGCAGCGCCCCTGTCAGGAGTACGACGCTGATGAGGAACAAGGTCTTGATGCTGCCGCCAAATCTTTCCATGAGTGTCCACCTCTTTCTTGAAATATGTTTACACTTTCTGTCTTTCGCTTCCAACAGGGAAGATTCCTGCTTACGGGAAAGAAAAATGGCTGTGCAAAGCAACACCCCCGATTCATATGAACCGGGGGCAGCTTTGGGTATGATTTTTTTGAGCAGGATTACCTTATCTCAGCTTGAACTCTGCCACTGCCTGCTGGAGCTTGCCGGCCATTTCGGCCAGCTGGCGGCTGGCGGTGGCTACTTCTTCGATGGCGGCACCCTGCTCTTCCGTGGCGGCGGAGACGGTTTCCGTTTCCATGGCCAGGCGGCTGGAGGCGGCGTCGATGTTGATGACGGCTTCCACAATCTTGTCGCTGCCCTTGTGGGCTTCGCCGATGGCGCTGTTGGTCTGGCTCACTTTTTCCGTCAGGGAGTTCACATGCTGGGCGATGGCCCGGAAGGCTCCTCCGGCTGCGCTGACAGACTGGGCGCTCTTTTCCGTGATGTCACGGCCGGCGTGCATGGTTTCCACGGCCTTTTCCGTCTGGTCCTGGACCTGGCGGATGAGGCTGCTGATCTTGTCGGCAGCAGCAGCGGACTGCTCGGCCAGCTTCCGTACTTCGTCCGCCACCACGGCAAAGCCCCGGCCGTGCTCGCCGGCTCTGGCGGCTTCGATGGCGGCGTTCAGGGCCAGCAGGTTGGTCTGCTCGGCAATGGCGGAAATGGTGTCCACAATCTGGCCGATTTCCTGGGACTGGGTGCCCAGGGACTGGATGACCTGGGCGGACTCGTTGACGGAGGTTTCCAGGCTTTCCATATTGCTGACAGCAGCCTCGATGGTCTCCATACCCTCATTTGCGGTGGTGCGGGTCAGTTCCGAAGCCTTGGCCACGTTGTCTGAGTTGTCGGAGATGACGTACAGCAGCTGCTGCATATTGGCGATGGCAAAGCCTGCGGCTTCCATGGCCTCTTTGAGTTCCTTGATGCGCTCTACCACGGTGGTGACAGAGGTGCTTATCTGGTTGGCGGCCTGGGCAGATTGCTCTGAGGTGGCGCTGAGTTCCTCGGAGGAGGAAACCACCGAAAGGGCGCTTTCCGACGTGCGCTTCAGGACAGCAGAAAGCTTGTCCATCATGCTGTTGAAGGCGGCAGACATCTGCCCCAGTTCATCACCGGAGGTGACGGTCAGATTGGGCTGGGCCAGGTTGCCTTTGGCGATTTCTGCCGCGGTATGGCTGATGGCGGCGATGGGAGCGGCGGCCCTGCCAGCCAGGGCATAGGCCATGAAGGCGGCCAGCACCAGCAAAAGCATACCAAGTCCCGCCGTGGTGAAGGCCTGCCTGTAAGCGGCTGCCTGGATGTGGCTGTAGGGGCGGGCGGTGGCAATGACCCAGCCTGTCACTTCGCTCTGTGAATAGCAGATGAGGCACTTTTCTCCCTCCAGCTCGGCCTGGGCAGCGCCGGACTGGCCCGCGAGAGCCTGGCTGACGAAACCCAACTGGCTTTCGTCGGTGCGGTCTTCCTCTTTGGTCACTTCTTTGGCGGAGTGGGCCAGGAGCTTGCCCTGGGCATCGATGATGAGCACCCGGGTTTCGTCATCTGCCTGGGCTTTGACGAAGTCACCCAGCACGGAGAGGTCATAGCTCCGCTGGACGATGCCTATGGGCTGGCCATTATCATCTTTGACGGGCACTTCCAGGACGGAGATGAAATTCCCTGCGCTCTTGCTCACCAGGACTTCGGAAATATATTCCTTGCCCTGCATGCCCTCCTGGAAGTAGGAACGGCTGCTCACCTCCGTCAGGTTCAGCTTGTCGCTCCTGCAGACCTGCTTGCCACGGGCATCGGTGACGATGAGGTTGTTGCCGTCCTGGAAGATGGCATTGGTGTCGTCCACGGACTGCTGCAGGGCAAGGGCCAGCCTTTCGTCCTGTTCCCCCGCCAGATAGTGCCTGACAGCGGGCTGGGCAGCCAGGGTCCTGAGGGCTGTGAGGTTCTGCTGGCAAAGGGAGGAGATATTTTCCTGCACGATGGCATTTCGCAGGAGGCCGTCTGCCTCCGCAGCCTCCTCAGCATCGGCGATGGTGTTCAGGGTGCTGATGATGATGGAGATGATCAGCGGCACGGCGCTGATGCCCACGAGGAGCAGGATAAGCTTGGCTTTGATGGACTTCAGTTCCATGGGGCAGACACACTCCTTTGCTTCAATCTGTATTACCGAAGAACGCCGCAATCCCCGCCAGCAGCTCTTTCTTTCCCAGGGCCTTGATGAGGACCCCGGCAGGGTGGAGCTCCTCGACCTTCTTGAGGTTGTCCTGGTCTTCCGTTCCCGTCAGGAACATTACCGGCACATTCTGGCAGTCAGGCATCATGCGGATTTTTTCCAGCACCACGGAGCCGTCCATGTCCGGCATCTCGTAATCCAGCAGCACCAGGTCGGGCTGCTCCTTTTTTAGATATGCCAGGGCCTGTTCTCCGGAACCCACTGCCGTCACATCATAGTCCTTCTTGAGCCAGCGGGTCATCATGGCGAGGAAGTCCTCGTCATCATCCACCAGGAGCAGGCTGCGCTGCTGGTGGGGGGCGGGTTCCTTGGCTGTCTTCCCGCTGCCTGCCTGCTGGGGCTGTTCTTCCGAGAGCTGTTTCAGCGGCTCGTCAAGGCTGCGATAGAGGGAGAGCAGCACCTCTGCCCCTGCAGTGAGGGCAGCCAGGTCATGCTTCTTGCCCGCTTCCTCCATTTCTGCCGCCAGCTCAGAAAGCTCCGAGGCGCCGATGGATTTTGCCATGCTCTTCAGGGCGTGGACTTTTATCGTATAACCCTTGTAGTCCCGTTGTTTATAAAGCTTTTCCAGTTCGTCAGCCCGTTCCTTGATGGAAGCGGCGAAAAGCTTCAGGGCGTCCAGGTATTCCTGCTGGCCCCCGCAGAACTCGATGCCCCGGCGGGGGGAAATCAGCGGGATATCACTGAGCCAGTCGGGAAGCTGCGTCTCCTCCGCCTCCTCTGTGTCTGCCGAGTCAAACACCAGCTTGTCTGCAGGCAAATGCTTCAAAAGCATGGCGTCCAGCGCATAGGGCATGACCGGCTTGGAGAGGTAGTCCGAAAAACCGGCGGCCAGGTATTCTTCCTTCGCGCCGAAAACTGCATTGGCTGTCAGAGAGATAATGGGCGTTTCCTCGCTCTTGCCCGGATAAAGGCGCTTCAGCTCCTTCAGGGTTTCCATGCCGTCCATGCCCGGCATCCTATGGTCCAGAAAAACCAGGTCGTACTGGTTCGCGCCGAATTTCTCCAGGCACTCCTCACCCCCGGAGGCCGTATCCACGAAAATCTTCGTGCGGCGCAGCAGGCCGGAAATGACCGCTATATTCATGGGGGCGTCATCCACCACCAGGATGCGCGCGGTGGGAGCCACGAAGCCAGCATTGCGGCGAAGCCTTTTCCTCTCAATACGCTTCATGGCGGCATTGATATCACCCACACCTTCCCAGTTCACTACCTTCTGGGGCAGGGAGAAGGAGAACGTGGAGCCCTTGCCGAACACGCTGCGCACTTCCAGATGGCTGCCCATCATGGTCAGGAGCTGCTGGGTGATGTTGAGGCCCAGCCCGGTTCCTTCGATTTTCCGTGTCTTTTCCCCGTCCAGACGGTCAAAGGCGGCGAAAAGCTGGTCCATCTGCTCTTCCCGGATGCCGCAGCCCGTATCTGTTACGGACACGTCCAGGGCGATTTCGTCCTGGGCCGTCTGATGGAAGCCTACGGAGAAGGACACAGAGCCTTTCTCTGTATATTTCACCGCATTGGTCAGGATATTGGTGATAATCTGCTTGATTCGGATCTCGTCGCCAAACAGGATATGGGGCGTTTCGGGGTCTACCTTGACGTGCAGGGTCAGCCCGTGCTCCTCTGCCCTCAGGCGCACCAGATTGACCAGGTCGTTTACCAGGGAGGGCAGGGCATACTCTGCAGGCAGGATATCCATCTTGCCGGCCTCGATTTTCGAGAAATCAAGGATGTCATTGATGATGGAAAGCAGGCTCATGGAGGCGGCGTGGGCGTTTTCCGCATAGTTCAGGATGTTCTCGTCATGGCTTTCCCGCAGGATCATCTCGTTCATGCCGATGACGGCGTTGATGGGGGTCCTTATCTCATGGCTCATCATGGAGAGGAAGGCGGTTTTCGCCTGGTTGGCAGCCTCTGCCGCTTTGCCGGAGTCCTCCGCTGCCTGCAGGGCGTTTTCCAGCTCTTTTTTCTTTTGCAGGGACTCGCGCATCTCTGCGTCAATGTCCGCAAAGCCTATGCAAATAGTGTGGATGGTGGTGCCGTCCTCCTGCGCCGTGGTGTTGGCGGCGGAAATGCGCAGCTGTCCATAGCGTTCCTGGCCATCGCGCTCCGCCAGGAAGCGGAAGGTGAAAATGGGTTCTGTCGCCAGCCGGCGGCGAAGCTCCTTCGGCTCGATGCACCGGAGGAATTCGGAACGATATTCTTCTCTCACAGACTGCTCGGCATAGGAGGCAAATCTCTGGTAGAAGGGGAATTGCTCTCCTACTTCCGGCGAGTTCTTCAGCAGATTGTCCTTGCGGTAGCAGACAGCCTCATTGGCGTCCAGGTCCACATAGTAGACGCTGCGGTAATTGGCGGCCAGGGAATTGATGATATTTTCCTGCCGGGCCTTTTCTTGTTCCTGGGCCAGGAGCTCCTCCTGCATGGCCAGCTGTTCTTCCAGCTCCTGCTGCTTGCCGCGGTTCTCGGCCTCAGATACCTCTTTTTCCAGTGTGGCCCTTGCAGCCCGGCGGAATTGCAGATACAGAGCAGCGAACATCACCATGAGCACCAGGGCCGTAAAGGCGGACTGCAGGAAGCTGCGCTTGGCAATCCCCTCGGCAATGGAGCTGATCTGCTCGTTGATGACGCTGTCACGCACCAGATAGGTTATCATCCAGTCCGTATCCTTGATGGGCACATAGCAAAGAGTTTCCCGGATATTGCCATAGGTAAAGGCGGCCACCCCGGGCCTGCCTTCTGTGAAATCCGCCGCCACCGACTTGAAAGATTTGTCGCCGCTGAATTTCGCGTGGGACAGGGCATCCAGAAGATTCGTCTCGCTGGCCAGCCCCCCCAGGACCATGTTCGTCAGTGCTTCTCCCTGGCGAGTGTATATATTGCAAAAGGTGGTGTTCTTATTGTCTGTTTGCAGGGAAAGATTCATCAGCATCCGGTTCATGTCTATTTCCATGAAGCAGGCCACCAGGGTTTTCCCTTCCAGCGGCAGCCGGTCTACGGGCATGGCGATGATGACTTTCTTGGCTCCCTCCACATCTTTCAGCGAGACTTCCGCTCCCGCAATATGGTTGTAGTCGAAGCGGTAAAGCTGCACATCCGTACGTGTCCCCCGGGAAGTATAGATAAGGCCGTCGCTGTCCACGAAGGCAAATTTCTCCAGCCCGTAAATCTGCTTCATGCGGGCCTGGTACACCTGCAGATTCGCGATGCTGGAGAGGTCCTGGGGGGTGAGCAGGCCGACGGCGGCATCCATGCTGGCGGCATAGTTGGACAGGGTGGAGGAAACCACCTGCCCGCGCCGCTCCGCCAGCTCGTCAAGATACATCATGCTCACCGCATGGACGGCAGTCTCCGTGTCCTCGCTGGCATTCCTGCCCGTGATGACCGTGCCCAGCAAGAGGATGGCGGCGACAATGACACAGCCGATGGCAGCTTCTTTCATGAAGCCTTTTTTTCCCGAAGTTTCCAACGAACTCATCTCCCGTCGCAAAGATATTATCGAAGGATTTATTCTATTGCGGCGGTTATTTTTCCTGCTTTTCCCTGCTGTTGCGGCTGGAGAGATAGTTGGCGGCCAGTGAGCCGGAGATGTTGTGCCACACGCTGAAGATGGCGCCGGGGATAGCGGCGGCAGGGCCGAAGTGGAGCATGGCAAGGGATGTGGCCAGCCCGGAATTCTGCATGCCTACTTCAATGGAGACAGCCTTGGCTTTGGCAATATCCATGTGCAGGGCTTTGGCCAGCAGGAAGCCGGTGCCGTAGCCCAGCAGGTTATGGCACATGACCACGGCCATGATTAGCAGGCCTGTTTCCATGATTTTCTGGGAGCTGACGGCAACGACGCCTCCCGCAATCAGCACAATGGCAATGACGGAGATCAAGGGCAGGATTTTGACGAATTTCTGTACTTGGGATTCAAAGAAGGAATTGAGGACGAGCCCCGCCACAATGGGGAGGATGACTACCTGCACAATGGACATCATCATGGCTGAGAGGGAAATATCCACCCAGGCGCCTGCCAGCCACCAGGTCAGCAGCGGCGTGACAATAGGAGCCAGCACAGTGGTGGTCATGGTCATGGATACAGACAGAGCCACATCTCCGCGGGCTAAGTAGGTCATGACATTGGAAGATGTTCCGCCTGGGCAGGTGCCTACTAGTATCACACCTGCGGCCAGCTCCGGCGGCAGATTGAAGCCCTTGGCAAGGAGATAGGCCAGCAAAGGCATGATGGTGAACTGGGCCAGGGCGCCGATGAACACATCCCGGGGACGCTGGAACACCAGCTTGAAATCCGAGAGTTTCAAGGTCATGCCCATGCCAAACATCACAATGCCCAGCAGCATGGTGATGTTTGGGGCAGCCCACTTGAAGCTGGGGGGCTCGAAGAGTGCAACAGCCGCGATGGCGATAACGAATACCGCCATATACTTGGAGATAAAAGAACTTGCTTTTTCCAGAAAATGCATTAAATCAATCCTTTCTGTACCAGATGTTTACAATGTTATAACTGCAAACAGAAGGTGTCAATCGAAGAACTGTCCGCATGGCAGCAATTTTTTATTGTTTTCTGGCGGTCCCTCTTCTACAATGGAGGAAAGGCGGGTGAGGATATGACAGGCAGCACAGATTTGCTGGAGGAGTACAGGCAGTACATACTGGCTGAAGAATTGCCGGAAGGGAAAATTGAGCCAAGTGAGGGGGACATCAAGCTGTCCGGCCCTTATGCCCAGGGGGAGATTCGCTTCCATTTGCTGGCTTCGGTCATCGTGGAAATGAGCGTGACCAGCCGGGCGCGGGGGGAGAGCATCTTCTACCTGCACTTCGAGCTGAAGGACATGGCCCACGCCAAAGAACTTTGGGCGGAGATGCGGGAGGTCTTTGCAGGGGCCAGGGACAAGGGGCGCCGCAGGATTCTTCTCTGCTGCACCGGCGGGCTGACCACCGGGTATTTTGCCCAGCAGCTGCAGGAGGCGGCAGAGCTTTTGAGCCTTGACTATGAGTTCAGCGCCGTGCCCTGGGCAAAGCTGGGGACAGCGGGGCTGGAAGCCGAGGCCGTGCTGCTGGCACCACAGATTGCCTATCAGTATGAGGCGGCCTGCACCCTTCTGCCGGAGAAACTGGTGCTGAAGATTCCCGCCAAAATCTTTGCCCGCTATGATGTGGCGGCCCTGTTGGACTTTATCCGGGACGGGATGGATAAGTGGCGGCAGACCAGTGAGGACAGGGCTATTGCCAAGGCTTTGGGAGAGATAAAGAGCAGGGAGAGGATTCTGGCCCTGGTGCTGATGCCCTTTGCGGGCAGGACCAGAATTGCCTACCGCCTCTATGAGCAGGGGACGCCCCTCAAGGCTGAGACGGTTATCAAGGGCCGTCTGGACGTGCGGAAGGACATAGAGGATATTCTGGACACGGCTGCCTGCCGCTTTGGTCCCTATGATATCGTAGGCATTGCCACCCCAGGCTCTGTATGGCAGGGACACCTTGACTTGGACCCCACCATGATTGACCCGGAGCTGGACCTGGCTGGCTATATGGAGGAAAGGTACGGCGTGCCTGTGGTCATCACCAACAATGTGAACGCTGCGGCCCTGGGCTTCTACGCCCAGCAGGATAAATACAGGAACATCGTCTTCCTTTCCCTGCCCAGGGGCTACAGCATCTGCGGCATGGGGCTGGTGCTGGACGGCAGGCTACATCAGGGCAGCCACAATATCGCCGGAGAAATAAAGTATCTGCTCTACAGCCTTCTGCCCCAAGAGGAATGGTATCAGCATCACCTGACGGACAGGAAGAAAAGCCTGGAAACCATAGAGGTAAGCCTCCGGGCAGCTCTCGCTATGACCGATCCGGAGCTGGTCTGTGTCCGCAGTGAGATGGTGACGGATATGGAAGCCCTGTGCCAGAAACTGGCAGAATATATCCCCGAAAAATACTTGCCAGACCTGCAGCATATCAGGGACGACGAAATGTCAGAGCTGGCCCTGCTGGGGCAGATGATACTGTGCTTGGAGAAGCTGGCAGAGGGGGAGGGCTGTTGCTGAATGTTTCATCAATTTGTGTTATACTTTTCTCAGCTAGAAGACCGGTTAAATATAGGTGATTTCATTAGACGTTGAAAAGAGAATGGGTGGGTATGATGAACGCTTATTTGGAAAGAATCCGTGATTTTGCCCTTAAGGCCATGGAAGACGAGAAAGCCAATATCTACCTCTTTGGTTCCTGGGCCAGGGGGAATGCCCGCCATAGCTCTGATGTGGATATAGCTGTGGAGGGTACGGCGGGGGATATTTCTGCGAAGATTGCAGACCTCCGTGAGAAGCTGGAGGAATCGACCATTCCTTATCAGGTGGATGTAGTGGATATGGCCTGCGCCTCAGAGGTGCTCTGCGAGGAGATACGCCGGGAGGGAATCTTATGGAAGAAAGCATGAAGAAGCGTTTTGACGGGGCGGAAAAGGCTCTTGGCAAGTTGCATGAAGGTGTGATCAAGGACAGCCTCACGGAAATGGAACGCGATGGGCTGATTCAGCGTTTTGAGTTTGCTTTTGAAATCATGTGGAAATGCGGCAAGGATTATCTGTTGGACAGGGAGGGTCTGGAAGCAGCCTCACCCAAGAAAGTAATCCGTCTCCTCCGGGAAGTAGGGCTGTTCAGTGATGAGGAAGCAGAACAGGCGCTGCAAATGGCAGATGACCGCAATCTTACCGCTCATACTTATGATGAAAAGATGGCAGTGGACTTGGCCAAGCGGATTGTTGAGCATGAGAAACTGCTGTCAGAGTGGCTGGGGAGGATGAAGGATTAGATGACATAAAAAAAGGTTCAGGGAAACGCTCTGCAGAGCGCTTGTCCTGAACCCTTTATTTTTACTCGCAGATTTTCACGCGGTTGGAAATGTCTTCCTTTTCCTTGGCCTCAGGCTCGGCGGTGATGCCGCCGAAGGGCATCTGGGCCACCAGCTGCCATGAATCAGGCACTTGGAAAAGTTTTTTTACAGCTTCATCTATGACCGGGTTGTAGTGCTGGAGGCTGGCACCGATGTTCAGGTCCCGCAGGGCCGTCCAGATGGTGAATTGCAGCATACCGTTGGCTTGCTGGGCCCAGATGGGGAAGTTGGCAGCATACAGGGCAAACTGTTCCTGCAGGGACTTGACCACGTCTTCATCATAGAAGTAGAGAACTGTGCCTGCTCCGGCTTTGAAGCTGTCAATCTTCTCCCGTGGGACTTTGCCGCCAAAGGCCTCATAGACCGCATCCCAAAGCTCGTCCTGTTTCTGGCCCAGGGCCAGGACAACACGCGCCGACTTCATGTTGAAGGCATCCGGCACCAGCTCTGTGGCCTGTTGGATTACTTCTTTGACTTTCCCGGTATCCAATGGAAGCTCCTTGTTAATCTGGTAATAGGTGCGCCGCTGGCTGATGGATTCCAAAATGCTCATGCTGTCCTGCCTCCTCAAACTTTTGATATATAGTTTGAAATATTCCGTAAATATATGATACAACAAAGCAAGTGAACGGGTCAAGGTCGTGTTTTCCACAGGGGCCAGCTTCTCTTCCTTAAGCCAGCTTTCTGGTAGGTTGTCTTTTTCTTTTGACACTACAAAATTTGCAGCAGCTCTGTTATGCTAAGATAAAAGGAATACAATGGGAGGTGGCTTTTTATTGGATGAACGGAAAAAGGGACTGCTCATGGTATGTATGGGCGCGTCCATGTGGGGCGGCAGCGGTGTGGCCGGGCAGTATTTGCTGCAGGATTGCGGCTTTTCCACGGAGTGGCTGGTGGTGTCCCGGATGCTGCTGGCTGGTGTCATCCTGCTGGTGACAGATGCCTGCCTCTATAGAGAAAGCATCTTCCAGATCTGGCAGGATAAGAAAGATGCCTTGGAAGTGCTCTTGTTTGCTGTTTTTGGCATGCTGGCGGTGCAGTACACCTATTTTGCCTGCATCAAAGCGGGCAATGCGGCTACGGCCACGGTGCTGCAATACCTGATGCCGGTGTTTATCGTAGGTTATACAGCTGTGAGAGCCCGCCGTCTGCCCCGCTATCTGGAACTCATCTGCGTGGCTATGGCCGTGGGAGGAACCTTCCTGCTGGTTACCCACGGCAGCCTGGACAAGTTATCCATTTCGCCCCTGGCCCTGTTTTGGGGATTGGCATCTGCGGTGGCGGCGGCTTTCTACACCATGCAGCCCAAGCGGCTGATCCGCAAATGGCGGCCGACCTTGGTGGTGGGCTGGGGCATGCTGCTGGGAGGACTGGCCCTTTCTTTCCTGTGCCCTCCCTGGAATTTTGTGGGCATTTGGCATCCTCTGGCCGGTCTTATTTATGCTTATATCATTATCTTTGGCACCGTGGTGGCCTTTGGCTGTTATCTGGGCAGCATCAAATACATCCAGCCAGCGGAAGCCAGCATCCTTGGCTCTCTGGAGCCTTTGTCGGCCATTGTCTTTTCCCTGCTGTTCCTGAAGGCCAGCTTCGGTGTCATGGACCTGCTGGGGACGGCTCTGATTCTTGCCACCGTATTCCTGCTGGCCAGACGCGGCAAGGAGTGAGGAGATATCTGGCAGGATTTTGCCTCATGGAAGCGAAATAAGCAAAAAGGTATATTTTTTGCATAAGGAGATCATGATGGAAAAGAAAGCATCTTATCTTGAACATGCGGCGGTGACCGTGGCGGATATTGACTGGAGCCTGAAGTTTTTCCAGACAGTGCTGGGTATGACCGAGACCCGGCGGAAAGAAAAGGACGGCAACCTCCAGCAGGTATGGCTGAAAGGGGGACTGCAGCTGGTGGCTGCCCCGGAAGACCCGGCAGCGGGCAGGGGACACCATCTGGGCATTGTGGTGCAGGATTTTGCGGCTGCGCTGCAGGAAATGCTGGCCTATGAGGGGGTACACCCCATGGAAGGCAAGCCGGAAAAATGGGTGCAGCTTCCGGACGGGCTGGTGCTGGAGCTGTTCCAGGAAAAGCCGGGAGCCATTGAAAAAGTCCTGGGCATTGAGGTAAAGTGAGCATCATAGATTTTGAAGGAGCGTTTTTGCAGGCGGATAACATAAAGCAGGAGGCAATGGACATGAAACTGGCGATTTTGGGAACGGGATTTATTGTGAAGGAAGGGGCACTGCCAGCCCTCAGGGAGGTGCCGGAGATTGAAGTCACGGCCATTTTTGCCCGCCCCAGAAGCAAGAGCGTGGCAGAGGGGCTGGCCGTACAGTACGGCATTCCCAAAGTATATACGGACTATGACGAGCTGCTGGCCAGCGGGGACGTGGAATTTGTCTATGTAGGCCTGACCAACAGCGTGCATTACGAATATGCAAAAAAAGCCCTCCTGGCGGGCAAGCATATCATCATGGAAAAGCCCTTTGCCTCCACAGCGGCAGAGGTGCAGGAACTGGTGAAGCTGGCCCTTGAGAAGCATCTTTATATCTTCGAGGCGGTGACACTGCTGCATCTGCCCAATTTCCATGCCATCAGGGAAAGGCTGGCAGACCTGGGGAAGATCACGGCGGTCATGGCCAATTACTCCCAGTATTCCAGCCGCTATGACAGGTATCTGAAAGGAGAGGTGCTGCCAGCCTTTGACCCGGAGCTTTCCGGTGGTGCTCTTTACGATATCAACATCTACAATCTGAATTTCATCATCGGCCTCTTTGGTGCGCCGCAGGCTGTGACCTATGAGCCAAATATCGGTTTCAACGGCATTGACACTTCCGGTACTCTCCTGCTGAAATATCAGGACTTCACGGCGGTGGCCCTGGGAGCCAAGGACTCTGAAAGTCCTTGCTTCATCACCATGCAGGGAGAAAAGGGCTGGCTGAGGGTGCTGGGAGCGCCCAATGCGCTGGCAGCCTTCGAAGTATCCCTACACGGCAGCAGGACCGTCACCCGTTACGAGCTGAACCGCTATCCCCACCGCATGGTGCATGAGTTCAAGGAGTTTGCTGCCTTGTATGAAGCCAGGGACTACGCCGCCATGGAAGCCGGCCTCAAGGTGTCCCAGGTTGTACTGGAAACCGCCGAGCGTGCCAGGAAGGATGCGGGCATAGTCTTCGGTTGTGACAAACAGTAAATAAAAAGAGACTTTGAGGCTGTCATATCATTGATATGAGGCAGTCTTCAAAGTCTCTTTTGGTATGTGATGTTTGGAATATCTTACAGGTGGGAATGAGTTTCAAGTTCCGGGGTGGCAGAGGTCAGTGTCTTGCTGGACTGGAGGCTGGAAATCTCTACGCTGTAGGCGCTGCCGAAGCGGCGGTTCATTTCTTCGTCGGTAGGAGGCGGGAGTTGAGGCTTTTTATAAGCATCCTGGGAGCTTATCTGAGCCAGTTTGCTCTCGATCCTGGACAGCTTCTGGTAATCCTCATTGATCTGGCCACGGTTTGAATCCTCATCTGTGGAAGAAAGCTGGGCAATCTCTTCACGGTAACTGCTGCGGTCCTGAATGAGCTTCTGCTGAAGGTCATCGTGCTTGGGAATCTGCTGAGCCTGCCAGGAATTGCCGGCAGGGCCGATGGCCATGGGCACAGGCATTACGTCCTTTCTGTGGTAGCAAAGGGAATGGTTTCATAAATTGATATCATTCTACAGGAAAGTAGTGGCGTTGGCAAGTCGTAACAGGCTATTAAGTATTGCAGCTCTGAGTAGATATGCAACGTGTATGGGGGTGAGTTCAAGTAGGTGAACTGAAAGCGGATATCCGAAGCAAACGAGTGCCAACGCCAGGCAGAAAGGGAGCCCAAGGATTTAAACAATGACCAAATATAAATTTATAAAATTGTATTTGACAAAATTAAATTTAGGCGTATAATAAGCCTTGTAAGACAAACAGAAAGGAAAAAGTTCAGCAGACCGATTTCGAAAAGCTGTGATGGCTGAGCTTTTGAGGAGGTGCATGGAATGACAAAAGCAAGGATTCACAAGAATATCATCATCATCGGCGCTGGTATGGCTGGCCTGACAGCTGCTCTATATGCAGGCCGTATGAACCTCTCTACCCTGGTTCTGGAAAATGGAATCGTTGGCGGCCAGATTGCCAATGCGACAGGCATTGAGAATTATCCGGGCTTCGCCAAGGTCTCCGGCAAGGAACTGATGAGTAACCTGCAGGCACAGGCAGAAAGCTTTGGCGCTGAGATTGATGAATTTGACATGATTCAGCGGGTGCAGCTGAAGTCCACGCCCAAGCTGGTCGAGACTGATGAGCATATCTACGAAGCTGATGTTGTCATCATTGCCTCCGGCATGAACCGCCGCAAGCTGCCGTTGCCAGAAGCAGGCAGGTATGCCAACAAGGGTGTCCACTATTGCGAGCTCTGCGATGGTCACATGTATCAGGATAAAGTCATCGCTGTCATGGGAGGCGGCAATGCTGCTGTGGATGCTGCCAACTTCCTGTCGAAATATGCGAAGAAGCTTTACCTCATTCACCGTTCCCAGCTGAGAGCCGATGAGATTTCCCAGCAAAAGCTGCTGGAAAATACGAAGGCTGCTGTGATGCTGGAGACAGAGATCAAGGCCCTTCACGGAGAGGGTCGTTTGGAAAGCATAGATGTTTTCGATAAGAAGTCCAATCAGGAGTCAAGCATTGCCGTTGACGGCATCTTCGTCAATATCGGTGTCGAGCCGAATTCCAGCCTGTTTGCAGAAGAACTTGAACTGAAGGACGGACGCATTCCTGCTGGCGAAGACTGCCGCACAAAGATTCCCGGTGTCTTTGCCGCCGGAGATATCCGTGAGAAAGAGATCCGCCAGCTGACCACGGCAGCTGCTGATGGCACTGCTGCAGCCCTGCTGGCCGAAAAATACATTGTCAAATTACAGGGAGGAAAATCAGAATGGTAAAGGTATATTCGATCAATGACTGCCCCTGGTGCGAAAAGGTGAAGAAGTATCTGAAGAGCAAGAATGTAGAGTTTGAAGAGCACAACATCGAGGAAAACGATGAAGACCGCAATGCGTGCTATAAGCTGTCGGGTGATATGGCTGTACCGGTAACCACAGCCAATGACAAAGATTTTGTCCTGGGCTTTGACAAGGACAAAATCAACGAGATAGTTGGTCTCTGATAGTGATGATATAGATTAAGGATATTGAGGAGTAAATAATCATGGGTGTATATGATTTCGCAGCCAAAACCAGCAAGGGTGTAGAAAAGTCTCTGGCAGATTACAAGGGAAAGGTTCTCATCATCGTCAATACGGCCAGCAAGTGCGGTTTCACGCCGCAGTTCAAGGAGCTGCAGGACCTGTATGTGAAGTATCAGGAGCAGGGCCTGGAAATCCTCGGTTTCCCCTGCAATCAGTTCGCAGAGCAGGATCCGGGCAGCAATGACGAGGTGCAGGAATTCTGCCGCTTCAATTATGGCGTGACCTTCCAGATTTTTGCCAAAGGTGATGTCCGTGGTGAAAGTGCCCAGCCCCTCTTCAAGTATCTGACGGAACAGAAGGGCTTCAAGGGCTTCGATAAGAACCATCCGATTGGTGCGAAGCTGGAGGAGGTCCTGAAGGACAACTTCCCGGAAATACTGGCAGGGGACGGCATCAAGTGGAACTTCACCAAATTCCTGATTGACCGTGAGGGCAACGTAGTAGAGCGTTTCGAGCCCACCACGAATCCCTCTGATATGGCAGCAGCTATCGAGAAGCTTCTGTGAATAGGGCGTGTTGAAAAACTCATTTCATAAAGACTTTTGTATGTAAACAGTGGACTGCTTGCGTAATTCTTTTCCAAGCCTAAGAAATGTCTTCATTCATCTCAAGATGAAACGTGGCCCTTCTGCACCCAGTTTCCCCCTGGGTGCAAAGCCGCATTTTTCCAGTACCCGCATAGAAGCGGCATTGCTCTCATCGGTCTCCGCTTCTATGGATTTTACGTCTTCACGTTTGGCAGCCCAGTCAACTAGTGCTCTGACCGCTTCGGTGGCATAGCCGTGATGCTCATAGGTGGGGGATACGCCATAGCCGATTTCCACCATGCCGTCTTCGGACAGCCCTTTGAAGCACAGATCACCAATAATAGTGTCAGGTTTTCCCTTCAGTTTTATGAGCCACATGGCATAGAGTTCCCTTATCTCCGGGTGCTCCTGTGCCCCATGCAGCATTTCGCCATAGGCTTTTTTCATCTCAGCATCAGCCTCTGCCGCTATAACGCGTTCCATTTCCCCATCACTTGCCAATGTAAGGCAAAGCCTGGCAGTTTCGATTTTTTCCATCTTTATGTCTCCCTTCATGAAAATAAGACGGGGCAGTTTGCTCCGTCTTATCTTTGTTAGTTGCTATTTGGTCCTCAGAAAATCTGTCCTGGCAATACCAGCTTTTCTTTTTGGGGGAAGCCTGCCTCATACCGAGCGAAATCCTCAGGATTCTCATCTGCCACAAAGTAGCATGAGGGAGTGGCGTATTCCCCGTTGACTGAATCCAGGCAGCCGGGCACAAGTTCCTTGCACAGGAAGAAGGAACTGTCTGCTCCTTCAGGCAAGCCGTGGTAGCGGATTCCCTTGGAGTCAGCGGTCACAAAGCCACTCTTGCCGTAAAATTCAATATTTCCCTCGAAGCAGACCGCCTTGCAACCCGACTCGGCTGCCCGCTCCAGGGAATAGTCCAGCAGGATTTTGCCATAGCCCTGCCGTTTCCACTCGGGAGCAATGCAGATAGGCCCCATAGTCATGATAGGGAAAATCGTACCGTCATCACAGGCAATCTCTGCCTGCACAAAGACATTCTGCCCAATAATCTGTCCGTCCTTTTCCAGTACGAAATCCAGCTCCGCAACAAACTCCTTTGTCTGCCGCAAATGCTTCAGCACATAATGCTCCACACATCCAGGACGGTAGACATTCCAAAAGCTTTCCCGTACAAGATTCTCTACGATAGCATAGTCAGCTGGCATTTCTCTGCGAATCACATAGTTGTTCTTATTCATTGTTCTGCCTCCCATAGCAATCAGTCTATATTGCTTAAGGGCGGGAGGCTCCCAGTTGTCCTGCAAGCCTTCCGCTTACAGAACAAGCTCCAATGCACTTGTAAATTTACGCAAAAAGCATACTCCTGTTCATAAAATGTTAACTACATGACATAGCAAACTATTTGCCATATCATCGACAGAATTATAGCACTATTTCTTTCTTTTTGTCAAACATCTGCGATTATCTGCAGTTTGGATGTGCAAGTAGTTGAAATAGCAGGAGGCAGGGGGCGCTTTTATGGAGGTGAGGAACAGCACTGGAAAAATAAATTATGCTCTTTATAAAATTCGTTGTGATTTAGCGTTTTTCCTCTATCGAGTTCAGGAAGGGGAAAGTATATAACTCGGAAGAAGATGTCCCCCCTCTATAGGTGGGGGTGGCTAATATCATAACAGGCGGGAGCGCATATCTCCCGCCTCGTTGAAACGCTGATTGGAAGATTTTGTCTATCGACAAAATCTGAACAATGGCGTTATAATAAATCTGATTGGAAAATAAAGAATATTATGTATAAAATGGGAGGTATCGTGATTATGCCGATGGTGAAAGATTATCTGGAAAACAAATTCAAGCATAACATCGAGGCTGGGAAGCTGCAGTATGGCGTGGCCCAGGAAACTACTTCCATGGATGTGGCTGAGGTCCTGGCAACGTCAGGCTATGACTGGCTGTTCGTTGATGGGGAGCATGGCCCCCATACGGTTCAGACCATCCTGGCCATCGCCAGGACCGTGGCGGCCTATGATATGCAGCCCGTAGTGCGCATTCCCCAGGCGGGCACAGGCATCCTCAAGCAGCTCCTGGACAGCGGCATCCAGAACATCATCATTCCCAAAGTGGAAAGCGGGGAAGAAACAGAGGATATCATGTACTGGGCATCCTATGCTCCCCGGGGCAACCGCGGCATGGGAGCATCGGTAGTCAGGGCTGCCCGCTTTGGCCGCCACGAGGATTATTTCCAGCGGTCTGCCGAGGAAATCTGCATCCTGCCACAGATTGAAAGCCCCAAGGGCATCGAAAATCTGGAGGCCATAGCCAAGACGCCGGGCATAGGCGGCGTCTTCCTGGGGCCCATCGACCTGGCAGTGGAAATGGGACACGGTGTGAATATCTTCCACCCGGAAGTGGAAAAGGCCATGGACTATGCCATCACCCGCATCAAAGAGCTGGGGGTCCCCGTGGGCACCATTGCCGTTACGCCGGAGCAGGCCAAACACTTTGCTGACCTGGGTGTCAGCTTCTTGGGAGTGGGGGCAGATACAGCCTTCCTGACCCAGGGAGCAGATGCAGCCCTGAAGATGTTCAAGGATGGGATGAAGTAAGGCATGGAATCCCGTGAGAAAACAATCATCAGGACCAGCATCATCGGCATCGCAGCCAATTTATTCCTGGCCGCTGTCAAGGCAGTCATAGGCTTGGCCAGCAATTCCATCGCCATCATGCTGGATGCGGTCAACAATATTTCCGATGCAGCCAGTTCTCTTATTACCATCGTAGGAGCCAAACTGGCCGTCAAAGCGCCGGACAAGGAGCATCCCTTCGGCTATGGGCGCATTGAGTACATGAGCGCCATCATCATAGCCGTCCTTGTATTCTATGCCGGCACTACATCCCTGGTGGAGTCGGTCAAGCAGATTTGGCAGCCCGAAACTCCTGAGTACAGCACCGTATCCATCGTCATTGTGGCCCTGGTCGTGGTGGTCAAGATTGTGCTGGGTCGCTATGTCAAAAGCATGGGGGAAAAGGTGAATTCAGATGCCCTCATCAACTCGGGGGAAGATGCCAGGCTGGATGCGGTCATCTCTGCTTCCACCCTGGCAGCCGCCGGCATCTTCCTGTTGTTCGGCGTGCCCCTTGAGGCGTGGCTGGGTGCGATTATTTCTCTGGTCATCATCAAGGCAGGCCTTGATATGCTGAAGGAAACTGTGTCCAAGATTTTAGGGGAGCGCAATGACCCGGAGCTGGCCAAAAGCATCAAGCAGACGGTGCTCTCCTTTCCGGGAGTGCGGGGGGCTTACGATCTGGTTCTCAACAACTACGGTCCCGATACCTGGCATGGCTCCATCCATATCGAGGTGCCGGATACATATGGGGCGAACCAGCTGGACAAGCTGCTGCGGGAAATCATGATGGAAGTGATGAAGCAGCACCGTGTAGCTCTCACGGCCATCACACGAAAAAAGCTGCCACGGGCAAATATGTATGCTCTATCTGCGGCCAGGTCTACGACCCGGCTGTTGGCGACCCGGAGCATGGCATTCCGGCAGGAACTGCCTTTGAGGATTTGCCCGCAGACTGGAAATGCCCACGCTGCAAGCAGAGCAAGGACAAGTTCAGCCCCGCGTAAATGAGGCGGCAAATCTGTGCCGGGCGAAGACCACCACCACGAATCCCTCTGATATGGCAGCAGCTGTCGAGAAGCTGCTGTGATGCAGGAGGTATGGCTTGCATGAGAATAGCAGGGCTGCACATAGGCAGTCCTGCTTTTTGCGTTGAGGATAAGCAGGGAGGCAACTGGGAGATTTTGAAATTTGAGCATGCTCAGGCGCAGCCCTTGCTTTTATTTTCCTCCTGCCTATGGTATGATTAACAAAGATAGTATTGTTAGTAACGAGAGGGAGGAACCGTTTTGAGCAAGCCTGCAAAAGAAATGATTTTGGTGCTGGACTTCGGAGGTCAGTACAATCAGCTGATTGCCCGCCGGGTGCGTGAGGAGCATGTGTACTGCGAGGTGCACCCCCATACCCTGAGCCTGGAGAAAATCAGGGAAATGGCACCGAAAGGCATCATATTGACCGGCGGCCCCAACAGCGTTTATAAATCCGAGTCTGCCACCTGCAGCAAGGAACTCTTTTCCATGGGCATTCCCGTGCTGGGCATCTGCTACGGTTCCCAGCTCATGTCCCACCTGCTTGGAGGCAGGGTGGAGACGGCTCCCACCAGCGAATACGGCAAGACCGAGGTTCAGGTGGATAAGCATGCTTCCAAGCTCTTCAAGGAAGTGGACGGCAAGACCATCTGCTGGATGAGCCACACGGACTATATCGCCGCAGCTCCCGCAGGTTTTGAGGTTACGGCCCACACTCCCGTTTGCCCTGTGGCGGCTATGGAGAACGAGGCAGAGAAGCTCTATGCTGTGCAGTTCCACCCGGAGGTCATGCACACGGTGCAGGGCAAGACCATGCTGAAGAACTTTGTCTATGAGGTCTGCGGCTGCTCCGGCTCCTGGCAGATGGGCTCCTTCGTGCAGGAGACCATTGAGGAGCTGAAGGAGAAAATCGGCTCCGGCCGTGCCCTCTGCGCCCTGTCCGGCGGCGTGGATTCCTCTGTGGCAGCTGTGCTCATGTCCAAGGCCATCGGCAAGCAGCTCACCTGCGTATTCGTTGACCACGGCCTGCTCAGAAAGGACGAGGGAGACCAGGTGGAGGCCGTCTTCGGTCCCAATGGCCCCTACGATGTGAACTTCATCCGGGTCAATGCCAAGGAGCGCTTCTATGAGAAGCTCAAGGGCGTGACGGAGCCTGAGGCCAAGCGCAAGATCATCGGCGAGGAGTTCATCCGCGTCTTCGAGGAAGAGGCCAAGAAGATTGGGGCTGTGGACTTCCTGGTGCAGGGCACCATCTACCCGGATGTCATCGAAAGCGGCCTGGGCAACTCCGCTACCATCAAGTCCCACCACAACGTGGGCGGCCTGCCTGACTATGTGGACTTCAAGGAAATCGTGGAGCCTCTGCGCCTGCTCTTCAAGGACGAGG
The DNA here is from genome assembly GCF_000702545.1 of Selenomonas sp. AB3002. Classification (NCBI taxonomy): domain Bacteria; kingdom Bacillati; phylum Bacillota; class Negativicutes; order Selenomonadales; family Selenomonadaceae; genus Selenomonas; species Selenomonas sp. AB3002. The sequence goes on along the minus strand of NZ_JNIO01000008.1, from coordinate 1,526,375 downwards.
TGCGCACTGCAGGCCGTGAGCTGGGCATCCCCGAGTATCTGGTCAGCCGCCAGCCCTTCCCGGGCCCGGGCCTCGGCATCCGCATCATTGGCGATGTCACCGAGGAAAAGGTGAAGATTGTCCAGGAGGCAGACGCCATCTACCGTGAAGAAGTGGACAAGGCCGGCGTGAAAGGCCTGGGTCAGTACTTCGCCGCCCTCACCAACATGCGCTCCGTAGGCGTCATGGGTGATGGCCGCACCTACGACTATGCCATTGCTCTGCGTGCTGTGATGACCTCCGACTTCATGACAGCCGAAAGCGCCCAGATTCCCTGGGAGGTCTTGCAGAAGGTCACCAGCCGCATCGTCAACGAGGTCAAGGGCGTCAACCGCGTACTCTACGATTGCACCGGCAAGCCGCCTGCTACTATTGAATTTGAATAAGTTCTTTTATTGCTACAATGAATATACAGCAAAAGCTTAGCAATTTATCTCAGCAAGGTCTTGTTCTGGCTCTAATGTTTTTTGGAGCACTGTTGCAAAGGTGGTTGCCGGACAACGATTTATGGTTTATCCTGAATGGCGGTCGCTATGTAATGGAGCAGGGCATACCCCATACAGAACCTTTCACCGTTCATGCAGGACTTCATTTCGTGCTGGAACAATGGCTTACCGGGGTAATATTTTGGCAGATATATAACATTTTAGGAGAGACAGGACTGTTAGAGTTGATATTCTTTCTAGGTTGTGCTCTCATATATGCTTATTATCGGTTGTGCCTGCTTCTAAGCGAGGAGAATCGACAGGTTTCCTTTATGATGGCCTTGACAGTGGGAATAATGACGGCTCCTGCCTTTTTTGTGACCCGACCGCAAGTTATTTCCCTGCTTATATTCGTGACGGAAATATTTTTCTTGGAAAAATACCTCCGTACCTCAAAAAAATCTTATCTTTTAGTCTTGCCCTTGGCGTCTGTACTGGTTGTCAATCTTCACGCTGCCCTTTGGCCTTTTGTGTTTGTTCTGCTGGCTCCTTTTGTGCTTGATTGGCTAATGGGGAAATTTGGCTTGCCATCGTTTCATTTTCCCGGCAGCAAATTTTCGGTTCGTCCCTTGGCTGTAGCGGCGTTAGCCGCTTTTCTGGCAGGCTTTATAAATCCTTACGGTTGGGAAGCCATGACCTTTGTGCTTTATTCCTATGATCCGGTCATTCATGGACGTATAGCAGAAATACAAGCCGTTAACGCCGGGATACGTGAAGGGAAATATTTTTTTGCGTTGACAGCCTTGCTGATAGCGCTGCAAGCCAGAAATAGCGTTCCTTTGCGCTACTTTCTTTTGTTTCTTGGTACCATGTTAATGGGGCTGTTTTTCCTCCGCAATATGTTTTTGTTTTTCTTCTTGGGGACACTTCCCTTAGCCTATATATTCCGTGGATGGCACTCTAAGTTTCTGGCGAGAAATACCCGCACCAGTCCGGTTTTCGTTGTTCCTTTTTTGGCTCTTGCATTAATGGCCGTGTTATTGTTTTTGTCCAGGCCGGAACTGCATAATCTCACATATCCATGGATAGTGAAATTGTTTTTCCTGTTTGCATTCCTTTGTGGTACCATCAATCTATGGAGTTGCAGTAAAGAAGGAAAAGGCTTTGATCTGCATTGGCCTTCCACACAGCTAAAGGTTATGTCTGTTTCCCTGGTGGTACTTTCCTTCTATTGCTTTTCCAATTGGTATGGGGCGTGCAGGAGAGATGAGACCAATCACACCTTTGCGCCTGCGATAGATTATTTGCTGGCCATGCACCGACCTGAAGAAATTACCTTGTGGACTGGCTTTAACAGTGGTGCTTACCCAGAATTTCGTCGTATTAAGTGCTATATGGATGCCAGACCGGAAGTGTTTTTACCCTCCAACACGGGAATTGAGCACAATATTATCAAGGAATATTTTGACTTGGCGGATGAAAAGCTGGACTACAAGGAATTTTTCCGGGAAAACCATTTCGATTATGCTATGACTGTTCCGGGAGACGGGGCAATATATACATTGCTGCCCCATGATGAGGATTTCTTGCTGGTATATGAGCAAAAGAATGCTGAAGGTGAAGTAATGTGCCGGATATTCAAGGTGAACTTGTGATAGGAGACGACATTTTTATGAACAAGGAATATAATATTGCTGTTCTTATTCCTTGTTATAATGAAGCCTTGACCATTGCCAAGGTCATCACTGACTTCCGCCGGGCACTGCCATCGGCTGCCATTTATGTTTACGATAATAACTCTGTTGATGCTACGGCTAAATTGGCCCAAGAGGCAGGAGCGATAGTTCGTAAGGAGAGCCGCCAGGGAAAAGGTAATGTTATCCGTAGCATGTTTAGGGATATTAGGGCAGACTGCTATCTTTTAGTGGATGGGGATGATACTTATCCGGTGGAGAGTGCCGCTGAGCTCTGTCGTTTAGTTCTGATGGAGGGCGCAGATATGGCAGTTGGAGACAGACTGTCAACTACTTATTTTCATGAAAACAAGCGCCTTTTTCATGGTTTAGGTAACAGGCTGGTAAGGAAAATCATCGATCAGTTATGGGGAGATGCTACCTTTCGCATACTGGATGTAATGACGGGATATAGAGCACTCAGCCCCTTGTTTGTTAAGTCGTTTCCTATCCTCTCACAAGGCTTTGAGATAGAGACGGAAATGACAATTCATGCTCTGAACCATAATCTCCGAATCATGAGCACCCCTGTATCGTATCGGGACAGACCTTCTGGCAGCCACAGCAAGCTGTCCACTTTTTCTGATGGTGCAAGGGTTCTTCTTACCATTGCAGGACTTTACCGTGCGTTTCGTCCCTTGCGCCTCTTCGGTGGTGTGGCCCTAGCGATGGCATTATCTTCGTTGGGATTGTTTTTGCCGATTTTTGATACTTATTTGGCCACGGGGTTGGTGCCCAGAATTCCTACACTGCTTGTTTCTTCCTGTCTAATGCTGGGGGCGATGCTGTCATTGGCGGTGGGAATGGTACTTGATGCTGGAGTTATAGAAAGCCGGCGTCAGTACGAAATGCACTTGCAAACGGTGGCCATGCTGCTAGACAAAAATACCAATAAAGACATCCATGTTTGAGATGTTTTGCCTCGGCTGTGCAGCCGGGGTTTTTTGCTTGCTGCATATTGCTTGTCACAAGTTTTATATTATTTTCATGGGAATTTCAGTTTCCTCCTTTTCACCCTATATAAATTGTAGTATACTCATGGAGTTACATATCCGCTATGGACAGGCACGCTGGCAAGTTTAGGCATGTCTGTTTTTAATTTTTAGGTATTATTTTAGGGGGTAGGCATGGAACTTATCTTTATTGCCCTGGGGCTGTATGCCTTGGGGACTTGCTCTTTCCTGTGGCCTGAAAGATGGGAGCGGGGAGCCCATATGGTGGGAACCCTGCTCTCGGCCGGGGCAAGTTTTCTGGTGTTTCTTTCTGCCGCAGATTATATGCTGGGCTGGGGGGCGTTTTCCCTGCCGGGAGGCTGGCTCCTGCCGGTGGCTGCCTGGGGGCAGTTCAGTCTGGCGGCTGACCTTTGGAGCGGGTTCTTCCTGGCGCTGACGGGGCTTTCCGGCACGGCGGTGAGCATTTACGCTCTGGGTTATGCGGCCCATTATCAGGGCCACCGCTTGCGGCTTTTGACCGGGCTTTGGAACCTCTTTATCCTCTCCATGGTGCTGGTGCTCATTGCCGGGGACGGCTTCACCTTTTTGGTGGCCTGGGAAGTGATGGCTCTGGCCTCCTTCCTGCTTGTTTACCATGAGAATGAGAAGAAAGCCACGGTGCAGGCGGCTTATCAGTACATGGTCATGACCCATCTGGGCACGGCGGCCATCATGGCTTCCTTCTATCTCCTGGGCAGCGCCTCTGAAAGCCTGTCCTTCATGGATCTCTCCAAGAATGGCCTGACTGAGAATCTGCGCCATGTGGCCTTTGCTTTGGCCTTTATTGGTTTTGCCCTGAAATCAGGCCTGATGCCTCTCCATGTGTGGCTGCCCAATGCCCATCCGGCGGCTCCAAGCCATGTGTCCGCCCTTATGAGCGGCGTCATGCTGAAGGTGGCTGTCTACGGCTTTGGCCGCTTTGTCTTCCAGTTCCTGGGGGCGGAGGTCTTTGCCTATGGCCTGGTGGTTATGCTGGTGGGACTCATTTCTGCTTTCCTGGGGGTGCTTTATGCCACCATGGAAAAGGATATCAAGCGGATCCTGGCTTATTCCTCTGTGGAGAACATGGGCATCATCTTCACTGCCTTCGGGGCGGGCATGCTGCTCTTCTCCCTGGGCCAGGCCGGGCTGGCTGTGGTGGCCTTTGGGGCGGTGCTGGTGCATTCCTTCAGCCACAGCATCATGAAAAGCCTGATGTTCATGAGCGCCGGTGTGGTGATGCACGCCACGGGCACGAAGAATATCGAGCAGCTGGGAGCGCTTCTGAAGAAGATGCCCTGGACTGGCGTTTTCACTTTGGTGGGCTGTATGGCCCTTTCCTCCCTGCCCTTTACCAGCGGCATTTTGGGAGAATGGCTGACCCTGCAGTCCCTCATGTCCCTGGCTGACAGCGCCGGGACCCAGGGCCTTCGCCTGCTGGTAATCGTGGCCTTTATCCTCATGGGGCTGACTGGCGCCCTGGCTTTGGGCTGCTTTGTGCGCTATTTCGGCGTGGCCTTCCTAGGCCGCCGCCGGAGCGGTGCAGTGCTGAATGCCCATGAGGCCAGTCTGTCCATGCGCATTGGCATGGGCATGGAGGCGGTTTTCGTCATCTTCCTGGGCTTCTTCCCCAGCGAACTGCTGGGGGCTGCCACCCGGGCTTTGGGTGCAGGTTTTGGCAGCCTGAACGGGAGCATCTGGGGCATTGCCTGGCTGAGAAGCACGAGGGATCTGGCGGTTTACAGTCCTGTGCTGATCTTTGTTCTGGCGCTCTTGCTGCTGGTGGTGCTTGTCCTGCCCCTTATGGGTTCCAAGGTCTTTGCCAAAAGGGAAATCACCTGGAACTGTGGCACCTTGCCCACCCGTCGTCAGCAGTACACGGCTACGGGCCTGTCCAAGCCCCTGCGCCGGGCCTTCACTTCCATTCTGAGGCCCCGCAGGGAGCGGATTTTCCTCACTAGGGAACACGAATATTTCGGCAGGAGGCTTGAGTATCGCCTGAGCCTGCCTGAGCATTTCGAGCGCCTGCTTTACCATCCTGCGGAGCACCTGCTGGTGCGTCTGGCGGAAGTGCTGCGGGGGGTACAGCAGGGCAGTGTGCGTCTTTATATCGGTTATACTATGCTGGCCATGGTGCTGGTGCTTGTCTGGGGGTGGGCTAAATGATAAGTGAGATCGGATTCCTGCTGGGAGCATACCTTTTGCAGGCTTTGGCCCTGCTTCTCCTGGCGCCGCTGGTGGCCGGCCTTATCAACAAGGTCAAGGCCTTCCTGCAGAAGCGCCAGGGGGCCAGCATTTTCCAGGAGTATTTTGACCTCTACAAATGGTGGCGGCGTGAGACTATCCTCACTCCCTATACCAGCTATATCTTTATCCTGGCTCCCGTGATTTATCTCCTGACCAGCCTGATGGGAGCCGCCATGGTGGGCTGCCTGGAAGGCGGCTTTGATATGGGCGATGCCTTTATCTTTGTCTGCATCCTGGCTTTGGGACGCTTCTTCATGACCTTGGGCTCCATGGATTCTGCCACCGCCTTTGGCGGCATGGGCAGCTCCCGTGAGATCTACATTTCCGTGCTGGTGGAGCCTGCAGTGATGCTGGCGGTGCTGCTGAATGCTTCCCGCTACGGTTCTACCACCCTTTCCCGCATGGCTATCGACTACGGCAGCCTTTACTTCACCCTGCCCACGGTGCTGGCCTGCGTGGCCTTCTTCCTGATCATGCTGGCGGAGAACTGCCGCCTGCCGGTGGATAACCCGGACACCCATCTGGAGCTGACCATGATCCATGAGTGCATGACTCTGGAGTATTCCGGGCGCCTCCTGAGCTATATCCACCTGGGCAGCATGGTGCGCCTGATGGTGTTCCTGGTGCTCTGGGGCAATCTCTACCTGCCTCTGGCTATACCTCTGGCAGTGAAGGTGCTGCTGGGGGCTTTGCTCATTGGACTCATTGAAACTCTGGTGAACAAGATGCGCCTTTTCAAGGTGCGGATTTACCTGTCTGCCGCTGTGGTGCTGCTGATGGTGGCCTTTATGGCTGAAGCCTGGTAAGGAGGAAGGAGAAATATGAACGAACTGGTTATTTTTCTGATCCTTGCCGTGCTGCTGCAGACAAGGGTTATGGATCTGCGGCGCTCCGTGTACTGCCTGGCTTTTCAGTCCTGCCTGCTGGCCTGTGCCTGCCTGATTGTGGGACTGGTCCACGGGGGCGTGCATCTGGTGCCTGCCCTGCTGACCCTTCTGATCAAGGTTATTTTCATTCCTGGCGCCATCCTGCGGCTCATCGCCAAGCTGACGGATGAAAGGGAGATTGTCTCCGATATCGATGTGAACTATTCCACCCTGGCCGGGGCCCTGTTTTTGGTGCTGGGCTACGTGCTGGTGGACAATCTGGGAGCTTCGGCTTTTGGCCGTGACGTCATTGCGGCTTCCATCTTCATGATCCTGACGGGGCTTTCCCTGATGGTCATGAGGAAGAGGGCTATCATGCAGATCTGCGGTCTCATTACCATGGAGAACGGCATTTACCTTTTGGGACTTTTTGTTACCGAGGGGCTGCCCCTTATTGTGGAGCTGGGCGTGTTCCTGGATGTGCTCATTGCTGTGGTGGTGCTGGTGATTCTCACCAACCGCATGAGCTTGTCTTTTATGACTACTGATACTACCGTGATGAAGAAACTGAAGGGGTAAGGGGGTTATGATGGAATCTATGTTTACGATACAGGAGCTCCTGGATTTTGTGCTCCTTCTGCCCCTGGCTTTCAGCCTGCTGGCTGCCTCCGGCTTCTTCAAGGGCGGGGTGCTGCATTGGGCTGACCGCCTGACGGCAACTTTGGTGGCTGTGGCTGTCTGGCAGATTGTCCTGTTGTTCCCGGCGGACAGCAGCCTACATGAGGGCTTCATCTATCTGGATGCCCTGAGCCTTTGGATGCTCTTGATACTTTCCCTCTTGTATGTGGCCTTTTCCTGGACTAGCAAGGCCTATCTTGACAGGGATACCAATATCCGTTACGGCTATCTGCGCCGTTTCACCCATCTGGAGGGCCGTTTCTATGCCCTGTCCCACCTCTTTGTGTGGACCATGATGCTGGTGGTGCTGGTGGACAATATGGGCCTCATGTGGGTGGCTATCGAGGCTACCACCCTGATTTCCGCCCTGCTGGTGGCTTTCAAGTTCACCCGCACCTCTTTGGAAGCGGCCTGGAAATATGTCATGGTCTGCACCGTGGGCATCTGCCTGGCGCTCCTGGGCACTATCCTGCTTTACGATGCCCAGCTGCAGGTCCTGGGTTCCGAGCTGGCCCTGGACTTTGCTCATCTGGCGGAGCATGGCAAAGAATTGCCTGAGGGCCTGGCCAAGGTGGCCTTTGCCTTCCTCTTCGTAGGTTATGGCACGAAAATCGGTCTGGCTCCCATGCATGCCTGGCTGCCGGATGCCCATTCCGAGGCTCCGGCCCTCACCAGCGGCCTCTTGTCCGGCGCGCTTTGCATCTGCGCCCTCTATGTGCTGCTGCGGGCGGTGATCATCCTCCTGCCGGCGGTAGGTGTGGACTTCGTGCAGAGCCTGTTCCTGTTCTTCGGTCTCTTCACCATCGCCCTGGCAGTGCCCTTTGTGGTGGTGCAGCGTGATATCAAGAGAATGCTGGCCTATTCCTCCATGGAGAACTTCGGCCTCATGGCGGCAGGCTTCGGCCTGTTCCTGCCTCTGGCAGCCAAGGCAGCGCTGCTGCACATGATGAACCATGCGCTTATCAAGTACGCTCTGTTCTACCTGGCGGGCACCATCATGGAGACCTATGCCACCAAGAACATGATGCGCATTCACGGCATGATTGCCCAGTGCCCCAGGACGGCCTTTTTCTTCCTGCTGGCCATTGTGGGTATTTTGGGAATGCCGCCCATGGGCATTTTCTTCAGCAAGTTCTACCTGCTGCAGGGCTTCTTTATGGGTGGCACTCCCTGGCTGGGCGTGCTGGCCTTAGCGCTCTTGGCTGGCATGCTGATCGGCATCCTCTACCATGCCCTGCGCATGGTGGGGGGCAAGCCCCACCGCAAGGCTGCCGGCGAGCTGCTGGGCCGTCTTGATACGGCAGTGGTGGCAGCTCTGCTGATAGTCAGCGGTGTATTTGGCGCCCTGCTGCCGGAGCTGGGAAAATTTGACCAGCTTCTGAGCGAGGCTGCCAGGATTGTCATGAAAGGAGTGGCGTAATGAAGCTTGAAATCAAAGAAATAACGGCTGAAGCCCTCCTTTCCGAGGCTAAGGTTTATAACGAAGGCGGAAAGCACCCCCTTACGGCCATGTTTGGCAGGGATGAAACCAACGCCGAGGGCGGCTTTGCCGTCTATGCGGTGTTTGAGTTCCCTGAGGAGAAGGTGCACCGTGCCCTGAAGGCAAAGGTGGGGGAGAGCATGAGCTTCCCCAGCCTCAGCCATCTCATTCCCGCCGCCTCCTGGTTTGAGCGGGAGATACAGGATATGTTCGGCCTGAAGGCGGAAAATCATCCTGACCCGCGCCCCCTGGTGCTCCATGAGAATTTCCCCAAAGGCATCCATCCCCTGCGGAAGGACGCTCCCAGGGAAGTGGAGTTTATTGAGGGCAAGCATACTCACATGCACACGGTGAGCGGCGAGGGCACCTTCCAGGTGCCTGTGGGCCCCATCCATGCGGGCATCATCGAGCCGGGACATTTCCGCTTCAGCCAGGCTGGTGAGAGCATGCTGCAGCTGGATGCCAAGCTGTTCTATACCCATCGGGGTCTGGAAAAGATGATGGAGGGCAAGACGGCGCTGGAGGCCCATCCCATTGCCGAGCGCATCTGCGGCGCCTGCACGGCAGCCAATACCTGGAGCTACTGCCAGGCGGTGGAGACGGCTGCGGGTACCACTGTGCCCCGCAGGGCAGAAATTCTCCGCACCTTCATTTTGGAAATCGAGCGCATCACCAACCATGTAGGTGACTTGGGCAATATCCCTGCCGGCGTGGGCTTCTCCTTTGCGGTGAGCATCGGCACCCGGGCCAAGGAAGCCATGATGCGCCTGCAGGACGAGCTTACGGGGAACCGCTTCCTCAGGGGCTTTATCGTGCCGGGCGGCACGGCGAAGGACCTGGCTGGCAGTGAACTTGCTCAGGCAGAAGAAGTCCTCAGCGAAGTGGAGAAGAACGTCCTTGATCTGGAGCGGATTTTCGCGGAGCAGGACAGCTTCCAGGACCGCGTGCGCACCACGGGCATTGTGCGGAACAAGACCGCCCGGGACCTTGCCATGGTAGGTGTAGGGGCCAGAGCCAGCGGCTATGCCCACGACAGCCGGGCAGACTTTGGCTATGGCGTTTACCCCGAGCTGGCCCTCAAGGTAGTCACCGAGACCAGCGGCGATGTGGCGGCCAGGATTCTGGTGCGCATCGGGGAGCTGAAGGAATCCTTCCGTCTGGCAGGGAAGCTGCTGGAAATGCTGAAAAAAGAGCAGGGAGCACATTGCACCGAACTGGGCACGCCCCAGGGCGAGGCCGTTGGTGTCAGCGAATCTGCTCGTGGCAGCAGCTTCTGCTATGTGGCTTTTGACAAAGAGGGTCTGCTGGACCGCATTTTCGTGCGCAGCGCTTCCTATGCCAACTGGCCGGCCCTGCCCATTGCCGTGCAGGGGGATATCATTCCTGATTTCCCTCTGATCAACAAGAGCTTCGAGCTTTGCTACGCTTGTCTGGACAGGTAGGAGGAAAGATATGCTGAAATTACTTGAACGCCTGCTGAAGGAAAAGGTGGCAACGGAAGCCATCACCTTCAAGGAAGGGGAGGCCATGCCCTATCTGCCTGACGGCACGAAGGTCACGGCTGACATCATCAAGAGCCGCCTGGGCCGCTCCCTGCATGTGCGCCATCTGGACGCAGGCTCCTGCAATGCCTGCGATTTCGAGATGGGGGCCCTGTCCAATCCCCTCTACGACCTGCATCGCTATGGCATCCACTTCGATGCCAGCCCCCGCCATGCAGACCTGCTGATGGTGACGGGAGTGGTCACCAGGAATCTGGCAGAGGCCCTGAAGCGGTCCTACGAAGCCATGCCTGAGCCCAGATTGGTCATGGCCTGCGGCGACTGCGCCATAGACGGCGGCGCCTACGGCGAAAGCTACGCCATCGTAGGGCCTGCAGAGAAGGTAGTCCCCGTGGACATCTACGTCCCCGGCTGCCCGCCCCGGCCCAATGTGATGATAGCAGGACTGATTGCGGCAGCGGATATGCTGGCAGAGAAGCTTAAATAAGTCTGCAATAAATAGAAAAGCCCGGAAGGCAGTACCTTCCGGGCTTATTGTAGTGCGCCCGGCATGGGCGCACTCTAATGGGTGAAAGTCCCTAGACCGCCCGGTAGTGGGAAGGTCATAGCCGAACACCAAGGGTGTCCATCGTGAGGTGGAATCTGAAGGAAGGTGCAGGCAAATCTCTGGTCTGACGAACAGAAACCACATCAGGCTAAATCATGGGGATAAGGCCGCTGTACAGGTCGAAGTCCAATAGCTACACGGGACCATGAATAGTAAATGTGGCAGACACATGGAGAGAAAGAGTGCGTTCTTACCCGGGAAGGTCTCACGGACATGGCCAAAGCCATATAACATTGGCGGCCATGGTTGAAACAAGATTTGCCGTGAGAAGTCAGCCGAGGCCATAGTACCAGATGGGCTATAGACCGTATGGGAAGGGCCGAACCTTAGGAGATGTCAGCAAATGAATGTAACCAAGCGGATCCATAAAGGCAGAAAACTTCATAAAGAAGACTGGCCGCAAAAGGCAGCTGCGGAACAGCGAGAATATGCGGGAGTGCCCCGTTCTGTGCGGATTGCTGAAACGAGGGACATCATCGCAGACTTGCCAGCGGACAGTCTGCTGAAGCGGATACTATCGCGGGACAACATGAATAATGCTTTCCTCAAGGTAAAATCCAACCGTGGAGCAGGCGGAATCGACAAGATGAGCGTAGATGAGCTTCTGCCGTATCTTAGAGAACACCGCCTGAGCCTCCTTCGGCAGATAAAGGACGGCAAATACAAGCCGAACCCCGTCCGTCGGGTAGAAATACCCAAAGAAGAAAAAGGTAAATTCCGGAAACTGGGAATCCCGACGGTAGTAGACCGCGTGGTGCAGCAGGCCATCGCCCAGGTGCTCACGCCAATCTACGAATCGCAGTTCTCAGATGTAAGCTTCGGCTTCCGGCCGGGGCGTGGAGCACATGACACATTAAAAGCCTGTCGGAAATATGCCAATGAGGGGTATGTCTATGTAGTTGACATGGACTTAGAAAAGTTCTTTGACACAGTTTGCCAGAGCAAGCTGATAGAAGTGCTCTCCAGAAGCATAAAAAACGGCAGGACAATCTCGCTGATACATAAATATCTCAACGCGGGAGTAATCCAGCGGGGAATGTTTGAGAAAAGCGAAGAGGGCGTACCGCAGGGCGGGCCACTCAGCCCGCTGCTCAGCAATGTCATGCTGAACGAACTGGACAAGGAACTGGAGAGGCGGGGGCATAAATTTGTCCGCTACGCCGATGACTGCATGATACTGTGCAAAAGCAAGCGAAGTGCAGAAAGAACCCTGGCCAGCATAATCCCCTTCATAGAAAAGAAGCTCTTTCTCAAAGTGAACAGGGAGAAAACCAGCGTGGCACATATCTCAAAGGTGAAATACCTTGGCTATGGCTTCTACCGTTACAGAGGGGAATGCCGTTTCAAGGTGCACAAGAAATCCCTTGCCAAGATGAAGAACCGCCTGAGGGCGATAACGAACCGAAGCAAGGCGATAAGCAACGAGGATAGGCCGCTAATGCTGAAACAATTTGTTAAAGGCTGGGTGAACTACTTCAAGCTGGCGGATATGAAGAAAATGCTGAAACAGGTGGACGAATGGCTCCGGCGAAGGATAAGGGCAGTCTACTGGAAACAGTGGAAGAAGGTCAAAACGAGATACCGCATGATAAAGCAGTACAACCTGCCTGAATGGAAGGTACACGAACTGGCCAACTGCCGCAAAGGGATATGGAGAGCGGCACTAATGCTGAACCAAATCCTGACCAACAAAGAAATAGCCCGCCAAGGTTACATGACCATGACGAGCTACTATAAGCAAGTATGTGAAAACTAAGGAACCGCCGTGTACCGAACGGTATGCACGGTGGTGTGAGAGGTCGGCTGGTCAAATAATGGTCAGCCTCCTACTCGATTGGGACGTATCATTGTAGCAATTAGGTTAGTTGGTCAACATAAAGGCATTATAGTTGGGAAAATGCTAATGTATCAATAAAGTGAATAAATAGAAAATAATGAAAATGTCTTGCGGGGGGGGACTCTTGTGCTAAAATATAGTATACGGTGTAACATTGTAATGTATGTGTAGGAGGCGGGAAACTTATGTTGAAGAAGTTTTCTCAGGCAACCAAGGAAGCGCTAGGGAATTATGTGTATGTTTTATCCTGTCCTGATACCAAGAAGCCTTTCTACATAGGTAGAGGTAAAGGTGACAGAGTTTTTGAACACTTTAAAGAAAAAGAGGGAGATAATAAGGCCAAGCGTGAGAAGATAGATGGCATACTGAAGCAGGGGAAAGAAGTTGACATTGATATTCTTGCTCATGGCCTGACTGAGGCAGAAGCCGCATTGGTGGAGATGGCGGCAATAGATTTGATTGGCAAGCAGAATCTTACCAATGATGTTCGTGGCAAAGATGCAGGCAAGAGAGGTCGTGAATCTGCAAAGAATATTGACTCACGATATAGCGGGGCTAAACTGACAGAAGATGATATAACTGACAATGTTGTTCTGGTGAAAATAAACGAGCTTTATGAGCCGGACTTTGCGCCATTTGAGATTTATGAAGCTGCAAGAGGATATTGGGAAATGGATATAAAGCGGGCAAAGTCTGTAGATTATGTGCTTGCTGTATGCAACGGAATTGTATTGGAAGCGTACAAGCCCACAGAATGGCTGCCCGCTGGTACGACATGGCGCACAATCAAAATGGAAAATGAGAACTTGACAAATAGGGTGGAGTTTGTAGGGAATGTGGCGCCACAAGAAGTACATGATAAATATTGTGGAAAGTCTGTAGTGGAATTGTTTGGGAAATATCCGGGGTCTTTTAAGTATGTGGACAAGAGAAATGTAAAAATTTGAATGAAGAAAGCGGTGGAAAAATGAAGGCATATAGAATTATAGTTTTGATAATGTTAATTATATCTGCTGTGATAGGGACATGCTTTGCAAGTGATGCTTATAATAATAATCCTAATTATAAGGAGGTTTTTCCTGTTGTTGTTACGAATAATTTTTATTTTGATAAAAGTTCTGTGAAAGTACATAGATATGAACCGCCAATTTATGAGATTCAATTTGAAGTTGTATGTTATGACAGATTAGATCAGTCAAAAAACAAAAGAAATTATTACGATGTGCGTTGTAATTATGAAACAAAAAGCACACTTTTTAGGAAAGAGGACAATGAGTATTACACTCATAATGCTTATCAATCTGGAGGAACCTTAGCTAATATAGTCGTAGATGAGGCTTTTAAAGTAGCTTATGGCATACCTTTTTATAAGCAAATAGAAAATGGTCGAATAGCTCTTTGTAATATTTCTCCCCTACATGGGAGTTACGATAAAATAGTTAATCAACGATTTAGCGAATTAAATTTTGTAGGTAATCTTGAGTTAATAGATATAATAACAGGAATGAAAATGTGGTATTATCATGACAAGATTAGGGGGATAGGATTGCAATTCAAGAAAGATGACTCGCTGTCAGCTATAATGACTAATATGGGCGGCTATCATGGTGGTGAAATTATGCCTGATGGAATTAGAATAGGGTCAAGAGGGGAAGATATCATTGATAAATATGGTTCGATAAGTTTGGATACACCACCTACTGATAAAGCAGATTACCATTACTCGAGTCCAGATGGTTGCCATATGTGGCTTAGTACAAAGAATAATAAGGTTATACAGATATTCCTTTTTTGGCAGGAACCTTAATAGTGGGAGTGATGAAACTATGTTGGGGAGAATGGGAACTGCTTTGAGCATGGAGGCTATAGTTGCTAGTTTTGTGGTAACTGTACTTACTTGCCTTGCTGCTAGACAGTTTATAAAAAGTCGCATGAAAAATGAATCAGATCCAATACCGTTGGGAAATAATGGTTTTGAAAATAGTGCTCCATTTGGCATCTTGGGAGCAGAATTGCTGGACTATTACACCAGCAATCCGGCTCCCTATGTGGAAGATGCAGCTTTTACAACTGTTTGCGACACAATCCTGAATCTCATCGTTTTCGTGGCATTCTATGGGATTTTTACTTTGTTTGGGATAAGGAAAGATGATGATGCACGGCGGGCAGTGCTGGCGTTAGTATGTGTGCCTTACGTAAGCATAGGCTTGATTTTCCTTTATATGTATTTGGCAACGGCTTAAAGGAAATTCTTATCTTATGCAATAGGATCTTGATAAACACGGAGGTGGACGTGCAATGCGTGGGGAAGTCAGAATAATTGCAATATGCCTTATACTGATGTTGAGTTTGACATCTATGGCTTGCAAGACACGTTCGAGTGAAGCGGATAATCAGACGAACGTAGTGAAGGAAACACCTGCACCGGTTTCCAGCCAGGTCAAGACAACTAAAGCTGAGCCTAAAGCGGAAACAAAAACTGAGGCAAAAACTGCTCCTGCAAGTGTACCTAAAGTAACTGTCACCGAAAGTGATATGCAGGTAGCTGCAAATAATTTACTGGCTGCTGTAATAGCAGTTTTCCAAGGAGACACCGCAACAGCACATTCTTATCTGTTGAAAAATTCATCGGAAATTGATGCGGGGATTGTAGGTTTTGCAGTAACATTTAATTCAGCTTTGACAGCTGCGACGGGAAAAGAATATGTACCTTTCTATGTAAGCATAGCTAACTCAAGAATTGTAGATGGAAATACAATAGTATTTGACATAAATGTGCAAATTGAAGGGGATATAGTATATTATTCGGGGATTCTTATGAAACGCTCAAGTGGGACGTGGAAAATGCCAATCGAATCACTAATGAAAGCCTTGGGGGAAGGTGGATATTGAATGTAAGTGCCTATGCGGAAGGAGGAAGGAGATGATGTATGGGTGTTGTTCACTGAGATTTGTGGTCGCTTTTCTGTTGTTGCTGACTTATATTTTTTGTCTTACGGGCTGCACGCCAACAAGGGCATGGCTTAACTTTGATTATTTAGGTGGAACTGTAACTAGCCATAAGGCAGTAGAAGAGATAAATGGCTATCTCAAAGCTGAAAGTAGCGCAAAAAAACAGGCTGGACAACTGCTGTTTTCATATGGCGGAGCTGTGCCTGTTTTTGGGGATGCTTGGGTGAATAATGCCAATATTGAAATGTCCTTTGAAACCGAAGCAACCGGTAAAATTACGTCCATTGTTCTGGCGTTTTCTAACGTGGACAGTTCCACCATTGAGGCGGCAACGATTTTAGTAAAGGGTATTGCAGAAATGATTGATCCCATGGATTACGCATTTAGCGAAAAAAATAAGGTAGATATGCTAAATCATCTCGACCTATATCATTCAGATAGCAGAGTGCGTGTCTTTTACAATAACAATAATACCAGAGTAGAAAAACTTGATACTAATCAGTTATTTATTCCTATTACACTGATAAGATTCAGCAAGCAGGACAGCAAAACTTTAGATGTTTATTGCCAAGAGGTAGCATATAAATTATTGGAGCATCCAGAGTCTTTGCTGGCGATGCTCATAGGAGATGAAAAGTCATCGGTTAGTGATAACTCTGCCGTGAGTTCCGCATTAGGGGATAATAGGGGCAATAATGCAACCGTACAAAATGAAAGCCGTAATAGTAAGGTTATAACGACTTCTGTACCAGGAGTGTTTGCTGGCAATGACTTGTCGTTGGGAGATTTTTCAATCGGCGACAGTAAAGCAAAGGTTGACAAAATCCTCGGCAAGGCGCAAAAGGTACGTCAGGGAAATGAGGGACGTACTCATTATACCTATAACGATATGGAGGTCGTAATTTCCCAAGGAAAAATCAGTGCTCTCGTATCAAATTCACCGCTTGCAGCTACGCCTAGGGGCATACATGAAGGATCGTCCTTGCAGGATGTGTTTGATGCGTATGGCAGGGATTGTCTGGTATCACAATATGATGGCGATACGTTGTACGAATATGAAATAGTCTCGAATGATGCACATTCATGTTATTTGCGCTTTGCCGTAAAAGATAGCGACCAAAAGGTGGACTACATAAGCATGAGGTTTGCGCAATAGAGAGGATAGCTAGGGTTGTGAGAGAAGTATCTTCAACACAAAGTGGCCATGCACGGCGAAAGTGCATGGCCTTTGTGTTGTGGAATTATCCTATCTGCCGGAGCTTTTCAATAATGTCATCCATAGATGGCTCTGGGGAGTCGTATTTTTCTTTTGTGTAGTCTCCGCTTCCTTGTTCGAACTGCTGAAGGAAGCGCACTGTTCCCACAGGACCCAGTGCTTTTTTCAGGGCAAGCATGCCTGCAATTCTGACTTCGGCAGGGTTTTCTATATTAACCTTCATATTCCAGCACCTCCTCAATATATTCCAACGGATTCATCACTCGAACGGTAAGCGTGATTTTTCTGCATAGCTTGATCAATTTATCGTCTACAGTAAGGAAGATATCAGCCTCACCTATCTCTGCAGAAGCGACATGAAAGCTGTCCATGACGTGGAGTCCTTCCAGTTGAAGCTGTTTGGCACGCTGTTCAAGGGATTCGCTGTGAGCTATGCGTTCCGTGACTACTTGGCACAGGTCGGCAACTTTTGCTCTCTTTTCTGGATTCCGGATGGCGGCTATTTCCAAGCCAAGCGTGCCGCTGCCTAAAATGGTGTCGCCATTCATCAAAGAACGTGTGATGATGGCGAGAACAGAGTCTGATTCGAGGCGAACCCGCTCCTGTGACAAGTCATCGAACGGTCTGTTATAGCAGCAGCAATCAAGATAAAGCCTCATGTGCTCATCTCCTTTGCTAACATTTTATCATATAGAAAATGAATTTTCTATAACGAGTACAAGATATCCCCCACTTCTATAAGTGGGGGCGGTAACTTACTAACAGGCGGCGAGTTAATATCTCCCGCCTCGTGCGACGCGAAGCTAGTCCCTGTGGGAAAAGGCCAAGAGGAAGTTTTGCCTTCGGCAAAACTGGAACAATGGCCTTATAAATTCCTTGCGGAATGCATAAGGACGCAAGAAAAGACAGGAAAACAAGCCGTTTGTAATGGCAGGCATCCCGACTTTGCCACGAAATTTAAAATCAGACACCTAAAAAAGTAAGGAATTTCAAAGGTTTTCCTTGCTTTTTTATTGCTTTTATGTTATAATTATTTAGTAGGTATATATTTATATAAGGAGAGGACTATGTTTGTCGAGCTGTGCAAGAACAATGGCATCCCTTACCTCCGTCTGATGCAAAGCTGCCGGGTTGAAGACAGCCAGGGGCGCAAGGTCTCCCGCAAGAAGACCGTCATGAACATCGGCCCCTTGTCCCGCTTCGATGACGGCAAGCCGGATTTCGTGCAGCGTCTGAAGGATTCATACAAGAACGGAATCCCCATCATTGATTCTCTGCTTCCTTATGTCGATTCCCCACTGCCGCAAAAGCATGTCGTAACTTACGTCGAAGGAGAGGCTGCCTGTATAGGCGCGCCAAAACTCGTTGCACAGTTTCTGCTTGACCGACTGTTTGGGCAGCTGGGGCTGGACAAGCTTTGTGCAACTTTGAAGCACTCATTGGGACTTACATATGACCTGGCCGGATTCATACGCCTGCTCATTTTCGGGCGCATACTTCAACCTGCTTCCAAGTGGGAAACCGCACAGCAGAACGAGCAGTATTTTGCCCCGTTGGCAGATGTTTCCTATCCCTACCATATCTACGATGCACTGGATGTGCTGGCAGAGCACAAGGAACAGTTCATCCGCCGGATGCATTCTTCCATCTGCAAATCCGTAGGACGTTCCACGGCGCATATTTACTATGATGTCACGAACTTCTTCTTTGAGATAGAAGATCCAGATCCGGATGAGGTCGTAAACGGTGATACGAAAAAAGGCCTGCGGCAGAAAGGCGTTTCCAAGGAGAATCGCAGAGAGCCAATCGTGCAGATGGGACTTTTCCTTGATGACAACGGCATCCCCATAACCATTGAGTCATTCCCCGGCAATACCCTTGACCAGGCTACGCTGCGTCCTGCCCTGAAGAAAAGCATGGGGAGACTTGAGACGGAACGTTTTGTTCTGGTGGCTGACCGAGGCATGCATTCTTTCTACAACCTCTGTCATCTTGTCAGGGATGGACAGGGCTACATAGTAAGCAAGAGCATACGCAAGACCCCGAAGGCTGAGAGACATTGGATTCTGGAGCAGGAAGGCTATACATCCAAGGGCAGTTCCTTCCGTCTGAAATCACGTATTCTGACCCGCAGGGTAAAGGATGAGGACGGCAATACCGTGGAACTCAAAGAGAAAGTTGTTGTCTACTGGAGCGAACGCTTCTACAAGCGCGAGTACCACGAGCATAAGAGATTCCTGGATTTTCTGGAGAAACTGCGCAATAACCCGTCAACATTCCGCGTGACGGCAACACAGTCCCGCCAGCTCAAGAAATATTTCAAGAAAGAGTTTGTCCACAAGGAAACCGGGGAGATGATCGAGTCCGGCAAACTGCTGGGCATGCTGGATGAAGAAAAGCTTGAGGAACTAACGGCATACATGGGTTATTACCAGATTGTGACTTCGGAAACAGACATGGCCGATGAAGATGTTGTGGAGGCTTACCACGGGCTGACGCAGATTGAAGACCAGTTCAGGGAAATGAAGGGAACACTGGCTACACGCCCCATATATGTTTCAACAAGGGAGCATATACAGGCGCACCTCCTAGTATGCATGATGGCGCTGACAATGCTTCGCCTGATTCAGAAAAAGGTTTTATCTGCTGACCCTGGAGGAAATGCTGACAGTTTGTGGAGTTACGGCATTTCTGGCAGACGCGTCCAGTCAGCCTTGCAAAAATGGCAGATTGACAAGCTGCCCGGAGACCTTTACCGATTCAATAACACAATGGATGATGACCTAAAACGGATACTGTCTGCGTTCTCGCTGGATATTGTTCCTAAGCTTTACACCAGAGGTGATTTAAGAAAAATGAAGGCTGATATGGAACTTTGAAGTGTAGGTGTATATTATTTTCGAAAAAATAAGCACGAAGCCATATGTACTGTGGCTTCGTGCATTTTTTACGTGGCAAAGTCGGGTTTTATCATATAGAAAATGAATTTTCTATAACGAGTACAAGATGTCCCCCACTTCTATAAGTGGGGGCGGTAACTTACTAACAGGCGGCGAGTTAATATCTCCCGCCTCGTGCGACGCGAAGCTAGTCCCTGTGGGAAAAGGCCAAGAGGAAGTTTTGCCTTCGGCAAAACTGGAACAATGGCCTTATAAATTCCTTGCGGAATGCATAAGGACGCAAGAAAAGACAGGAAAACAAGCCGTTTGTAATGGCAGGCATCCTGTCTCTTTATGCTTATGGGATTTGTTTAGTCCTGAATAGCCGTCTCCAGCGCAATCTTCATCATATCGGTGAAGGTGGTCTGGCGTTCCTCAGCGGTGCAGGATTCCTTGGTCAGCAGATGGTCGCTGACGGTGAAGATGGCCAGGGCCTGTACATGGAACTGGGCGGCGATGGTGTAGAGGGCGGCAGCTTCCATTTCCACAGCCAGGATGCCATACCTCCTGAGGCGGTCGCTGTCCACATCATCGTCATAGAAGCGGTCGGCGGAGAAGATATTGCCTACCTTCACGGGCAGGTTCAGTTTCTCGGCACTCTCCACGGCCTTGCGCAGCAGGTCGAAGTCTGCAATGGGGGCGTAGTTGATGGCGGGACCGAAGATGCTCTTCATCATGCCGGAGTCAGTGGTGGCTGCCTGGGCGATGAGCACATCACGGAGTTTCACGTCTTCGTGCATGCCGCCACAGGTGCCCACGCGGATGAGTTTCTTGCAGCCGTACTCATTGATGAGCTCATGGGTGTAGATGGAGATGGAAGGCATGCCCATACCGGTGCCCTGCACGGAGACAGGCACGCCTTTATAGGTACCGGTGTAGCCCAGGATTCCTCTTACATGGGTGTATTCCTTGGCATCCTCAAGGAAATTCTCGGCAATGAATTTGGCCCGCAGGGGATCTCCTGGCAGGAGGATGCGCTCGGCTACCTGGCCCTTTTCAGCAGCAATATGTGGTGTACTCATGATGAAGCCTCACTTTCTGAATGTCTGCATTGTGAACTTAATGGACACCTGCGGTGTCCACACGCCCTTACACGAAATCTAAGTTCATCTGCGCCTCCCTAAAGGGACTAGCTCTGCTTTTGCAGAGCGTCGCTATGGGCTTGATTCACTAAGATTTCATAGTAAAAATTTTTATTCAAACTGACATTTATATTATAGGGAAAAAATGATAAAATAGAAAGGGCAAGTGTCCGATTTTTGAAGTATTAAACATGTAAATATATTTAGATAATTATCACGGGAAGGGACAAAGGGGATTAAGGCTATGGATATGAAGGAACAGACACGCAATTCGGTGTTGACGGCAATGGTCTGTATTGCCCTGTCCTCCGGTACAGCCTGGGCGGCAGTGCCGGACGAGCCGGTGCCGGCTGTGCAGCAAAGAGCCCTGACGGGGTCAGCTGCTGCACAGGCTGCCGAGCTTCGCAGCATGCCGCTCTACTGGTCTGCCTTGAAGCCAAAGGAGGAGCAGGTCAAGAAAGCCCAGCCCATCATCATCACGGCGGATGATATTGATGCCAAGCGCAAGGAGGAGAAGCGGGCGGCAGCAGCTCAGGCTGCCAAGGGGGCACAGAAAAAGCCTGCGGATGAAAGCAAGGTGCAGCCACAGGTAAATAAACCTGTGGCAACACCTAAGCCAGAAGCAGCTTCGCAGGCCAAGCCTGACAACAAAGGAGCGGTTTCCCAGCCTGTTCAGGCGCAAAAGCCTGTTGCCAGTGAGCCCCTGCCGGTGCAGCCAGCAAAGCCTGCAGGCAATGTGCCTGCTTCGGCCCAGCCTGATCAGCCTGTCCGGCCCAAGGAGCAGCAGCCGACAGCGCCTCCTGTCCAAACGGCACCGCCAGTAGAGCGGACTCAGCCCGCAGCGCCGGCAGTGAAGCCACAGCCTGCGACGCCTGCAGCAACGCCGCAGCCCAAGGTGCAGCCCGTACCGCAAAGCGAATACAGACCCCAGCCTGAGAAGGCGGCACCGCCTGTTCCTCCGCAGGAACCTGCTCCGCCCCCCCGCCAGATGGTGAAAATCCATCCGGAAGGGCTGTATGCCTCCCGCAGGCAGAAGCCTCTGGCAGAACCTGTTCCGCAGGGGCAGGAGCCTGCTTCCAGGGAAGAGCGCCAGGAGCGTGCCCAGGTGCAGCCTACGCAGCCTGAGGGTGCTGCACAGCAGCCTTTACCCCAGCAGATCCAGGTGGAGCGTCCTCCTGAGTATGAGGGGATTTCCGATGAAGTTGTGCGCCATATAATGGCGGGGGAGTACGCCATGCGCTATCAGCTTTCCCGTGATCCCTCTGAGCCGGGTGTTTATCATGCTGCCCAGATTCTCAACCAGAATACGGGGCTTTCCCACTTGCAGAAAATCGAGTACCTCATGGGCTTCGGCCGTGCCATCAATCGCAGCCATCTGTCAGAGTACCAGAAAAAGGCTTTGATAGATGCAGTGCTGCAGGCCTTTGGGGAGAAGTGAGTCTTGCAATCATAAGAGCTTACAGCCTAAAAGGGCCCGCGAATGCGGGCCCTTTTAGGCTGCTTATTTTTCGTTTATCTTGTTCATGATGAAGTCGCGCAGGAGGGACAGGTGCATGGTCATGGCGTGGTGGGCATCTTTGACATTTCTTTCCCTCAGGGCTTTGAGTATCTGCCGATGGTAATGGATGGTGTTGCTCTCACGCTGGGCATCCATGGTGATCTCGATATTCTTGGCCACAGAGGAATTGAGAATATAGGTGAGATTGCCTATGACCCGGTTGCCGCTGGCTTCGGCCACCAGCCTGTGGAAGCGGCTGTCGGCGGCGGCGTATGATTCACCCTCCCGTATGCAGCGTTCCATTTCCTCTGCCTGGGCGGCAATCTCATTCAGCTGTTTCCCAGTGGCATAAGCTGCTGCCAGGCTTGCCACTTTAGGCTCAAACATCAGGCGCACGTCCAGCATATCCAGCACCAGCTGGTTGTCGTCATAGATGAAGGTCAGGCCCAGGGGGTCATCGGGTATGCCCCGCTTGGGAGACACGAAAGTGCCGGAGCCCTGACGTACATCCAGGATGTTGCGGGCAGTCAGCAGCTTGAAAGCTTCCCGCAGGGTGCTGCGGCTGACGTTCAGGATGGAGAGGAAGGCCAACTCTGTGGGCAGTTTGTCTCCGGGCATCATTTTATGGTCGATGATATACTTGATGATTTCATTGGCCTTGGCTTCTGCCAGGCTGGGTGGCTTTGTTGACATGGGAATCAACCTCCATAAGATTTTCTTGCTACAAGTAAGTATATCATAAAGCAGTTGAGGCGACATAAAAAAATCGCTGTCCGGCCCGTGGGCACGGGCTGGGCAGCGAAAGGGGGCTTATTCAGCTACAGCTTCCATCTCCAAAGGCTGGCCTTCCACGCATTCCTCATCCTTGCGCAAGATGAAGAATGCGTAGAGGCTGGCAACGCAGACGATGCCGGAAATCACTAGGAAGGTCTGCTGGTAGCCAATCTGGTCATGGAGGGCACCCAGGGGTGCGGAGAAGATAATCTGTCCCACCTGGGCGGCAATCTGGAAGCCCACCATGTAGAGGGTGGCGGAGATGCGGGTATCGAAGTGCAGGGTGAAATAGCGGAAGATGGCCAGGATGAAGAGGGCGGTCTCGGGAGCGTGCAGAAGCTTGATGATGCCTACGCCCAAAGGACTGGTGGCCAGGCCGCAGCCGCCGATGCGTACTACCATGATGGCGCAGCTCAGGAGGATGGCCTTGCGTACGCCAATCTTTCTCATGAAGACAGGTACCAGGCCCATCATGAGGAATTCCAGGAACACTTCGATGGAGTTCAGCACGCCATAGGCCTGCTGGCCCTGCTCGGGAGTATCGAAGAAGCGGGTGAAGAACTCGGGGAACATCTGCTGGTCAAAGACCGTGTAGAAAGTCCAGCTCATGATGACAAAACCGATGATTTTCCACACGTCACCGATTTTGAACACGCCCAGAATATCCTTCATGGAAGGAGTCTTGCTGTCTTTCAGGCTTTCTTCCTTGTCTTCATAGCGGGCAAGGTTCCCTTCATCCTTTTCAGGCTTCATGAAGAGCAGGAGAGCCAGCAGCACGGCAGAAACAGCAGAGCCGGTCCAGAAAACCAGATAGGGGCTGATGGTGAAGAGGAAACCTGCGGCCAAAGCGGAGATGGCATAGCCAAAGGAACCCCAGGCTCTGGCCTGGCCAAATTCAAAGTGGAAGCGACGGCTCATGCGCTCAGTGACGGCCTCAAAGACGGGGCAGGCGGCAAGGTAGGAAACTGCCAGATAGATAGCGCCTACTACGGCACCTACGTAGAAGTTGGCTTCCAGCATGGGTACATATACCCAGGTGAAGAAGGGAGCCAGGAACACCTGGCAGGCAATCAGGGCGATGAGTAGATTCCTTTTCATGCCCAGCTTGTCCTGAATGGAGCCGTAGACGAACATCAGCATGAGGGCTGCGGCAGAGCCAAAGGAGAAAATGGTGCCCACCTGGGCGCCGGAAAAGCCCTGCTTGGTGGTGAGCCAGATCTGGAAGAAAGACCACCAGATACCCCAGCCGGCGAAGAATAGCAGCATCTGTAAGGAACCCATGCGGTAGAACGGGTTGCCAAAGGCTTGCAGTAATTTCATGATTAAATCCCCCTAATTCATGAATCTACATTCAGTATATCATCAGTAGCGGTTGGTTTCAGCTTCCAGAGCGTAAATGACAGCCTTTTCAGCCGGAATATCCCAAAGTTCCAGGCTGAGGTCACCCTGCCAGTACATGCGCTCTGTAAAGGTTATTTCTCCTTCGTTGACAAAGATTTCCGCAGAACTCCTGTCCACGAAAATCTGCAGGGAGAGTTCCTCAAAGGGCAGGATTTGCGTGGCCCTCTCTCCGTCTTTGGTACTGCGACAAAGTATGAGGCGGTTGCCCTTGGCATCAAGGGAGAGGGTGAGTTCCTGTCGGCCATCTCCCAGTTTCAGCAGAGTTCCTTGATGGTTCCAGGCTTCCTTGAAGGTGAGCAGCACTTCGGAGGTGGAGGGGAGCTTTGTCCTGCTGCCTGCGGCAAGCTTTCCCTCCAGCAGTTTACCTGCGCGCACAGAGGCCATTTCCCGGACTGGCTGCTGATAGAGCCTGCCCTTTTCCACCCGCAGTTCTCTGGGGATGGTGAGGGCTCCTGCCCAGCCGTCCTCTTTTTCCTGCATGGGGGAATCCCAAGCATTCATCCATGCGGTCATAAGCCTTCTGCCGTCCGGAGCCAGCAGGGTCTGGGTGGCGTAGAAGTCGTGGCCGCGGTCGATTTCCGTGAAATCCTTTCTCTGGAGCCTGCCGTCCTCGTCCTGTTGGCCCAGGAGATAGCCTGTCTGGTTGAGATTGCGGAAGCAGTCGCCCTGTGGCTCAAGCCCTTGAGGGGACATGAGCAGGATGTCCCTGCCGTCCAGATGGAAGAAATCCGGGCATTCCCACATATAGCCCTCATCCTTCAAGCTCACGGCCTTGTCCAGTACGGATACAGGCTCCCATTGTTTGAGGTTCTGTGACTTATACAGGAGAGCACGGCCCAACTCGTCACTGCCCTGGCTGCCCAGCACCATGTAGAAGGTGTCGCCCTCCTGCCAGACCTTTGGGTCGCGGAAGTGCTTGGTATTGCCCTTGGGAGCGCGAAGCACCGGATTGCCTTCGTATTTGTGGAAGGCTATGCCGTCCTCAGACCAAGCGATGTTCTGGTCCTGATAGAATTCCTCGCTGTCAGCGGGATTGGTGAGGTGGTGGCCTGTGTAGATGAGCCACAGCTTGCCGTCATAGACCACGGCGCTGCCGGAGAAGCAGCCGTCTTCATGCTCATCAGGAGCGAGGGCCACAGGCAGTGTCTCCCAGTGAACCAGATCCTCGCTGCGGGCATGACCCCAATGCATGGGACCCCACTCGGCGGCGTAGGGGTAATACTGGTAGAACATGTGATAATATCCCTTGAACCAGGAAAAGCCGTTGGGGTCATTCATCCAGCCTCCCTTGGTCATCAGGTGGTAGCCCAGCCGATAACGCTGGTCGGTGACCTTCATTGTTTCTTGCATCTTCCCATCTCCTAAATTATGTCGAATCGGTTCGACAAAAGCTTTTTAGAAAATCGAGCCAATATCAAATCGGTTCGATATGTTTATAATAGTGGAACAACAGGAGTTTGTCAATATCTTTTCGGAAAAAATATATAAAATAGAGAGAAAGTAATAAAAAACACCGCTTGAGTGAGCGCAAGCGGTGGGGCAAGCAGGGCAAAAGCGTGTTTAGCAGGTTTCCCCTTCCAGAAGCGTAGGTGGCAGCACCCAGGGGCTGTCGTCCTTTTCTTCGTTGATCATGTTGATGATTTTCGTCACTGCCAGTTGCGCCAGTTCCTCTATGGGCTGCCTGATGGCGGTGATGGGCTGCAGGCCCATGCGGGTGGCGGCAGTGCCGTCGTAGGCCAGAAGCTTCACGTCTTCCGGCACTTTTTTCCCCATAGAAGCTGCTGCGTTCAGGCAGGCAGAGACAGACAAATCTGCCCCCAGGATGCCGTCTGCTTCCGGGTATTTCTGGAAAAGTTCCCGGGCAGCGGCCATGAAGTCTTTGTAACTGAAAGCGTTCCAGGGCATTTCCAGCATATGGACTTCTGCCCCATGGGCGCGAAGGATATCCGCTGCCATGAAGTGATATTCGTTGGCCGGAGTGCTGACTCCCTGATAGCCTACGATTTCTACAATCTGTTTGCAGCCCTGGTCCAGCAGGGCCTGGGCTGCCAGTCTGCCGCCCTGGTGATGGTCGCAATGGACAATGGGGATGTTATCATTCAGGTACCGGTCAAAAGCCACAATGGGCTGCTTCAGGTCATCATAGAGAGAAACGTCCAGGGAGTGGGCGCCCATGATGATGCCGTCCATGGTGCGGCGCTTCAGCATTTCCACGAAGGTGCGCTCGGAATTTTCCTTGTGCCGGGTGCAGCAGAGCATCATCTTGTAGCTGCGCTCATAGAGGGCAGCCTCCAGGGCTTCCACCACTTCTCCGAAAAAGGGATGGGAGAGGGAGGGCATGATGACCCCGATGGTATTGGTGCGGTTCAGGGATAGGTTTCTGGCCATTTCGCTGGGTACATAGTTGAGCTTGGCCATGGCGGCCTCTACCTTGGCCCGGGTGGCTTCCGACACATAGCCCTTCTTATTCATCACCAGGGAAACCGTGCTGGCGGCTACCCCTGCTTCCTTGGCAACATCTTTGATTCTGACCATAGTTTTGTGGCACCTTTCTGTTTTTCTTCGTAGAGCGTTTTGATTAAATGAGTGAATTAACCAACATGCCCTAGTTAGTATAATAGAATTCTTTTGCTATAGGCAAGTGCAAGGGTAATTTCCATCGGTTATTAAAATCATTATTGAAAAGAATTGACATATTCTGAAAATACTGCTAGAATAAATTCATCGGATGAATTTATTAGATTTTTGAGCAAGGATGGATGTATAGAGCAATGTGTTAGGAGAGTGTGCCGTTATGCTGAAAGTCTGCAATGATTGGCCCAGGGAGGCCTTTACGGATGAGCTGGTGTCGGGGAAGTACTGGAATGACTTCTCTGTGAACGCCAAAGCTGCTGCAGCGGAGCTTTGGCGGGTGCCTGATATGCTGGAAGCCAGGCGGAAGCTGGAGGAACTCATTGAGAGCCTGGCTGTGAAGAAGGTGGTGGCAGTAGGGGGCGGGGAGCTGCCTGCTCTTGATTATTTGTATGATGAGTTAGCTAAAAGAACGGAACTTTATACAGATAAATTCGACATTGCCCGCCAGGCCCCCCAGGCTGACCTGGGTATTTCCGTAGCGGAGTTTGGCGTGGGGGAGACAGGCAGCGTATGTGTGGATACTTACGCCTTCGAATCCCGGGTAGTGGGCATGCTGCCTCCGGTGCATGTGGTTTTCCTTGACCCTGCTTATATGGTAAGGGATGTGGAGACAGCCTTTGAGGTGATAGAGAAGGTCTTCAAGTCCGGCTATATGGGCTTTATCACAGGCCCCAGCCGCACGGCGGATATTGAGAGGGTTCTTTCCCTTGGGGTGCATGGCCCCAGCCGCTTCATTATCATGGCAGTTGAGCAGGGATTGGAAAGGCAGGTGCATTGACATGGCAGCAGGAAAACTCAGATACGAGCATGAAGAACATGAGCAGAGAAATCTTCACAAGGAAATCAAGGTCAAGCTGAAGGATGGGGTCATGCGGGATGCCCTTTCCCGCTTCGTGAATGAATATCCTGCCGCCAGGCTCAAGGCTTATGACAATGTGGTGTCCATCGACCGCCTGCGGGATGACCTGCGGGACATGAAGGAGTGGACCGTAGACCATATCGACGAGGTGGCAGACGAGTTCGAGGCTTCCATCAAGGCCCGGGGCGGCCATTTCTTCCGGGCCAAGGACGGGGACGAGGTGAAGGAAATCCTGCTGAAGATCTGTGAGCAGGAGCAGGTCAGACGCATTGTGAAGTCCAAGTCCATGGCTACTGAGGAAATCCATCTGAACCAGGCACTGGAGGAAAAGGGGCTGCATGTCAGGGAAACTGACCTGGGGGAGTGGATGCTGTCCGTGGCAGGCCAGAAGCCCTCACACATGGTGATGCCCGCCATCCATCTGAACCGGGAGCAGTGTGCCGGATTCTTCTCTGAGGAACTGCATGAGGATGTGCCCAGCGATATTCCCTATATGATTCACACTGCCCGCCGGGTGCTGCGGGAGGAGTTTCTGTCAGCCGACATGGGCATCACCGGGGCCAACTTCGGCATTGCGGAAAACGGCGCCATCGGCCTGGTGACCAATGAGGGCAATGCCCGTCTGGTGACCACTATGCCCCGCATTCATGTGGTGATCCTGGGTTATGAGAAATTGATACCGAAAGTAAGGGACGCCGCCAAGATCCTGCGACTCCTGCCCCGCAATGGCACCTGCCAGCGCATGACCAGCTACATGACCATGGTGGACGGGCCTACACCTGTCATCTATGAGAAGGATGGCCAGCTGGTGGAGGAGGAGCGCAAGCAATATGTGATCCTCCTGGACAATGGCCGCCTCAGGGCGGCGGCTGACCCGAAACTCAAGCAGGTCTACCAGTGCGTGCGCTGCGCTTCCTGTCTGAATGTCTGCCCCATCTGGACGCTGGTAGGGGGCCATGTCTACGGCCATATATACTCCGGCGGCATTGGCGCAATCCTGACGGGCCTCCTGAACAATATGGAGTCCTTCTCCCAGTTCAGCGACCTCTGCATTGGCTGCCGCAAGTGCATGACCATTTGTCCGGGCAAGGTGCCTATTCCCGACCTCATTGATGAGCTGCGTTCCCGTTATGTGAAAGAACATGGCCTGGGGTTGCCGGAAAAGACAGCCTTCCGCCATATCCTCACTCACAGGAAGGTGTTCCACACCCTGCTGCGCATGGGGGCCTTGGCCCAGAAGCCTGTGGAGTCCGGCGGCTTTATTCGCCATTTGCCGCTGTTCTTTGCCGGCATGACCAAGGGCAGGAGCCTGCCTGCCATTGCCGCCAGGCCTTTCCGCGACAGGACGGAGGAACTCTTCAGAGAGAACCCGGAGAAGCCTGTGCTCAGAGCAGCCTTCTTCAGCGGCTGCAATATGGACTTTGTCTTCCCTGGCACCGGCGAATCTGTGGTGAAGGTTTTGCAGGACCTGAATATCGAGGTCATCTACCCCGAGCAGCAGAGCTGTTGCGGCAAGCCTGTACTGGGCACCGGTGACAGGGAGACGGCCAAGATCATCGCCAGGCAGAATATCGAAGCCTTTGAGGAAACTAAGGCTGACATCATCGTCAGTGCCTGCCCCACCTGTGCCGAGACTTTGGAAAAGACATATGTGGAGCTTTTCGCAGACGACCCGGAGTGGAGCGAGCGGGCTAAGGCTTTCGGTGCCAAGGTGCGTGAGTTCACCAGCTTTGTGGCTGAATGCTATCGTCAGGCAGGCCGCCTGATGCCCACGGCTGGCACGGAGAAGGTCACCTACCACGATTCCTGCCATATCCGCAGGGGGCTGGGGGTCTACAAGGAGCCCCGTGAACTTCTGAAGGCTGCCCCGGGAGTGGACTTCGTGGAGATGAAGGACTGCGACAAGTGCTGCGGCATGGCGGGTGCCTTCGGCGTGAAGTACAGCGAGATTTCCCTGCCTATGCTGAAAGAGAAGGTGAACAACATCAAGGCCAGCGGTGCGGACACCGTAGCCGTAGCCTGCCCCGCCTGCCTCATGCAGCTCAGGGGAGGACTTGACCAGCAGGCTCCCGACATCAGGGTGCGGCATATTGCCGATATCCTGGCGGAGAATATTGCAGCAGGTCACTCACAGGCTGAGAGCATGTAAATGTTATTTAGGCCTCCACCGCAAGCGGTGGAGGCTTTTCAATGCAATAAAAAAGCCACAAGCAAAGCTTGCGGCTGCAATTTCAATGGCAGGGGTAGCTGGACTCGAACCAACGCATGCGGGATTCAGAATCCCGTGCCTTACCAACTTGGCGATACCCCTATGTCTTATCGACAGTTAAAAATTATACAGGAGAAGGGGCCTTATGTCAATAGTGCAGAAAAAAATTTTTCATGTTACAATGTTGCACTGTATCATAGGAAATATTCGCGCCAGCTACACATCAGGAGGCCTGCCATGTTTGCAGTCATAGTCAACACCTTAGCTATCATCCTGGGCACTACCGTGGGCCTGCTTTTGAGGCGGGGGATCCCCAGGCATATCTCCGAGGCCATCATGAAGGCCCTGGGGCTTTGCACCGTAATCATCGGCATTCAGGGGGCGGTGGCAGAAGAGAGGATTCTTCTCATGATCGTGGCCTGCGTGCTGGGAGTGCTCATAGGTGAATGGCTGGACTGGGAGGGCCATGTGAACCGCTTCACGGAGCGCATCACCTCCCGCTTTGCAGGCCATGGGGAGGGGGCTAAGATGGCCAATGCTTTTGTGACCTCCTGCCTCATCATGAATGTGGGGGCCATGGTGATCGTGGGCTCTCTCAATGCTGGCCTTTCGGCTGATTACACCCTGCTCTATACCAAATCCCTGCTGGATCTTGTTTCCGGTACCATCATGGGGGCGGCCATGGGAGTGGGAGTTATGGGCTCGGCAATCTTCACCTTGCTATTCCAAGGCGGCATCGTGCTCTTTGCAGAGTGGCTGGCGCCATTTATTTCACTGGAATTGATAAAGGAAACTGCCTGCACAGGCAGCCTGCTGATAGTTGCCATAGGATTTAATATGCTTGAGCTGACTAAGTTCAAGGTGATAAACTACCTGCCGGCTTTAGTCATGGTGCCCGTGCTCCTTTGGTTGGGCAGCCTGTGGGGTTGCTTGTAAGTCTTAGGAGTAAGTAGTATAATATTATCTCATAGGAATTTTAAGGGGGGGCTGATTTTGGCAGAAGAAGATTTGCAGCCGCTGCTGAAAGAGATGCACAGCTGGATGGATGCATATATGAAAACCTTTCATACAGATGATGAGGAGGTCATGCTGGGCATCCGCATCAAGGAAACGCATACGGGCTATGTGACTTCCATCGCCCGGGAACTGGCAAAGCATCTGGAGCTGAATGCCCATGATATGCAGCTGGCTGAGATTATGGGGCTTTTCCACGATGTGGGCAGGTTCCGCCAGTACAGCCTCTATCAGACCTTCAATGATTCCCAGTCCGAGGATCATGCTGATTTGGGCCTGAAGGTTCTCGATGAGCTTGATTTGATGAAGCGACTTGCCCCGGAGGATGAGGCTTTGGTGCGCTTTGCCATCAAGAATCACAACAAGAAGGTCATAGAGCCGACGGATAGCAAGAGAAAACTGCTTTTCGCCAGGCTGTTGCGGGATGCGGATAAATTGGATATTTACCGGGTGCTTACGCCGTATCTTGACAATGAAGATGCCATGATGCCCAAGTTCGTGAAGAACACGGGGGAGCATCTGGTAAGTGAAGGTTTCGTGAAGGACTTCGCAGAAGGCAACCAGGTGGATTATTACCGCATAACCACCCAGGGGGACAGGGTGCTGGTGCGCCTCATGTGGGTGTATGACATCAACTTTGCCTGGACCTTGAAAAAAGTTGTGGAAAAAGGTTATGTTGATGCGGTGGTGGCCCACCTGCCAGTTAAGGAGCAGCCGGAACTGAAGCCGGGCTTTGACCGCATGTACAAGTATATTGAAGAAAAATGCAAGACCAAGGATGCAGCAGACATCTATTGAGGTAAGGAGAGAAAGATTTATGGCAGAAACGACACTGGCCTCGAATTTTATCCAGAATATCATCGAGGACGACCTTTCCCAGGGGAAATACACTGAGGGCATTCACACCCGCTTCCCACCGGAGCCTAACGGGTATCTGCACATAGGCCATGTGAAATCCATCTGCCTGAACTTCGGGCTGGCAGAGCGGAATCAAGGCCTTTGCAACCTGCGCTTTGACGATACCAATCCTACCAAAGAGGATACGGAGTACGTTGACTCCATCCAGGAGGATATCAAATGGCTGGGCTTCTCCTGGGGAGACCGCCGCTTCTATGCTTCCGACTACTTCGAGAAGCTCTACGGCTATGCCGAGGAGCTCATCAAGAAGGGGCTGGCCTATGTGGATGACCTCTCTGCTGAGGAAATCAAGGCCTATCGCGGCACACTGACGGAGCCGGGCAAAGAAAGCCCCTATCGTAATCGCAGCGTGGAGGAGAACCTTGACCTGTTCCGCCGCATGAGAGCAGGGGAGTTCGAGGACGGCAGCCATGTGCTCAGGGCCAAGATTGACATGGCTTCTCCGAATCTGGTCATGCGTGATACGGTTATCTACCGCATTGCCCATGCCCATCATCACCGCACCGGAGATGAGTGGTGCATCTATCCCATGTACGATTTTGCCCACCCGCTGTCCGATGCCATCGAGAACATCACCCACTCCGTCTGCACCCTGGAATTTGAGGAGCACCGTCCCTTCTACGACTGGCTGCTGGAGTCTCTGGGCTTTGAAGAGGGCAAGCGTCCCCGTCAGATTGAGTTTGCCCGCCTGAATCTCACCAACACCGTCACCAGCAAGAGGAAGCTTCGCCAGCTGGTGGAGGAGGGGATTGTCTCCGGCTGGGATGACCCCCGCATGCCTACTATTGCTGGTCTCAGGCGCCGTGGCTACACGCCTGCCGCCCTGCGCCATTTCTGTGAGGAAATCGGCGTGGCCAAGGCCAACAGCCTGGTGGATGCAGCCATGCTGGAGCACTGCGTCCGGGACGATCTGAATGAGAATGCTGACCGGGTCATGGCGGTGCTGCGTCCCCTGAAGGTCACCATCACCAATTATCCCGAGGATAAGGAAGAGTGGCTTATAGCTGACAACAACCCCATGCACGGCGGCAGCCGTTTCATGCCCTTCTCCCGTGAGATTTACATCGAGCAGGAGGACTTCATGGAGGACGCCCCCAAGAAGTTCTTCCGTCTGAAGCCCGGCGGGGAAGTTCGTCTGAAGCACGCCTATATCATCAAGTGCGAGGAAGTCATCAAAGATGAGGCTGGCAACGTGGTAGAGCTTCGCTGCACGGCTGACCTGGATTCCAAGACCGGCGGCCCCACCGCCAATCGCAAGATCAAGGGCACCATTCATTGGGTGGCAGCCAGGACTGCCCTGCCCGCTGAGGTGCGCCTGTACGACTATCTCATTGAAACTGACGAGGATGGCAATATCCCCGACAACTTCCTTGAGTCATTGAACAAGAACTCCCTGGAAGTCATCGAGAATGCCTGGATTGAGCCCAGCGTGAAGCTCACGGCAGCCGGCACTCACTATCAGTTCCTGCGTGATGGCTACTTCGTGGTTGATCCGGATACTACCCCTGACCATCTGGTGTTCAACCGTGTGGTGGGACTTCGCGACAGTTGGGCCAAGGCCAGCCAGAAAGGTTAAGGTGATATAATGTCCAAGATGACCAAGAAACCGCCCAAGGCCAAAATTCCCAGGGATCTTTCCGACAAGGATATGCTTAAGAACTTTGTGGAGGAAGATACTGTCGAGACCAAGTTCGTCAAGGCCGAGGCGGCGCAGGTGAAGAAGCAGAAAGCTGAGGCAGAAGCCGCGCCTCCTGTGAATCTCTCCCGGGCAGGCTTCACCCCTGCCCTCACAGACGAGCTGGGCCGTGCCCTGACTCAGCTGAAGATGGAGCTGGCCCTGCAGGGCATCACCAGCTACGGCTTCAAGGTTAAGAAGGAAGGGCAGAAGATTATTCTGGAGCCTAGAGTTAATTTAGGGAAAGCATAGAGAGAAAGGGGTTTTTATGGAAACACAGACTATGATAGCTGTCACGATCTTCCTGATAGCTTATGCACTCATTATTTCAGAGAAGGTGCACCGCACTATCGTGGGTATCTTCGGCGCCATGCTGATGATCCTCTTGGGCATCCTTGACCAGGAGACCGCTATCCATCACATCGACTTCAACACTTTGGGACTGCTCATCGGCATGATGACCATCGTCAATGTCACCAGCGAGACGGGCCTGTTCAACTTCCTGGCCATCTGGGCTGCCAAGAAGGTCAAGGCCGAGCCGGTGGCGCTGCTGGTTGCTCTTTCCACCATTACGGCAGTGTGCTCAGCCCTGCTGGATAACGTGACCACAGTACTCTTGACGGTGCCCATCACCTTCAGCATCACGTCCCAGCTGAAAGTGGACGTGAAGCCTTACCTGTTTGCGCAGATACTGTCTTCCAATATCGGCGGTACAGCCACCCTGATTGGTGACCCGCCAAACATCATGATCGGCAGCGCTGTGGGCCTGTCCTTCATGGATTTCGTCTGGAATATGACAGGTGTATCCATTGTCATCTTCATCGTGGTAGAGGCTTTGCTGGTGCTGCTTTACCGCAAGCAGCTGCACACCGA
This sequence comes from Selenomonas sp. AB3002, assembly GCF_000702545.1. Lineage (NCBI taxonomy): Bacteria > Bacillati > Bacillota > Negativicutes > Selenomonadales > Selenomonadaceae > Selenomonas > Selenomonas sp. AB3002. Next base: position 1,491,946 of record NZ_JNIO01000008.1, on the reverse strand, counting down.
GCCTGAGCTGCAGGCCAAGGTCATGAGCCTTAACGCCAAGAGCCAGATTGCCAATCCGGCGTTGCTCAAGAAGTGCCTGCTGGCCATCGCCCTGACCCTCACCATGTTCGTGCTTCATAGCACACTGCATCTGGAGACGGCTACCGCAGCCCTGGCAGGAGCAGGCTTCCTGCTCCTCATCTCCTTCCCCCAGAACGAGCACATGATTGCCAAGGTCCTCTCCAAGGTGGAGTGGCTGGCCATCTTCTTCTTCGCCGGCCTCTTCGTGCTGGTAGGTGCTCTGGTGGAGACTGGCGTCATCAAGATGCTGGCTGCTGAGGCCATCAAGGTTACCCAGGGCAGTGTGGAGGGCACCGCCATCCTGATTCTCTGGATGAGCGCCTTTGCTTCTGCCTTCATCGACAACATTCCCTTCGTGGCTACCCTGATTCCGCTGATTCAGGACATGGGGGCCATGGGCCTTTCCAATCTGGAGCCCATGTGGTGGAGCCTGGCCCTGGGTGCCTGCCTGGGCGGCAACGGTACCCTCATTGGTGCCAGCGCCAACGTGGTGGTGGCCTCTCTGGCTGCCCAGCACGGCAAGCAGATTTCTTTCATCGGTTTCATGAAAGTCGCCCTGCCGGTGATGGTGCTGACCATTGCCATGGCCAACGTCTATATCTGGTTCTGGCATCTCTAAGAGTTTGTGTCAATAAAAAAGCCTTGCCAATCGGCAAGGCTTTTTCAGTTCAATTGATTGTTCCTGTACTCTCTCGGAGTGCAGCCAAACATGGACTTGAAGGCCCGGGAGAAGGTGGAGTAATCCATAAAACCAACGTCTGCGGCAATCTGGGTGATGGGCGTATCGGTCTTGAGAAGGTCTCTGGCCATCAGCAGGCGCTTGCTGCGTATGTACTGGTGCAGGCCGTAACCTGTGTCTGCCTTGAACTTGCGCATAAGGTAGAACTTGCTCATATAGGCTTTGGCGGCCAGGGATTCCACACTGAGGTCCTCAGCCAGATGGCTGCCTATATATGTCAGCACTTCCTGTATCTTCGGGTCATAGGAAGCATTTTCCAGGGCGCTGAGTTCATGTTCGATCAGGGAACGGTTTATCAGGATCATGAACTCAATGAAGAGTATTTCTGTGTAAAGCTCATTGCCAAAGCCCTCACCATGGGCAGTCTTTTCCAGCTTGTCCATGTGATAGAGCAGGTCGTGGCTGGTGCCAGGAGGCTGGTGCATGACACTGGCTGTCTCTCTGGCCTTCTGGAAACAGGCGGACAGGTCAGCTCCTCTGCTGCCTTCCTCCTGCCAGCGTTCCAGAAAGTCTGGGGCAATGTAGATAACAATGCGCTCGTAGGGCACTGCCCCTTCGTCCTCGTCATGGATAATGGGGCGGTGGATTTCTCCTGCTGATACGAAGACAAGGTCCCTGGGCTGCAGGGCGTAGGTCTTGCCTTCTATGACGTAATCCACCCTGCCGTCCAGGAACAGGATTATCTTGTGGAAGTCGTGGTAGTGGAAGGGGATTTCCTTCATTGCAGCGTCTTTCAGCCGGAAAACCCGGAAATCGCTGACCAGGTAGCCTTTTTTCTGATAGCCAGGCATAAGTCATATCCTTTCGCTCTTGTTAAAGCTCTCTTGAATATATTTTAGTACATTTTTTGCAACATGAAAAGCAGATTTTGTGATTTTCATAGAAGAAAATGACTGATATAATGTGAGTCAGTTGGAAGGGATTTATTAGTCGATAGCAGAAAGGCCGGTGAACAGACATGATGGTGGTAAAAGGCTTCGTGGCAGAGGGCAAGGATTATCTGGTTCTGGATGGGACGAAGGGCTTCATGCCAGGGCCGGGCGCCATGTGCCTGCTTATGGACAAGCAGAAGGGCGTGGGCGCCGATAAGGCTCTGATCCTTGCAGGCAGCCATGAACACGCCGCCATTTGTGTCTTCCTGCCGGACGGCAGTTCTCTGGCACCTGATGCCAGGGAACTGCAGATGCTTCGTGGCAAGCCTTCCTATGAACTGCATCTGACGGACTCTTTTGTGGGCAGGATGCAGGAAGCAGACGAGAGTGCTGAATGCCTGATGGCTGCCAGCTGAGAGATGCAATTTTCGTGACGTGTGTTTTAGGGATTCCCGTTGTCAGAGGTGGCGAGGAATCCCTTTTTGGTGTAAAATAATAGAGGTTATACAATAAATAATAAAAATTCAGATGGGCAGGGATTGTTATGCAGAAAATCAGAAAAGCCGTCATTCCGGCAGCAGGTTATGGTACCCGTTTCCTTCCGGCCACCAAGGCCACCCCGAAGGAAATGCTTCCCATTGTGGACAAACCGACTATCCAGTATATAGTTGAGGAAGCCATTGCCAGTGGCATCGAGGATATTCTCATTGTCAGCGGCCATGGCAAGCGTTCCATAGAGGATCATTTTGATTCTGCGCCAACTTTGGAGCGGGAACTGGAGAAAAAGGGCAAGCTTGACCTCTTGAAGCAGGTGCAGGAGACAGCGGATATCAATATCCACTACATCCGTCAGCGACACATGAACGGATTGGGAGATGCCATTCTCTGTGCCAAGGCATTTGTCAGTGATGAGCCTTTTGCGGTGCTCCTGGGTGATGATGTGGTCTACAATCCAGAAAAACCTGCTCTGAAGCAGTTGATAGATGTTTATGAGACTACCGGTGGTTCTGTGCTGGGGTGCCAGACTGTGCCTGAGGATAAGGTATCTTCTTATGGCATCATTGATGGTGAGCAGGGTAATAATCCGCGCCTGCTGAAGGTCCTGGACATGGTAGAGAAGCCGGATGTGGGCAGCGCTCCCAGTCGTATGGCGGTACTGGGCCGTTATATCATCAAGCCCTCTATCTTTCATATTCTGGAAGAGACCAAACCTGGAAAAGGCGGCGAGATTCAGCTTACTGATGCCCTGAAGGTGCAGGCGAAAGAGGATTTTGTCTATGCCTACGATTTTGAGGGCCAGCGCTACGATCTGGGTGACAAGCTGGGGTTCTTGAAAGCTACGGTTGAGTTTGCCCTGAGACGCGACGATTTGGGTGCTGATTTCAAAGCTTATCTGAAGGATTTGGGACAGAGGCTCTGATGCAGAAGAAAAATAAGGCTAATCTTGCCCTGGGACTCAGTGCGGCAGGCTTCCTGGGGACTTTGGGCATACAGGGAGGCTTTGGGGCAGGGCTGCTGCACCACGGCTTCCTGGCGGCCACCATTGGCGGTCTGGCAGATTGGTTTGCCGTGACGGCCATCTTTCGTCGTCCTTTGGGTATTGCCTATCGCACGGATATCTTGCGGCGCAACCGGCCCCGCATCATGGATGCCATTGTGCAGTTTGCCAGCGAGGACCTCCTGAGCACCGAAAATGTCATGAAAGTGCTCAGGCAGCAGGATACGGCTGGCCTCATGGTGGATTACCTTGAGTACCGGGGAGGGCGGCAACGCTTGCAGGAGGTAGCATGCCAGGTACTGCTGCGCGGCATCAACACCCTTGATACTGCCAGGGTGGCAAGGGAGCTGGCTCCTTCTATCCAGGATGGGCTGAAGTCCCTGGCCTTGGAAAATGTGCTGATGGATCTGGTGCGGATGCTGGCGGAGGAAAAAAATTCCCGCAGCATCATACACAGCCTCCTGACCATAGGGCAGGAGGTGCTTTCCTCACCGGTGTTCCAGCAGGTATTGCTGTCCCATATCAGCCTGCTGCGCAAGGAGTATGAGGGAGATTCGGCAGGCAGGGCCTTTGTGCTGGAGCTCATGGACCTCAGTGACGAGAAGATCCTCGCCATCCTCAATGAGAAACTACAGAAGCAGCTGCAGGAACTCCTGCAAGGGCAGACCCAGAGTTATGCGGCCCTCAAGGCGGGCCTTGAAACTATGCTGATGAATTTCAGCCGGGATGAAAGCTTGCATGACCTGCTGAAGGACTGGAAGGACAGCCTGGTGGGCAGACTGGATTTGGAGCCGCTATTGGAACGCTGGCTGGAAGCCAATGTGAAGGGGGAGGAGCCTTTCTGGCTGCCAGGGTTCCGCTCTTTCGTGGACAGCAATGTGGACAGTTTCGTGCAATCGGAAAAGCTGCAGCAGAGTTTTGACAGGAAGCTGAAGGATTTCCTGGAAACGGAGCTTGCCAAGCACCACGACCTTATTCCAGGTATCATCAGGGAACGCCTGGCAGAATTCAGTGACGATGAGCTGGTGGAGTTCGTGGAAGCAAGGGTGCAGGATGACCTGCAGATGATACGCATCAACGGAGCAATCGTGGGCTCTTTGGTGGGCATGGGGCTCTATATCCTGGTGACCCTGGCGGAAAGGATGTGGGGCCTGTGATCTGGAGCAATTGGAACAAGGCGGACAAGACCCTGCTCTTTGTGCTGGTGGTGTTCCTCTTCTGCCTGTGCCTGCATCTTTCCTATCCCGCCAGCCTCCTGGCAGATGGCATGCTGTTCTGTGCGGAGGCGGCTCTGGTAGGCGGCCTGGCAGACTGGTTTGCAGTTACGGCGCTTTTTGAGAAGCCCCTGGGGTTTCCCTATCATACGGCCATCCTGCCCCGGCGCAGGGATTCTTTCATCCAGTCGTCTGTGACCCTGGTGCAGAAGGAATTCTTCTCCAAGCGGAAGATTTTCCACCATCTGGAAAGGCTTCACCTCATGCCCATGTTGCTGGAATGGCTGGATCATCCGGAGACCAGGGCACGCATGACAGACAGGTTGCTGGTCTATGCAAGGAATATCCTTGTCCGGGAGGGCAGTGGTGAGCAGGCGGCGGTGATTGCTGAGAGGTTCAAGGACACCCTGGCCAGGGTGGAGCCGGAGGATTTCTTTGGTGAGTTCGGCCGCTGGCTTTCCCGCAGCGGCAGGGACCATGAAATACTGGCAAAGCTGGCGGCTTACGGCTATCTGCAGGTAGAGAAGCCGGAGACCAGGAAGGCCATCGAGAAATACCTGCAGGATTACGAGAAGGAACGCACCAAGGGGGACTTTTGGAGCTTGCTGGCAGCTGGTTTCCTGGAGGCCACCAATCTGGTGGATCTGGAGGAAGCAGCAGAGCTGATGCAGAAGCAGCTGCTCTCAATCCTTGAGGAACTGGCCAAGCCGGAAAGCCAGCTGCAGGAAGACCTGCTCTCCCTTTTCTATGAGAAGTCCATGGTGCTGAATCTGGACCCTGCTTTCCATCAGTTGCTCCATGATCTGAAGGACAGCTTGCTGGAAGACCTGCCCCTGGGGGAGGCGGTGCAGCGTACCTTCACCCATCTGCGTGCTCATCTGGCTGAGGATCAGGCACGGGAGGTGGACCCCCTGGCCGAGCATCTGCCGGTGCTTCAGTCCCGCTTGGCAGGCCTGATTGGCGAGGAGTATCAGCGCATTTTGGACCTTCTGAAGGAGGATGAAGAACTGCGGCGCAGTGTGGGGCATTTCCTCTATGATCTCATAGCGCGCTCTGCTCTTCATGCCCAGACTTTGGTGGGTGTGGTAGTGACCTCCGTGCTGTCGGGACTGACTGACAAGCAGCTCAACCATCTTGTGTACGACAAGGTAGAGCCTGATTTGCTGTGGATTCGCATGAATGGATCCATTGTGGGTGCAGGCATTGGGCTGATCATGTTTGTCATCATGAAGTTTATAGAATTGAATTGAAGCAAAAAAGATGCGGACCCTTTGGCGGGGCCCGCATCTTTTTGCGAGGTTTCAGATACCCATCTCGATATTCTTGATGATCACCGTGAGTTTTTCCATTTCTTCCTGGGTGGCATCGTTGAGCCGTTCCAGCTCTTTGATGGAGTCTGTGGATTTCTGAATGTGACGGAGGCCGTCAGCCAGATTGGCATGAAGGGTTTTCATCTGGCCGCTGAAGCTGGTGTCAAACTCCGCTATCTTGGCTTCGAACTGGTCGTTCTCGGCCAGGATTTCGTCTATCTGCTTCACATCGCCCAGCAGGGTCTTGATGGCTTCGTCGGAGGTCTGGAGGCTGGTCTGGGTATTTTCAGAGAGCTTCCTGACCTCTTGGGCTACCACGGAGAAGCCGCGGCCTGCTTCGCCTGCCCTGGCGGCCTCGATGGCGGCATTCAGGGCCAGCAGGTTGGTCTGGGCGGCAATCTCGTTGATCATGTTCATAACGTCGTTGATTTTCTGGGCACGCTGGCTCAGAAGATCAAGTTTCGGCGTAATCTCGCCCATGCGGTTCATGAGCATCTTGAAGAGCTTGTTCTGTTCCTCAAGGCCGTTGGCCAGCTGGTGGATGGCGCTCTGGAGACCTTCGGAATCATTGGACATGCGCATGATGGTTTCCACGATGCCGGGCATCTTGGCCTGATAGTTGCGGAACATATTGATGAGGTTGTCCTTCAGGGCATCCATGTGCATCTGCCTGGCGATTTCGCGGTTGAAGAAATAGGCCCGGCAGTCAGAGTAGAAGCTGGCGAATTTGTCCAGATATTCATCGTGGTAGGACTCTCCCGGCAGGACGTGGTAGAAGAAGATGGCGGTGAGGGTTTCGTTTACGTGCAGCCCCAGTATCTCGCCCAGGCTGGAGAAGCCCGCCACAGGCACGTTTTCGAATTCATCCACATGGCCGATTTCATTGGGATAGCCCAGGCGGCGCAGAATGCAGTCGTTGAGGATGCCTCCGATGGGGGCAGGCTTGCCCTGCATATAGCGCTGCAGGTCGGAATGAACTGTCTGGGGCAGGGAAATGCGCTTCATGAGGTACAGTTCCTCGCCTGTCATGATATCGCAGTAGAAATGAATGCGGTCATTTTCTTCGTCAATCTTGGAGATGGTGCGGATGAAGTATTCGCCGTTCACATTGGAAGCGAAGGTGTAGTCCTGCATGGTGGCTTCCAATTCGGCTGTGCTGCTGACGTGGAAGTGCTCTTTCAGAGTATCTATGAAAGAGTTGTCCTCTCCCGTGGTGGGATCCTGGACTGTTTCAATGTAGCGCAGGGAACTGTTAGCAGCTCCCACCATGAAAGTGGTGCCATAGGCAGGCTCTACGGCCTGGGATTTCAATACCCCGTAACGATATTCCTTGCTGAGCCGCACTACGGCAATGACAGCGTGGTTTTCCAGGCACTCCTTGTCATTGTAGATGTATGTGCGTCCAAGGCTCAAATCTCCGCCTGCGCTGCCGCCGATATAGGGGCAGGCCAGCTGGCCGCTGTCAAAGAGAGCCTGCACGACAAAGGTTTCGCAACTGGAAACGCCGTCAATGTAGACAAAGGCGAAGGTGTGGTTTACGGAAACGCGGAAGGGCACATGCTGCTTGGCAAACTCGGATTTTAGGGCCGCCACGCGCTCTGCCACCGTCATGGTGACTTCACCACGGCGCAAATCATCGTTGGGCAGGGGAATGCTGGCGATGTAGACATCTTCCAGCATGCGTTTGGAAAATGCCTGCAACAGCACCTTACCACGATTATCCGGGGCATCCTGATAGTAGGTATGCTTGCCGGGGACACGGCAGAGCTCGCCGCAGGTGGTCATGAGAATCAGCTTGGTATTGCCGGGGATTTCCTGCTTGATGGCCCGGGATACTTCCGGTACGGAAAGATCGGGGGAGATGAAGCCCATGATGAGAGCAGCGCCGCCAGCCAGGTCACAGAGGTCTTTCAGCTTGTCGCTGGAGAGCTCGTTCCGATTGAGGTAGACAGCTTTGATGTCCTGCTGGCTGCTGACAGCGGCCACGGGCATGGCAGGGGTGGCATGCACCCGCTCAGCGGGAGTAGGGGGCGGTGCAGGAGTGGGTTCCGGGGCAGCGTTATTCTTGTCTTTGGAGAAAAAACTAAACATTGCGCGAACACCTCTTTTATTCCAGGTTAAAAGCATCAGGGCCAATTAACATAGTTTCTAATCTCATACCTTGCCTCTACTATTCGTTAAATTTGTCAGAATCCCTTCTTTCTCTGGGAAGTTTGATAGAAGAAATTATTCAGAAAAATGTAATTTGGTGTTCGTTGCTGTTCTTGCAGAAAGGATATAAGTGCAGATAAAAGCCTACAGTTCAAATGTGTGTCCGCTGAAGAGGGATTAAAATACCAAAGATGTTCATACAAATGCATAAAATATTACAGATTGCTGTTGACAAAAGAGGTGAGTTGCGCAATAATGTATACATATTTACAAGGATACACATTGAATGGACAGGTGAGCCGTGTTATAATGGTTGATGTCGGTATGATTCTGGTGGACAGTCCCTTTTGTATGAAGACTGTGCACAGTCCATGGAAGCATAAGGGAGGCTTGCTATGAAACATGTCCTGTCTGTCTTTGTGGAAAACCAGACCGGTGTGCTGGTCAGGGTTGTGAGTATGTTTTCCCGGCGGGAGTTCAATATCGACAGCTTGTCTGTAGGTGTGACAGAGACGCCGGATTGTTCCCGCATCACTGTGGTGGTGCAGGGGGACGAACAGCTGGTGGAGCAGATTATCAAGCAACTGGAAAAAATGCCGGTTGTGAGAGCTGTCCAGCGGCTGGATGAAAAAGTGGCAGTATGCCGCGGCATGACCATGGTGAAGGTTCATGCAGATGACAGCAACCGCCTTGATGTCCTTAAGATGGCCGAGTTGTTCCGGGCTCATGTGGTGGATGTGGAATCCACTACCCTGATGTTCGAGATTACCGGCAGCGATGACAAGGTGACGGCTTTCCTGAGGCTGGTGCAGCCCTATGGCATTGCCGAGGTCATCCGCACGGGGCTCATCGCCCTGGAACGCGGAGAACATACTATATATGAACACTGTGAGGAGAGAGAGTACTATGGCAAAAACTTACTATGATCAGGATGTCAACTGGGAAGTCATGAACGGCAAGACTGTGGCCATTATCGGTTACGGCAGCCAGGGCCATGCTCATGCCCTGAACCTTAAGGAGAGCGGCGTGAACGTGGTGGTTGGTCTTTACGAAGGCTCCAAGTCCAAGGCTGAGGCTGAGAAGCATGGTTTGAAGGTCCTGCCTGTGGCTGAGGCCGTCAAGCAGGCTGACATCACCATGATCCTGATCCCGGATGAGAAACAGGCCGATGTCTACAAGGCTGAGATTGCCCCGAACCTCAAGTCCGGCAGTGCTCTCGCTTTCGCTCATGGCTTCAACATTCACTTCAAGCAGATCGTTCCTCCTGAGGACGTGGATGTCTTCATGGTAGCCCCCAAGGGCCCTGGCCATCTGGTTCGCCGTACTTTCACTGAGGGCGGCGGCGTGCCCGTGGTCTTCGCAGCTGAGAAGGACGCTACCGGCAAGTGCTTCGACGTGGCTCTGGCCTATGCCCGCGGCATCGGCGGCACCCGTGCAGGCGCTATCCAGACTACCTTCAAGGATGAGACGGAGACTGACCTCTTTGGTGAGCAGGCTGTCCTCTGCGGCGGTGTCTGTGCCCTCATGAAGGCTGGCTTTGAGACTTTGGTAGAAGCAGGCTACAAGCCTGAGATGGCATACTTCGAGTGCTTCCATGAGATGAAGCTCATCGTTGACCTCCTCTATGAGGGCGGCATGGCCAAGATGCGCAAGTCCATCTCCGATACTGCTGAGTACGGCGACTACATGATCGGACCCCGCATCGTCACCGAGGAGACCAAGAAGGAAATGAAGAAGGTCCTCACTGAGATTCAGGATGGCACTTTCGCCCGCAACTGGCTCCTGGAGAACCGCGCTGCCGGCCGTGCCAACTTCCTGGCACAGCGCCGCATCCATGCCGAGCATCAGATCGAGCAGGTGGGCAAGGAGCTCCGCGGCATGATGTCCTGGCTGAAGGATGGCGACGACCTGTCCAAGGACTAAGGTTAGCAATAGCAAAAATGCAATAAAAGCCTTCCCCGTTTGGGTCGGGGAAGGCTTTTCGTGAATAAGGAGGGCAAGCTATGGGCATGAATATGAGCGAGAAGATTTTGGCCCGCCATGCAGGCCGTGATTCGGTTTCCGCAGGGGAACTGGTGATCTGCGACCTGGATATGGTGCTGGCCAATGATGTGACGGCGCCTCCGTCCATCAAGGAGTTTGAGAAGATTGGACGTCCCGTCTTTGATAAAGAGAAAATTGCCTTGGTGCCGGACCACTTCCAGCCTGCCAAGGATATCAAGTCCGCACAATTAGCGAAAGCCGTGCGGGATTTCGCCCACAAGCATGAAATCAAGCATTACTTCGAGCAGGGCCGGGTGGGCATCGAGCATGTCATCCTGCCGGAAATGGGTATCGTAGGCCCGGGCATGCTCACCATTGGCGCAGATTCTCACACCTGCACCTACGGCGCAGTGAATGGCTTCTCCACTGGCGTAGGCACTACGGATCTGGCGGTGGCTATGGCCACGGGCAAGGCCTGGTTCAAGGTGCCGGAAGCTATCAAGGTGGAACTTGTGGGCAGTAAGCCGGAGAATATCACGGGCAAGGATGTCATCCTCACCCTCATCGGCATGATTGGTGTGGACGGCGCCCTTTACAAGTCCCTGGAATTTGCCGGGGAGGGTGTGAAGACCCTTTCCATGACGGACCGCCTGACCATTGCCAATATGGCCATTGAGGCCGGCGGCAAGAATGGCATCTTCCCCTTCGACGAAGTGACGCAGGAATATGTGGAAGGCCGGGTGCAGCAGTCCTATGAATCGGTGGCACCTGATGAGGATGCCAGCTATGTGCAGACCGTGACCATTGACCTCAGTACCCTCACCCCTGTGGTGGCCTTCCCCCATCTGCCGGGGAATACCAAGGCGGTGAAAGATATCAAGGAGCCTGTGGAAATCGACCAGGTGGTCATCGGCTCCTGCACCAACGGACGCTTGGAGGATTTGCAGATTGCCGCCAAAGTCATGAAGGGCCACAAGGTCCATGACAGGGTGCGCTGCATCGTCATTCCCGGCAGCCAGGCCATCTATCAGCAGGCCATGCACGAAGGTCTCTTCGATATCTTCATTGAGGCTGGCGCAGTGGTGTCTTGTCCTACTTGCGGACCCTGCCTGGGAGGCTATATGGGCATCCTGGCTCCTGGGGAGCGCTGCGTGTCTACCACCAACCGCAACTTCCTGGGCCGCATGGGTGACAAGACCAGCGAAGTATATCTGGCCGGTCCTCAGACGGCGGCAGCCAGTGCCGTATTGGGCCGCATTGCCGTGCCTGCTGATGTGGAGGTGAAGTAAGATGGCACAGGAAATCTATCAGGGTAAAGTATGGCGCTACGGCGACAATATAGATACGGACATCATCATTGCAGCCAGGTATCTCAACACCTTTGATCCCCAGGAACTGGCCAAGCACTGCATGGCCGACCTGGACGAGAGTTTCGCCCAGAATGTGAAGGCAGGAGATATCATGGTGGGTGGCAGGAACTTCGGCTGCGGCTCCTCCCGGGAGCACGCGCCTGTGGCTATCAGGGCTGCAGGGGTGCCAGTAGTCATCGCCGCCAGCTTCGCCCGCATTTTCTACCGCAACGGCATCAATATCGGCCTGCCTCTGCTGGAGATCGGTGATGAGGTGGAGAAGATCAAGGCAGATGATGAGCTGATGGTGAATGTGGCCACTGGCGAGATCAAGGACCTGACCACCGGTGACGTGTTCAAGGCTCATCCCCTGCCGGGCTTCGTGCAGGAGATTGCCCAGGCTGGCGGGCTCATCAATTACATCAAGAATAAATAAGGTGATAAGATGGCAAAAATCGTTGTGATACCCGGCGATGGCATCGGTGAGGAAATCACCCGCTCCGCTGTGGAAGTCCTGAAAGCGGCAGACAAGAAATACAGCCTGAACCTGGAATATGAATTCCATGATGCAGGGGGCACTGCTTATGACAAGTTTGGCACGCCCCTGCCGGAGGAGACACTGGAAGCCTGCAAGGCAGCCGATGCTGTCCTCTTCGGCGCCGTGGGCGGGGACAAATGGGATAATGTGGATCCTGCCCTGCGTCCCGAAAAGGCCATCCTGGGCCTGCGCAAGGGACTGGGCCTCTACGCCAACCTTCGTCCCGTGAAGGTGGCAGAGGCTCTGGTGGAGTATTCTCCCTTGAAGCCTGAGCTGGCCAAGGGGGTAGACCTGGTCATTGTCCGTGAGCTGGTAGGCGGCATTTACTTCGGTGAGCGCTGCGAATCTGAGATGCACGAAGGGGCAGAGCGGGCCTGGGATCTGGAGAACTACTCAGTGCCTGAGGTGGAGCGCATCGTGAAGCTGGCCTGCGAGACGGCGAAGCTCCGCCGGGGCAAGCTCACCTCTGTGGACAAGGCCAATGTGCTGGCTACCTCACGCCTCTGGCGCCGCACGGCAGCCAAGGTGGCAGAGGGCTATCCGGAAGTGGAGCTGAAGAACCTCTATGTGGACAACTGCGCCATGCAGCTGGCCATCAACCCTGCCCAGTTCGATGTCATTGTCACGGGCAACCTCTTCGGAGATATCCTCTCCGACGAGGCGGCTGTGGTGGGGGGCTCCATCGGCATGCTGCCCTCCGCTTCCATTGGCACCTCTACCAGCCTTTATGAGCCTATCCACGGCAGCGCCCCGGACATTGCCGGCAAGGGGATTGCCAACCCCATGGGCACTATTCTGTCTGCGGCCATGCTGCTCAGGTATTCCCTCCATGAGGAAGAGGCAGCCAAGGCTATCGAGGCGGCTGTTGAAAAGGTTTTAGAAGAAGGCTGGCGCACTGCAGATCTTTGGAAAGAAGGATTTAAGAAGGCTAACACCGAAGAGATAACGAGAGAAATCTCACAAAGGGTGTGACGTACAATGAAAATGACAGGTGCAAAGGCAGTGGCGGCCTGCCTCAAGGAGCAGGGCGTGGAGGTGGTCTTCGGCTACCCCGGGGGCATGATCCTGCCTCTCTATGATGCCTTTTACGATGAAAAGGACGAACAGGGACTGCAGCAGATATTGGTGACCCATGAGCAGAATGCGGCCCATGCCGCAGACGGCTACGCCCGGGCTTCCGGCAAGGTGGGGGTGTGCATGGCCACCTCCGGTCCCGGCGCCACCAATCTGGTGACAGGCCTGGCCACTGCCTTTATGGATTCCATTCCCGTGGTGGCCATTACTGGTCAGGTGGATACTACCCTGCTGGGCCGCGATGCCTTCCAGGAAACGGACATTTTGGACATTACCATGCCCATCACCAAGAACAACTACAAGGTGAAGGACGTGAAGAAACTCATCCCCACCCTGCGGGAAGCTTTCCAGCTGGCCCGCAAGGGCCGTCCCGGCCCGGTGCTGGTGGATATTCCCCGGGATCTCTTCTTTGCTGAGGTGGATTATGAGCCTCAGGCGGTTGAGGAGAAGAAGCCCGGCAAGCCGGATGCGGATTTCCGCATCTGCGCTGCCGAGGCCTCTGAGGAAATAGTCAATGCCCAGCGCCCTCTGGCCATTGTAGGGGGCGGGGTCATTGCGGCAGGGGCCACCCCTGAGGTATTGGCCTTCATTGAAAAATACCATCTGCCTGTGGTGCATACCCTCATGGGGCTGGGGGCCGTGCCCGGTTCTCATCCCCAGTCCCTGGGCTTTGCGGGCATGCACGGGGAGAAGGCTGCCAATCATGCCATTGCGGCGGCTGATCTGGTCATTGCCATCGGCAGCCGCTTCGGTGACCGCCAGACGGGCAACCTCAAGAAGTACACCCAGGACAAGAAGTTCATCCACATCGATATCGATCCGGCAGAGATTGACAAGAATGTGGCGGGCTCCCTGGGACTGGCAGGGGATATGAAGACCATCCTGGGCCTTTTGATGCGGTATGAGCCCCATAGCGAGCTTAAGGAATGGTGGCAGCAGATTGAAGGCTGGCGGGAGACTTATGAGTATGACTACCAGCACAGCCGCCTGACTGTGCCTTGGGCCATGCACCTGGTGGCGAAAGCCACGGCTGGCAAGCCCTATGCCTTTGCCACCGATGTGGGCCAGCACCAGATGTGGGCAGCCCTGCACCTGAAGCCGGAGCAGCCCCGCACCTGGCTCACCTCCGGCGGTCTTGGCACCATGGGCTTCGGCCTGCCTGCCGCCATGGGGGCACAGGTCTATTATGGCAAGAACAGGCGGGTCATCCATGTGGCAGGTGATGGGGGCATCAAGATGACGGGCAATGAGTTCTACACCATTGCCAGACTGAATCTCCCCATTATCTCCATCATCGCCAACAACACCAGCCTGGGCATGATACGCCAGTTGCAGAAGGTCATGTATAACGAGCGTTATATTGCCTGCGAGCTGGATTATCAGATGGACTACGAGAAATATGCCGAAAGCTTCGGCATCAAGGCGGAGACCGTAGACACCCAGGAAGGCTTCGCCGTGGCTTTGCAGGAAGCTCTGAAGGATACGGAGCATCCCAGGGTCATCGTCATGAACATCTGGCGCAGCTTCGTGGAGCCCATGATCAAGGGCGGGGCACGGATCAACGAATTCGTGGAATTCAAGTAAATGCGCTGACATCTAAGTCAAACATATTTGTATATTGTTGGTAAAATTCCCTCCAGTGTCGTATAATAATTGATAGTTATTATTCGACATTGGAGGGATTTCTTTGATAAAGAAAGGCATTATCTTGGCGGGTGGGTCTGGTACCAGGCTCTACCCTTTGACAGAGGTTGTATCCAAGCAGCTTATGCCGATTTATGACAAGCCAATGATTTACTACCCTTTGAGCACCTTGCTGCTGGCTGGCATCAATGATATCCTGATTATCACCACCCCTCAGGACCAGGAACTTTTCAGAAGGCTTCTGGGTGATGGCAGCCAGTTGGGCATCAGCATCAGCTATGCAGTGCAGCCCAGTCCTGATGGCCTGGCTCAGGCTTTTCTGATTGGTGAGGAATTTATCAATGGCGACTCCTGTGCGCTGGTGCTGGGGGACAATATCTTCTATGGCTCTGATCTGGCCAAAGCTATGCAGAGGGCGGCTGCCTGTGATGATGGGGCCACGGTCTTTGCTTACTATGTGTCCGACCCTGAGCGCTATGGCGTGGTGGCTTTTGACAAGGAAGGGCGCGCCACCAGCCTGGAGGAGAAGCCGGCAGAGCCAAAGTCCAACTATGCGGTGACAGGGCTGTATTTCTACGACAAGGACATTGTGAGCATTGCCAAGGAAGTGAAGCCTTCGCCCCGTGGGGAGCTGGAGATCACCGATGTGAACAAGGCCTATCTTGAGGCAGGAAAACTCCGGGTGGAGAAGATGCGCCGCGGCTATGCCTGGCTGGATACGGGAACCCATGAGTCCCTGTTGCAGGCAGCCCAGTTCGTCCAGACCATTCAGGCTCGTCAGGGGCTGAAGGTGGCCTGCATCGAGGAGATTGCCTATCGCATGGGGTATATTGACAGTGAGCAGCTGCTGAGGCTGGCGGAGCCCATGAGGAAGAATGCTTACGGCAAGTATTTGCAGCAGCTGGCTAAAGAAAAGTAAGGGGCGCAGAGAGAATGAAAGTTACAGAAACAAAACTTAAGGGTGTTTATGTAGTGGAGCCGCAGGTTTTTGGTGATGCCCGTGGCTGGTTCATGGAGAGCTGGTCAAAAAGAAAACTGGCAGAGGCAGGGCTTGAGGTGGAATTCCTGCAGGACAACCAGTCCTTCTCCTCTCAGAAGGGAATACTGCGTGGCCTGCACTATCAGCAGAACCCTATGTGTCAGGCCAAGATGGTCCGCTGCACCAGAGGCCGGATCTTTGATGTGGCAGTAGATATCCGCAAGGGGTCTCCCCAGTATGCCCAGTGGGTGGGGGTGGAGCTCTCTGCTGAGAACAAGAAGCAGCTTTTTATTCCCCGTGGCTTTGCACATGGCTTCATCACCCTCACGGATGATGTGGAAGTGCAGTATAAGGCAGATAACTACTACGCACCTGAGTGCGATGGCAATGTGCGCTGGGATGACCCGGAGATAGGGGTGGAGTGGCCCATCCAGCCGTTGATTCTCTCTGACAAGGACGAGAAGGCGCCTACCCTGGCCGAACGTATAGAGAAGAATGAAATCAACTTTGTCTATGAGGAAATGAAGTAAGGGAGCGGAATCATGAATATTGTTGTAACCGGCGGCGCCGGTTTCATTGGTGCCAACTTTGTCTACTATATGCTGGAGAACCGTCCCGAGGACAGGATCATCTGCTATGACAAGCTGACCTATGCAGGCAACCTGGCTACCCTGGAAGAAGCACAGAAGAACAAGCAGTTCAAATTCATCAAGGGCGATATCGCAGACCGCGAGGCTGTTTACAAGATGTTCGAGGAAGAAAAGCCGGATGTCATCGTGAATTTTGCCGCTGAGTCCCATGTGGACCGCTCCATTGAGAACCCGGAAGTTTTCCTCCAGACCAATGTCATCGGCACCAGTGTGCTCATGGATGCCTGCCGCAAGTATGGCATCAAGCGCTACCATCAGGTGTCCACAGATGAGGTTTATGGCGACCTGCCTCTTGACCGTCCCGACCTCTTCTTCACCGAGGAGACGCCGCTTCATACCAGCAGCCCTTACTCTGCTTCCAAGGCCTCTGCAGACCTGTTGGTCATGGCTTATCACCGCACCTTTGGCCTGCCGGTGACCATCTCCCGTTGCTCCAACAACTACGGGCCCTTCCACTTCCCGGAGAAGCTTATTCCCCTCATGATCATCAACGCCATGCATGACAAGAAGCTGCCCGTTTACGGCGATGGCCTCAATGTCCGTGACTGGCTCTTTGTGAAGGATCACTGTGCCGCTATCGAAATCATCCTGCGCAAGGGCAAGGTAGGAGAGGTCTACAATATCGGTGGACATAACGAGAGGCAGAACATCCAGGTGGTGAAGGCCATCCTGAAAGAGCTGGGCAAGGGCGAGGAGCTTATCGAGCATGTCACCGATAGAAAGGGGCATGACCGCCGCTATGCCATTGACCCCACCAAGATCCGTGAGGAATTGGGCTGGGAGCCCACCACCAGCCCTGAGGTAGGCATCAAGGCTACGGTTGAGTGGTACAAAGAGCACGAAGATTGGTGGCGGAATATCGTCTCCGGCGAGTATCAGAGCTACTATGAGAATATGTACGGCAAGAAGCAAGTACTTTGATTATTCAGGGGAGGGGCTGTGATGACTGGGGCAAAGCGTTTGCCAGTTGGTACAGATGATTACAAGCGGCTTCGGGAAGATTTCTACTTTGTAGACAAGACCAGGTTTATCAAGGAGATTCTTGACCAGCATAGCGAAGTTACCCTCATCACTCGTCCCCGCCGCTTTGGGAAGAGCATGGCTATGAGCATGCTGAAGTACTTCTTCACCTTGAAGGGAGCAGAGGAGAATCGTGCCCTCTTTGCCGGGACAGATATCGAGGCGGTTGGAGGCAGGTATATGCAAGAGCAGGGGCAGTGGCCGGTGGTTATGTTGTCCCTGAAGGATATCAAACCTCTGAAATACTCAGATATGGTGGTTCAGGTAGCGTCTCACATGCATGATTTGTATGCTGAGTTTAGATATTTGTATGATGATGAGTTTCTGAGTGCGGATGAGCGTGTTTATTTCGAGGATATACTCCTGAGACGGGCTGCGGAGGGGGATTTGCAGCTGGCTCTGGGAAAACTGCTGTATTTTCTGCAGAGTTATCACCAAAAGACTGTTATCCTTTTGATTGACGAGTATGATTCTCCTGTTCAAGCGGCCTGGTCTGCCAAGGAAAGCTACTATGATGAAGCCATTGCCTTTATGCGTACTTTCCTTACTGCAGCGCTCAAGGGAAACACTGCGCTGCGATTTGGTGTATTGACCGGGGTGCTCCGCATTGCCAAGGAAAGTATCTTTAGTGCCTTGAACAATCTGGAAGTTTCCACAGTGGTGAATGGGAAGTATGCAGATATTTTTGGTTTTACTCCTGAAGAAACTGCTGGTTTGGCCAGAGAACTGGACAGGGAAGATAAACTGGAAGAATTGAAGGCATGGTATGATGGCTACAACTTCTCAGGTTGTGAACTTTATAACCCCTGGTCAGTGGTGAACTATTTTGCCAATGATTGCAAGCCTGATATTTTCTGGCTCAATACCTCCGGAAATGATATCATTGCTGGCCTTATGAAGCAGGCTGGCAAAAAAGATGAGAAGAAGCTGCTGACTCTATTGCAGGGAGGGACTGTCGAAACTGCTGTCCAGGAGGGGCTTATTTATACGGATATCTATCGTAGCAAGGACGCTCTGTATACCATGCTTCAGACGACTGGCTATCTGACATCCAGGCATACGGAGTTTATGGGAGGGAGGACTTACTGCGAACTTGCCATTCCTAACATGGAAGTGAGTACGGTATATGAAACTGAAATTGTCAACCGCTATCGTGGTGAGCTGGAGGATTCTGACCTTTTCGTCCTGCTGAGGTATTTGCTGCGTGGACAGGCTGAGGAGTTTGCCCAAGGGTTGCAGGAATATCTGGTACAGATAGCCAGCTTTCATGACACGGCGGAAAAGGAAACTTTCTATCATGGTTTTCTGTTGGGGATTATGGCCTGGCTTATGCCAAAGTATCGTGTAGTGTCAAATCGGGAAAGTGGCTATGGAAGGTTTGACCTGGGAATTTTTCCGAAGGAAGTGGGCATTCCTGGCATTCTGATGGAGTTCAAAGTGGCAGAACACGAGGAAGAGCTGGAAGATATGGCAGGACAGGCTTTGGCGCAGACAGAGGAGAAAGACTATCTGGCAGAGTTTCGTGCGCAAGGTGTGGATGAAGTCTGGCGGTATGGTGTAGCTTTCTGCGGGAAGAAAATTTGCTTGGTGGCAGGAAAGTCTGGATGAATAATTTTTTTACAAAAAACTTCTTTTTTTGTAAATTACCTGTTGACAACCTCTTCCATATGCCCTATAATAACACATGTTGACAGCGAAAAACGTCAGCAACCGGCAAGGCCGGGGTTTGTGGGGGCATAGCTCAGCTGGGAGAGCGCTTGCATGGCATGCAAGAGGTCAGGAGTTCGATCCTCCTTGTCTCCACCATTTATATGATACTGTAGCTCGCAGAGTGGAAGGCTTTGCGAGCTTTTTTAGTGATTTTTGCTGTATATGCAGCGATAACGGTGGCTTTGAATAAAAAACTCCGTGCGGAAATTTTGCACGGAGTTTTTGCTTTATTTAGCAGAATAAATTCTTTATGGCGCTCCATAGTCCCTTGGACTGGCTGTCGTTCATCAGTTCATTGTAGTCTGCTTCCAGTCGTTTATAAGCCTGTTCCCAGTAGTCGGCTCTTTCGCGGTCGCTTTGGAATCCGGTTCTGGCTTTGGTTTCTTCAGACTTTATGGCCAGTTCTATGCGCCTTTGCTGGCTGTAGAATTTGCTGTCCATGGTCTTGAGAAAATGGGCGGCAGCGGTGGGGGTGCCTGCATCATAGTGGGCGGCTCTGCCGCATAGCAGGAAGTCGTCTGTGTGACCTATGCCAGTGACTACGTTGCCGAGGGCGTGGATGACACTCAGTACAGGTGGCTCACAAAGTTTTATAAGGGATTCCTTGTCACCGCCGCCGCGGACGATGGCAACGTAGTCAAACTCATCTTCGTAAGTGTATTTGATGTTGCTCAAGGTGCTGGTGATGCTTTCTGCATCCATGGTTATATCGAAGAGGACAATTTCTGGCATATACTTGCCAAAGTTCTTTTCCAATGTCTGCATGAAATCATGATATCCCTGTGTATGGATGTTGGCTACGAGGCCAATCCTGCTTGGCTTTTTCGGTTCCGGGTATGTGCGTACTTCATCCCAACTGCGCAGGATATCAAAACACTCCGTTTCCCATAGTTTCTCGTTCTTCAGTCGCGTGCAGTCACCTAGCACATTTATGCTGGTGGCCTTGAGCTGGAAACAATTGGCAGGCTGGTAGTATGAGATTTCTCCATGGATGAGGAGTTCTTTATCCACAAGGTCACTGTAATCTTTGCAGCCTTCCAGCTGGCAGGCATCTTTGTATATGAAGAGGCCAATGATGCTTTGGGGATTCTCATAATCAATCAGAGCGCCAGTATAGCAGCTCTGGTTTTTGGCAGAGGCGTAGATGTTTTTGCAGTCAGCTTTGAGAGTGGCTTCAAAAGATTTCCCACTGACCATTTCGGAAATGTCGGTCAAAAGATCTGGCACCGAAGTGTTTAATTCACGTTTGAGGCGTTTCATCTCAGCAGGATAATGGCTGGAAAGGTGCGTTTCCAGGTAGTCGATTACGGCCAGATGCTTCAGCAGCACATTGGGATATATATGCCACTCGTAGCTGCTGCCGTCTGCTGTTCGCTTGGCACGGATGAGGTCTGTGTAAGGAAAATTGTGTTCTTGTGCATACTTATTGATAGTTTCTGTTACTTCCTTGCAAAAGGCCGGATTATTGAAGGGCCTCTGGTCAATGGTGAAATACATAGTGTTTCTCCTTGCTGGCTGTTACGTAATACTGCATAGTGAAAATCTTTGGAAATTGTAGCATTATATGAAATCCTTAACAAGGTTGTGAAGATTAGAGAGGTATTTCTAAGCGCCTTCTAAAATCTTAGCATATTCAGATTTTGCTTACGGCAAAATTAGAGCAATGGTGATATAATATCTGTGATATTACTTGGGATTGGTAGAGGGTAAAATGCAAATTGCAGAGGTATTCGTCAATATTCCTGTCAAAAGCATAGCCAAGGCTTTCAGCTACCTTGTGCCGCGTGGATTCGTTCTGGAGCAGGGGTGGCGTGTTTTCGTGCCCTTCGGGGGGCGGAAGGTGGAGGGCTTTATTGTCTCCATCAGGGAGGAAGCCGAGGATACAAAGCATGAGTATGCGCTTAAGGAAATTATTTCCACAGTGGATGAGGAAGCCTGGTTCACCCCGGAGATGATTAAGGCTGCCAGATGGCTTGCGGACTTCTATCTCTGCTCTTTGGCGGAAATTATGCGGCTCTTCATGCCTGGGAAGTCCGGGCTGAAGATTACCGTGAGTTATGCTGCTGAGGAGAGCATGAGCGGGCACCTGATGCTGGCCATGCCGATGGCCAGCAGTGTTTACCAGTATCTCATGGCTGAGGGCCCCAAGAGCCTGCGGGAGATCAGGAAGGCCTTGCCCGGGATGGGGGAGGAACTGCCTGGCCTGATAGAGCGCATGGTCAGCTATGGAGTGCTCGTCAAGGATTATCTGGCAGAGAAGCGGGATAAAGCACGTTATGAGAAATATGTCTGCCTGACGGCAGAAGTCACGGAAGAACTGCAGGTTGATTTCAAACGCAAGAAAGCACAGCTTCGTTTATTGGAACTTCTGGCAAAGAACGAGGGAAAAGAGCTTTCATATACTGCGCTTAGGGAAGAGAAGGTTTCTCCTGCCACTATCAAGCTGGTGGAAGAGCAGGGGTTGGTGGAAGTCCGTCAGAAGCGTGTCCTGCGGGACAGCTATGGAGGAAAAGCCGAACTGAACAACGCGCCGGCAATCCAGCTGACTGAGGCCCAGGGAAATGCTCTGGCAGAGCTGGAGCAGGCAGCAGAGGCCAAGGCGTTCCAGGGCTTTTTGCTGAAGGGGGTCACGGGCAGCGGCAAGACCCAGGTCTATATGGAACTGGCAAAGAAAGTCCGTGCCCTGGGGCGTCAGGTGATTGTGCTGGTGCCGGAGATTGCCCTGACGGGGCAGGTGGTGGCCTCCTTCAAAGAGTATTTCCCTGAGGATATCATGGTGATGCACAGCCGCCTTTCCCTGTCCGAGCGCAATGATGCCATCTTGCGGGTCAGAAGAGGTGAGGCGGGCATTATCATCGGGGCACGTTCTGCCCTGTTCACTCCGGCAGCTGATATCGGCCTTATCGTCATGGATGAGGAACAGGACATGAGTTACAAGCAGGACGAGTCACCCCGCTATCATGCCAGAGTGGTGGCAGAGCAGCTGGCTCGTATCCATAGGGCTGTGCTGCTGTTAGGAAGCGCCACGCCTTCACTTGAAACCTATTATCGTGCGAATAATGAAGAACTGAAGCTTTTGGAGCTGCCGGAACGCATCGGCAGCCTGCCCATGCCCTTGGTTCATGCCGTGGATATGCGGCGGGAACTGAAGCTGGGCAACAGGCATATCATTTCCCGGGACTTGCAGCGGTTGCTGGAGGAAACCCTGGCTCGTGGTGAACAGTCCATCATCATGCTGAACCGGCGCGGGTTTTCGACTTTCGTCATGTGCCGTTCCTGTGGGGAGGTCATGAAGTGCAGGCTCTGCGGCCTGCCCCTGGTGTACCACAAGAACGGGCGTCTTTCCTGCCATCACTGCGATGTGACCGAGCAGGTGCCGGATGTGTGCCCCAAGTGCAGCAGCCGCTATATCAAGTACTTCGGCTCCGGCACGGAGAAGCTGGAGCAGGAACTGCGGGAGATCATGCCCCGTGCCCGGGTGATCCGCATGGACAGGGATACCACGGGGACGAAGTTTGCCCATCAGGAAATCTTGAACCGCTTCCGCCGTCATGAGTACGATATCCTGTTGGGCACCCAGATGGTGGCCAAGGGGCACGATATACCCAACGTTACGTCAGTTGGCATTATCAGCGCAGATTCCAGCCTGAATATGCCTGACTTCAGGGCGGCGGAGCGCTGCTTTATGCTCATTACCCAGACTGCGGGGCGGGCAGGACGTCATGGCGGCAGGGGACAGGTCATCGTGCAGACTTATAATCCGGAGCATTATGCGGTGACAGCAGGCCTGAAGCAGGACTATGAGGAGTTCTTCCGACAGGAACTAGCCATGAGAAAGGAACTTTTCTATCCGCCCTACAGCAGGATAGTGAAGCTGCTTTTTCAGGATGAAGACGAAGAAATGGCCAAGGGGAAGGGCAGGCGGCTGGTGAAGGCCTTTGAGGAGCGCTTCAAGGGAGACAAGAGGCAGGTGATAGTGGGCCCTTCCCCGGCAGTGATTGCCAAATTCCGCAATATCTACCGCTTCGTGGTGCTGATCAAGACCGCTGACCTGCCTACTGTGCAGGAATTCCTGCGGGAACAAAAATTGCATTTACGCACAGAAGTTGCCATTGATATAGATCCGATAACCATGCTTTAAGTGGTTTTGCCTGTGGCGAAATATGCTATTTTGCGTTATAATCTTTATTTGTAATGTTGAATTTTATAGCTGGATGGTGAATAGAAATGAAAGTAACGAAAGAGGACCTGGATAACGTGGCTGTGCTGTCCCGGCTTTCTATTGCCGAGGAGGACACGGAGCGCTACCTGGGCAACCTGGACAAGATCCTGACCTATATGGACAACCTCTCCGAGCTGGACACGGAGAATGTTAAGCCTACCACCTACGCCCTGCCCATGGCGAACGTGTTCCGCAAGGACGAGGTTAAGGAGTCCCTTGACCGGGAGGCAGCCCTTGCCAACGCTCCCCTTAAGGAAGACGGCTATTTCAAGGTGCCCAAGGTGCTGGAAGACTGAATAAGGCAGGAGGATTGAACGTGAGATTATACGAGAAACCGGCTCATGTCCTGCATGATATGCTGGTGAATAAAGAGATTACAAGTGTAGAGCTGACCGAGGATGTGCTCTCCCGCATTGACGAGGTGGAGGGAGAGGTCAAGGCTTACCTCACCGTCACCCGTGACGAGGCACTGGAGCAGGCCCGCGCCGTGGACGAGAAGATTGCCCGGGGGGAGGAGATTTCCTTCCTGGAGGGCATTCCCGGCGCTATCAAGGACAATATCTGCACCAAGGGCGTGAAGACCACCTGCGCTTCCAAGATTCTGGAGCACTTCGTGCCTCCCTATGATGCAACGGTCATGAAGAAGCTCAAGGCAGAGAATCCTGTCATCCTGGGCAAGCTGAACATGGACGAGTTCGCCATGGGCGGCTCCACGGAGAATTCCGCTTACCATCCCACCTGCAACCCCTGGAACACCGAGTGCGTCCCCGGCGGTTCCTCCGGCGGCAGCGCCGCTTCCGTGGCTGCAGGCACCGCTATATGGTCCCTGGGCTCAGATACCGGCGGTTCCATCCGCCAGCCTGCATCCTTCTGCGGCGTGGTAGGCCTGAAGCCCACCTATGGCCGTGTTTCCCGCTATGGCCTGGTGGCCTACGGCTCCTCCCTTGATCAGATTGGCCCTGTGACCCGGGATGTGACGGACTGCGCACATCTGCTCAACATCATTGCCGGCCATGATGAGATGGACTCCACCTCCAGCGAGGCGGCTGTGCCTGACTTCACCAGGGCTCTGGTGGAGGATGTGAAGGGGCTGAAGATCGGACTGCCCAAGGAATACTTCGTGAAGGGCATGGACCCCGAGGTGGAGAAAGCCATCCGGGCTGCCATTGAGAAATACAAGGAAATGGGAGCAGAGATCGTGGATATCTCTCTGCCTCACACGGATTATGCCATTTCCGCCTATTACCTCATCGCTCCCGCTGAGGCTGCCACCAACCTCCAGCGCTATGACGGCGTAAGCTACGGCGAGCGTGTGGAGGGCGAGGACCTGGTGTCCATGATGACCAATACCCGCACAGAGAAGTTCGGCGAGGAAGTCAAGCGCCGCATTGTCATTGGCAACTACGCCCTTTCCGCTGGCTACTACGATGCGTATTATCTGAAAGCCATGAAGGTGCGTACTCTGGTGGCCGAGGATTATGCCAAGGCTTTCGAGCAGGTGGATGTGATTCTTGCTCCTGTGGCTCCCACCACGGCTTTCAAGATCGGCGAGATGGCGGGTGACCCCCTGCAGATGTACCTGCAGGATGCCTGCACCGTGCCTCTGAACCTGGCCGGCCTGCCTGGCATCAGCCTGCCTTGCGGTTTCTCCAGCAAGGGAATGCCTATCGGCATGCAGATCATCGGCAAGGCCCTGGACGAGGAAACCATTATCCGTGCGGCTTACACCTATGAGCAGAGTCAGGACTATCACACGAAGATGGCGAAGCTGGGAGGTAACAACTGATGAAGTATGAAGCCGTAATCGGCCTGGAAATACATTGCGAACTGAAGACCAAGACGAAGATTTTCTGCGGTTGCGCCACCAGTTTCGGCGCTGACCAGAACACCCATGTGTGCCCTGTCTGCCTGGGCATGCCCGGGGTGCTGCCCACTGTGAACCAGCGGGTGGTGGAGTTTGGCATCAAGGCCGGCCTTGCCACCAACTGCGAAATCAACAAGTACAGCAAGTTCGACCGCAAGAACTACTACTATCCTGACCTGCCCAAGAACTGGCAGACCTCCCAGTATGACCTGCCCATCGCCGAGCACGGCTGGGTGGACATCGACGTGGAGGGGGAGAAGAAGCGCATCCGCCTCACCCGCATCCACATGGAGGAGGATGCAGGCAAGCTGGTGCATTCCGGCACCAATATCAAGGACTCCGCTTCTTCCAACGTGGACTACAACCGCACGGGCGTGCCCCTGCTGGAAATCGTCTCCGAGCCTGACATGAGCTCCGCTGAGGAAGCCCGTGCCTATATGGAAAAAATCAAGGCTATCATGGAGTACATCGATGTTTCCAACTGCCGCATGGAGGAGGGCAATCTCCGTGCCGACATCAACGTGTCCCTGCGTCCCGTTGGCTCCAAGGAGCTGGGCACCCGCACGGAGATGAAGAACATCAACTCTTTCAAGAACCTTGAGGACGCCATCAACTACGAGATTGAGCGCCAGACTGAGGTGCTGGAGGACGGCGGCCACATCGTCCAGGAGACCCGTACTTTCGACCCGGCACAGGGCATCACCCTTTCCATGCGCAGCAAGGAAAATGCCCACGACTACCGCTATATGCCGGAGCCGGACCTGCCTCCCATCATCACCAGCGAGGAGACCATCGAGAAGTACCGCAGCGAGCTGCCGGAGCTGCCGGATGCCCGCCGCGCCCGCTTGGAAAGCGAGTTCGGCCTGTCCGACTACGATGCAGGCATCATCACCAGCTCCCGCGCTATGGCCGAGTATTTCGATGCCGTGGTGGCTACCGGCGCAGATGCCAAGCTGGCTGCCAACTGGATGATGGGCGACCTGCTGAAGAACCTCAACGATGAAGGCCTGGATATCAGCAAGTCTCCCGTGGAGGCCCAGCGCCTGGGCGAGATGATCCAGCTCATCATGAAGGATACCATTTCCGGCAAGATTGCCAAGAAGGTCTTCAAGGAAATGTGGACCAACACTGACAGCCCTGAGAAGATCGTCAAGGACAAGGGCCTGGTGCAGATCACCGACACCAAGGCCATCGAGGGCATTGTAGACGTGGTCATTGCCAAGAACCAGAAGGCAGTGGACGACTACAAGGGCGGCAACAAGAAGGCCATAGGCGCCTTGGTGGGACAGGTCATGAAAGCCTCCAAGGGCAAGGCCAACCCCCAGATGGTGAACCAGCTGCTGGCCCAGAAGCTGGACGGCTGAGACAAATAAAGCCTTCCCCTCTGGGGAAGGTGCCCCGAAGGGGCGGATGAGGTGCGACTTTTTGAGTCAGGCTGAAGTATTTAGTTCATTTCCACCTCATCCGTCAGCCTTCGGCTGCCACCTTCCCCTCAAGGGGAAGGCTTTTTTCGAACAGAAAGGATTATCATGCAATATTTCAACAGGGCTGCCGTCACTGCCAAGGCTGCGGTCTTTGACCTTGACGGCACCCTTATCGACTCGCTGGAAGATTTGGCGGACAGCGTGAACGAAGTCCTCACTGCCCACGGTTTCCCCACCTTCGAGGTGGATCTGTACCGCTACAAGGTGGGCAACGGCTCCCGCAAGCTGATTGAGCGCGTACTGCCGGAGGACAAGGCAGGGGATGAGGCACTGGTGGACGCACTTCTGGCCGAATACAAGGAGTGCTATGCCAGAAATATCCTCAATAAGACCCGCCCCTATGCAGGCATCTTCAATATGCTGAAGCGCCTTCAGGAGATGGGGGTGCCCCTGGCTGTCTGCACCAACAAGCATCAGAGCGCCGCCGAGGAAATCTGTCGGAAGCTTTTTGCTGAGGGCACTTTCGTTGAGGTTATCGGCGACCAGCCGGACCTGCCCCGGAAGCCTGACCCGTTGAAGGTGCTGAAGCTGGCGGAGAAGATGGGGGTTAGCCCCAAGGAAGTTGCCTACTTCGGTGACAGCAGCGTGGACATGGAAACCGCCAGGAATGCGGGAGCCATTGCCCTGGGGGTCACCTGGGGGTTCCGCACCCGTGAGGAGCTGGAGGAAAGCGGCGCCAGGTTTATCCTGGAGATGCCTGCCGACCTCTTTACCAAGGTGGAATTTGTGACTGGTGACGATGCAAGCGAGGCAAGTGAGGAAAGATGAAGGGAAAGATACCTGTCCAGCAGGGACAAGTCTACGAGATTGAAATAAACACCCTGGGCACCAGCGGCGAGGGTGTGGGGCGCTATGAGGATTTCACTGTCTTCGTGCCTTACGCCTTGCCGGGAGAAAAGGCCAAGGTGCGCATCACGGAGGTCAAGAAGACCTATGCCATGGGCAAGCTGCTGGAGCTTGTCCGCAAGAGCAGCGACCGGGTGGAGCCCGTCTGCCCCATTTACAAGGAATGCGGCGGCTGCCAGCTCCAGCACCTGAGCTACGAAGCGCAGCTGAAGGCCAAGCGCCAGCAGGTGATAGATGCCGTGACCCGCATTGGCAAGCAGCCTGACCTCTTTGTGGAGCCCACCCTCGGCGCAGCCACTCCCTGGAACTACCGCAACAAGATGCAGTTCCCCATTGGCAGGGAGAAGGGCAAGACCGTTATCGGCTGCTTTGCTCAGGGCAGCCACAATATCATCGACACCACTGACTGTCATATCCAGAAGGAAGGCAACAACGAAGTGGTGAACGCCGTGCGGGAAATTGTCACCAGGCTGAACATTCCCGTCTACAATGAGGACAAGCACACCGGCGTCCTGCGTCATGTGGTGGGCCGCGTGGGCAGCAATGGGGATATCATGGTGGTCATAGTCACCGCCAGCAAGACCCTGCCCCGGGAAAAGGAATTCGTGAAGATGCTGCGGGCGAGACTCCCGAAGGTGGTCAGCGTTCATCAGAATATCCAGACCTACCGCAACAATGTCATCATGGGCAGGGATACCAGGCTTATCTGGGGGCGTCCCACCATCCAGGACAGCCTGGGCCGCCTGAATTTCCACATCTCCCCCCGTTCCTTCTTCCAGGTTAACACTGCCCAGGCGGAAGTCCTCTACAACAAGGCCATGGAATTTGCCAACCTCAAGGGAGAGGAAACTGTCATTGACGCTTACTGCGGCACAGGCACCATCACCCTGTTCCTGGCCCAGAAGGCAAGGGAAGTCATCGGTATCGAGATTGTGAAGCCCGCCATCCAGGATGCCAATAAAAACGCCAGGGACAACAACGTAAGGAATGCAGAATTCATCGTAGGCGATGCCACCCAGGTCATGCCCCGCCTCTACAAGCAGGGTGTGCGCCCCGATGTGGTAGTGGTAGACCCGCCCCGGGCAGGCTGCACGGAAACAGTGCTGAAGACCTTCGCAGACATGCAGCCGGTCAGGATAGTTTACGTCTCCTGCAACCCCGCCACCCTGGCCAGGGACATTGCCGTGCTGGATGAGCTGGGCTACAAGGCCGTGAAGGTGCAGCCGGTGGATATGTTCCCAAATACTTCGCACGTGGAGAATGTTGCTTTGCTTGTTAAGAAAGACTGAGAGGCTTTTGATAAAAGTAACCCCCTGGGAGGCTTATTTTTCTGTCTTTACTAAGATAAAATAGTAGACAGAGAGAAACTACCATGGGGGTGCTGATAGTGAAAGCCAATGTTCGGCAGAGGGAAACTGCCTATGAGCAGGAAATTAAGCTTCAGGAGCTGATAGAGGCATATTGGGACGAGCGCAGCGGGGATTTCAGCAGGCTGCGGCTGAAGGAGCTGGCGGGGCCTTGCGGGGCGGCCTGGCGACAGGTGCTGGCTGAGAAGCTGCCTGAGGGGAAACTGCAGGTGCTGGATGTGGGCACCGGGGCAGGCTTCCTGGCTATCCTGCTGGCTCAGCTGGGGCATGAGGTGACAGGTGTCGATATGTCCGGTGAGATGCTTCATCAGGCCAAGCAGAATGCTCTGGCGGCAGGCTGCCGTGTGGATTTTTGCAAGGGCAATGCCCAGGTCCTTGACTTTGCAGACAATTCCTTTGATGTGCTGGTCACCCGCAACCTGACCTGGACCCTGCCGGATGTGATGGAGGCTTATCGGGAGTGGCAGCGGGTATTGAAGCCCGGCGGCCTACTTTTGAATTTTGATTCTGACTATGGACTGGCTCCCTTTGTGAAGAAGGATGAGCCCACGGATGTCCATGCAGGCATACGCAGGGAACTGGTGACGGAGTGCAATGAAATCAAGGATGAGCTGAGGATCAGCACCCACCGCCGTCCAGGCTGGGATGTCGCGTTCCTGCGCAGTTTGGGCATGGAAGTGACTCTGGAGGAGGATATCGGCTCCAGGGTGCATGTAGATGAAAGCATGCAGTTTGATAAGGTGCCGCTGTTCTGCATAGCGGCCCGCAAATAAGAAACAGCCTCCTGGTGAGATCTGGCTCGCCAGGAGGCTGTTTCTATTCTTTGCTGTCTTGGAAGTAAAGCTGCCGAATCTCTTTTTCGGCCTCCTCCAGGCTGGTGGGGCGGAAGCGGATGCCGTAGCCGATGTAGAGGGGGGAGGTGGCGTAGCGGGGGAGAATTTTGACCATGATTTTTTTGTCTCCTTCGTGGTAGAAGAAGATGTTGTAACTCTGGCCCCGGCGGGAGAAATGGTTCATGAAGTAGTCAACGCTGAGCTGGATGAAGTCGGCCAGGGTGTTTACGCTTTCGGTCTGGTAGAGGCGCTCTGTCTGAAGGTTGATTTCCCAGAAGCCTACCCGGGGTTTTTGGGAAAGGCGCAGGGAAACGCCGTTTTTCTCGGCGATCAGGGGACCATCGAAGTACTCGGGCAGGGAGAGGCAGCTTCTGTCCAGTTTGGGAAAGCCCACCAGCTGCATGTGGGGGTGGCGGATGGTGCCGCCAGAGAGAGGTCCGAAGTTCTTGAAGAACAGCACGTCTTCATAGCGGCCTGAGTGCATCAGCTTTTGCCAGTGATGGAGGCCGAAGCTGATGAGGTGGCGCATTTTCTCCCGAGAGTAGTCCGGCATATCCGTCTGGCACTCCCGGCCTTCTATCAGGACGAACTGGTCAGCGCCCACGATGACGTTGTATTTGTTCTTCAAAAGAATCATGCCATCTTCTTCGGCTATGATGTCCGTCAGGTGCTCCCGGTCGCAGAAGGGGCAGGCTTCCTCACGCAGGAGGCTGTTGGGTTTCTGTCTGCCGATGCGGGTGTCGAAGTCGATGATGTTCATGGCAAGCCTCCTTTCTGCATTTTGCCTATGGCAAAATCTACTTTGCATCGTAATTGCGTTATGACTCGGCTGTTGCCTCGTCGAAACGCAAATAGGTATATTTTGCCTATGGCAAAATCTACCTATTTGCGTTATAATTCTTCTGTTACACTTTATACAATTATAACGCCAACAAGGACGTTTTGCCATAAGCAAAACTGAGGCAGATTACTAGGCGGTGTTTTCCATTAACAAGCAAGAAACGAATCAAGAGATAGAAAGCCAGGAGCAGGAGGAAAAGAAGAGCAGCAAGGGCGAGTCCTTCCTCAAGGGCACATTTATCCTGACCATTGCCGGGTTTGTGGTGAAGGTCATCGGCTCCCTGAACTGGATTTTCGTGTCCCGTATCCTGGGGGGCGAAGGTATCGGCCTTTATCAGATGGCTTTTCCCATCTACTTTCTGGCCATGACCGTGTCCCAGGCAGGCGTGCCGGTTGCTATTTCCATCATCACGGCGGAAAGGGTGGCCCTGAAGGACATCTACGGGGCCAAGCGGGTTTTCCGCATTTCCATGGGCCTTATGCTGGCCACGGGCCTGTTCTTCTCCTTCCTGACCTACTTCCTGGCAGACTGGCTCATCGAGTGGCAGTTTATCCGTGACCCCCGGGCCTATATGTCCGTGGTGGTGCTGGCACCTACGGTGTTCTTCGTGACTTTTCTGGCCAGCTCCAGAGGTTATCTGCAGGGCTGGCAGCGCATGACGCCTACGGCAGTGTCCCAGATTGTGGAGCAGATTTTCCGGGTCATCACCATGATCCTGTTGGCCAGCCTGCTCATGCCCTGGGGACTTGACTATGCAGCTGCTGGTGCCTCCTTGGGCGCTTTGGCAGGTGCGGTGACGGGCCTGATGGTTCTGGTGTATTTCCACATCAAGCTGGACCGGGACATTGAGAGGGACTACGGCAAGGTGCTCACGCCGCCTCCGGGCACAGAGCACGAGTCGGCAGGACACATCATCAAGCGCATTTTCCAGCTGTCCCTGCCGGTATCGGCAGCCAGCATCATGCTGCCTATTGTGTCTAACCTGGATCTGATGATTGTACCCCAGCGTCTGGAAGTGGCAGGCTATTCCGTGGGGGAGGCTACGGAGCTCTTCGGTTATCTCACAGGTATGGCCGTGCCGCTGGTGAACCTTTCCTGCCTGATTACGGCTTCCATGGCCATGAGCATTGTGCCGGCCATTTCTGAGGCCAGGGCCCTGAAGCAGAAGGACAGGGTCTACAGCCAGACGGCGGCTTCTGTGCGCATTTCCAACTTCGTCTGCTTCCCGGCTTTTGTCTGCGTGTTCGTGCTGGCTACGCCTATTTCAGCGTTGATTTACAATGCGCCGGGTGCGGGGCCGGCGGTGATGATTTCTGCTGTGAGCATCGTGCTCCTTGGTCTTCATCAGGTTTCCACGGCTATCTTGCAGGGCCTGGGGCATCCCACCATTCCCATGGTGAACATGGTGGTGGCAGCAGGGGCCAAGGTGTTGCTGAACTGGCACCTGACTTCCATTCCCTGGCTGGGCATCATGGGCGCGGCCTGGGCTACGGCGGCGGATATGGGTGTGGCTGCCCTCATCAACCTGGTGTTCATCTACAAGTTCATTGGCTATAAGATGGAAATGGGGCAGCTCTTCAAGACCATTATAGCGGCTTTGGTGATGGCGGCGGCTACCCATGTTTTCTACGTGCAGTCCATGGCTTTGCTGGGGTCAGCTATTGTAGCTACCTTTGGGGCCGTGTTCTTCGGCTGCGGCGTCTACATCGCTGTCATGCTGCTGATTGGTGGCCTGCGTGAAGATGATTTGGTGCGTATTCCCATGATTGGCCGTTTCGGCATCAAGTTCCTGCGGCGCATAGGTGTTTTCAAGACCAAGGCAGAGTAAGGAGGCTATTCTTGCGTAAGTTCGTGCTTTTCTACAACCCCGTCAGCGGCAGCGCCGCCTTCAAGGGCAAGCTTGACATGATGGTAGAAGCCTTCCAGCGCCGGGGAGCCCTGCTGATTCCCTACCGCACCAAGGCGGGGGGCAATGACGGCCTGATAGATTTCGTGCGTGAGCTGCAGCCGGACGGCCTCATCGCTGCCGGCGGCGACGGCACAGTGCATGAAGCTGCCAACCTCATCATGAAGGGGAAGCTGGACCTGCCCCTGGGGATAATCGGCAGCGGCACTTCCAATGACTTTGCCACCTATCTGGGCATCAACGAGGATTTGGAAAAATACTTCGACACGATAGTTGAGGGCAGGACGCGTCGCTGC
Organism: Selenomonas sp. AB3002; assembly: GCF_000702545.1. Taxonomy (NCBI): domain Bacteria; kingdom Bacillati; phylum Bacillota; class Negativicutes; order Selenomonadales; family Selenomonadaceae; genus Selenomonas; species Selenomonas sp. AB3002. The sequence goes on along the minus strand of NZ_JNIO01000008.1, from coordinate 1,459,496 downwards.
GACCTGGGCCTTGTAGGTGAGGAATACTTCATCAATGTGGCCAGCGCCGGCATGATGACCTCCATTGCCCATGAGGTGGCGCCAAGTCTCAAGAATGCCCTGGGCAAGAATGCCTATTATCTGAAAGGACTTGGTGAACTGGCCAGATTCCACAGCTGGAAGCTCAAGGTACTGGCAGACGGGCAGGCCCATGAAGTTGAGGCTTACCTTTTTGTCATCATCAACAGCTCTACGGTGGGCAGCATGAAGCATGTGGCTGAAGGCGTGGAGGTCGATGATGGGCTGCTTGACTTCCTGGCAATCAGGAAGGTCGGCGTGCCTCAGCTGATGGCAATAGGCAAAGATCTCATCGCAGGACGGCCTGTATCGGAAATGGATGCGGTGCTGCACTTGCAGGCTGAGAGCTTCACAGTCAGCACAGAGGAAGCCTTGGAGAGCGATCTGGACGGTGAAGTGGGGCCTATGTTGCCGTTGACAGTCCAGGCCATCAAGAGGGCTATAGAAGTTTATTGTTGACAAAAAAGGCTCCGCAAGCCAAGCTTGCGAAGCCTTTTGTTTCCCTCTGGTGCGGATGAAGGGACTTGAACCCTTACGCCGAAAGGCACTGGATCCTAAGTCCAGCGTGTCTGCCAATTCCACCACATCCGCATAGGTCTGCTATATCAGCAAAACATGATATATCTTAGCATCTTACCCCTCCTTTGTCAAACCGTCTGCCAGCCAAATTTATTTGCTTCCCGGCAGGAAAGGACTTGACAAATCACGTATAATAGTGTTACTGGAGAAAATTGTCAGAGGAGGGACAGGAATGAACGTTCGCGAGCAGACTGAGGCGTTTGAGTACGAGTACCTTTCTCCTCAGGCAGCCAAGAGCCGTGAGGCTGAGAGGAAGGAGCCCATGGAGGAGTGCGCTTTTCGCACCAAGTTCCAGCGGGACCGGGACAGGATACTTCATTCCAAGTCTTTCCGGCGCTTGAAGAGGAAAACCCAGGTCTATATCGTGGCGGGGGACCATTACCGCACCCGCATGACCCACAGCCTGGAAGTTTCCCAGATTTCCCGCACTATCGCCCGGGCTCTGCGGCTCAATGAAGATCTGACGGACGCCATTGCCCTGGGGCATGATGTGGGGCACACCCCCTTCGGCCATGCGGGAGAGGCGGCCATGGCCAAGCTCATAGGCCATTTCTCCCACAACGAGCAGAGCCTGCGGGTGGTGGAGTTTTTGGAGCGGGGGGGCAGGGGACTGAATCTCACTGCCGAAACCCGGGATGGCATACTGAACCACACGGGACCGAATCTGCCCAGGACTTATGAGGGCAGGATCGTGCGCACAGCTGACCGCATTGCCTACCTCTGCCATGATTATGATGACAGCATCAGGGCAGGGCTGCTGAAGCCGGGGGAACTTCCCTCGGAGGTCACAGCGCATTTTGGCTCAGATACCTCACAGATGATAACCAGCATGGTGGCGGATATGATTGAAACCTCCCTGGCCAGGGGCGAGATTGCCCAGTCTGAGGAAGTTGCCCATGTAATGGATGTGTTCCGCCGCTTCATGTTCAAGCATATCTACCATTCTGAGGCGCTGGCCCGGGAGCGGAAGCAGGCGGTGTTCGTGCTGCAGGAGCTTTTTGGCTATTATATGGAGAATTTCTCCGAGCTGCCTGATGAGTTCATCGAGCGGGAAGCCCGCTGGGGACGCCAGCAGACGGTGGTTGACTATGTGGCCGGTCTTACGGACAGCTATGCTGTGCAGCTCTTCAAGAGCATCTTTGTCCCTCCGGCGGAACAAATGGTTTAGTAAATTGCTGAGCTGTAGAGGATTTTTATATTTTGCGGTGAATATAGTTAAATTAGGGAATGGTCTGCACAATTTGGGAAATATTTCTCTTAGATACTTTTACGGGCAGGAAAATTCTCTTTTGTATAGAATTTATAGCAGGTGTCGTACTGATGGAATTTGGTTGTAAAGCTGGAGGGGTGTGTGTCCGTGGGTGACGGCAGGCTGGACGAATTCGTGGAGCAGGTGCGTTCCCGTTCGGACATCCTGCAGGTGGTACAGAGCTATGTGCCCTTGAAGCGCAAGGGCGGACGCTACTGGGGCTGCTGCCCCTTCCACCATGAGAAGACCCCCTCCTTTTCCGTGGTGCCGGACAAGGGATTCTTCTATTGCTTTGGCTGTCATGCAGGTGGCAATGTTTTCAAGTTCATATCCTTGATTGAGAACGTCACATATTTCGAGGCTATCAAGCTTCAGGCAGAAAAGCTGAATATCCCCATGCCGGAGCGGCCCAGGACTCCCGCTGAGGAGGCCAGGGAAAGGGAGCTAAATGCCCTTCGGAAAGTCAATGAGATGGCCCGGGATTTCTTCCACAACTGTCTCACCAAGACCGGTTATGGCAGGCCGGGGCTGGCTTATTTTGCGGGCCGCGGCATAAGTGAGACGGTGATAGAGGAGTTTTCCCTGGGCTTTGCCCCGGATTCCTGGGACAAGCTTTCCTCCGCTTTCATGAAGCGGGGGGTAAAACCGGAGCTGCTCCTCAAGGCAGGACTTGTGTCCGAAAGCCAGAGGGGGGGCGGAGGCGTCTACGACCGCTTCCGGGGCCGGGTCATTATCCCCATTGCCGATGAGCGGGGGCGGGTGGTTGGTTTCGGCGGCCGTGTGCTGGACGACAGCCAGCCCAAATACCTCAATACCCAGGAGACGGTGCTCTTCAACAAGAGAAAGCTGCTCTTTGGTCTCAACCGTTCACACAGGGCTATCAAGGAGGCAGGGTATGCCATAGTCGTGGAAGGCTATATGGATGCCATTTCCGTCTTTGGAGCCGGAGTGGAGAACGTGGTGGCCTCCCTGGGCACTGCTTTTACGGTGGACCATGCCAAAAAGCTCATGCGCTATGCGAAGGAAATTTATTTCTGCTACGATAGCGATGAAGCGGGACAGCAGGCTACCATACGGGCTCTTTCCATAGCAGCCAGGGACACGGGGGCGGTGGTGAAAGTCATCACCGTGCCGGATGGCAAGGACCCCGATGAGTTTATTAGGAAGCACGGGGCTGAGGCTTTCCGCGCCCTGGTGAAAGAGGCCAAGCCCTTGGTGGACTACCGCATTTCCTACGTGCTCTCCCATGTGCCCTACGACACGCTGGAGGGCAAGGGCAGGGCTCTGCAGGAAATCATGCCTGTGCTGACAGGCGTCAGCCAGGCCCTGTTGGGGGAGTACGTCAAGAAGCTGGCCCAGACTCTCATGATAGACGAAGGGCTGGTGCTGGAGGAGCTGCGCCGCTACAGGAAAGCTCCGGTGGAGATGGTGGAGCCGGAACGGGCTCCCATCAGGCAGGCTGTCCGGGAAAAGGACACCGCTGCCAAGAGGGCAGGCAGGCTGGTCATCAGGTCGGCCTGGCAGGACCCGGGGATAATTCTCCACACCCTGACGGTGGTGCCCCTGGAGGGCATAGCAGACCCTGTGCAGCGCGAAGTGCTGTCCTTCCTGCAGGACTGTGCCACTAGTGGAGAGCGTCCTGAGGATGCTTCCCTGCAGGGTCGCCTGTCAGAGGAGGCGGCAGCAGAACTCTCCCGCGCCCTGGTGGAAGACCTTGGGGGACGGGAGGAGGCCGAGGCCTATACGGATTCCCTGCGGAGTCTGAGAAAAGCCTATCTTGAATCCCGGTACCTGGCCCATACGGAGAAAGCCGAGGCAAAGATGCAGGCCGGGGACATGACATATCTTGAGGAACTGAATGAGGTTAAGAGAATCAAAGATGAAATGGATGGTATGTGAATTGTATTTTATGATGGAATTTGCTGGTCAGGAAAGGAGGGAGCTCAATGGCTGATGTACGCAGTGCCGCTGCGGCTATGGGCAAGAACCGCAGCTCCGAAATCATCGCCAATCTGCTCTCTAAAGGCAAGAGTAATGGCGGGACCCTCACTTATGGGGAACTGGTGGAAGCCCTGCAGACACAGGATCTTTCTCCTGACGAAATTGATGATATGTATGATACCTTCAGCAAGAAGGGCATTGAGATCGTAGATGATTCCGGCTCCGACAATCAGGAAGAGGAGCCCATAGATGAGGAAGAGGTAGAGATTGACCTCTCTGTTCCTGAGGGCATCAGCATTGATGACCCTGTGCGCATGTACCTGAAGGAAATCGGTCGCGTGCCCCTGCTCACGGCCGAGGAAGAAGTGGCTCTGGCCAAGCGCATGGAAGAGGGCGACGAAGAGGCTCAGAAGCGTCTGGCAGAGGCCAACCTGCGCCTGGTGGTCAGCATAGCCAAGCGCTATGTGGGCCGCGGCATGCTGTTCCTGGACCTCATTCAGGAGGGCAACCTGGGCCTTATCAAGGCTGTGGAGAAGTTTGACTACAACAAGGGGTATAAGTTCAGTACCTATGCTACCTGGTGGATTCGTCAGGCCATTACCCGCGCCATTGCAGACCAGGCCCGCACCATCCGTATTCCCGTGCACATGGTGGAGACCATCAACAAGCTCATCCGCGTGTCCCGCCAGCTCCTGCAGCAGCTAGGCCGCGAGCCGCAGCCAGAGGAAATTGCCAAGGAAATGGACATCAACGTGGAGCGCGTCCGGGAAATCATGAAGATTGCCCAGGAGCCTGTTTCTTTGGAAACTCCTATCGGCGAGGAGGAGGACTCCCATCTGGGAGACTTCATCGAGGATCAGGATGCGCCTGCTCCCGCCGATGCAGCTTCCTTCATGCTGCTGAAGGAGCAGCTGGAAGAGGTGCTTGAAACCCTTACTCCCCGTGAGGAAAAGGTATTGCGCCTGCGCTTCGGTCTTGATGACGGCAGGGCCCGTACCCTTGAGGAAGTGGGTCAGAGCTTCGGGGTCACCCGCGAGCGCATCCGCCAGATTGAGGCCAAGGCCCTGAGGAAGCTCAGGCATCCCAGCCGCAGCCGCAAGCTGAAGGATTTCTTAGACTAAACTTTCTATAGGCATCTTGACAGTATTGGTCGAGGTGCCTATGACTCGTTTTGCAGGTTATGAAAATATATTAACGTGGCAACGCAAACAACTTATGCTTGACTTGTACTGAGCGGTGGCCTCGTCGAAACGTAAATTGGTGAATTTTGTCTATCGACAAAATTTGAACAATGCGTTATAATTGTCTACGTTGGTTTTTATTCCTCGATAGCTCAGCCGGTAGAGCACCTGACTGTTAATCAGGCTGTCGCAGGTTCGAATCCTGCTCGAGGAGCCATTATGAATACACAAGGGTGTGACGGAGGCGTTGCGCCCTTTTTCTTTTTCTTGTATTTGCGGAGGAGGTATCCTCATGGGATTGGATGATAGATTGCAGGCCCTGGCGGATTTTGTGGAGCCGGGGAGCCGGGTGGCTGATGTGGGTACGGACCACGGTTATCTGGCTATAGAGCTTATAAAGTCCGGCAAGGCGGATTTCGTCATTGCCAGTGACAAGAACTCAGGTCCCCTGGAGGCAGCGGGCAGGAGCCTGAAGATGGAGGGGCTGACAGAGAAGATAACCCTGCGGCTGGGGGACGGCGTGCAGGTCTTGAAGCCCGGAGAAGTGGACACCGTGTGCCTGGCAGGCATGGGGGGCGTCCTCATGACGGAGATACTGGCAGTGAGGCCAGAAGTGGTTGAGGGGTTGAAGTATCTCATCCTGCAGCCTATGAACGGGGCGGAGGAATTGCGCCGCTGGCTTTACCGCAACGGCTGGCATATCGTGGATGAGGCCCTGGCCGTGGATGACGGGCGCATTTACGAGATCATCAAGGCAGAGCAGGGCAGGAAGCGCTATCCAGCCCCTGTGGAGCTTTTGATAGGCCCTAAGCTTTGGGAAAAGAAGCCGCCCCTCCTGCGTCACCATATCGAGCAGCTGCTGTTCCAGCAGAAGCGGGTGGCTTCGGGCATGGAGAAAAGTCCCCGGGCCCAGAAGACCAAGAAGTATGTCAAGGTATTGGAACTTATCAAGGAGCTTGAAGGGAGGCTTTACTGGTGAGCAAAGCTGTGAAGTGCCAGCAGGTCATGGAAGCCTTGGAGCGCATTGCACCCAAGAGGCTGGCAGAAGAATGGGATAATCCAGGTCTGTTGTTGGGCAGTCCCGCGCAGGAAGTGCATAAGATTCTCACCTGCCTGGATGTGACCGATGAGGTAGTGGCTGAGGCTGCCTCTTTGGGGGCAGATATGATAGTGGCCCACCACCCTATGATTTTCAAGGGCATCAAGAAGCTGCGCACGGACCTGCCCTTAGGTGCAAGACTGCAGAAGCTGATGGTGCATGGCATTGCCGTGGCTGCTGCCCATACCAATCTCGATACTGCCGAGGGCGGCGTGAACGATGTGTTGGCAAAGGCCATTGGCCTTACGGATATCCAGCCCTTTGCCGCCAAGGCCGAGGAAGGGGCAGAGCCTACCCTGGGACGCATTGGCTATCTGCCTGAGTCCATTGCGATAGAAGATTTTGCCCGTCAGGTGAAGGAAAACCTGCCTGTGGAGTATGTGCGGCTGGTCAGGGCAGGGGACAAGGCGGTCAAGAAGGTGGCCCTTTGCAGCGGGGCTGGTGCTGAGTTTATTGCCAAAGCTTCCTTCCTGGGGGCGGATGCTTATGTCACCGGCGATGTGAAGTATCATGAAGCCCAGCAGGCAGTGGAAATGGGCATCCATGTCATAGACGGCGGCCACTTCGGCACGGAGTTTCCCGTGGCGGCAGTATTGGCGGAGCGGCTGAGGGAAGAACTCTCCGGGCTTAAGGGAGAGGTTGAAGTGGTGACTGATACCCTTTCCCGTGATGTGTTTGCTGTAATTTAAGTTTTATCAGGCAAGGAAGCCGCAAGAAAGAGTGAAAGAGATTTATGGCTAAAGCGGAAGTTAAGAAGCAGTGCATGCGTTATTTCCAGATTTTCCTGGGCTGCTTCATTGTCTGCATGGGCTTCAATCTGTTTTTGATACAGGCCCATCTGCTGACAGGGGGCCTGTCGGGTGTGGCCCTGATTATTTACTATCTGACGGGTATTCCTGTTGGTATGCAGAACATTGTCTACAACCTGCCTATCATCTACCTGGCTTACCGGGTCTTTGGCAGGCTCTATGCCGTGGACACCATTCTGGGCACGGTGCTTCTGTCGGTGATCTGGGATGCCACGGCCTTTCTGCAGTCTGCGGTGCATATCACCGGGGACACCATGCTGAACGCCATCTTCGGCGGCGTGCTGGCGGGCATTGGCTTCGGCCTGATTTTCCGCTCCAACGCCAATACCGGCGGCCTGGATGTGGTGGGGGCTGTGGTGAAGAAGTTCTGGTCCATTGACGTGGGCACGGTGATATTCGTGCTGAACTTCGTCATCGTGCTGGGGTCCTCCTTCATCTTCAGCCTGGAGGAAGCCCTCTACACTTTGGTGTCCATCTATGTGACGGCGGAGCTCACCAACCGGGTGGCGGCAGGCTTGAACCGGGAGAAGAGCATCATGATTGTTTCTCCCCGGGCTCAGGAAATCTGCAATGACATCCTGGCCAATGTCCACAGGGGTGTCACCATCATCGAGGGCAAGGGAGGCTTTGCCCGGGAGCAGAAGGAAATCCTCTTCGTGGTGGTGCGCCTCACCCAGGTGAGCCGGGTGAAGACCATTGTGGACCACTATGACAGCGAGGCTTTCATGATCGTGTCCAACACCTCTGAGGTGTCCGGCAAGGGCTTCACTTTGGAGTGCGAGAGCTACGAGGAGGCCTTGAAGAAGTGGCACGAACAGCGCTGTCTGGAAGAAAAATTGTGACTTCTGACAGTTGTTTTTGCGCCGTGGACAGGCTTAGTTGATGGTTGACGCTATGGCCGATAGTGTTCTATAATTATTGTCAGCTGTAAACTGCAAATTTCAATCATCCCCGCTGCTTGTGCTGTGGGGGTGTCGTGTATGTTGGAGGAGATTGCATTGGAGAAATATTCACCCTCGGAGATTGAGAAAAAGTGGCAGAAGAAGTGGGAAGAGGAGCAGGCCTACAAGACGGAGATGGATGCAGAGCGTCCCAAATACTACGCCCTGGAGATGTTCCCCTATCCTTCCGGTAATCTGCACATGGGGCACGTGCGCAACTATTCCATCGGTGATGTCATGGCCCGCTACAAGACCATGGAGGGCTTCAATGTGCTCCATCCCATGGGCTTTGACTCCTTCGGCATGCCCGCAGAGAATGCGGCTATCAAGCACGGTGTAAGGCCAGGGGATTGGACTTACAGCAATATCGACAACATGATCCGCCAGCAGAAGGAAATGGGCCTGTCCTACGACTGGGACCGCAAGGCCATCACCTGCAGCCCGGATTACTACAAGTGGACCCAGTGGTTCTTTGAACTCCTTTACAAGCGGGGACTGGCTTACAAGAAAGAGGCTTCCGTCAACTGGTGCGACACCTGCGGCACGGTGCTGGCCAATGAGCAGGTCATTGACGGCAAGTGCTGGCGCTGTGACAACGAGGTGCATAAGAAAGACCTGTCCCAGTGGTTCCTGAAGATTACGGACTATGCTGACAGGCTGCTGAAGGACCTGGACAAGCTGCCCGGCTGGCCGGAGCGGGTCAAGACCATGCAGAACAACTGGATTGGCCGCAGCGAGGGTCTGGAGTTCGATATTGATGTGCCCCAGCTGAATGAGAAGCTGTCCGTCTACACTACCCGTCCCGATACGGCCTACGGCATCACCTTCGTGGCTCTGGCTGCGGAGCATCCCATTATCGAGAAAATCCTCAAGGACAACCCCAAGGCTGAGGAAATCAAGGCTTTCTGCGAGAAGGCCCGCAACCAGTCCGAGCTGGAGCGCACTTCCAGCGAGTCCGAGAAGGAAGGCGTCTTCACCGGCGTCTATGCAGTGAACCCCTTCAACGGCAACAAGGTGGAGCTCTGGGTCACCAACTATGTGCTGGCTGACTACGGCACCGGCGCCGTCATGGGCGTGCCTGCAGGTGACCAGCGCGACTGGATGTTTGCCAAGAAGTACGACCTGCCCATCATCATCACCTGCCAGCCCAAGGGTGTGACCCTGAAACTGGAGGAGATGGACCATGCTTACGACGAGAAGAACGGCGAGCTGGTGAACTCCGGCGAGTTTGACGGCATGGAAATGCACGCTGCCATGAGTGCCATCATGGACAAGGCAGAGAAAGAGGGGTTCGGCAAGCGCAAGGTGAACTACCGCCTGCGTGACTGGCTGATTTCCCGCCAGCGCTATTGGGGCGCTCCCATCCCTGTCATCCACTGCCCTCACTGCGGCGAGGTGCTGGTGCCGGAGGAAGACCTGCCGGTGAAGCTGCCAGAGAATGTCTCCTTCGAGCAGGGCGCTGTTTCTCCTCTGGCCCAGTGCGAAGAGTTCGTGAACTGCAAGTGCCCCAAGTGCGGCGCTGATGCCAAGCGCGAGACGGATACCATGGACACCTTCATCTGCTCTTCCTGGTACTTCCTGCGCTATACGGACCCCCACAATGACAAGGCACCCTTTGCCAAGGACAAGGTGAACTACTGGGCACCTGTTGACCAGTATATCGGCGGCATTGAGCATGCTATCCTGCATCTGCTCTATTCCCGCTTCTTCACCAAGGTCCTCCACGATGCAGGGCTGGTGGACTTTGACGAGCCCTTCAACAACCTGCTGACCCAGGGCATGGTCATCAAGGACGGCTCCAAGATGAGCAAGTCCAAGGGCAATGTGGTTTCCCCGGAGGAAATCATTGAGAAGTATGGCGCTGACACGGCCCGCCTCTTTATCCTCTTCGCAGCTCCCGTAGACCGCGACCTTGAGTGGAGCGACCAGGGCGTGGAGGGTTCCTTCCGCTTCCTGGCCCGCGTGTGGCGCATCCTCTCCCATTTCGAGGAGACTATCAAGGGCGCTGCCGAGGGATATGATGCCGCTTCCCTCACCAAGGAAGAAAAGGAGCTGCGCCGCATTCTCCACACCACCATCAAGAAGGTCACCGAGGATGTGCGTGACCGCTTCATGTTCAACACCGCCATTTCTTCCATCATGGAGCTGGTGAATGCCTTCTATGCTTTCGATGGAAAGGATGTCAATGCCGGTCTTGTGAAGGAACTGGCCAGCGCCTTAGTGCGCATGCTGGCACCCTTTGCACCCCATATCACCGAGGAGCTCTGGCACAATCTTGGTGGCGAAGGCTCCGTTCATGCCCAGAAGTGGCCCTCCTATGAGGAGAGAGCCCTGGTGCAGGACGAGGTGGAAATCGTGCTCCAGATCAACGGCAAGGTCCGCGACAAAGTCATGATTCCCGCCGGCATTGACCGCGCCGAGATGGAGAAGGTGGCCATGGAACTGCCCCGTGCCAAGGAGCTCACTGAGGGCAAGACCATCGTGAAGGTTATCTGCGTACCTAAGAAGCTGGTGAACATTGTCGTAAAGGGTTGATTGAAATGGTGCAAGCCTATGCCATAGAGAATCTTCGGGCAGGCATGAGGGTCGGTCGTGACGTATTGTCAGAGAACGGTGAAGTCCTGCTGAGCAGAGGGCAGATACTTACCCGGGAGAGTATCTGCAGCCTGTTGGAGCGTCCCATCTATTCCATATATGTAGATGAAGATGCCGAGGTGGTGGATATTCCCGGCAAGGAACATCTGCTGGATGCTGGTTATGTGGCTTGCTACGAGCGTGCCCATGAGAGGGTGAAGCGCCTGCTGCTGAACCTGGCTGCCGCGGGGAGGCTGGACAGAGGCCTTCTGGATGTCATTGTGGCAGATATCAACCATGACCTGGCCGCAGACGGTGCCAAGGCCATCTCCCAGATACACAATATGGAGAGGGCAGGGGCATATCTTTTTCACCACAGTCTTCATGTGGGGATTCTGGCAGCCCTGATGGGCAGCTGGCTGGAATGGGACCAGGACAGGCGGGAGAAACTTACTCTGGCAGGCCTGCTCCATGACGTGGGCAAGCTCAGCATTGACAGAGCTCTTTTGGACAAGACGGATCCCCTGACAGCAGAGGAATTTGCTTATATCAAGCGGCACACGGAGTTTGGCATAGCCATGCTGAAAAATGCCGGAGAAAACCGGCAGGAAGTGCTGAATGGTGCTGCCCAGCATCACGAGCGCTGTGATGGCTCCGGCTATCCGCAGGGGCTTGAAGGAGAGCAGATTTCTGTCAACGGACGCATCATTGCCTTCTTGGACATTTATGATGCCATGGCCAGTGACAGGGCCTTCGTGCCCCGGTATTCTCCCTTTGATGCTTTTGCGGCTATGGCAGACGACACTATGTCAGGGAAACTGGACCCGGTGTATACGGTGCAGTTCATGCGGCAGACCTGCCGGGCTTTGATTGGCACATGGGTGGAGATTTCTAATGGGGTGCGGGGAAGGATTGTCTATATCCCAGAAAGCTGCATTGTGGCGAAACCCATGATACATACAGTCCAAGATGAGTTCATAGATCTTGAAGTCCATACGGATCTGAAGGTCAAGGCTATCCTTACGGCTGCGGAATTAGAGGCATAAAAATTCCCTTCAACGGTTTGTCCGTTGAAGGGAAATTTTTTGTGCTCATAGTGCCGTCTGTTCATTTTCTTTGGCGCAAAGAAAACGAACCAAAAGGTAAACATGCCAGTGGCATGTTTACGCGGTCCCGGGGATTACATTCTCCCTAAGATAGCTCTTGCCACGTGCACGCCGCTGGCGCTGGCCTGGGAGAGGCCGCGGGTTACGCCGGCGCCGTCGCCGATGGCGAAGATGTTCTTGTGCTCGGTTTCCAGATCCTTGGTGAGGACTACCCGGGAGCTGTAGAATTTCACCTCGACGCCGTAGAGCAGGGTATCATCATTGGTCATGCCGGGAGCTACTGTGTTCAGGGCCTGGATCATCTCTATGATGTTGTCCAGGTGGCGCTTGGGCAGCACCAGAGACAGGTCGCCGGGGGTGGCGGCCAGGGTGGGCACCGTGAAGCTCTTGCTCATGCGGTGGGCGTTGGTGCGGCGGCCTTTCATGAGGTCGCCGAAGCGCTGGACGATGATGCCGCCTCCCAGCATATTGGAGAAGGAGGCAATGCGCTTGCCGTACTGATGGGGTTCCTTGAAGGGCTCGGTGAAGCGGTTGCTCACCAGCAGGGCGAAGTTGGTGTTCTTGCTCTGGAGCTTGGGGTCACTGTAGGAATGGCCATTGACAGTCATGATACCGTCAGTGTTCTCCATGACCACATGGCCGTGGGGGTTCATGCAGAAGGTGCGCACGGAGTCGCCGTAGCGCTTGGTGCGGTACACCAGCTTGGCCTCATATACCTGGCTGGTGATGTGGTTCCACACCTCGTCGGGAGTCTCCACCCGCACGCCCACGTCTACGCGGTTGTTTTCCTGCTGGAGGCCAAGGCGTTCGCACTCGTTGGAGAACCACTCGGCCCCGGCGCGGCCAGGAGCTACGATAAGATACTCGGCTTCAATCTTCTCGCCGCTCTCCAGAGTAATGCCATTGGTGCCCTTGCCATCGGAATCGATGTGCTCCACAGGGCACTCAAAGCGGAACTCCACCTTATCCTTCAGGTGCTCGTAGGTGGCCTGAAGCATTTTCAGGTTGTTTTCCGTGCCCAAATGGCGGACGCTGGCAGACAGCAGGTGCAGGTCATGCTGCAGGGCCTGGCGGCCGAGATCGGAGTTCGTTGTGGAGAAGACCTGGCTGGGAGCGCCGTGTTCCTGGTTGATTTTGTCCACATAGTTGATGAGGTCCATGACCTCGTTGTCATCCAGATATTCGTTGAGCCAGCCGCCGAACTGGGTGGTGAAGTTGTACTTGCCGTCGGAGAAGGCGCCTGCGCCGCCGAAGCCGCGCATGATGCTGCAGGGCTTGCAGCCGATGCAGCTCTTCACCTTGCCTGCTGAAATGGGGCAGACACGGTTATAGATATCCTTGCCTGACTCCAGCAGGATGATCTTCAGCTCTGGCTTTTTCAGGCAAAGCTCATAGGCCGCAAAGATACCAGCAGGGCCGCCGCCCACGATTGCCACATCATACTTATTCATAGTTGTCCTCCTAAATACATGCGTTTTTGCGCACGAAAAGTACGCAGAGAAAATTTTCAGTGAGAATGCTGCAAAGAATCTGCTGAAAATCCATCTGCGAATCATACCTAATGGGATCGGTTTGGAAACAAACCTAAGATAGTATACGGGAAGTGTTTACAGAATGCAAGCATTATTTTTTAAAAAAATTATAGCTTGTACACTATGTCTATGGAATATATCTTGCATACAAAATATGTGTATATTAGTAGAGCATTGAAGGAGAAAATATGTTATAATGGGTGCTATGTTGTAAACTTTATTCAAGTAAAGGGGGAAATTCTTTGACACATGATATAGCCATTATCATTACTTTCGTTGTCTACATGCTCATTATGATGAGCATTGGCGTCTACTATTACCGCCGTACTCGCAATATGAGCGATTACTTCCTTGGTAACCGCAAATTGGGTGCCTGGGTCACTTCCCTTTCCGCCGAGGCTTCGGATATGTCCGGCTGGATGCTCATGGGGGTGCCGGGCTTTGCCTATGTGGCGGGGCTCAATGCCGGGTGGATCACCCTGGGAATAGTGATTGGCACCTGGGCCAACTGGCGCTTTGTGGCGGCCCGTCTGCGGGTCTATACAGAGCTGGCCCACAATTCACTGACCCTGCCGGATTTTCTGGAGAATCGCTTTGAGGACACTTCGCGTCTCCTGCGGGTAATCCCTGCCATCTTTATCCTGATTTTCTTCGTCATCTACAGCGCTTCCGGCTTCGTGTCCGGGGGCAGGCTCTTTGAGACTATCTTTGGCATGGATTACGCTACAGCCTTGCTGCTTTCTGCGGGGGCGGTGGTGTTTTACACCCTCACCGGGGGCTTTTTGGCAGTGTCCCGCACGGACTTCATTCAGGGTGTCATGATGTTCTTCGCCATTTTGATTGTGCCACTCTTTGCCATGATGCTCCTGGGGGGGCCGGGAGCTACGATTGAGGCTATCAATACCTACCATGCTTCCTTTTTCGAGCCTTTCCAGAAGGTGGACGGCAGCACCATCACGGCGTTGGAGATCATCTCCCTGATGGGTTGGGGCATCGGCTATTTCGGCCAGCCCCACATCCTCGTGCGCTTCATGGCCATCAAGAGCACCAAGGACATTCCCCAGGCTACCAATATTGCCATGGTATGGGTGGTGCTTTCCCTGGCTGCGGCCCTGGCCGTGGGCATGGTGGGCTCAGTGTTCCTCACCGAGCCGTTGACGGAAGCCAACCGTGAGACGGTGTTCCTGGTGATGACCAATACCATGTTCCCCTCTGCCATAGCAGGCATGATACTGGCAGCAGTGCTGGCAGCCATCATGAGCACCGCATCTTCCCAGCTGCTGGTGGCGGCTTCTGCTGTGTCGCAGGACTTTTATCGTTCCATGATAAATAGCAAGGCAGAGCAAAAGGAACTGGTCTGGGTCAGCCGTATTTCCGTGCTGGCCATTGCGGCCATGGCCATCGGCTTTGCCCTGAATCCCAACAGCTTCATCCTGGATATGGTGTCCTACGCCTGGGCAGGCTTCGGCGCCGCCTTTGGCCCCGCTGTGCTCATGTCCCTGTTCTGGCGCAGGACCACTAGGAATGGCGTGCTGGCTGGCATCGTGGTGGGCGGCCTCACCGTCCTCATCTGGAAGCAGTTCGCCTGGCTGGGCCTTTATGAGATCGTGCCCGGCTTCATCTTCTCGCTGCTTGCCATCTATGTGGTGAGCCTGCTGGATAAGGCTCCTGCCGAGAGCATCACCCGCACCTTTGACGAGGTGGGGAATAGCAGGATCTGAGCACCGCGAGACAAGGGAGCCGTGGCAGTACGGACTGACCTTTGGGGAGTAAGGTGGAGTGTTTCAATCACATGGAGTGTTTCTATCTCTTGCAAATTTTTTTTAGATATGGTATCCTGTGAGGGATGATTTTAATCATTAGGAATTCTGATGATAGAGGGGTGTGTGTCTGCTATGTTGTTGAAGATGGAAAAAAAGACATGTTCAGCCCTTATGTATAATCTGAATAGACATATGTTCACAGGGGGGGGGGCATAGTGGCGAATTATCTGAGATAATTCAGAATAATGCGCCTGTAGTCTCTCCTTATAATTATACATTAGATTTTGCAAGCCAAGCGTAGGATATGCG
This sequence comes from Selenomonas sp. AB3002, assembly GCF_000702545.1. Lineage (NCBI taxonomy): Bacteria > Bacillati > Bacillota > Negativicutes > Selenomonadales > Selenomonadaceae > Selenomonas > Selenomonas sp. AB3002. The sequence goes on along the minus strand of NZ_JNIO01000008.1, from coordinate 1,444,356 downwards.
CTTGGCTTCTTTTCGTGCGCCCATTTGGATGTACGAAACAGGTGAAGTGTAAGAGGACAGGACAATCAAAAGGAGCGGATGAGAAAATGAAAAGGGTTATAACTTATGGAACTTTTGACTTGCTGCATTATGGTCATATCAACTTGCTGAGAAGGGCTCGGGCTTTGGGAGACTATTTGATTGTTGCTCTTTCCACAGAGGAGTTCAACTGGCGGGAGAAGCAGAAAAAATGTTATTTCACCTATGAACAGCGCAAGGAACTGCTGGAGTCCATTCGTTATGTAGATCTGGTGATACCAGAGGAAAACTGGGAGCAGAAACGCAGGGATGTAAAGCTTTACCAGGCGGACATCATGGTTATGGGGGATGACTGGAAAGGGAAGTTTGATTTCTTGGAGGAAGAAGGGTGTGAGGTAGTGTATTTGCCCCGTACTCCGGAAATCAGCACTACGCAGATAAAGAAGGATTTGCATAAATAATATTTAGGGGAGTTATTTCACATGGTGGACAGCAATAAATTAAAACAGCTCAATGGGTATGAGGCAAGACTGAAGGCTGCACAGAATTTGTATGATACTAGGGAATGGTTTAGAGTACGCAGTGATTATTATGATGCCTACATAAACACAAATGTTAACGAGAAAATGATTATGTATGAGGCCTTCTCAGGCAGAGGCATTACCTGTAATCCTGGTCAAATATTCAGGTACTTATTGGATGATCCACGCTTTGAAGGCTATACACACGTTTGGTCATTGGAGGAGAGTGAGTTTAGGGATACAGCTATAGAAATGTATGCTGATTATGATAATATTGTTTTTACAAAGCCATATTCCAATGAATACTTTTATTATATTTCTACGGCTAAATATCTAATCAATAATGTTACATGGCCCAATTACTTTACACCAAAGGATAGTCAGGTGGTAATCAACACCTGGCATGGCATACCCCTCAAATATCTTGGCTTTGATGTACCTGATGGTAAGGCTGGTACAGCCAATATGATCAGGAATTTGCTATTTACTGACTATGTAATAAGTCCGGCTGAATACATGACAGATATATATAGGAATTCGTTCAAGCTTGAGGGGATATATCCAGGAAAGGTGATTGAGGCAGGCCATCCCCGTATTGACTGCATGTTTGATGCGGATAAATATGAAATACAGAAGGTTCTTACAAGATGTGGTGTTAAGTATGATGTTAATAAAAAGTTGATACTTTATGCCCCTACCTGGCGGGGAGAAAAGTATGGTATATCATACATAGATTTGGATATTGTTGATGAATACGAAGCATTCATAAAAAAAATTAGTCAGTTTGTGGATATGGCTGAGTACCAGATATTGGTTAAACCACATCAGATTGTATATGAAGCATTAGTGCAAAAAGGCTTGATGCAGGATAATTTCATTCCCGCTGTGGTCGATACCAATAAGCTGCTTGGAGTGACAGATGTCCTCATCTCTGATTATTCCAGTATTTTCTTTGATTTTCTGGTTACAAAGCGTCCGATTTTTTTCTATATTACTGATTTGGAAGCATATAGTGAGAGCAGAGGATTGTATTTTACTGTAGATTATTTGCCAGGGCCGGTGACGGATAATCTTGATCAGTTGGGCGAATGGATTCGGGATTTGGAGCATTATAAGGAATTCTTTACATATAGTAGATATGAAGAAGCTATAAATAAATTCGCCTATTTAGAAGATGGAAAGGTATGTGAACGTGTCGTTGATGCAGTTTTCTTCGGGGATGAGACATATACGAAGGAACTGAAGAATAATAAGATTAAGCTATTGGTTCATATTGGTGGTATTAGATTTAATGGTATAAGTACAGCAGCTCTGAATTTTATGGAAAAGCTGGATAAAGAGAAGTACGATGTATCATTCTACGCAGTACAAGCGCAAGGATTCGGAGATTGTTATTGTGAATATCTCAAAAGCCTGGATGATGATGTTCGAGTTATTGCTAGAATTGGTGCAAGAATAAATAATATTGAAACTTATGCCCGTATAGAGTCATGCATTGACAATGCTATCACTATAGAAAGTGGATCAAATCTATTTCCAAAGGAGTTTTATGAAATTGAGTATAGAAGATGTTTTGGGAATGCTAAATTTGATTATATCATAGAATTTAGTGGCTTTTCTGCATTTTTTGCCAATATTTACGCGTCACAGCTTAAAACCAAAAAACTTATTTGGATGCATAATACCATGGAAAAAGAATATAACAGGTTAAACAATAAAGGATCTTATGCTCTTAGAAGAGATTTGGATAATATATATCAGCTGTATTCGTTGTTTGATGGTTGTGTGAGTTGTTCTCATGCTGTTATGAAGGAAAATGCACGATATTTTGATAGGCTGGGAATAAAATGTAAGCATTTATATGTAAGAAATTTTTTTAATAAAGAAAAGGTCCTTTTAGGACTGGAAAATTATGGTGGACTAAGAACTAGTCAGGGAGATTTTTTCATAAGCGCTTACAAGAAAGAACTTAGAGAAGGACTTTTGGTTCGTTGGCCATCAAATTATAAAAAAACATTTGTAACAGTTGGGAGATTGGCAGAAGCTAAGAATACGGAAGCTTTGGTTAGGGCTTTTGCGATGCTCCATAATGAATATGCCGATACTGAGCTTTATCTGATTGGCGCTGGTCCTGATGAAAAGAGGTTGCGTCAGGTTATAACCGCCTATAAGCTTGAGGATTGTGTTGTCATGACGGGAAATTTAGATAATCCATTCCCTATTATGGAGAAATGTGATTGCTTTGTTATGCCATCACATTATGAAGGACAGCCCATTGTCATTCTTGAGGCTCGCATCCTCCATTTGCCCATCATCGTTTCCAATTTCGCTACAGTAGAAGATAGTTGTTGCGAAAGAGGCCAATTGGTAATTGGCATGGAAGTTGAGGATATTTACGAGGGAATGAAGAAGTTTATGTTGGGGCAGGTCCCTTGTGACTATGATTTGGATATTGATGAGTACAACAGAAAGGCTATGGAGGAATTTGAATATTGCCTGGCGGCCTGCGATAGAAGAGAACATGATAACTGATTAAGGACGGGAGAAGATAGGCTGTGTCAAAAAATTATGAAATAACAGATGTGAATGGTGAGCCGTTCATAATAAATTGCAATCTGAAAAAAGATGCTGTGTTTGACCGTTATAGAACCAACATGTACTCCTGCTCCCGCCCAGAGGAAGTTCTTGCTTTGGTGGAGCAGCTGGAAGATGACTATGATAAACTTTTGACCAAGTCAAAGGCAGATGCCAAGAAAGCGGATGACAAGTCAAAAGCAGATGCCAAGATGGTGAATGATTTCTCCAAGCGAGTAAAAATCCTCAAGCATCACGTTGTTACCATGCATAAGTACAAGCGCTGGACTTTCCCGGACTACCGCTTCCCCAGGGGGACACGGGTGGTGGTCTATGGCTATGGAGATATGGGGCATGATTACGTGTGGCAAATAGGCCATTCGGACCGGCTTTGCCTGGAGGGAATCGTGGATTCCAATATCTCCAGTTATGATAGGGAGGCAGATGTCCTGCCACTGGAAGCTTTAGATAAGTTGGACTATGATGTGGTGCTGATAGCCGTTAGGGAGCCTGAGCCAGCTGAAGCTATCAAAAAGAAGCTTCGTTCTGTGGGAGTGGACAGGCGGCGTATCTATTGGCATGATGTGCGCTTGGGCATCAAGGATTAAGACTGGAGGAGAGGGGCTATGATATATCTGTTTCCCTTTGATAAGGTGCCCCAAGGCAGCAAGGTCATACTGCACGGATCAGAAAATATACTCGTACAGTTCCTGGGGCAGCTGACATCTTCCGGCTATGCCAAGGTTGTTGCTGTATCTGTAAAGGAACAGGAGGATGGGGGTCTGCCGGAGTCTGCCTTGGAAAGACTGGGGCGTAGTGACTACGACTTGCTGGTTATAGCTGCTGAGGATGGAACCGCAGGTAGTCGAATGGCTGAGCAGCTGGTTGAGTCTGGCATAAAAAGGGAGCGGATTGTCCTGTCAAGCCCTCGCCCTGTCCTGCGTTACCATAAGATTAACCGTCCTGGCAGCAGCACCATGCGCAATTTTGATGTCATGCTTTATCTGTTCCCCTTTGAATTAGTGAGGCCCGGCAGCAGGGTTATCATCTATGGGGCAGGGGATGTGTGCCGTCAGTTTCTGGCACAGCTGGAAGTGGTGCCGTATTGCAAGGTAGAAGCCGTGGCGGACAAAAACACGGACTATCGGTCTGAGGCGGTCAGGCTCATTACACCAGACAAGATACAGGAAGAAGCCTATGATGCCGTGGTAATTGCTATCAACGAGGAGCGCATTGTGGAAGCGGTGCGCAAAGATTTGCTGGCCTGGAGAGTGCCGGAAGCAAAAATCATAGATGCTTCCTGGCGCACCTTACCGGATGAGAACGGCATGTTGAATTTGCTCTCCAGCGGGCATTGGGAAGTGTTGGAAAATGCAGCTTCCAAAGAGCCGAAACTGGAGGATTACTCGACTGATCCAGCAGACTTCATTGGTGCCCTGGCTGCTTCCCGCTGGGGACAGCCCTGGCAGGAAATTGCTGACTATGTAAGTGGGCTTCCCTTGGGAAGACGTAAAAGCAAGGATCATCAGGAAGATTTGACGGTGGCCATCTACTACCGTTCTCTTGCCAATGGTGGCGCACAGCGGGTGACAGCCATGCTGGCCAGCCTCTGGGCAGAAGCGCGCCAGGAAAATGGTGCTCCTTTGTATAGAGTGGTGCTGGTACTGGATCAGGCAACTGCCGGGAAAGAGGCAGAGTATCCCCTGTCGGAGCAGGTGGAACGAGTTTATCTGCCCTCACCGGAAGAAGCTTCTGGCGAAAATTATGCACAGCGCTGCAGAGCATGGCAGGAAATGCTGGCCCAATATGCTGTGGATGTAGTAGTTTATGCCTGGTTGCATCACGAAGCAGTGATATGGGATTGGCTCTCTATAAAGAGCCATCCTCTGCATCCAGCTTTTGTGCTGCAGAGTCATGAATTTTGCTGTATGCCTTATACCCGCATGGATGGTCTGGCTTCGAATCTTTTGACCATGTACAGTCTGGCGGATGGCTGCGTAGTTCTGTCCGAATATGACAGGGAATTTGTAGGTTCCTTCGCACCACATACTTACTGTATTCCAAACCCTATCCCCTTTTCCACTGGTACCACGCCAAACTCCAGTTATGAGCAGGACTTGATTATTTGGGTGGGACGGCTGAGTCCTGAAAAGCAGCCTTTGGAAGCTGTGCGCATGATATACCTGCTGAGGAAACGCGGTAGACAGGCAAAGCTTTGCATGATAGGGGAAGATAGCGATTTAAGTCTTTCTAAATTGCGGCAGGAAATCAAGTTGCTTGGGCTGGAGGACAGTGTAGAATTGGTGGGTTTCACCATGGATGTGGAGCAGTATTATCGCCGGGCAAGTATTTTCCTTTCCACTTCCCTTTACGAGGGCTTCCCTTTGGCCATGGCAGAGGCTTTTGCCCATGGTCTGCCGGTGGTGGCTTATGAATTGCCCTGGCTTTCCATGGCTGAGAATAATGAGGGACTTTTGTCTGTGCCCCAGGGACGGCCTGAGCTTTTGGCGGCGGAAATAGATAAGCTACTCAAGTTCCCCCGGCTGGCCCAGGAACTGGGGGCAAAGGGCAAATCTCATCTGGCAGATTTGGAAAAAACGGATATAGCCGCCAGCTGGCGGGAGGTTTTCTCTGCTGTTACTTCAGAAGAAGAAGGGCGCGGCGAGGCATCCAATGCCATGTCGATGCTTTTCAGATATATCACCAGCTATCAGCAGATGGCTAAGGAGAGGCTGCAAAAACGGTGTCAGGAGGAAATGGAACTGCTGAGGCTGGAGGCCCAGGAGCATTCTGCTTCGGCAGCCCTGGGAATGCCAGTGGAGAACTATCTCCCTGCCCGGCATAGTGAATCCAGTGCTGCTATGCGCAAGTACAAGCGTTGGTTTTTTCCTGAGCATGGTTTCAGGGAAGGTGCAAGGCTGGTGGTTTATGGCTATGGGGATATGGGCAAGGATTATGCATGGCAGATCCGCCATGGCAGACGTTTCCTTCTGGCAGGCATTGTGGCAGAAAAGCCGGCAGAGTATGCCGGGGAGGCAGAGGTACTGCCCCCTGAAGCCCTGATGGAGATGGAGTTCGATATTGTCCTTATCGCTGCCGAGGAGGCAGAAGCAGCGGAAAAAATCCGCCGCAGCCTGCGCCAGCTTGGGGTAGATAAGGAAAGAGTTTATTGGCAGGATGTACGTCTGGGATTGGAAGGGGAAGCCTAAATGCCGAAAGTATCTGTGCTCATGCCCTCATACAATGTGGCACCCTATATCAGGCAAAGTATAGACAGTGTCCTGGGACAGACCTTGCAGGATATAGAGGTTATCTGCATAGATGCTGGCTCAGAGGATGGCACTTTAGAGATTATCCGCGAAAGGGCAGAAGAGGACAGCCGTCTGATGCTCCTGCCCTCGGAGCGCAAAAGCTATGGCTTCCAGATGAATCTGGGCATAAAGCAGGCCCGGGGCGAGTATATAGCCATCGTGGAAACGGATGATTTCGCTGAGGCGGATATGCTTGAAAGGCTGTGCAGCCTGGCAGATGCCTATGAAGCTGACCTGGTTAAGAGCAACTATTGGGAATACCGCAATGGCAGGAAATTTTTTCATGAAACTTTGGCAGGTCATCCCTATGACAAGCTTATTTGCCCTGGTGAAGATGACCCGTCCTTGCTGAAGGTCAGCCCCAGCATCTGGTCGGCTGTCTACCGCCGCTCCTGGCTTCTGGAACAGGGTGTTGATTTTCTGGAGACGCCGGGAGCTGCCTATCAGGATGTGTCTTTTGCCATAAAGGCTTTGGCGGCGTCCAGGCGGGTGGTTCTCTGTCGTGAGGCTTTCCTGCATTACCGCAGGGACAACGCCGGCCAATCCGTCAGGGATGGGGGTAAGAGCCATTTCCTTTTTGACGAGTTTCAGGCTGTGGAAGATTTTCTGGTACAGAGACCGGAGTTGGGTAAAAAGCTGGGCGAGGTTATAAGGCAGACAAAACATGCCCAGTTTCTCACTGGCAAACGTCGTCTGAAAGCCTTGGAGCAGGCAGAATTTCTTATCCGTGTCAAGGAAGAGCTGCAAAGGGAAGCAGCTAATGGTGAAGCTGCGCTATCTCTCTGCTGGCAACAGCTAATGGAAAACACCGATGAGCAGATTCGCATGAATGCCATTTTGCAATGGCAGGAACAGAAAATGTGTGTCTCAGGATTTTGGCGAGAGCTGGAAGGAGCTGGCATGATCTATCTTTACGGTGCAGGCCGGGTGGCTTGCCTGGTAAAGGATTGCCTGGCTCAGCGAGGCTTTGCTCCTGCAGGTTTCCTGGTGACCAGCCTGAGGGATAAGAAGGAGTTGGAAGGTATCCCGCTGTTTGAGGCAAGTAGACTTCCACTGGACTGCCCCGGGATATTGGTACTGGCATGCGTAGGTGACGAGAAACTGCCAGAGGTGCTTGGTACGCTGCGAGAATTGCATTGCAGCAATTATATAGCTATGAATCTGGAGCTCAGGCAGAGCTTGGGGGCGGAGTAAGAGAATGGCTGTTTCATTAAGTGTCATAGTGCCAGTCTGGAATCAGGCGGCATACCTGGAGCATTGCGTGGAATCCATTCTGGGGCAGGAGGTCGAAGATTTGCAGCTTGTCCTGGTGGACGATGGTTCAACTGATGGCTCGGGAGAAATCTGTGATTGCTATGCCGCCAAGGACAGGCGCGTCACTGTCATCCACAAGCCCAATGGCGGTATCCTGTCTGCCCGGAAGAGCGGATTGTCTGCAGCCAAGGGGGAACTGCTGGCTTTTGTTGATGCGGATGATTGGCTTGAGACAGGGTATTTTCCACATCTGACTGCTTTTATGCAAAGCAATCCCCAGGTGGATGTGGCAGCTGGCAGCATGAAGCGGGTCTACGCTGATGGCAGCTGCCGTCCCATCTTCCCCAGGGCTGAGGAAAAACTCATGGGGAGAGAGGAAGCCTTGGGGGAGATGTTCCGCCAGCGCCATTTTGGCTGGCATCTGGCAGGGAAGGTTTACCGCCGCAGTCTCTTTGAGGGATGGCAACCGGATGAGTGCATTGCCAGCGGAGAGGATTTGCATGGCAATTATTTGCTGCTCTCCGGGGCAAGGCAGGTAATTTGTCTGCCAGGCAGTGCTTATTGCTACAGGGAAAACCCTGCCGGAGTGACAAAGCGCACCACCATGGAACTTGACCTGACCCCGGTCTATGAGTATATGCTGGCCAACTTATGGGTGCAGGAAAGGAATGTACTGGATCTGCTGCTTGAATCGTACCTATATGACCTTGTCAGGCAGTATAGGGAGATGTTCTTTACTGACAGTGTGGCATATAAGGAAAAACTCTTGGACTATGCTGGGCGAATGGAGAAGCTTGCAGGAAAAATAACAGAGCCAGTGCTTTTCGCAAAAGGGCAGCTAGAGTTTTATCGCCAGAAGCCCGAGGCCTTGCAGGCATGCTATGAGGAAGCAAGGCTTGCCATGCTTCAGACGGCGCGAGCTGCTTTTGCTTCAGGGCTGCCCGTCTATCTTTATGGCGCGGGCATTGCAGCCAAATGCTATCTGTTGCTGCTGTCCGGGGAAGGCATGATTTGCTCAGGTTGTGTGGTCAGTGATGGACAGGTGTCGCCGCCTGCTTTCCAGGGGGCACGTGTTTTCCACTTATCTGAAATAGGCAGGGAGGCAGTTTTCCTGCTGGCCTTGAATGGGCGTTATGTGCCTCAGGTGACGGAGGCACTAGCCCAGGCCGGGCATAAAGATGTCTTTCACCATGACGAGCCACAAATATTTGCGGGGTTGGCCGTAGGCTGAGTAAAGTCAGGATTAGCCTGTGCGTGTGTGATGATTTTTCCTGAAGCCGAAGAAAGGATGTTTGTGTAGATGAAGCGTGTTGTCTTTTGGGGCAGTGGCTCCCGTGCGGAGGAAGCAAGGGAACTGTTGCAAGGCTGGCAGATAGAAGCTGTGGTGGACAACAATCCTAAACTGCAGGGGCAGAAATGGCATGGCATCCCTTTGATATCCTTTAGTGACTTCCTGGCTATGGAGAACAGGCCTATATTATTGGTCACACCTCATTTTTGCAGCAGCATACTTCAACAGCTTCGGGAGGCCGGGGTGGACAAATGGGTCACCTACAATGACATTCTGGCTGGAAACAGCGCTGAGGGAATGAAAAAAGATCAGCTGTCCTTCCTGTATGAGGCGACCTGCCTGCAACTGGGCAAGGTCAAGAAGTTGCAGCACAACTATTTTTATGAATGCTTCCTGCGCAGTGGCAGCAAAGAAGGGCGGCAGAATCGTCTGCTGCAGATGTGCCAGGCGGCTAAGCATCCTGTGCTTCACTACCGTTCCCGTAGTGCGGCGGACTCTGTGAATATCCTCTTTGGCAGGCAGGTGGAACTGGTGAAGGGCAGGCATTTGCCAGAGGAGGCAGATCTGCTTTTCACCCACAGTCTCTATGAGGAAGACTATGATGCCAAATTCATGGAGCTGGAGGCTATGCGGAGGGGCGTGCCGGTTATCCTTTCTGATGAGGGCTTTCTCCATAGCATCGAGCCGGTGGAGCAGCTGGAGAAGAATAAATTCCGCCAGGGCCATTCCCTGGTGCTGGACATGGGTGGGGACTACATCAACGCCGGTTCCCCTTCCCGGGTAGAAAATATCCTAAATTCGGATTGGGAAATGTCACAGGAAGAAAGGTACCGTGCAGAGGGGCTTATCAAGACAATTTTGGAGCAAAAGCTCAGCAAGTACAATTCCCAGACCGCCACAGATTTCCGTCTGCCTGCTGTCAAGGGTGGGGAGAAGGTGCTGGTGGTAGACCAGCTCTATGGTGATATGTCCATATCCTACGGCCAGGCCACGGATGAGATGTTCTCGGAAATGCTGGGGGTGGCCCTGGAGGAGAACCCGGAAGCGGATATTTATGTCAAGGCTCATCCAGTCAAGGGGAAAAAGCATTTTGCTGGCTATGAGGATCATCCCCGCGTTATCTGGCTGGAGGCAACCATGAACCCCATAGCCCTTTTGGAGCAGGTGGACAAGGTTTACGTCTGCACCAGCCAGCTGGGGTTTGAGGCTCTGATGTGTGGCAAGGAAGTGCATGTCTTTGGTATGCCGTTTTATGCTGGTTGGGGGGTGACCAGGGATAGGCAAAGCTGCCCCCGCAGGAAGAAAAGACGTTCTGTGGAGGAAATCTTTTATGCAGCGTATGTGTTCTCTACGGTATATCTTAGCTATAGGACGGGGAAGGTATGTGAGATTGAGGATGTTATTGATGAGCTGCTGGAGCTGCGGAGGAGCTATGTGAATTCAATGAAAAAAAAGCATAAGGCATTTATGGTAGTGGTTAATGAGAAGTTGATGTTTGCTTTGGGCACTTTTCTTATTAATCTAAAGAAGATGGAAATTGATTATGATACAGTTATTGTATACAGTGATGTGGAAATTGACGAAAGATTGAAGGAGAAATTCGCATCCTATAAGGTTAGGTGGATTTTATATACACACGATGAATTCTGTGCAGAATTTTCTGTTGGAACGGGTAGTTTACATTTTAAGGCGGTGGATACAAGGTATTCTTTTCTCATCTATACTAAATTTCTTTGCCTAAAACATTTAAGAGAGTTTTCGACGGTTATATTGATAGATTTAGACGTTTTAGTTCTGGATAAGATAGATGAACTTTTTGCATTGGATTGCAACATCGCGTGGAAAAATGGTTTAAATTTCTCCGAAAAATTTGATCTAGATGCATTCGAGGATAAGGAGAAAATAAAGCGTGATTTATTAGAAAAACACAATATAACAAAAGATACAGTAACTCCTAATGGAGGCCTAATTGTTGTAAATGATAATTTCGACTACATGAAATGCTATTCTGATGGGGTAGACTTTTTTAGAAAATATATTATTAATCAAAATAGGCTTTGGGGCGGAGATGAAATTATTTTTGCCTTTTTTGCAGCGAAAAACAAACTTCGTCTGCACGCATTTGACAATAAAGTATATAATGTTTTCCCATATTTGGCTTTTTCGGGTAGCAAAATCATACACTTTATGGGAAAGAAAGTATGGTCGGACTTACTGCTTTCTCATGTGTTCCCTATGTGGATGGAATATTATCAGCAGTGTGTGAAAGAATTTGGGCTGTCATCTAAAATGGTCCGCAGTGATAGAATAGGGATGTTGGTGGAGAAAGAGCTAATTCGTGACATGTGGTTGGGATTATTAGCGAGAATATATAAAGTCCTTCCTAAAGAGTTAAAGATAAGAGAGTTTTTTGATAAAAAATGGTTGATATTTGATTATAATGAAGTTTGCTATTATGAATTTAAGGTGAACTTTAAAGGAAAATTTATGTGCGGGATGTGGATTAGTGGAGAGCAGCAAGTCCGGAAAACAAAGCAGGAAATAGAAATTTTGGTAAACAAAAATTATGGGAAACTTTCTTATTTTATAGATCATAGGGGGCTGTATTTATATACCAAAGAATATGTGGAAAAGGGGAAAATAGAAGAATATTTTTTGATGTTTTATAATTGCACAGAAAAGATTAGATTGATGGTGAGTGAATGAGAGATATAATTTCATTCTGGTTTTAAAGCTGGCTGATTAATGCTTTTTTGAAACGCGGTCGTCTGTCAAATTTAAACAGGTATGACAACTTGACTTATAAATGTTTTTAGGATGGTGATTAGCTTGACTATTGAGTGCAACCAGGCTAAGGACATACAGAGCATAATACAGGCTTCCCTTGAACCAGTATACCAGGAATATCCTCATCAGTGAGATAATATCGGTCATCTTATCCATTATGAGAGTAATAGATTTGTAGTTTTTATTGATGTTGAAAATGATCTAGACTGGGAAACAAGTGATGCGATTGATGCAGAATTATTGAATAGGGAGAACTATTTTCACCATATATTAGCTGATGTAGATCTTTTATCTCATCAGGCAGGCATGAGATTCTTTCATCCTGAGATAAAGCGTGATCTTTTGTGGCAATTGGGGCGAGCTGTTGTATTGGCAATAGATGGGCAGGAAGCGTTGGCGCGACGCATGGTTACGGTTGCAGCTAAATTTTATTCAGCTCGTCTTTTGGAAAGATGTAGAGAGTGTCAGCATACTTGTTCTTTTGCGATATATTTCATCGTATTGTTAATGTTTACTTGTTTTTACAACCTTGGAGATTGTTTGAGTTATGACGTGAGGACTGTAGGATATACAGTCTTCTACGGTTGTACGGGAGTTATGCTTTATGGCATCCATAACATTGCCAAGCTTAGATATAGCAGCGGGGCGGGATGGTATCTGCACTTACTGCAAATTTTATCCAGGTATGTGGCTGGAGGCATAGGTGCATATTTCTTGACGTTGCTGTTTAAGGCGGGGGTTGTTTTCCATAGTTTTCAAGGTGGAGAAAACGAAGGGGTACTGTTGGCAATTCTGGGAGTTGTAGGCGGGTTTAGTGCCAAAATGGTTCCGTCCATATTGGAGTGATTTACTGTGGAGGGGGAGATAGATGATGAGGCGGGGCGTGCTGTTGATAGGCAATCCGGGAGATAGATATAAAGCTGATGAATATTGCAAAGGCGTATTTGCTGACTTAAAGAGATATAAGGAATTCTTTCTTAGTATGCAGGGTGGCGCATGGGATGAGGATGAGATATGTTCACTTCCAATATATACTTCGAGTAATGAAGTGCGTAAAGCCTTGCGTTGGTTGGACTCAATGGAGTACTCGATAGTAGTATTCAGTGGACATGGAGGTTCACTGGGGAGACAAACTATTCTGGCTCTCTCGGAAGATTGCGAGGATGTTATTAGTGAAACCGAATTTGTCAAAGTGGGGCGGACGGTAATTTTAGATTGTTGTAGAGCGCCTTTTGGGAAGGAAGAGGTACAGATAAAAAAGGCTTCCCGCCCTGTTTTTGATTCTTGGAGTGGAATCACACGGGAGATGGCTCGAAGCATGTATGACGAGGCAATTAGGCAATGCGTCGGTCAGGCTGTTGTCCTTTATAGTTGTAGTCATGGACAATTTTCGGAGGATATATCAGGGGTGGGGGGAGTTTATAGTACGGAACTTCTTGATATTGCAGAAAACTGGTGCGGGGTAACTATTCTTACTGTTGGAGAGGCTCATGAAATGGTGGTAAATAACTTTGAGAATAGGCCAGACGTTTTACAAAGACCACAGATTCGTAAGCCTCGGATGATAGGTGCAAGGACATATCCATTTGCTTTGGGTTTATAGACTTGCCATGTCCACAACAGTTAAAACGTAAGATTTTGAACGTGGACTTCGAAATGTTGGTGGAAGGCCGTTTCATGATCTAATCGGTATCTTAGCAGAAAGACGGCTTTTGATGTTTTATGATAGCAAAGAAAAGATTAGATTGATGGTGAGTGAATTAGAGACATAATGTTTTTTGCGTAAAATTAAGGAGATGCGAATTCACACATGAAGTATGATGTTGGGATATTAGGACGATACAATAATTCTAATTGGGGAGGCAGTTTGACTGTTCTTGTTACTTATTCTACGATAAGTGACATGGGGTTTAAGGCTAAACTTTTGAAAGTGAAAGGGCATGATGACGATAAAAATGTGATATACAATCGTTTGTGCGATTTTACTAAAGTGTTGATAAATAATCCTATGCCTCCCAAAGACTGGAATAGATATTTTAGTAATTTTTTATTGTGTTCTGATTGGACTTTATATAAAAATTGGTTTCTGCCTCTTGATATGCGAATGTTTTCCTGGGTGGAAAAGAATAATATAATTAGTATGGCTGCTAGTTTCGGTACAGAAACAGGTAATTATGATAAGAGCGATTATCCTATGCTTTATTCATATTTGAAGAGGTTTCGACATTTGTCTATTAGAGAAAAATTCGGATTGGATTTATGCAAAAAGATTGGGATAGATCACGCGGTTATCATGCCAGATCCTATTTTTTCTCAAGGAAAGGAATATTACTACAAGATCGCTCAAGCATATTCTCATAAATCGATAGAAGGAAAATATGCTGCAGTGTACTTGCTAGATATGAGTGATAATTCAATTGAACTTGCAATTAATACTGCCAAGCAGATGAATTTAAAACCTGTTTTCATTGTTGCACAAAAAGACAAAGACAGAATTGAGAAAAATAGGGAGAGGTTGGAGAGGTATATATATGTAAATAATTTCTCGGAGAGCCTTTCTGCTTGGATTTATTATTTATATCATAGTGAAGCTATAATAACAAATTCATTTCATGGGGCTTGCTTGGGATATATTTTTGAGAAAAATGTATTTGGTATAGAAAGAGGAAGACTATCGTCTAGATTGGTTGATTTATTGCAGCAATTTGGCATTAAGAACAGATTTATCAGCAAGCTGGATGATATTGATAAGGCTATCAAAGAACCTGTGGATAGTAATGCTGTTAAAGATAAGATTATGCTTATGAATAATAAGGTTCGTGAATTTCTTGTAAAAGCTATAACAGATGGAAAGAAGCAGGAGAATAGAATAGATTACTTGCCTAGGGTAGAGTGTACTGGCTGTATGTCATGTGTTAATGTTTGTCCCAAGAAGTGTATTAGCATAGAGAAAGATAAAGAGACTGGTTTCCTTTATCCTAAAATTGATGAATCTATATGTGTCAATTGTGGAATATGTGGTAAGGCATGTCCAGTATTGTCCAAAAACGAATTGACAGGTCAAATAAATACTGTTTGGTGTGGGTTCAGTAAGGACAAAGAAATACGTTATCTCTCTACTAGTGGAGGTTTTTTCTCAGAATTAGCCAAGGGCGTTTTTGCAAAAGGTAATGCGGTGGTATTTGGAGCAGCCTACGAAACACCGCAAAAGGTTGTTCACACTGAAATATTTGATGAAAAAGATATTCCTCGTATCAGACAATCAAAATATGTACAAAGTGAAGTTCGTGATACATATTTAAAAATGGAACGACATTTAAGAGACGGGAAAAATGTTATGTTTTGTGGTACACCTTGTCAATGCGCAGCGGTTCGTTCATTTATAAATGCTAAAAAAATTCCTGATGATAATTTGTATCTTGTTGATTTTATTTGCCATTCTGTGAATAGCCCAAAGGCTTATCAGGCATATTTGGCTGAGATTGAAAATAACATTGGAGATTCAATTAAAAAGGTTTGGTTCAAGAATAAAGAAATATCTTGGGAGAAGTTCTCAACTAGGATAGATTTTGAGACAAAGGAACCTTATTATATTAAAAATCGTTATGAAGATAGTTTTTACAAAGGTTTTTTGAAGCACCATTTGTATTCCCGTCCGTCTTGTTCACATTGTAATTTTAAGGGAGAGAAGCGCCATAGTGATATAACCCTTGCAGATGCCTGGGGAATAGCTATGAATTGTGATAAAAGCCATGGTATTAGTACGGCTATTATACATACAGACAAGGGCGTGAAGCTCTTTGATGAAATAAAAGAGAAACTGTATGTAGAAGAGAAAAATATTGAGGCAGTTAGCAAGGGGAATGTTAATTTTATGTCCTCAACTCAGCTGGGACGTAATTCTAAGTATTTTTATCAGAGACTTGCTCAAGGCATCCCTTTCTCAAAAATAATTGATGAAATTGATACTAATAAGCTAGTGAAAGAACAAGATGTGAATAAGCTTGATGAATCTTCTGTAAAGTTGAATGGTGCTGTTGTTCGTGCACATTCTACAGCAAAAATCATTACAAATTCAAATTCTAGCCTAATATTAAATGCTGGGAAATTACCGGGAAGCAATAGTGATTGTTTGATTGAAATGGATGAAGGTTCAAAGATAATAGTAGAAGGTAACTTTAAAATTTATCATTCTTGTCGTATTAAGGTACACAAAAATGCAGTCCTGACTCTTGGCAATGGATATATGAATACAAATTCTATTGTTGTATGTGCAAAGAGTATCAATATTGGTGACGCTATAATTGCACCCAATTGCTATATTGTTGATAGCGACTATCATAAAATCCTTGAGGATGGAAAGGTTATAAACCCGCCAGCTCCCGTGAAATTTGAAGGGCATGTTTGGCTAGGGCAGAATGTGACCATTTTGAAAGGAGTTACTATCGGGCGAGGATGCTGTATAGGAGCAAAGAGCCTGGTGACAAAGGATATTCCTGCCGATAGTTTGGCAGTGGGAGTTCCTGCCAAGGTTGTGCGTTCAAACATCGAGTGGAGGTAAAAACTGTGGAATTTAAGCTTCGGGTTTCAAGGGTGCTGGTTACAGGAGGGGGGAGCGGTATTGGCAAGGCGATTGCCAAGGCTCTCCTTGACGAAGGTTGTTATGTGTGTATTTGTGGACGAAATCTTGAGAAACTGGAGAAGGTGAAAGAAGAATTCGGAAACGATAGACTTTCGTGTATGCAATGGGATGTTAGGGATGTTTCGCTTATATGGGAGAAAATCAATGAGGCTGCAAGCCTGTGCGGAGGATATTTGGATGGATTGGTAAACAATGCTGGCGTTTATGTAAGCCATCATAATTGGAAGCCCTGGAATGAAACGGAGGAGGAATGGGATGCTGTATGGGATACTAATTTAAAAGGTCCTATGTTTTTATTAAGGAAATTTGCTACGTATTTAAATAATAATCATATAAAGGGGAATATATTTTGCGTTTCGTCTATTGAAAGCAGAAATTATAATATACAGGGAAGTTACCAGGGGAGTAAATATGCTTTTTCCGAAATGGTGCGAAGTCACGCAAAGAAAGTTTTAAATTTAGGGATTGTGATTAATGGAATCTGTCCGGGTATAGTAGCATCTTCTCTTAATGATTACAATGCAGGAGATCCTACAAAAAGTTGTGCCTTAGGGAGAATTTTATCCCCGGAAGAAATAGCAGCTTGTGCACTATTTTTGATGTCAGATGCAGCGACTATTTGTTGCGGGGAAATGTTGGATGCTTCTGGAGGATTTTATGCTGCTTTTTGATGAGGAGCAATATCGCAAAGTACTGCTGAGAACCTTCGAGTTGAACAAGGATGTAAACTTTAAACGCATTTCTCTTGTAAAATGTATAGCCTCTGAATCTTCGGAAAAATACGTTGGCTGCGTCCATTGTAAAAATGATAATGATGAAGAAGTTATTGTAAATATCAATAATTCTGCCCCCAAAACTATGCTTTATTATCCTAAAAAGTGTGATGTTGAATTTATTGGAGAGATCCCTGGTTTACATTTTTCCTATACAGGGGGATGCACTTGGAAAAATAGGCATATTTATGGTTTTATGAGGAATTCCTGCAGGCTACTTGATATTGATATTAATATGAAAACGGTAAAAGAAGTAGATTGTAGTATAGACGGTTCTAAATTAAATAGCAGGACAGTTATGGGACATCATTATGGTGGTGTAATGAAAAATGATACATTGGTTATCCCTCCTCGTTTGGCAGAGGACGTATTGCTGATAGATTTGGAACATCAAACCTGTAAACAAGTTAGACATTCTGCTTTTAGAGATAATAATTATAATGGAGCGGTATTGCATCCAAATGGGAAGGTGTACTTTACACCGATGCATGGATCGGCAGTTGCCGAGTTTGATTTAGAGAATTTATCTGTAAGGATGGTAGGAGAGAGGATATCTAACTCTCTTTTTGGCGGTGCTGTTTACATTGATGGATGTATTTATAGCTTTTCTCAAAATAAAGGCTTGTATTGCATAGACCCCAAACGTGGCTGCGTGGAGTTGGTTTTGGAAAAGACAGAAGAAGGATGTCAAATTTTTGGGTCTTATGGAACCGTGCTTCATTACAATGGGAAGATATATAATATACCTGGAAATAGTAAATATGTATATGAATATGATCCTACTAAGCAAAATTGTAAAGTTGTATCTACATTTAATGATGGAAGATTCAATACAGCAAAATGGGCGGGAGGTGTTTTACTTGAGAATGGCAATATTTATTTGACTCCTGCTTTTGGAAGATTTGTATGTGAATTGCATTTTGATAAAAAAGCTATTGTTTCGGATGACATGCGGGCACTTATTTATTCACAATATATGAAAGTTTTATGATGGAGGATAATTTGTGGTAATCATAAATAAACTT
Organism: Selenomonas sp. AB3002; assembly: GCF_000702545.1. Classification (NCBI taxonomy): domain Bacteria; kingdom Bacillati; phylum Bacillota; class Negativicutes; order Selenomonadales; family Selenomonadaceae; genus Selenomonas; species Selenomonas sp. AB3002. Next base: position 1,426,160 of record NZ_JNIO01000008.1, on the reverse strand, counting down.
TTAGGAAACAATACAATTATGGAATTGGATGGTGACAATAAAATTATCATTGGTGAAGATTGCCTGCTCGAAAATACCAGTATAATTTTTCGAGGAAGAAACAATATTCTATGTGAATTAGAAAAGTCGGCAGTCTAAATATGATTTTTCGAACATCCTTTTTTGTTTTCGGCTGTTTTTCCAGCATATAATCAGTAATTTGCTGGGATACAGGAGGGAGTTTATGCAGAAATACAAAAGCAGAGCCGGACGGCATAAAATCGCCTATAGCTACACCGGCGAGTTCGATGCCTGGGTACCTGCCACCATGCAGTTCCTGGGCACCCTGATGCCGCCTACTCTCTCCAAGCGGGCGGCTGCCATGCTGCTTTTGGTGGCGGGCATGGGCAATGAGGAGATAGTGGCACTGACGGGCATGTGCATCAGGAGTGTCCGTGCCCTGCGGAAGACCATGGAAGAGCAGGAGCCAACCTCCGAGCTTTTCACCATCAAGCCAGGCAGCGGGCGGAAGAGGAAAACTGATGGCATCGAGGAGCAGGTTTGGGCGGAACTTGATACAGGCAACTACCGCACGCATAAGGCGGTGGCGGATATGCTGAAGGAGAAATTTGATATTGATGCTTCAGTGAATCTGGCTGCCAGATTGATGAAGCGTTGGAAGTCGGCTAGGGAAAAGAGCGCAGAGTAAGGACGGGGTCTTCTATGGTTTGGAAGAATAAGTTCCATGAGCGGATCAATGAGTTGTGGAAACGAGCCAAAGAAAAAAAAAGTAAAATGACTCAGACTGAGTATGCCAGACGGCTTGGTGTGACCAGGAATGCTTTATTGGGCTGGCTGCGAGGTTCCGGGCAACCTGATGTGGATGGCCTGGTCCGCATAGCCAGTACAGAGAATGTAAGCCTCGCCTGGCTGATGGGAGATGAGCGTCCTAGAAAGGAGAATGAATTGCTTCAGGACGAACAGACTCTGTTGTACTCTTTTCGAAGCATAAGCCCGGAACACAAAGATTATCTGCTGTGGCTGGCTATACGATGGAAAGAGGCTGAGGAATGTGCCTCTGAATGAAAATTTTCTCGTTGCTTCCCTGCTTGCCAAGCCCTCACCTCTTTCGGTGAGGGCTTGTTGATTTTCTCTTGCTGATGTCATATGATGGTATCAAGATAAGAGTTCTTGTTAGGATGGGCGTTATTCCAGGAATTGGTGATATTTCTACTATATTTCTACTTTTTGATGGATATTTCTACCATATTTCCACTTTTAGCGGTTTTGCTTTTTTAGGAGGTTTGGCTTTGGCTGCCTTTATAGAAATAGAGAATCTTGAACATGAATACCGGACAGCAGACGGCAAGGGGCACAAGGCTTTGGCGGGGATTTCTCTTTCCATCGGGAAAGGGGAGTTCGTGGCGGTGCTGGGGGCCAATGGCTCCGGCAAGTCCACCCTGGCCCGTCATCTCAATGGGCTTTTGCTGCCCAGCGCAGGGCAGGTGCGGATAGATGGGCTCTCCACGCTGGAGGCGGCAGAGAAAAATGAGCTGTGGAAAATCCGTAGCCAGGTGGGCATGGTGTTCCAGAATCCTGATAATCAGCTCATTGCTGCCATAGTGGAGGATGATGTGGCTTTTGGCCCGGAGAATCTGGGCGTAGAGCCGGTGGAAATCCGCCAGCGGGTGACGGAGGCTCTGCAGGCAGTAGGCATGGCCCGTTTCAGGAAGCGGGCGCCTCATCTCCTGTCCGGCGGGCAGAAGCAGCGGGTGGCCATTGCGGGGGCCCTGGCCATGGAGACGGACTGCCTGGTGCTGGACGAACCTACTGCCATGCTTGACCCCCAGGGCCGCAAGGAAGTGCTGGAAGTGGTGAAGAGGCTGCACCGGGAAAAGGGTCTCACGGTCATTCTAATCACCCATTTCATGGAAGAAGCCATGGCAGCCCAGCGGGTGCTGGTCATGGACCAGGGCAGGGCTGTGATGGAAGGCACTCCCCGGGAAATCTTCGTGCGCACGAAGGAACTGAAGGCTTTGGGGCTGGAGGCGCCTATGGCAGGGGAGCTGGCAGAGCGGCTGCGGAAAGCTGGCATTCCCCTGCCCCAGGAGCCGGGCATACTCACGGCAGAAGAATTGTTGGCAAGCCTGCAGGCGTTGAGGGGGAAGGGCCATGTCCATTGAACTGAAAAATGTCAGCTACACTTATATGCCCGGCACCCCCATGGAACGGCAGGCACTGATGGGGATAAATCTCACCATTGAGCAGGGCAGGCTTTACGCCATAGCGGGACATACGGGCTCCGGCAAGTCTACCCTGATACAGCAGATGGCAGGGCTGCTTCCGCCTACCTCAGGTGAGGTGATGGTGGAGGGGGTGAAGCTGAACGCCAGGGATAAGGAAGGGAAGAAACAGGCTGTGCTGGCCCGTCGCCGGATTGGCATCGTCTTCCAGTATCCCGAGCAGCAGCTTTTCGAGGAAACAGTGGCAGCTGATGTGGCCTTCGGTCCCAAGAATCAGGGCCTTTCTGAGGAGGAAATCTCGGCCCGGGTGAAGGAGTCCCTGGAACTGGTGGGACTGGACTATGAAAAGTTTGGGCAGAAATCCCCCTTCATGTTGTCTGGCGGCGAGAAGCGGCGGGTGGCCATTGCGGGAGTCCTGGCGCTGAATCCCGCATACCTGATACTGGACGAGCCTACGGCGGGCCTTGACCCCAGGGGGCGGGAGTCCCTGCTGCAGATGATAACTGACCTGCAGAAAGGCACGGGAGGCAGGGAACCCGTGACTATCATCCTGGTATCTCATGCCATGGACGATATCCTGCGGCTGGCAGACGAGATGTTCGTGCTGCAGGAGGGGCAGGTCACTGCCTCTGGCAGTCCTTTGGAAGTTTTCAAGTGCTGGGATATCCTGGCGGAGGCCGGGCTGGAGCCGCCTGAGCTTTTGCTGCTTATGGAGCAGCTGCAGGGGGCGGGGCTGGCAGCGGAAATGCCTGTGCGTAATCTCAAGGAGGCAGTAAAGGCAGTGGAAAGGGGGCTGAAAAAACGTGCTTAGCGATATCACCATAGGCCAGTATTATCCTGGCAGGTCCCTTTTGCACCGGTTGGACCCCAGAGTGAAAATCATGCTTTTGCTGCTATTGATGGCGGAAATCTTCATCTTCAGCAACTGGTTTGCCTATGGTGCCCTCATTTTGCTGACGGGGCTTTTGATGCTGGCTTCGGGGGTGCCTGTGCTGGTGCTCCTGAAGTCCATCAGGCCCCTGCTATGGATCATCGTGCTGACCTTCATCATCCACCTGCTGGGCACGCCGGGAGAGGAAGTAGCGAAGCTGGGGCCTGTGGCCATCACCCAGGAGGGCATCTCCCGGGGCAGCTTCATCTGCCTGCGGCTGGTGCTCCTGATACTCCTCAGCTCCCTGCTGACTTTCACCACCAGCCCCGTGAAGCTGACAGATGCCATGGAGGCACTGTTGTCGCCTTTTCGCCGCTTTGGCGTGCCTGCCCATGAGCTGGCCATGATGATGACCATAGCCCTGCGGTTCGTGCCTACCCTGATAGAGGAAACAGACCGTATCATGAAAGCCCAGCAGGCCAGAGGAGTGGATTTTTCCTCCGGCGGCCTTGCCACCCGCATCAAGGCAGCGGTGCCCATCATGGTGCCTCTGTTCCTCTCTGCCTTCCGCAGAGCTGATGAACTGGCTCTGGCTATGGAAGCCCGCTGCTACCGCGGCGGCGTGGGCAGGACGCAGATGAAGGCTCTGGCGGTGACCAGGCTGGACTATGCGGCGGTGACCCTGATGGTGCTGCTGGCAGCAGGCTTGTCAGCGTTGGCGTGGCTTAACTGAACAAATACAAGAATCTTTAAGGGAGAGCGCAGGATGGTGTCGCTCTCCCTTAAAATTACTAGACAGGCAGCCTTGACATGGTATAAAATATGAAAAGAGCCTGTAAAAGGGCTTCTTAGTCATGCTTTATAGAACTAAGTTCTACAAGAAATTCCCGTAATACTAGGTGGTGTAAACATGGACTCAATACTGAAGGTGGGCATTGATGTGGGCTCTACCACCATCAAGCTGGTGGTGATGGACCATGAAAAGAAGATACTCTACAAGAACTATGCCCGTCACTTTTCAGAAATTGGCAATGCTTTGCAGGAAAACCTCACGCACCTCAAGGAAGTGGTGGGGGAGAAGAAGTTTTCCTTTGCCCTCACGGGCTCTGCAGGCATGGGCATTGCCCAGCGCATTGGCCTGCCCTTTGTGCAGGAGGTCATTGCCTGCGCTGCGGCGGTGAAGGAGCTGATTCCCCAGACCGATACGGTGGTTGAGCTGGGCGGCGAGGATGCCAAGATCACTTATTTCGGCGATGCGCCGGAGCAGCGCATGAACGGCGTCTGCGCAGGGGGCACCGGGTCTTTTATCGACCACATGGCTTCTCTTTTGTCCACGGATGCTCCGGGGCTGAACGCTCTGGCAGAAAAGGGCAGGCAGATCTATACTATTGCCTCCCGCTGTGGTGTCTTTGCCAAGACGGACATCCAGGCCCTTATGAATGACGGAGCGGAAAAGGCGGATATTGCTCTTTCCATCTTCCAGGCGGTGGTGAACCAGACCATCGGCAATCTGGCCCAGGGGCGTCCCATTACGGGCAAGGTGGCTTTCCTGGGAGGGCCGCTGCACTTCCTGCCGGAGTTGAAGAACCGCTTTATTGAGACTTTGAAGCTGGACGATGACCATGTGGTAAAGGTGGACTATGGCAACTACTTCGTGGCCATGGGCTCTGCTCTTTCCGAAGAGGCGCAGGTCATTGACACCCAAAAACTGGACGCCTGCATCAAAGGCGCGGCCCAGGCAGCTGCTGCCGAGACCCGCAAGGCAGACTTCACCCTCTTTGATACTCCTGCCGAGTACAAGGAGTTCAAGGCCCGCCACGACAGGGACAAGGTGAAGCGGGGAGAGCTTTCTTCCTACGCCGGTCCCGTTTACGTGGGCATTGACGCAGGTTCCACCACCACCAAGATCACGGCCATTGGCCTGGAAAAGGAAATTCTCTACACTTCCTACGGCAGCAATCAGGGTTCTCCCCTCCAGACAGTGGTAGGGGAGCTGAAGGAGCTTTACAAGGCCCTGCCGGAAAGTGCTTATATTGCAGGGGTGCTGACTACCGGCTACGGCGAGGCCATTGTGAAGGCCGCTGTCCACGCTGACGGGGGCGAGGTGGAGACCTTTGCCCATTTGCGGGCGGCCCAGGAATTCTGCCCCGAAGTCACCTTCGTGCTGGATATCGGCGGGCAGGATATGAAGTGCTTCTTCGTCAAGGACGGCAATATCGGCAATATCACCCTGAATGAAGCCTGTTCGGCAGGCTGCGGCTCCTTTATCCAGAACTTTGCCGAGGGCCTGCACATGACGGCGGCAGAGTTTGCCGAGAGGGCCATTGAGTCCAAGGCTCCTGTAGACCTGGGTACCCGCTGCACTGTCTTCATGAATTCCAAGGTGAAGCAGGCCCAGAAGGAAGGGGCAGAGGTGGCGGATATTTCCGCCGGCATTGCCTTCTCCGTCATCAAGAATGCCCTCTTCAAGGTCATGCAGCTGAAGGATACCTCCACCTTGGGTGACCACATTGTGGTGCAGGGGGGCACTTTCTACAATGATGCTGTGCTGCGCTGCATGGAGAAATTGCTTGACCGGGAGGTTATCCGCCCGGATATTGCGGGGCTTATGGGGGCTTATGGTGCGGCTATCCTGGCTTTGGAAGCCGATGAACGCCCCGAGGAGAAGTCTCAGCTGCTTTCCTCAGAAGAACTGGCAGAGTTTACCGTAGCTACCAGCTCTTACCGTTGCCAGGGCTGCGGCAACAAGTGCCTGGTGACCATGCAGAAGTTCCCGGACGGGGGCAAGTATTTCACTGGCAACCGCTGTGAGCGGGGGGCCGGGGGCAGCAAGGCCACGCATGAGGTGCCCAATATCTATCAGTATAAGTACGACCGCCTCTTCAAGGCTTATGCGCCCAATGAAGGCGCGAAGCGGGGGCGCATCGGCCTGCCCCGGGTGCTGAATATGTATGAGGACTATCCCTTCTGGTTCACTTTCTTCACGGAGCTGGGCTATGAAGTGGTGCTCTCGGGCAAATCCAGCGCCAGGATGTACTACAAGGGTATGGCCACCATTCCTTCGGATTCCCTTTGTTATCCGGCCAAATTGGTGCATGGCCATATCATGGATCTGGTGGAAAAGGGAGTCAAGAAGATTTTCTATCCCTGCGAGCCTTACAATATGGCAGATGACCAGTGCCAGTCGGACAATCACTTCAACTGCCCCATCGTGGCTTCCTATGCGGAGAATATCCGTGGCAACATGGATATCCTGAAGGAGGAAGGGGTAGATTTCCTTCAGCCATTCCTGCCATTGGACGATGAGAAGCGCATGGTGCAGCGCCTTTATGAGGAGCTGGGCAGCCATGAGGGCCTCAGCAAGCAGGAAATCAAGACGGCAGTGGCGGCAGGCTACAGGGAACTGGCTAAGTATCGCGAGGATGTGCGGGCCTTTGGTGCCAGCATTTTGGAGCATATTGAGAAAACGGGCCAGCAGGCTATTGTGCTGGTGGGGCGTCCCTATCATGTGGATCCGGAAATCAATCACGGTATTGCCGAAATGATCCAGTCCTACAAACTGCCTATCCTCTCTGAGGATGCGGTCTGCCATCTGCCCATCAAGGCCCAGAAGCTCAGCATTGTGAACCAGTGGAGCTACCATGCCCGTCTCTATCGGGCGGCCCAGTTCGTGGCAGAGCATCCGAACCTCACGCTGATCCAGCTGAGTTCTTTCGGCTGCGGCCTTGATGCCCTGACTACCGGGCAGACCAAGGATATCCTGGAAGCCCATGACCGCATCTACACCATGATCAAATTGGACGAAGTGTCCAATCTGGGGGCGGCCCGCATCCGCCTGCGCTCCCTGATGGCGGCTCTGGCCCGCAGGAAGCCCCTGCCCTATCGTGAGGTGAAGCCCATCGAGAGGCCGCATTTCACGGCAGACTGCAAGGCTGCCCATACTATCCTGGCACCCCAGATGGCGCCTATCCATTTCGAGCTCATCAAGACAGCCCTGCGGAAGTATGGCTACAATGTGATGATTCCGCCCATGCCCAACAAGCAGACCACGGATGTGGGCCTCAGGTATGTGAACAACGACATGTGCTACCCGGCCATCGTGGTCATCGGGCAGCTGATTTCGGCCCTGAAGGACGGGCTCTGCGACCCGGACCACACCAGCATCGTGCTGTTCCAGACCTGCGGTGCCTGCCGCGCCACCAACTACATCGGCGTGCTGCGCGAGGCGCTGAAATACGCCGGGTTCCCCCAGGTACCTGTCTTTGCCTGCATGGGACTGCCGGATGAGACTGACGACTTCAAGCTGACCCGGGAGATGCTGGTGGATGTCATCAAGGCCGCCGTTTACGGCGATGCCCTGATGAATGTGAAGAACCGCATGATGCCCTACGAACTCACCGCCGGCAGCACCAAGGCCCTGTATAACAAGTGGCTGGAGCGGGCCAAGGAAGAGATCCGGCACGGCAGCTGGTGGAAGTATCGGAAGAACATGAAGGCGATGGTCAGGGATTTTGACCATCTGCCCATTGATGAGGAGCTTTGGAAGCCCAAGGTGGGCGTGGTAGGGGAGATCCTGGTGAAATACCATCCCGTGGCCAACAATCATCTTGAGCAAGTCCTCATGGACGAAGGAGCCGAGGTGGTCATGCCGGACTTCGTAGACTTCTTCCTCTATACCGCCTACGATGCCATTGCCAAGCGTAAGCTGCTGTCAGGCTCCTACAAGGAGCAGGTCTTCAGCAAGATGTTCATCCGTCTCTTGGAGTTCTTCCGCCATCCCATGAAGAAGGCGTTGGAGCAGAGCCGGCATTTCCTGGCACCACGCTCCATCTACGAGACAGCCAGGCTGGCTTCCCGCCATGTGTCTCTGGGCAATATGGCAGGGGAGGGCTGGTTCCTCACCGGCGAGATGGTGAAGCTCATTGATGAAGGGGTTCCCAACGTCATCTGCCTCCAGCCCTTCGGCTGCCTGCCCAACCATATCACGGGCAAGGGCGTGCTCCATGAGCTCAGGGCCAGCTACCCGGGGGCCAACCTCACTGCCATCGACTGCGATGCAGGTTCCTCCGAGGTCAACCAGCTGAACCGCATCAAGCTCATGTTGTCTGTGGCCAAAGAAAGAGGGCCCAAGAAGGAAAAAAGCACAGAAAGCCATTTTGCCACTGGCAAAAATTAAGTGGAAGTGCTACAATACAATCTTGTTGCAAAATAAGCTGCGATAAAGTGAGAGGTGCAATATGGCAAATAGATTCTATGATTTAGAAGTGGCAGGGGTAAAGAGAAGGCTTTCCATCCTCAACGTCACTGACAAGCTGGCCATTGCCGGCTTCATCATGCTGGGAGATGTGGAACTGGTGGATGCCTGTGCCAGGGAGCTGGCCAAGAAGGTGCCTGCTGATACGGAAATCATCCTGACTGCTGAGACCAAGGGCATTCCCCTGGCAGCCCAGCTGGCCAAGGAAATGGGCATGCCTTATTTCGTGGTGGCCCGCAAGTCCATCAAGGCCTATATGGAAAATCCTGTCTGGGTTGACGATGTTTCCATCACCACCAAGGGCAAGCAGATGCTCTGCCTGATGGATGCTGATATCGAGCGCATCAAGGGCCGGAAGGTGCTGCTGCTGGATGATGTCATCAGCACCGGCGGCTCCATGAAGGCTCTGACGAATCTGGTGGACAAGGTGGGCGGCACCGTTATCGGCGAAGCCTGCGTGCTGGCTGAGGGTGATGCCTCCAAGCGTGACGATATCATCTTCCTGGAGGCTCTGCCCCTCTTCGATGCAGAGTAAGATCTATGGAAATAAATCTGCACGAACTGGCCAGAGCGTTAGAGCAGTCTGATGTGAGGCAGGGCTATGTCGACCTTGAAAAAGGAGAGGTAATCCTTTTGCGGGACGATATGGATGAAGCCGAGGCGGAAGCTCACGTCTTCGAGATAGAGGAAGACTGGGAGCATTATCTGCCCTTGCCGAACCTCCTTGACGAGCGGGAGCGGGAGTTCATGCTCTCCTTTGCAGAAAATGCCCGTGAGGGGGTCCGCGAACGCCTGCAGGAAGCTCTGCAGGGTGCTGGCGCCTCCACCAGGTTCCGCCATCAGGTCAAGCGACTGCTCTTGCAGAAGGCCTGGGAAGAGTATTTCCGGCAGTCCATGCTGGAAGCCGCCAGGGAGTTCTGCCAGGAAAACGATTTGGCCTATAAAGAATGATGCAATAGCACAAGAAGCTGTGAGAAAGTATGTCCTCTGCATACCTTTTCACAGCTTCTTTTTGTGTGGAAATAAGTTGAAATACAAAAAGAGGACGCTTTCGCGTCCTCCGAACTCTCAAGAATGGTCGGGATGACAGGATTCGAACCTGCGGCCTCATCGTCCCGAACGATGCGCGCTACCAAACTGTGCCACATCCCGACAACGAATAATAGTATACATTACCTTGGAAAGAAAAGCAAGCATTATTTGCAAAAAGTTTTCAGGAGTTCAAGAAAGGGCAGAAGAACCTAGAAATGATCCTTTAAAGTCTTGCCATCCAGGAACCGGATGAACCATTCCGGGGCGATGATTTCATCGTCTATTTGGATGAGGGTCTGGTGCATGTGGATGGAAACCCATTTTTTTCCGTTCTTGGGGTGTATTTGCTCTTCGAACTGCTCCTCATAGTGGGCTTTGAAGGTCTCGGCTGTGCTCTTGCTGGAGGTGACTTGCAGGATCTCAGAGAAGGCGTTCTCCTCGCCTGCGCCATACTCTACCTTGAGCACAATAAAGAGCTTCATGTTCTTCTTCATAATGCTGTTCCTCCCTGGTGTAGAATATATGCGAATCATATACCGTTACATTCTACATGGGAATAAGTGTTTCCTTCTTTTAGATTTTCATTTTCTTGATGCGTTCTACGGCTCTCAGGGTATTCTCCCTGCCGCCGAAGGCGGTAAGGCGGAAGTAGCCTTCGCCGCAGGGGCCGAAGCCGGCGCCGGGGGTGCCCACGATGTTGACTTCGGTCAGGAGCTTGTCGAAGAAGTCCCAGGAGGGCATGTTGTTTGGCGTCTTGAGCCAGATGTAGGGAGCGTTGATGCCGCCGTAGGCCTCGATGCCTGCGGCCTTGAGTCCTTCGCGGATCAGGCGGGCATTTTCCATGTAGTAGGCGATGGTTTCCTTTACCTGGGCCTTGCCTTCCTCCGTGTAGATGGCGGCAGCGCCCCGCTGGACGATGTAGGCGGTGCCGTTGAACTTGGTGGTGTGGCGGCGGTTCCAGAGGCGGTTGAAATCCACCCGGCTGCCGTCGGCGGCTTTGCCGGTGACACCCTTGGGGATGATGGTGTAGCCGCAGCGGGTGCCCGTGAAGCCAGCGGTCTTGGAGAAGGAGCGGAACTCAATGGCAACTTCCGTGGCTCCCTCGATCTCATAGATGGTGCGGGGCACATCGTCTTCCGTGATGTAGGCGGCATAGGCGGCATCAAAGAGGATTACGGCATCTTCTTTTTTAGCGTAGTCCACCCATTTTTTCAGTTCGGCATGGGAGAGGGTGGTGCCAGTAGGGTTGTTGGGGCAGCAGAGGTAGATCATGTCCACGTGTTCTTGAGGCAGCTCCGGGGCAAAGTTGTTCTCTGCGGTGCAGGGCAGGTAGGTGACGCCCTCAAAATGGCCGTCTTCCTGAAGTTCGCCTGTGCGTCCGGCCATGACGTTGGTGTCAAGGTAAACAGGGTAAACCGGGTCTGTGATGGCAACTTTGTCGGTGAGGCCAAAGATTTCCTGGATGTTGCCGCAGTCGCTTTTGGAGCCGTCGCTGACGAAGATCTCATCGGTGCCGAAGTGCAGGCCGTAAGGCTCGTAGTTATTCTTGAGAATGGCTTCCGTCAGGAAGCTGTAGCCCTGCTCAGGCCCGTATCCTCTGAAGGTCTCTGCTTTGGCAAGCTCATCTACTGCCTTGTGCATGGCCTCGATGCAGGCGGGGGGCAGGGGCTGGGTCACGTCGCCAATGCCCAGGCGGATGATGTCTGCCTGGGGATGGGCTTCTTTATAAGCTGCCACTCTCCTGCCAATCTCGGCAAAGAGGTAGCTGCCGGGCAATTTCAGGTAATTGTCATTGATGGTTGCCATAAATGCCTCCTAAGAAAATAGAAAGAAAAAGGAAAATAAGATAATGAATCTCAATGAACTTTTGAGGTTATTATAACATAAGGTTATATCTTTGCAAGACCCTATTATGAAAATATTATAGCTATAATTAGCTGCAATTAACATAAGATAAATTATAATTATGCTATAAGATTTTCCTATAAGTATTATTTACTTTTTCATAATCATGGGTGTATAATAGCCCAGGAGATATTGGGGGAAATATCTTCTGGGCTATTGAAACGCTAGTGGGAATATTTTGCCTTTCGGCGAAATCTGAACAAGGGCGTTATAATACCCAAGGGATTTATGTGTGTCCTGTCCTGCTATGATTATTTATTATGATTCTTATGAAAAGATAAAATATTTTTTTCAGTAAAAGAGGAAATGCATTTTCTCATGGCGAAATAGCAGGGCAAGGAATTTTATCTATGTGTAGCTTCTAGAAAAAGGGGAGAGAAAGTTTATGGAAATGCTACTCGGTTTTATTGTACTGCTGACATGTTTGGTGGTCGGCGTCCGTCACGGCGGCATCGGCCTGGCAGTCATCAGTGGCATCGGTCTGGTCATCTTTACTTTCGTGTTCGGTTATAAGCCGGGCAAACCGCCTGTGGATGTCATGCTCATCATCATGGCGGTGGTTACCTGCGCGGGTTTCCTCCAGACTTCCGGCGGCTTGACGGTCATGCTGAAGTATGCAGAAAAACTCCTGCGCGGCCATCCCAAGTACGTCACCATCCTGGCACCCATGACCACCTGGTTCCTTACCATCCTCTGTGGTACGGGCCATGCGGTCTACACCTTGTTCCCCATCATCTATGATGTGGCTATCAAGCAGAACATCCGTCCGGAACGTCCCATGGCAGTTGCTTCCGTGGCTTCCCAGATGGGTATCTGCGCTTCTCCTGCTTCTGTGGCCGTGGTTTCTATCGTGGCTTTCCTGGCAGGGGCAGGCAGTGAATTCTCCCTGCTGCAGGTGCTGATGGTTTCCGTGCCTGCTACCGGCCTGGGCGTGTTCTTCGCAGCTCTCTGGAGCTATCGTCGCGGCAAGGAACTGGCTGACGATGAGCGCTTCCAGGAATTCATCAAGGATCCTGAGAACAAGGCTTACGTGTACGGCGATACGGAGAGCCTGCTGGACAAGGAACTGCCCACTGAGTATTATCGTGCCATGTATATCTTCCTGGCAGGCATCGTGGTCATTGCCATTCTGGGCAACGTCAGCTCCCTGCTGCCGCACTTCCCGGATGCCAAGGGCGTTATGAAGCCTGTTTCCATGGTGCAGGTCATCCAGATGGTCATGCTCTTTGTGGCAGCTACAATCCTCGTGACCTGCAAGGTCAAGGCTAAGGATGTAGGCAACAGCCAGGTGTTCCGCTCCGGCGTGGTTGCTCTGGTTTCCGTTTACGGCGTTGCCTGGATGGCAGATACTTTCTTTGCTCATCACATGGCTTTCCTGAAGGAATTCCTGGGCAACGCAGTGCAGAATTATCCTTGGGCTTACGCCGTGCTGGCCTTCCTCACCTCCAAGCTGGTGAACTCCCAGGGCGCAGCTATCGCCATCGTGGTACCCATGGCCTTGAATGTTGGCATGGATCCCGTCCTTGTGCTGTCCTTCATTTCCGCCTGCTACGGCTATTTCTTCCTGCCCACCTATCCTTCCGACCTGGCCTGCATCGGCTTTGACCGTTCCGGCACTACCCGCATTGGCAAGTACATCCTGAACCACAGCTTCATGATTCCTGGCCTTATCGGTGTCGGCTCCGGCTGCTGCGTCGGTTATGTCATGGCACATCTTCTCTACTAATAAGTAAGAAAATAGCATGAGAAAAGCTCCACAGTCTGCAAAGCAGCTTGTGGAGCTTTTTAGGTTGGAAAATCAGTCGTCGTTTTTCTGTTTGAGGATTTCTTTGCAGAAATCGATGAAAGACTGGGCGGCCTTGGAAATGTAGCGGTCTTTTTTCCAGGCCAGGCCTACATCCACGAAGAGGGGCTCGGCCAGGGGGATGACTTTCACGCCCGGCGTGCCTTCCACCACCATGTCCAGCAGGAAAGCCAGGCCTACTCCGGAGGCCACCAGGCCTTTGAGAGTGCCTACCTGATTGGACTCCAGGACGATGTTGGGTTTGACGCCTGCATCTTCAAGTTTGCCCAGGATGAGCTGCCTGAGGAAGCTGCCCTCTTTCAGCATGACCATGCTGGAGTCTGCTACATCCTGGAGGCTGATGGCTTTTTTCTGGGCCAAAGGACTGGTTTCCGGTACGCAGCAGACAATCTGGTTCCGGGACATGGGCAGGAGCTGGAGGCTCTGGGAGGCACCGGAGATGATGATGATGCCGAAGTCCAGCTCGTCCCGCTCCAGCTGTTCCCGGATGGACATGGAGGCTTCTTCATGCAGGAAGATTTCCAGATGGGAGTAGCGCTTCTGGAAGCTGGAGAAGATCTTGGGAAAGAGGTAGGCGCCCATCATGGGAGGGATGCCGATCTTGATGGTGCCTTTCTGCAGCTGCTTGTAGTCATTGACTTCCAGCACTGCGTCCTGGATGTTACGCAGGGCAAGCTCGATACGGTTGAGGAAGACGGCTCCCTCCGGGGTCAGGGACAGCTGTTTCTGGCTCCGGTCAAAAAGCTGGATGCCCAGTTCTGCTTCCAGCTTCTTGATAGCGACCGTGATGTTGGGCTGGGAGACGCGCAGCCTTTCCGCAGCCCGGGTGATATTCCGCAGACGGCTGGCCATCTGGAAATATTCGAGTTGTCTGAGTTCCATGCAATCGCTTCTTTCTTTGTAGACATAAATCTCCTTTATCTTTTATTTATTATATCATACTTTACACACATAAATGATATAATAATAAAAAATTATTGTTGCTCCGTAAAAAAATTTTTTTCCTCTCCTCTGGTAGGATTTTTGCCCTTTGCAAGGAATTATACAAGTAAGCGTAAGCACGTTATAGCTTAGATGATTTTCCTTCAATAACGACAGAAGGTTAGGGGGGCTTTTATCTTGGAAATGTCAACAGTTATAGGCGCAATAGGCGGTCTTATCTCCGTCTTCGTAGGTATGATCATCAAGGGTGCGCCCATCAGCTCACTGAATAACCCTGCGGCATTCCTGATCATTATCTGCGGTACCTTCTCCTGCTTGTTCACTGCCTTCAATATGAAGCAGCTCAAGTCCCTGCCCAAGATTGTCAAGATGGTTTACTTCAAGCCGGCCCTGCATGAGAAAGCGGAACTTCTGAGCATGTTCATCGAGCTTTCCCAGATTGCCCGCCGTGAAGGCATCCTGGCCCTTGAGGGCAAGGTGCAGGAAATCGAGGACCCTTTCTTCCGGACAGGTCTGGGCATGGTCATTGACGGCATGGATCCGGAGTTCGTCAGCGACGTGCTTGATGCAGAACTGGCTGTCATGCAGGAACGCCACGCCGAAGGCCGTGCCATGCTGGAGCAGGCAGGACTTTACGCGCCTACCCTTGGTGTGCTTGGCGCCGTTATCGGCCTTATCGCAGCACTGGGCAACCTGAACGATATCAACAAGCTGGGCCACGCTATCGCAGCAGCTTTCGTGGCAACCATCCTCGGTATCTTCACCGCATACGTCGTTTATCTGCCCATGGCCAACAAGCTGAAGCTGCTGTCCAAGGCAGAAGTCAGCGAGAAGCGCATGATCATTGAAGGTATCCTTTCCCTGCAGGCCGGTGATTCTCCTACGGCTATTGAAGCGAAACTGATGGTATTCATTCCTCAGTCCGAACGCGAAGGGTTGAAGAAGGAGTGATTAGATGGCTAAGAAGAAACATCAACCGCCACACGAAGAACATGAAGGTGAGCCCTGGCTCCTGCCTTATTCTGACCTGATGACCCTGCTGCTGGCTCTTTTCATAGCGCTGTTCGCTATCTCACAGACTGACCAGACGAAGCTCAAGCAGATGGCCCAGGCCTTCACGGCAGCCTTCAACTCCGGCGGCCCCTCCTTCTTTGACGCCATGGGCCCGAATCCGGGGCGCCGTGCTGAGATGCCAAGTGATGAGGATGCGGGCAACTCTGCCTATATCCAGGAAAACCAGAGCCTGGAGGAAGTGCAGCGGCAGATGGAGGAATATATAGAGGCCAACAATCTTAAAGATAAGCTCACCACAGAGCTTTCCGAAGATGGTCTGATGATAAGGATCAAAGAGCGGGCGTTGTTTCCTTCGGGGTCTGCCCAGCTGGTGGCTGAGTCCCAGAAGATTGCCCCTGTGATAGCGGGGCTTTTGGCTACTCTTCCCGAGCGGGTGGTCATCTCCGGTCATACGGACAACGTGCCCATCAACACGGCTCAGTTTCCTTCCAACTGGGAGCTTTCTTCCAGTCGTGCCCTGAATTTCATGAAGTACATCATCGCCCAGGACAACAGGCTCAATCCCAAGCGCTTCAGCGCTGTGGGCTACAGCGAATACCGTCCTATTGCTTCCAACGATACGGACGAGGGCAGGCAGCAGAATCGCCGGGTGGAAGTTTTCATCGCTCGGAACTATCGCTTCAATCCTAATGAGAGCGTGAGCGCTGCGGGCGGTCCCCCCACCAGCAAGGCAACGGGCAATATTCCTTCTACAGGTGCTAGCAGCACGCTGGGAACCACAGGTGACAGCAGCATTGGCAGCACCGATGACAGCGGTGCCACTGGTGCCACTGGCGGTCCCACCATGGCGGGCAAGGCCTATACTGGAGATTTGCCTCCTGCTCTGGCAAACTGATGGTGCAAGATTTCACCTTGAAATGGTATACTATAGGAGCCGGCAAGTACTGTCGGCTCCTAATTTGTGATTAAGCGGAGGAATAATAGTTGATTGCTGGCATTGGCACGGACATCATTGAAATCACCCGGGTGGAAAAGGCGGCCAGTCCCGCCTTCATCAAGCGGGTCTATACGGAAAAGGAACAAGCTTACTGCGAGGGGCGGGGAGCAGGCAGATATGCCAGCTATGGTGCCCGCTGGGCGGGGAAAGAAGCTGTGCTGAAGGCCTTTGGCACAGGGCTCAGGCATGGCTCCCTGCTGGATATCGAAATCCTGCCTGATGAGTTGGGCTGTCCCCAGGTGACCCTCAGCGGCTATTTTGGGCAGCTGGCAGAGGAACGGGGGGTAAAGTCTGTCTGGCTCTCTTTGAGCCACTCGAGGGACTATGCTGTTGCCCAGTGTGTGATGGAAAAATAAATCATAAGCGGAGGAAATGGTATGAAGCTTGGACTTATAGAAGATATGCACAGGATAGACAAGGAGGCGGCGGACAGTTACAGCCTGCCTGAAATCGTGCTCATGGAAAACGCCGGCCGCAGGTCAGCAGAAGTGACCATCGAGATGCTGGGAGGAGTGCAGGGCAAGAGCCTCTGCGTGGTGGCCGGCAGCGGCAACAACGGTGGTGATGCCATGTCTGCTGCCCGTCACCTGGCCAATAAGGGGGCAAGGGTGAGAGTCTTCCTGGCCGGGGAGCACGCCAACCTGAAGCCTTCGGCTGCTGCCATGTACACCATTTTGGAAAAGATGGGCATGGAACTGCACGAGTTGAACGGTGACAGGGATTGGGACAGGTTCCACATGGCCCTGAAATTTTCCGATGGGATAGTGGATGGCGTCCTTGGCACTGGAGCTGTAGGAGAGCTCAGGAAAAAAACCTTGAAACTGATTGAGGAAATCAATCAGTCGGAAAGGCCTGTCATGGCCATAGATATGCCCAGCGGGGTGGCGGCAGATACGGGGGCAGTGCAGACTGCAGCCGTAAGAGCCCAGGCTACCCTTTCTTTGGGCCTGCCCAAGCCGGGGCAGCTGCTCTCCCCGGGGGCAGACTATGTGGGCAGGTTGGTAGTGGATGATATTGGCCTGCCTTCCCAGCTGCTTGATTCGGATAAGATGTCCTTGCAGATGCTGGACAAGGATTTGGCGGCCTCCCTGTTGCCGGAGCGTGCCAGGGATGTGCATAAGGGCAGCTGTGGCCGCATTCTCATTGTGGCCGGGTCCCGCGGCATGACCGGGGCGGCTGTCATGGCAGCCAAAGCAGCCCTGCGCATTGGGGCAGGATTGGTGACTTTGGCAGTGCCCCAGAGCCAGCAGCCCATA
This sequence comes from Selenomonas sp. AB3002, assembly GCF_000702545.1. Classification (NCBI taxonomy): domain Bacteria; kingdom Bacillati; phylum Bacillota; class Negativicutes; order Selenomonadales; family Selenomonadaceae; genus Selenomonas; species Selenomonas sp. AB3002. Next base: position 1,408,863 of record NZ_JNIO01000008.1, on the reverse strand, counting down.
GTGGCTGCGCAGGTGCAGGAAATCATGACCTGTCCCCTGCCGGAAACGGAAGCCGGGTATCTGGGAGGCGAAGATGCTGTGCAGGTGGTGCTTTCCCTGGCCAATAAGGCTGATGTGCTGCTGATGGGGCCGGGACTGGGAAGGGCTGCGGAGACCATGGAGTTTGTGAGGCTTGTCTCCACCCGCACTCCCTGCCGCCTGGTGCTGGATGCAGATGCGCTCTTCGCCTTTGCACGGCTGCCTGAGGTGCTGGCAGAGTGCAAGGAACGCCCTATCCTCACGCCTCATTTGGGGGAGATGGCGCGGCTGATGGGGGTGGAGACAGAGACTCTCCGGGGGAATCTGGTGCCGGCTGCCCAGCGGCTGGCCAAGGGCTGCAAGGCCGTATTGGTGGCCAAAGGCGAATGTACGCTGATGGCATATCCGGAAGGGGAGGTTTTCTTCTCCACACTTGGCAATCCTGGCATGGCCACTGCCGGAACTGGTGATGTGCTGGCAGGCACCATTGCCGGCCTGGCGGCCCAGACGGAGGTGGATTTCATGCCGCTCCTGGGCACGTATCTTCACGGCAGGGCGGGAGACCTGGCCTATGAGGTGCTGGGGGAAGGCCTGCTGGCAGGCGACATCATCGAAAAACTGCCTCAGGCCCGTCGGGAACTCCTGGACTGGCGCAAGGAGAAGGGTATCAAGGATATAGAAAGACGTTTGTTCTCAAAAGGCATTGACAATGTTACATTTCTGACCTAAAATAGTGCAATGAGATAAAGATGTTTCACATTTCCACTAATGGTGGACAAACATCAGTCAAGTTTATATATAGGGGGACCCGGCAAAAGCCGGGCTGCCCTTAGCAGAAAAGGGGCATTAGTATGGCAAAGGCAGATGTTGATTGGTCGAATTTGGGTTTCAGCTATCGTACGATATCCAAGCGCTATGTGGCAAATTTCAAGGATGGCAAGTGGGGCGAGGGCGTGCTCACCGAGGATGCCAATATTGTCCTCAATGAATGTGCAGGTATCCTGCAGTACTGCCAGGAGGTCTTCGAGGGCCTTAAGGCTTACACTACCAAGGATGGACGCATTGTGACTTTCCGTCCTGACCTCAATGCAGAGCGCATGGTGGATTCAGCCAAAAGGCTGGAAATGCCTGCTTTCCCAAAGGAGAGATTCCTGGAAGCAGTGGATCAGGTAGTGGCAGCCAACAAGGAATGGGTGCCTCCCTACGGCTCTGATGCTTCCCTGTACCTGCGCCCCTATATGTTCGCCTCCAGCCCTGTCATTGGCGTGAAGCCGGCTGAGGAGTATCAGTTCCGTCTCTTTGGCACTCCTGTGGGACCGTACTTCAAGGGCGGTGCCAAGCCCATCACCCTCTGCGTAAGCGACTTTGACCGGGCTGCGCCCCATGGCACGGGCCATATCAAGGCAGGCCTCAATTACGCCATGAGCCTCCATCCCTATGTACTGGCTCATCACAACGGTTTTGACGAGAATATGTTCCTGGATTCTGCCACCCGCACTTATGTGGAGGAAACCGGCGGCGCCAACTTCCTCTTCATCACCAAAGATGGCACGGTGGTAACCCCGAAATCCGACAGCATCCTGCCCTCCATCACCCGCCGCTCCCTGGTGTACCTGGCAGAGCACATGCTGGGCATGAAGGTGGAGCATCGCCCGGTGAAGTTCTCCGAGCTGAAGGACTTCGCCGAGTGCGGTCTCTGCGGCACCGCAGCTGTCATCTCCCCTGTGGGCAAGGTGGTTGGGAAGGATGAGACCATCGAATTCCCCAGCGGCATGGAGAAGATGGGCCCCGTCACCCAGAAGCTTTACGATACCCTGCGCGGCATCCAGCTGGGCACCATCGAAGGACCCGAGGGCTGGATTCGGGAAGTCAAGTAAATCTTATAGAAATGCGTCTGAGGACTGCTGTGAGGCAGTCCTCTTTTCTTGTGGGTTGAATTTTCATAGTGCACCAGGAGTGTACAGGAAGGATTTTGGTCTGGTCAAAGAGAATGCCCTATAAATAGGAATGTTTGAAGGTGGCAAAACTTGGTTTATTGCGCTATAATATTTTTAGTGCTATTTTACATAGGGAGTTTTACGTTATGCCTATAGATCTTTCCCTGCCCAGTGGATTCCACGGCATCCTTTCCACCATTACGGTGCTTGATGCTGTCGATATTTTCATTGTGGCAGTTATCCTTTATAAAGTATATGAGATGCTCCAGGATACCCGGGCCATTACCCTGGTGAAGGGTGTGCTGGTGCTTTTGGGCATCACCATCATCTGCAGCTGGCTGGAACTGCATGTCATGTCCTGGCTCCTGCAGAAGAGCGTGACCCTGCTCTTTGTGGCTTTGCCCATTGTATTCCAGCCAGAGCTCAGGCGGGCGCTGGAACATCTGGGGCAGGGCAAGTTTCTGGCCCCTTCGGTTACGCTGGATTATGATGAGGCCCGTTCAGTGGTAAATGAGCTGGCCAAGGCGGTAAAAGTGCTTTCCACCAACAAGATAGGGGCCCTGCTGGTTATTGAGCGGGATATGGGGCTCAATGATATCAGCGCCACAGGCATACAGATAGACGGCCTGATCACCTCTGATTTCCTCATGAATGTGTTTATTCCCAATACGCCGCTGCATGACGGGGCGGCAGTGATTCGGGGAAAGAGGCTCATTGCAGCAGGCTGCCTGCTGCCCCTGACGGAGAATCGCAGCCTTTCCACGGAGCTTGGCACCAGGCATCGGGCAGCTATCGGCCTTTCTGAGCAGTGCGATGCCCTGATTGTAGTGGTCAGTGAGGAAACGGGGACTGTTTCAGTGGCTGAGAACGGCCATATCATGAGACACCTGGACATGGACAGGCTCAAGGCGGTTCTGCGGCCGGCTTTTGTGGCTCCTGAAGCGGGCTTCAAGGATATGATCAGGAATTGGAGGAATAAGTCATGATTGGACGCTTGCAAAATCTGGTGCGGCGCAATCTGGCTGCCAAGATACTCTGCTTCCTGGTAGCCCTGGTGCTTTGGGGCTATGTGATGAATGATCAGAATCCTTCCATTGAGGGAACTTTTTCCGTGCCCCTTACCATCATGAATGCTCCTGAGGGGTACAAGGTGTCCCAGGAGACAGGGGCAGTGAAGCTGAAGGTGCGGGGCCCCCGCTCCATGTTCGTGAATGCTACAGAAGATGATTTTGATGCCTATGTGGACTTGGATAGTGCCAGTGACGGCAGGAAGGCTTACCGGGTGCATACCAATATGCCACAGGGCTTTGAGTTAGTGGAAGTGCAGCCGGAGACTGTGGAAGTGACTTTGGATAAGATTGAGAGCCGCCAGTTCAAGGCAGAGCTCATTGTCACGGGAGCTACAGCTCCAGGTACTACTGTGGCCAGGGTCACTCAGACTGCCAGCGTGGTCAGCGTGGAGGGGCCCAAGTCCCTGCTGGATGAGGTAAGCCGGGTGATAGGCTATGTGGGCCTCTCCGGCAATGGCACAGATTTCACCCTCCAGGTGCCTCTCACGCCCATCAATGCAGACGGCAGGGAGGTAAGCGGCGTTACGGTGCGGCCTTCCTCCGTGCAGGCAGATGTGCAGCTGGCCCGGGGACTGACTAAGAAAGTAGTCAATATCAAGGCTGTCACTGTAGGGGAGATGCATCGGGGACTGGTGCTGTCCGGAGTGAAGGTGGATCCGGTGAAGATTGAGATTGCAGGACCTGAGGAAACCCTGGCCCAGATCACTTCTGTGGATACGGAGCCTGTCAATCTGGCAGATTTGGGCAAATCCACCAGCAGGAAGGTGCAGCTGAAACTTCCCGAAGGCGTCACAGTGACCAACAAGGAGGTTACTGTTTATCTGGAAATCAGGAAGGCCGATGAGCCGGAGAAGAGTCAGTAAGTCAATATAAGATGGAGTGAAGATAACATTGCTTAGAATCAAGAATATGCAGGTGCCTCTCACTGAGGAGGCGGACCTGTCCGTCCTTGTGGCTAAGCGTCTCGGATTACCACCCCAGGCTGTGCTTGGGGTGGTAATTGTGCGTAAGGCCATAGATGCCCGCCGCTATCGTGGGGCTCCCATCCAGTTCACCTATATGCTGGATGTAGAAATAGCACCTGCCCATGAAAAGAAGCTCAGGGGCAAGCTGAAAAAGGACAAGAATCTGGAAATCATAGTGCCTCAGCCCCTGACTGAAAGGAATTTTCCTGCTCCCGGGCAGGGAGAGCTGCCTCCTGTAGTGGTGGGCTTTGGTCCCGCAGGCATGTTTGCGGCGCTGACCTTGGCCAGGGCAGGTTATCGGCCTTTGGTGCTGGAGCGGGGGGCTGATGTCGATACCCGCACCAAAGATATTGAATCTTTCTGGCAGGGGGGCGGGCTGAAGCTTCAGTCCAATGTGCAGTTCGGTGAGGGAGGAGCAGGCACCTTTTCCGATGGCAAGCTCACCACCCGTATAAATGACCCCTTGATGGGAGAAATCATTGAGGCTTTTATCAGGGCTGGTGCTCCGGAGGAGATACGCTATCTCCATAAGCCTCATATCGGCACGGATCTTTTGCGGGGCATTGTCAGGAATATCCGGCAGGAAATCATTTCCCTGGGGGGGCAGGTGCGCTTTGGCGCCCAGGTGACGGATTTGGAGCTTGCCCCGGGAGGGGAACTGGCTGCCCTGATTGTGGGGAGCGAGGAGCGCATACCCTGCCATAACGCCTTCTTTGGCATAGGCCATTCTGCCCGCGACACCTACCGCATGCTCCTTTCAAGAGGCTTGAAGATGGAAGCCAAGCCCTTTGCCATGGGGGTGAGAATAGAGCACCCCCAGGAGTTTATCGACAGGGCCCAGTATGGAGAAGATGCGGGGCATCCCCGCCTGCCTGTGGCAGATTATGCCCTGACCTACAAGGACCCGGTGACGGGCAGGGGAGCATACTCTTTCTGCATGTGCCCCGGGGGACTGGTGGTGGCGGCCACTTCCGAAAAGGAGGGTGTTGTCACCAATGGCATGAGCAATTTCGCCCGGGATTCGGGCATTGCCAACAGCGCCCTGCTGGTGCAGGTGGGGCCGGAGGATTTCGGCAGGGAAGTGCTCTCTGGCATGGCCCTGCAGGAAAAGCTGGAGCACCTGGCCTTTGACCTGGGGGGCAGGGACTACAAGGCTCCCGTGCAGACCGTGGGGGACTTCCTCTCGGGTTCTGTGGGGGCTCAGTCATTCCTGACTTCACCTACTTATCGTCCGGGGGTAAAGACGGCTGATCTGCATGACTGCCTGCCTGAGTTCATCACCAAGACTTTGGCAGGGGCGCTGCCTTTCTTTGACAGGAAAATCCCGGGCTTTGCTGATCCGGGGGCGGTGATGACGGGCATTGAGTCCCGTTCCTCTGCTCCCTGCCGCATTGTGCGGGACAGGGAAAATATGATGGCTGAGGGAACGCCGGGCCTTTATCCCATGGGGGAAGGGGCAGGCTACGCCGGGGGCATCATGAGTGCCGCCGTAGACGGCATGAAGGCAGCCCTTGCATTTCTCACTGCTTCTGTGGCATACTAAATGAGTTATGATTTAATTTTTAAAAGCTATTAGGGGGATTTATATTATGGCAAGACTGTTTGGCACGGACGGCGTCCGGGGGGAAGCAAATGTGACTTTGCTGCCGGAGATGGCTTACCGCCTGGGCCGTGCTGCTACGCTTTATTTTGGCAAGGATAGTGAGGAGGAGCAGCCTCTCATCATCATTGGCCGCGATACCCGCCTCTCCGGGGAAATGCTGGAAGCCGCTCTGGTGGCAGGCATCTGCTCTGCTGGCGGCCGTGCCATGCTGGCAGGAGTCATTCCTACGCCGGCCATTGCGTATCTGGCCCGCAAGCATCGCGCCAAGGCAGGCATCGTGATCTCTGCCTCCCACAATCCTTTCCATGACAACGGCATCAAGTTCTTCGGCGGGGACGGCTACAAGCTGCCTGACTCCGTGGAAGACGAGCTGGAGGCCATTGTGCATCAGCTGGAGGAAAATGATGACCTGTACCGTGCCAAGGGCAGCCGTATCGGACATCTGGAGGCACGCAAGGACCTTCTGAACCAGTATATAGACTTTGTGCTGAGCACCTGTGAGGAGCGCCTGGATGGCATGAAGATCGTGCTTGACTGCGCTAACGGTGCTTCTTTCGAGGCTATGCCCCAGATCCTGCGCCAGCTGGGAGCCAAGGTGAAGGTTATCCACGCTCTGCCCAATGGCATCAACATCAATGATGGCTGCGGCTCCACTCACATGGAGTCCCTGCAGAAGGCTGTAGTGGAGTATGGTGCAGATCTTGGTATTGCCAATGACGGCGACGCTGACCGCTGCCTTTGCGTGGACGAGAAGGGCGAGATCATCGATGGCGACCATATCCTCATCATGTGCGCCACGGATATGATCAAGAGCGGCACGCTGCCTTACAAGACTGTCGTGACCACGGTGATGGCCAACATCGGTTTCCACAAGGCCATCAAGGCTGCCGGCGGCCGTGCGGAAATCACCAAGGTGGGTGACCGCTATGTTCTGGAAAACATGCTGAAGAACGGCTACAAGATTGGCGGCGAGCAGTCAGGACATATCATTTTCACTGAATACACCACCACCGGCGACGGCCTCATCACTGCCCTGCAGGTGCTCAAGTCCCTGAAGCGCAGCGGCCGCAAGGCTTCTGAGCTGACCGCTCTCATGACCACCTATCCCCAGTTGCTGCTGAATGTGAAAGTGGCTACCAAGGAAGGCTGGGAGGAGAACGAGAACATCAAGGCTGCCATTGCTGCAGGCGAGGCGGAGCTGGGGGCTGAAGGCCGCATTCTGGTGCGCCCCTCCGGTACGGAGCCGCTGATTCGCGTTATGGCTGAGGGCCCGGATCAGGAGCAGCTGGATGATATCTGCAACCGCATTGCCGATGTGGTGAAGGCGGAGCAGGGCTGATGGATGCGGCCTTAGTGCTGGTGAGCTTTGGGGTGGCGGGCCGTGAGGCCCGTGCCTTGGGGCTTGAGAAACTGGCAATGGAAATGGGGGAGGCCCTGCCTGATATGGAAATCCGGCAGGCTTATACCTCCGTTTTCATCAGGAAGAAACTTCTGAAAGATGGGATAATCATTCCTTCTCTGGCAGAATGCCTGGCAGGGATCAGGCAGGAGGGCTTTCAGAAGGTATTCCTGCAGCCAACCCATTTCACGCCGGGTGAAGAATATAATCATAAGGTCATTGAGGCTGCGGAGGAGTTCCGCGGCAGCTTTGAACTGCTGAAAATCGGTGAGCCTCTTTTCTATCAGGAAAAGCCCGGGCAGGATGATTTTGCGTCAGGCCTGGCGGCTGTATTTTCTGCCTATCATCTTGAAGATGGGGAAGATTTGGTCCTGTTGGGCCACGGTTCACCCCATCAGCACAATTCCGTTTATGAGAAACTGCAGGAGAGGGCGGACAGGCAGGACTTTCCCGTTCATATTGGCGTGCTGGAGGAAAGCGATACGCCCAACTTTGACATGGTGCTGGCGCGCTTGCAGAAAAAAGGCACAAAAAAGGTGTTGCTGGCCCCGTTGCTTCTGTCAGGCGGCCTCCATGTCCATGAGGATATGGCTGGGGAGGGTGAAGGTTCCTGGCTTTCCCGCCTGAAGGCTGCAGGCTTTGAGGTCAGGACGGAGCTCAGAGGTCTGGCAGAATACCCGGTCTTCCGCAGGCTCTACCTTGCCAAGGCCTTGAAGCTGGTGGGAAGCGAATAGCCAATAGCTATTAGTTATATTCTCATAAAATATTTTGATATTTTCCCTGATTGTTGTATAATACACAAATGGGAATTTCTATGGTTTCATCAAATACATTATAATGAGGTGATTTCATGTCACAACCGGTTACGACGAACCCGTTCATCATCATGCTCATCAACATGACGGTGGTGTTCCTGGTTTTGATCGCCCTGGGAGTAGTCATCAATCTTATCCACTATTTTGATCCTACCAAGCCCAAGGCCAAGCCTGCAGAGGAGGCTCCGGCCCCCGCTCCTGCTCCGGCTCCCGTAGTGAAAGCTGCGCCAGAGCCTGTAAAGGAAGAAGGCCTTACCCCCGAGGTGGTAGCGGTGATAGCAGCGGCAGTGGCCAGTCTTGGCTACGGTCCCGGCGCCGTCAAGGCCATCAGGCCTGTTGACCGAAACGGCTGGAAGCAGTCCGGCCGCACCATGGGCATGGACCGCACGGTTTGAGCAGGGAGGGATATAGATGGAATTATTTAATGCTTTCGTAGTCTCCCTGCAATCCGTCTGGACAGGGAGCGGCTTTGCCACCTTTACCATGGGGCATGCCATCATGATTGCTGTAGGCTTGGTGCTCCTCTACATGGCCTTCGTGAAGGAATTTGAGCCTTTGCTTCTGGGGCCTATCGCCTTTGGCTGTATCCTGGCCAACTTCCCGGGCACGGGCTTCCTGGAAGAGCCGGGTCTTATGCAGGCTATCCATTACGGTATTGCCAATGAGATTTTCCCGCCGCTGATCTTCCTGGGCATCGGTGCCATGACTGACTTCGGTCCGCTGCTGGCCCGCCCGGTGGTGCTCCTCCTGGGAGCAGCTGCCCAGATTGGCGTGTTCGTGGCTCTGGTAGGTGCCATGCTGCTGGGCTTCAACGTGCAGGAAGCAGGCGCCATCGGCATCATCGGCGGCGCTGACGGCCCCACGGCCATCTACCTTTCCATTCAGATGGCTCCGCACCTCTTAGGCGCTATTGCCGTGGCAGCTTACTCCTACATGTCTCTGGTGCCGCTGATCCAGCCGCCCATCATGAAGCTTCTCACCTCCCAGAAAGAGCGTGAGGTGCAGATGGAGCAGCTCCGTCCTGTGACGAAGTTCGAGCGGGTGATGTTCCCCATCGTGGCCACCATTCTCATCAGCCTGCTGCTGCCGCCCATTGCGGCTCTGCTGGGCATGCTGATGCTGGGCAACCTGTTCCGCGAGTCCGGTGTCACTGACCGTCTCTCCGATACGGCTCAGAACTCCCTGTGCAACATCGTCACCATCTTCCTGGCCACTGGTACCGGCATGACCATGAGCGCCGAGAGCTTCTTGGTGCCCCAGACCCTGCTGATTATCTGCCTGGGTCTTGTGGCCTTCGCTGCCGGCACCGCAGGCGGCGTCCTCTTCGGCAAGATCATGTGCCGTCTCTCCGGCTGGAAGATCAACCCTCTGATTGGTTCCGCCGGCGTCTCCGCTGTGCCCATGGCTGCCCGCGTCAGCCAGATGGTGGGCATGAAGGCCAAGCCCGGCAACTACCTGCTGATGCACGCCATGGGCCCCAATGTGGCCGGCGTTATCGGTACGGCAGTAGCTGCAGGCACTATGCTGGCTATGCTTAAGTAAAGCAATATATTGAATTTATTTCATGAAAATCCTGGATTCTTTGCCGAGTCCAGGATTTTTTTACAAAAAAATAACAATCAAGCAGGAATTCTTTGAAAAAAGGCGAAACACTAATACTGTCAGCGTGGAAGCTGAAAGGTTTTAGGAGCTGTACTACTATTCGCAGCAATAATTGCAGCTCAAGTTTTGGAGGGGGTTTTTGTTATGATCGGGATCAAAAATGTCATTGCTATTGTTTGCGGCGGCGGGCCTGCCCCTGGCATCAACAGCGTTATTTCCGGAGTGGTGAATGAAGCTCACCGCCAGGGCTGGGATGTGCTGGGCATCTACGACGGTTTCTCCCGTCTGGCCCGTGGCGAGAAGAACTACATTCGCCTGGAGCCGAAGAATATCAGCCGTATTCATCTCACTGGCGGCTGCATCTTGAAGATGTCCCGCTTCAATCCCACTAAAAAGGAATCAGACCTCCGCACGGTGGTTGAGACTTTGACTGAGCTGGGTGTCACCCATCTGGTGACCATCGGCGGTGACGATACGGCTTACAGCTCCGCCGCTGTATCCGACTATGCCCGCCGGGCAGGGCGCACCATCAATGTGGTGCATGTGCCCAAGACCATTGATAATGACCTGCCGCTGCCGGAAGGTGTGCCCACCTTTGGTTTCGAGACGGCAAGAGCCTTCGGCACTACTGAGATAGAGAATCTCATGGAGGATGCCCGCACTTCCAACAACCGCTGGTACTTCACCATCGCCATGGGCCGTACCGCAGGCCATCTGGCTCTGGGGATGGGCCGCAGCGCTGGAGCAGCCATCACCATCATTCCGGAGGAATTCCCCCAGGAAAAGATTCCCCTGCAGCAGGTGGTGGATATCCTGACCGGTTCTCTGGTGAAGCGCTATCTCACCGGCAAGAACTACGGCGTGGCAGTCATTGCCGAGGGCGTCATCGAAAAGATTGCCCCGGAGGACTTCGACAAGCTGGGCCAGGTAGTGAAAGACGAGCATGGCCATATCCGCTACAGCGAGCTGGACTTTGGTGAAATCATCAAGCAGGCTGTTCTGGCTGAGGTCAAGAAACTGGGCATCAAGGTGTCCATCATTGATAAGGAAATCGGCTACGAGCTCCGCTGCACCGCGCCCATTGCTTACGATATCGACTATGCCCGCCAGCTGGGCTTCTCGGCAGTCAGCTTCCTTAAGGAAGGCGGCAGCGGCGCCCTGATCACCATTCAGGACAACAAGTCCGTGCCCATGTACTTCGAGGATATCAAGGATCCTGAAACGGGCAAGACGGCAGTCCGCAAGGTGAACATCGAGTCTGTGCACTATCAGATTGCCCGCGGCCTCATGATGCGGCTTGAGGAGGGGGATCTTGAAGATCCGGGCCTTGCAAATGCCTACCACATGACCCAGGAGGAATTCAAGGCACGCTATGAATACCTCTTTGAGGGCACTCCCACGGTGGAAGGATAAGCATATTCCTATAGAAGCAAATAAAGCAGCCTGTCAGGGAATTAAGCCCTGACAGGCTGTTTTTTGCTGCTCAGGAATTTTTTTACATTTTTTTCAAAAAAGGGGTTGACGCAGGGGACAGGATAATCTATAATACTATCTTGTCAGCCGGTGCTGAGGCGCAAGAGCCGAAGCCAAGGCAGGATAATCGCGGGATGGAGCAGTCGGTAGCTCGTCGGGCTCATAACCCGAAGGTCACAGGTTCAAGTCCTGTTCCCGCAACCAATTATGATTTTTCCATTTCACTCATCGCGGGGTGGAGCAGTCGGTAGCTCGTCGGGCTCATAACCCGAAGGTCACAGGTTCAAGTCCTGTCCCCGCAACCAATGTTTGGAATGCTGATGTAGCTCAGTCGGCAGAGCGTATCCTTGGTAAGGATAAGGTCACCAGTTCAATCCTGGTCATCAGCTCCATATATATTGGCGGCATAGCTCAGCTGGCTAGAGCATGCGGTTCATACCCGCAGTGTCCGGAGTTCAAGTCTCTGTGCCGCCACCATTTGTAAAAAAGAGTCCCTTTCGAGGGGCTTTATTTTATGCCCTGGAAATTTATGGAAATTTCCTGAGGAAAATCCTTAAGGGTGTCAAGGTTTTACTGTTGACACGCCAGGGCTTCTGTGCTAAATTATATTAGTGACGTCTGCAAGAAGGGGCGTCAAAGAGTCCAAAGCGTAAGGGGTGTAAGAAGAGATGCGCAACAATATTACCTTGGAGTGCACGGAGTGCAAGAGCCGCAACTACCGTACCAACAAGAACAAGAAGAACAACCCGGATCGTCTGGAGTTCAATAAGTACTGCAAGTTCTGCAAGAAGCACACGGTCCACAAGGAAACGAAGTAATTGCAGTAAGGGCAGGAGGATGTGAAACTCGTGAAGAAGTTCATAGACGAAGTAATCGCCGAAATGAAAAAAGTGTCCTGGTCCACGAAGAAGGAACTCGCCACTTATACTGGTGTCGTTGGCATCGCGGTTGCAGTGGTATGTGCCCTGATCTGGATTTGCGATACGTTCTTCGCAAGATTGTTCCACATCATTTTAAGGTAAGCTGGGTGAATTAAGCATGGCAGATAAGGACGAGCTGGACCTGCACAAGGACAATCCTGGCAGGGCCTGGTATGTGATTCATACCTACTCCGGCTACGAGAACAAAGTAAAGGCCAACCTTGAGCGCCTGATCCACACCGCCGGCATGGAAAAGATGATTTTCAATGTGGTGGTTCCTGTGGAAGAGGAAGTTGAAATCAAGGAGAACGGCCAGAAGAAAGTCGTTCCGCATAAAGTCTTCCCTGGATATGTGCTGGTTGACATGATTGTCGATGAGCGTTCCTGGTATGTTGTGCGCAATACTACTGGTGTCACCGGCTTTGTCGGCTCTGAAAAGCACCCGATACCGCTTACTGATGCTGAGGCACAGCGTATCCTGAAGTCCACGGACGAGACGAAGCTCAAACCTGAACTCGATTTCGAGGTAGGGGATGTAGTTCGCATCAATTCGGGCGTCTTTGAAAACTACACCGGAACGATTACTTCCATTGATACTGAGAAGTGCCGTCTGAAGGTGCTGGTGGAGGAGACTCCGATTGAACTCGATTACAAGCAGGTTGAAGAAATCTGATTGTAGTTGTAGATTATTTCCTTTTGAGGAGGTGTTTTGAAGATGGCAAAGAAAGTTGCAAAGATTGTCAAGCTCCAGGTTATGGCAGGCAAGGCTAATCCGGCTCCTCCGGTAGGTCCGGCACTTGGTCAGGCAGGCGTTAACATCATGGGCTTCTGTAAGGAATTCAACGAGAGGACCAAGACTCAGGCCGGCCTTATTATCCCGGTTGAGATCACGGTTTTTGAGGATAGATCCTTCACGTTCATCACTAAGACTCCGCCGGCTGCAGTGCTTCTGAAGAAGGCTGCTGGCATTGAAAAGGCCTCTGGCGAGCCTAACAAGAACAAGGTTGCCAAGCTGCCCCGTGCCAAGGCACAGGAGATTGCTGAGAGCAAGATGAAAGACCTCAACGCTGCTGATATCGAGGCTGCTACCCGCATGATCGAGGGTACTGCCCGCAGCATGGGCATCGAGATTGTTGACTAAGCAATGATTTCGTGCCTCGTGGGAGGCAGACACCGTTATCACCACGATGATAGGAGAATGAAAAATGGCTAAAGCTGGTAAGAAATACCAGGACGCTTGCAAGCTCATCGAGGCTGGCAAGGTCTACACGGCTGCTGAGGCTATGGAACTGGTCAAGAAGACCGCTACGGCTAAGTTCGATGAGACCATCGAGCTCCATGTCCGTCTCGGCGTTGACCCCAAGTACGCTGATCAGCAGGTCCGCGGCGCAATGGTTCTTCCCCATGGTACGGGCAAGAGCAAGCGCGTCCTCGTCTTTGCAAAGGGCGAGAAGGTTAAGGAGGCCGAAGAGGCTGGTGCAGATTTCGTCGGTTCCGATGAGATCGTGCAGAAGATTCAGGGTGGCTGGCTCGATTTCGACGTGGCCGTTGCTACTCCGGACATGATGGGCACCGTCGGTCGTCTTGGTAAGGTCCTGGGGCCCCGCGGCCTCATGCCGAACCCGAAGCTGGGTACGGTTACCATGGATCTTGCAAAGGCAATTTCCGAGATTAAAGCAGGTAAAGTCGAATACCGCACCGATAAGGCCGGTAACGTGCATTGCCCCATCGGCAAGGCATCTTTCGACGCTGAGAAGCTTCAGCAGAACTTCCAGGCCCTGATTGATACACTGATTCGCGTGAAGCCCGCTGCTGCCAAGGGCCAGTACATCCGCTCCATCACTGTGAGCGCTACTATGGGCCCCGGCGTGCCGGTTCAGCTTTAAGAATCAGCGAGGCTCCGGCCTCAGGGGCGCCTTATGGCACCCTGACAACTGTATATCGATGGCTGTAGACAGCAGGTTTGATTCCATCATCTAACGGCGCAAGCCGCCTGCCGAGGCCGGAGCACATGAATTTGAAAATTATGCCTCCGGCTGGTGTCAGCCGGAGGTTTTTTACAGGCTTTAATAATAAAAAAAGAAGGAGGTGCAACCAGACAATGGCTGTAAATGCAAAGAAAGAGGCAATCGTAGCTGAGCTCAAAGAGCAGCTCACCACCGCTAAGGGTGTTGTGCTCACCGGCTACAAAGGCCTTACTGTTGCCCAGGATACCGAGCTTCGTCGCACTCTGCGCGAGGCTGGCGTGACCTATCATGTTGTGAAGAACACCATGCTCCGTTTCGCCGCTGAGGAGGCTGGTATCGAGGGTCTCTCCGAGCATCTCGAGGGCACCACTGCTTTCGCTTTCGCTGATGATGCCGTGGCTCCTGCCAAGGTCATCTGCGACTTCATCAAGAAGAACAAGCTGGAAGACACTGAGGTCCTGACCGTCAAGGTCGGTATGGTCGAGGGCAAGGTCATTGACGCAAACGAAGTCAAGGCCCTGGCATCCCTGCCCAGCCGCGAGGAACTCATCGCCAAGGCTCTTGGCAGCATGAACGCTCCTATTGCCAACACTGTCAATGTGCTGCAGGGCGTTATCCGCAAGGCCGTCTATGTGCTTGAGGCTGTTCGCGCTCAGAAAGAGTCTGCCTAAGACGGAACTGCATGACGAAGATAAATGCTTCGCCGCTGGCACCGCAAGTGCCATTCAATAAGAAAGAAATTAAAAGAAAGATTATGGAGGTATATTAAAATGACTAAAGAAGAAATCATGGAAGCCATTGAGAACATGACTGTCCTGGAGCTGTCCGAGCTCGTTAAGGCTATGGAGGAGAAGTTCGGCGTTAGCGCTGCTGCTCCTGTTGCTGTTGCTGCTGTTGGCGGTGCTGCTGCTGGCGCTGCTGCTGAGGAGAAGAGCGAGTTCACCGTTATGCTCGCTTCCGCTGGCGACAAGAAGATCAACGTTATCAAGGCTGTTCGTGAGGCTACCGGCCTCGGCCTGAAGGAAGCTAAGGCTCTCGTTGATGGCGCTCCTGCTGCTGTCAAGGAGAACGTTGCCAAGGCTGAGGCTGAGGAGCTCAAGGCTAAGCTCGAAGAGGCTGGCGCTACTGTTGAGCTGAAGTAATTCAGTTTGACTCTCTAAAGGTCAATAGAAGCTGTGAGGAAGTGGACTTCGGTCCACGACCTCACAGCTTTTTTATTTGTTAAAATTTTCCATTGTGTCTCCCTTCGTGGTACAATAAAAGATAAAGAAAGTTCGTATGGAGGATACAGCAGATGGCAAAGACTAGCAGTGCTAATATTGGCTTTGAAAAACAAATTTGGGATGCAGCGTGTGAACTCTGGGGGCATATTCCTGCCGCCGATTACCGCAAGGTTATTGTCGGCCTAATCTTCTTACGCTATATAGGTAACGCCTTTGAGAAGAGATATAACGCACTTGTGGAGGATGGTGAAGGCTTCGAAGACGATCCGGATGCCTACGAGGAAGAGAATATTTTCTTTGTCCCGGAGGAAGCACGGTGGAGCAAGATTGCTGACAATGCCCACAAGCCAGAAATAGGCAAGATAATCGATGATGCCATGCGTGCCATAGAAGCGGATAACAAGAAGCTGAAGGATGTGCTGCCTAAAAACTTTGCCAGCCCTGATTTGGACAAGCGGGTATTGGGGAACGTGGTAGACCTCTTTACTAACATGGACATGGATGAAACTGAGGAAAGCAAGGATTTGTTGGGCCGCACCTATGAATACTGCATTGCCCAGTTTGCTGCTTACGAGGGGGTCAAGGGCGGTGAGTTCTACACTCCAGCCAGTGTGGTAAAGACCATTGTAGCCGTGCTCAGGCCTTTCTCTAACTGCCGGGTATATGATCCATGCTGTGGCAGTGGAGGCATGTTTGTGCAGAGTGCCAAATTTATCCAGGCCCATAGCAGCGTAAGGGGAGAGATTTCCGTCTACGGGCAGGAATCCAATGCCGATACGTGGAAAATGGCTAAGATGAACCTGGCTATTCGTGGCATTGATGCCAACCTTGGCGAGCACCAGGCCGATACTTTCTTCAATGATGTACATCCTACTTTGAAGGCCGACTTTATCATGGCCAATCCTCCTTTTAATCTCTCCGGATGGGGACAGGACAAACTGCAGGACGATAAGCGTTGGAAGTACGGTATACCTCCTGCAGGCAATGCTAACTATGCATGGATTCAGCACATGATTCATCACCTTGCCCCCAATGGCAAAATAGGTTTGGTGCTTGCAAACGGGGCCCTTTCTACCCAGACCAGCGGCGAGGGAGAAATCCGCAAGAATATCATTGAGGACGATTTGGTAGAGGGCATTATCGCCATGCCCACCCAGCTTTTCTACAGTGTCACTATTCCTGTGACTCTGTGGTTTATCTCTAAGAACAAGAAGCAGAAGGGGAAGACCCTCTTTATTGATGCCCGCAAGATGGGCTATATGGTTGACAGGAAGCACAGGGACTTCACTGATGAGGATATTGCCAAGCTTTCTGATACTTTCGCTGACTTCCAGGCAGGAAATCTGGAAGAGGTTAAGGGCTTCTGTGCTGCAGCAACCACGGAAGAGATTGCTAAGCAGGACTATATCCTGACCCCCGGGCGTTATGTGGGCATTGAGGAGCAGGAGGATGATGGGGAGCCCTTTGAGGACAAGATGAAGCGACTGACAAGGGAACTTTCCGAGCTATTTGATAAATCACATGAGTTGGAAGATAAGATTCGGAAGAATCTGGGGGCGATTGGATATGATGTATAAATGACTAGCTACAGAATAGAGGTTTTCTGATGAAAAAATGGCGCGAGGTTCGGTTGGGGGATGTGTGCGAAAAAATAGGCAGTGGCGCTACTCCCAGAGGTGGTAAGGAAGCATATCAGGAGACTGGAATATCGCTAATTAGAAGTCAAAATGTCCTAGATTTCGAGTTTTCAGAGGATGGTTTAGTATACATCAACAATGCGCAGGCTGATAAGTTAAAGAATGTCTGTGTTGAATCTGGTGATGTGCTGCTGAATATTACAGGTGATTCTGTAGCGCGTGTCTGTATGGTAGATGATGCATTCCTCCCGGCAAGAGTGAATCAGCATGTTGCTATTATCAGAGGAAAGAGAGATATAATATCAAACAGTTTTATTCTGTACTGGCTACAGGTACAGAAGCCGTATTTGCTTATGTTATCAGCTGGTGGAGCAACGAGGAAAGCACTCACCAAGCAGATGATAGAAGATTTACGAATTCCGTTGCCTGACTTAAGTGAACAGAATAGAATAGTAAAAGTATTAGATGATATTCAGGATAAAATACAATGTAATTCAAAGATAAACAAGATTTTAGAAGATCAAGCACAAGCAATATTTGGTAAGATAATCGAATCGTCACATTCATCATATTGCACCTTGTCCGATGTTGCTCAGTTAAATCCAAAACGAGCATTATCAAAAGGAAATATTGCAAGATGTATCGATATGTCACAGTTATCTAAATCAACAAGTTTTCCAAATGGATGGGAATATAAACCTTTTTCGGGAGGTATGCGTTTTTGTAACGGAGATACCTTATTGGCAAGAATAACACCCTGCTTAGAAAATGGTAAAACAGCATATATAAATTTCCTTGATGAAGGGGAAGTAGCATTTGGTTCTACAGAATATGTTGTGATTAGTTCTCGGGGAAAGTATCCTAGTGAATTTTTCTATTGTCTGGCTAGATATCCTGAATTTGTTGATTATGCAGTAAAAAATATGGCGTGTTTCAAAAACAGCCATTTGATGTTTAAAAATCCTTTGAAAGAGCAAAAAGCAACACCCTCCTGTGCGGCATAAAATGCCGTTGAGTTTTCGCTTTTGTGTGCGAAATTTATGCAACTTGTTCCGCCATGTCTTTGTCCCAGAATCCATATTCCTCCAGCAGGTCAATGAATTCTGGCCACGGCTTGCCTGTAAGCAGTTCCAACGGGCTGTGGCCCTTTCTTGACGCAACCCTTGACCTACGGTACTTCTTCGCATTCATGTGAAGTTGAACCAGGCTATAAAAGTTCGATGAAACATGCCTCTTTATGTTCATGTAGGCACGAAGCCTGCCATTGACATTTTCGACCATGCTGCTGGCCCTCTTGATGCCGGTGACTATTTCATCATGCACTTTTTCAACATTGGCTAACTCCCCTGCCGGGATGAGGGCTGATGCCTGCCGGGTAAGTTCCGCATAGGCTTCTGACTCTTTGTTTACTGATAATCTGCTATAGAGAAGACGGAACACCTCCTTAGGCAGTCCCATAGCCTCAGCTTTCATGCTGAAGTCACGGAACAGTCTGCTTATGAAAAGCATGGTCGTAGGCAGCCGATCCTTGAACCGCAGAATTTCGCTGCTAAGCTTGTATGACCAGCTATGGCGGATTGACACAGCAAGCATCTCGTCAAGAATCCAATCCATTAGCTCCATCACCTCGTCATAGCTATGGCCGCTAAAGGAGACCATCTCACGTAGCCAGGAGTATAGGATATCCAACATGTCAAAGTCTTCTATCATGGCTGGAATTGCAGTCTTGTAATCAGCCAGCTTCTTCTGTCTCTTCCTGGCCCGTTGGCTCCATTGCCTTTTCTCTTTTGCTGCGGCACTTTCAAGCTTGTAGCATTCCGCAAGCTCCTTGAAGGTATGCTCTTTGAAGCGGTAAACGGGACGGCCTATGTCCCTTAAGACATGGAATAGATCAAGCTGGGTATCGGCATCAGGGAAGGCGGCCTTCACGCCTTTGAGGAGACCGCTGCCAGCATCGCTGATGGCCACCTTCAGCTTGAGCCCCAAATCCTTCAAGGTCTCCATGGCAAGTTCCCACGTTTCGCCCTTGCGGTCATCCATATTCTGCATCAAGTAGATGTAAGTGGAATCGGGGTCAACACCTGTGAGCACTGGCTTGTCACTGCCATCAAATACCTCATCGTTTGCCCCATGGCAGATACCGTCCAAGGGGATGGCCTTAGTGATTTCCGCTGCAAAAGCTCCCGCTTTTGACAGAAATTCACTTATGTGGCCGATGGAACGCCGGGTGTTCTTACAGTCTAGCGTGGCCAAGACACGCTGTATGCCTTCCAAGGAAGCGTGTGCATCTAAGGCTAAAGCCAGGATTATCTTATCAATACCCTTTTGCGTGAGTATGATGCAATCGGCTGGGATGTCTGGTTGCGCATCAATTCTGGCTTCAAGTTGAGCAAGGCGGTTGATATTTCCATAGACAGCCTGAGGGGTAACACCAAATGCTTCAGAGATCACAGTTACAGGCAAATTCACCTGGTCAGCCCACTTTCCGATAAGTCCCATAAAAAAGGAGCAAGAGTTAAAACCACCGGGTAACGAAGTGGGAACTCCAGATAAAAGACTTTTCAATATCTCTTTTGGGTAGTACAATGATGTTAGCATACGGTACACCTCCTATGCCTAACTGGATTGTTGCTACTCTCAGTATAAAGCATTTGAGGTGAACGTATGCTTTTATTTTATTTGAACAGCAGTTGAGATAATTTAAGGTGAAGTCAACAGATTTTTTTCAGGCTGGTTTTAAAGCTGATTTTGATGTTTTTGAAACACGCCAAAAATATGAATGGAAGCAGTGGAAGACAAAGAGTATCTGCTGAAACCATAGGAAAATATGAGCTGCCAAGACTGAGTGATTCTGATATGCAGGAGTTTCGTGAGGTAGTACCGCAAATTTTTGCTGTATGTTGCAATAATTCTCTGGAAAATATTAGGCTTGCTAATTTGCGTGATGCACTACTCCCACGACTTTTGTCCGGGGAAATAGATGTATCATCTATTGATCTATAGGTCTTTAAGTTCGTTTATGTGGAGTAAGAAAATATGTATCTAAGAAATGTCTTATTTAAAAATTATGGTGCACTAAAAGATGTGAAGTACGATTTTCAGTTTAATGAAAATGGGACACCTAAGCCAACAGTTTTTATTGGTAAGAATGGTGTAGGTAAAACATTGCTGCTATCAAACATTGCACATTCGCTAATAGAAATTAAGCGAAATTTTTATCAAGAGATTTCTGATGTTATTGGACAAAGTTATTATAGAGTTGGGTCAAAACATTATATATCGTCAAGTGAAAATGATGCATATAGCAAAATGACTTTTGATAATGATGCATATTATGTAGATTTAATGGCTAGAGATTATGATGACTTCAAATCACACTTTGATCCTAAAATGTATAATGGTGTAGATATATATGATAAGAATTTGAAGGATAATGGCTTTTATGTAAAAACTCAAAAGCCATTAGTAAATGTATTTGAACAAGAGATTTTTTTATATTTTCCTGTGGAACGTTACTATATCCCAACTTGGGAGAATGAAAAAAATTATTCATCCAAATTTGTGTTTAACGACACTAATTATGTTGGGAAATGTAATGACTCGATAATTCAATATAATTTATTGGAAAATGTAGAGTCGTGGCTTTTAGATGTGGCTATAGATCAAGCTCTGTATGAGAATAGAGCCCTGCCAGTAAAAGTAGAGAATGGTGATACTCCATTAACTTATAGAATAACTGCGGGAAAGAATACAAATATAATTAACGCAATTAACACGCTCCTAAAAAATATCTACATGAATAAGTATTCTTCAATGAGGTTTGTTATAGTACCAAAACAACATGGTCGTAGACAAATTCAAATTTTAGGAAGCGTTGATAACGAAGGAGAAAATTTGGTCGTTCCTAGATTTGCAAACCTATCATCTGGAGAAATTATGTTATTAGGTATGATGGCTTCGATTTTACGGGAGTATGATAAATTTAGCACGTTGAATTCTATGACTTTTGAAGCTATCTCCGGTGTTGTTTTGATTGATGAAATAGATCTTCATCTACATTCTGATTTATTAAAGACTGTTTTACCAAATTTAATTAGTATGTTTCCTAAGATACAATTTATAGTTACTAGCCACTCACCGTTCTTCCTTCTAGGTATGAAAAATAAATTTAAGGATAGTTGCAATTTTGTAACACTACCTACAGGAACTATTACGAACCAAATAGAGCACTTTGATGAAATAGAAAGATGTTATTCTATTATTGATGAGAGTTATAAAGAAGTTCTAAATTCGTTGGATGATGTTAATAAAAAACTAGATAAGGTAAGCAAGCCATTAATTATTACTGAAGGGAAGACTGACTGGAAACATATAAAACACGCTCTTTCTTGTTTGCAGAAAAAGGGAATGTTTCAAGATGTTAATATAGAATTCTTAGAGTATGAATATGAATTAGGAGATTCAAAACTAGAATCGTTATTGGATAATCTTGCGAAAATTCCTCAGGTACATAAGATAATTGGCGTTTTTGATTGTGATACAAAAACGGGGAAAAAGTATATTGATACCGTTGATTTTGGAAATAACGTATATGGTTGTTGTATAACAGATGTTCATGGATATGGGGATGATATATCTATAGAACTTTTATACACTCGTGACGATTTGAAAAGATGTGACAAGAATGGACGCAGAATATATCTGTCAGAAGAATTTAAGGAAAAATCGCATCAACTCAAAACGAATTCTCAAATTACGTGTTCTAACAGTGCGATTGCTGGTGCATACAAGAGTGGCATTGTAAAGATAATAGATAGCAATGTTTTTGATAGTGAAGAAAAAAGCTTGGCACTCTCAAAAAGTGACTTTGCAGACAATGTTTATAATGAAAAGGGTAATTTTGCTGACATAAGCGTTGAAGGATTTAAAAATATTATTGAGTTGATACAAGAAATTTTCAATAATTGAAAATCACTCTATGTAGTTTGCTGTTAGGAATGTATAGATATGAATAAGAGGATTTTATCTTTAGAAGATATTGTCACTTTAGTAAGACCTTTAGCAGAAAGATATAATGCTAAAGAGTTATATCTGTTTGGTTCCTATGCTAGAGGCGA
This sequence comes from Selenomonas sp. AB3002, assembly GCF_000702545.1. NCBI lineage: Bacteria > Bacillati > Bacillota > Negativicutes > Selenomonadales > Selenomonadaceae > Selenomonas > Selenomonas sp. AB3002. Next base: position 1,387,117 of record NZ_JNIO01000008.1, on the reverse strand, counting down.
AGCGGATGAGAATAGCGATTTGGATTTCCTGGTAATCGGTGGAGATAAATTCAAGCTGACCAATGTATTTGCATTAGGGGAGGAATTGCGAGAGGCTTCGCAAAAGAACGTAGATATATTTGAAATTCATGAAATCAATCAGGATAGCGAATTATACAAGACTATTATGCAAGATCGAATATTGATAGTGTAAAATAGATATCTTCGTAGAGATATATAACCTTGGAGGTGAAAGAAATGATGTATCCTTTTTTGACATTGGAAGATGAGACTGAAATTGTGCATTCTGAGTTACTTGAAAACAACGAGGTGAAAGTTTATATAGAAAAACCTGATGAGAAAGATTGTTTTCATCACATGACCTGTTATCTGCCAAGCTACAAAGTAGAGGATATATTTGGTTTTAGTGAAGATGAAGTTCAGAATTATTTAAGCATCATAAAGAGTACATCGCATCTTATTATAGAGTTCGCCCAAGGTGGAGGATTTGAAAATGCCGCAAATCTTTAAGATTGGTTCTTACTGGGTATACTTCTGGACAAACGAAAGCGATCCTCTTGAACCGGTTCATGTTCATATTTCTGAAGGTAAGCCAGTGCCAAATGCTACTAAGGTTTGGATTACCAGTGCGGGAAAGTGTTTACTGTGCCATAACAAATCTAAAATACCTGCCATTGCATTGCGGAATATAATGCGTATTATCGAAGCAAGAAGTGATGAAGTTATAAAAAAATGGCATGCATATTTTTCTAACGTCACCTTTTATTGCTAAGAGGTTGCTTATTTCCGTACCCTGGAAGGGAGGAAATTATTTTGTCAGGATTTTATACCGAAGCCGACTATGAAAACTCTGTTATGGAATTATTCAGCGGGCTGAACTATGATATAGTCTATGGCCCGGAGGTGGAGCGGAATCAGCGCAGTCCTCTTTATGATGAAGTTCTAGAGGATTATATCCGGCGGCTGAATTCTGATTTGCCAGAGGATGCCATTGCTGATGCCCTTTATAAGCTCCGCAACTTTGAGAGTGGCGAATTGGCACAGCGCAATGAAGTCTTTATGGACTACCTGCAAAGTGGCATTCCTGTGCGGTATACGGTCAATGGGGAGGAGCGCTCGGCTATTGCTTATTTGGCGGACTATGAAAATCCTGACAACAATTCCTTTATTGCGGCCAATCAGTGGACGTATATAGAGAACAGCCAGAAGAGGCCGGATATTGTCATCTTCTTGAATGGCTTGCCCATAGCCATTATTGAACTGAAATCTCCTTCCCGTGAGGAAACGGATGCCAGCGAGGCATATTTGCAACTGCGGAACTACATGCACGAAATCCCGTCTATGTTTATCTATAACGCTATCTGCGTTATGAGCGACATGATGACTTCCAAGGCGGGGACTATAACTTCCGGCGAAGACAGGTTCATGGAGTGGAAGACAACTGACGGTAGTTATGAAAATACACAGTATGCCCAGTTTGACACCTTCTTTGAGGGAATCTTTGAGCAGAACAGGCTGCTGGATATCCTGCAGAACTTTATCTGCTTTTCCAATGATGGCTTGTCAAAGGTCAAGATTCTGGCGGGCTATCATCAGTATTTCGCAGTGCGCAAGGCTATTGCTTCCACGTCCCATGCCACAGTTACTGATGGCAAGGGAGGCGTTTTCTGGCATACACAGGGCAGCGGCAAGTCCTTATCTATGGTATTCTATGTCCATTTGCTACAGTCGGCACTGAATAGTCCCACTGTAGTGGTGATAACGGACAGGAATGACCTTGATGACCAGCTGTATGGGCAGTTTGCCAGGTGCAAGGCTTTTTTGCGGCAGGAGCCGATCCAGGCAGAGAGTCGGGAGCATTTGAAGGCTTTGCTGGCAGGACGTCAGGCTAACGGCATCATCTTTACCACCATGCAGAAGTTTGAGGAATCGGATGAGCCTCTGTCAGAGCGACGGAATGTAATCGTGATGGCGGACGAGGCGCACCGCTCGCAATATGGCCTGACTGAAAGAATAGTCATGACCCATGACGAGGAGGGGCAGGAAATCGCCAGGCGGGTAGTGGGCACGGCCCGCATTATCCGTAACAGCCTGCCTAATGCCACTTATATAGGCTTTACAGGTACGCCTATTTCTGCCAAGGATAGGAGTACCCGTGAGGTTTTTGGCGATTATATAGATATTTATGATATGACCCAGGCAGTAGAAGATGGGGCTACCCGTCCTGTCTACTATGAGAGCAGGGTCATCAAGCTGCAGCTTGACGAAGCTACGCTGAAACTGATAGATGCAGAGTATGACTTGATGGCTCAGAATGCAGATGAAGCAACCATTGAGAAAAGCAAGCGTGAGCTGGGACAGCTGGAGGCTGTGCTGGGCAATGACAAGACCATCAATTCGCTGGTGACGGATATTCTCGATCACTATGAAAACTATAGGGAAAATTTGCTGACAGGCAAAGCCATGATTGTGGCGTACTCTCGCGCTATTGCCATGAAGATTTATTGGCGCATTATGGAACTGCGGCCAAATTGGAGCGAAAAGGTAGCTGTGGTCATGACTGAGAGCAACAAAGATCCTGAAGACTGGCGGCAGATAATTGGCAACAAGCGCCGCAGGGAAGAACTGGCGCAGAAATTCAAGGATAATGACAGCCCCATGAAAATAGCCATAGTAGTGGATATGTGGCTGACGGGCTTTGATGTGCCATCCATGGCAACCATGTATGTCTACAAGCCCATGAGCGGGCATAATCTCATGCAGGCCATTGCCCGTGTCAATCGCGTCTGGCGGGACAAGGAAGGCGGGCTGGTAGTTGACTATGTGGGCATTGCTTCTGCTCTCAAACAGGCCATGAATGATTATACTGTGCGTGACAAGAAGAATTATGGCAATATGGACATTGCCAAGGCAGCCTATCCGAAGTTCCTGGAAAAGCTCTCTGTCTGCCGTGATATGTTCTATGGCTTTGATTACGGGAAGTTTGCTAACGGCTCTGATTTGGAAAGGGCAAAGACCATTACCGGCGCTGTAAACTTCATTGTTGCTCGTGAGAAGGATAAGGAGAAAGAAGCGTTTATCAAAGAGGCGCTGCTACTGCATCAGGCCTTGTCACTATGTTCTTCTCTTGCACCGGAAGAGGAACGCTTCGAGGCGGCGTTTTTTGAGGCTGTGCGTGTGCTGGTGCTCAGGCTAACCCATCAGGGAGCAGGACAGAAGATTTCTTTGCCGGAAATGAATCAGCGCATCAACGAACTCTTGAAGCAGAGCATCAAGAGTGACGGGGTTATCAATCTGTTTTCTGATGTGGAGCGTGAGTTTTCTCTGTTTGATCCTAAATTCCTAGAAGAGATTTCCAAGATGAAGGAGAAAAATCTTGCTGTGGAATTGCTGAAAAAGCTTATCGCTGAGCAGGTGCAGGTATACCGTCGCACCAACGTAGTGAAGTCTGAGAAATTCAGCGAAATCATACAGCGTGCCATGAATGCCTACTTGAATGGCATGCTTACCAATGAGCAGGTCATTGAAGAATTGCTTAATCTTGCCAAGCAAATCTCCGAGGCGCAAAAGGAAGGACAGCAGCTGGGGCTCACGGCTGATGAACTGGCTTTTTATGATGCTTTGACAAAACCCCAGGCCATCAAGGATTTCTACGAAAATGATGAGCTTATTGCCATTACCAAAGAATTGGCTGATACCTTGCGCCGCAATCGTACCATTGACTGGCAGAAGCGTTCCAGTGCCAGAGCCAAAATGCGCATGCTCATCAAGAAGTTGCTAAAGAAGCATAAATATCCCCCAGAGGGCATGGATGATGCCGTGCAGACGGTGATGCTGCAATGTGAATTGTGGACGGATAATCAGGATATGGAGGGACAGGGAATTTATTACAAAGCTTACGAAGAAAATGAGTATTCATTGGCTGCTGAAAGTCGGTCTGTATATAAATGAAATCTAAATTGGAGCATAATTATGTATACTATAGAGCATAGGCAGGAAGATTATCACCGCGTACTGGAGCGCTTGCAGTCTGCTTTGCAGAAAGAGCCTGATGCTGATGAGATATACCTGGATGCCACCATTCAGCGCTTTGAGTTTTCCTTTGAGCTGGCGTGGAAACTGATGAAAGCTGTGCTGGAGTATGAGGGCATCGAAGTCAGCAGTCCCCGCTCCAGCATTAGGGAGGGCTGGAAGGCGGGGCTGATAGCTGATGCAGAGACATGGCTTGACATGCAGGAGAAGCGTAATCTGTTTACCCATATCTATGATGAGTTTACGGCATTGGAGGTCTATCGCCAGATAAAGGAAAAGTATGTGGCGCTCTTAGTGGCTTGGGATGAGGAAGTTCAGAGGAGATTGTTGGAGACTGGGGCAATCTGATTTTAGAAGTGTGTGAAATATGACGTTAAAACATATTTATTTTACTAGAAGATGAAGCATATAACGATTGACACCAAGCAGAGGGGGGTGACTATGAATCAGGATACTATGGAATTTGTGATCTATATGATTCACGCCTGTGCCAATAAATGGCATCTATCGCCGAAGCAGGTCTACCATAAATTACAAGAAACGGGCTGCATAGATGGATATCTGGTGCCCAATTACGATATCCTGCATACCCAGGGGAGTGGCTATTTGATAGATGATATTGCAGAGTACCTGCGGATAAGAGGGGTGGCAGTATGATATATTCATCACTCAGCAGGCTATAGACAAGTTGCTGACTTATGATTCCTACTTCGAGGTGTGAGCTATGGATGAGAATATTTTGGAGCAGGTGTATCAGGAGAAACTGGAAGAGCGGATTGTTGCTCAGATAGCGAAGGAAAGGGACATTCCTTTGGAAAAGGCCATGCGGATATATTATAGTAGTAATCTGGCTGATCAGATACATCAAGGCATGGAGGGGATTCAGTATCTCGACTATAAGGTGTTGGCGCAATTACTGATTGAAACGGAAGATGAAAAGTTTAGCATGTAAGTGCAACGAACCTTCGAAGAAAAAGGCAGCTGTAAGGGGATGATGATCTGAACTTGCCATCAAATTCTTTCATTATATTATATACAGCGCGGAAGAAACTTAAACTGGAGGAAAATTCGCCCCTTGACAAAGGGGCATCCTTATGATAAAGTTATAAACTACAGGAAATTGAATAGGGATAACTGTGCGCAAGCGGAAAGGGACTGGAAGCAAGGTGTGATTTTGATTGATGCCTTGTTTTTTTTTCTGATTCATTCTTTCCGTGTTTTCTTTGCGTTCTTTCTACATTCCTATCGTTCAAGAAGTAATTTAGTTAAAATCAGGCTAAGGGGTGAAGGATTTAATGTTTAATCCTGTGCCGGTGGGCAAAAGAACCAGGTATAGCTACGCCAGAATCAAGGAAGTCATGGAAATGCCTCACCTGCTGGATATCCAGCGGGCGAGCTACAAGTGGTTCCTGGATGAGGGGCTGCAGGAAATCTTCCGTGACATTTCTCCAATTCAGGATTTCTCCGGAAATCTCGTACTCTCCTTTGAAAGCTTTTCTATGGGAGAGCCTAAGTATGACCTCGATGAGTGCAAAGAGCGTGACGTGACCTGGGCTGCGCCCCTGCGCGTCAATGTGCGTCTCATCAACCGTGAGACCGGCGAAATCAAGGAGCAGGAAGTTTTCATGGGGGATTTCCCCCTGATGACCGACACGGGCACCTTTATCATCAATGGTGCAGAGCGTGTCATCGTCAGCCAGCTGGTTCGTTCTCCCGGCGCTTACTATGGCGAGGAGATCGATCCCACCGGCAAGAAGCTCTACAATGCTACCGTCATCCCTAACCGTGGTGCCTGGATTGAGCTGGAGACGGATACCAATGATATCGTATCTGTCCGCATCGACCGCACCCGCAAGATGCCCGTGACCTATTTCATACGGGCTTTGGGCTTTGCCTCTGACCAGGAAATTCTCCAGCTCTTTGGCAATGACCCTCGCATTGCTGCCACCATCGAGCGTGACGGTGAGGAAGTCAAGAGCCAGGGCAAGGCTGTGGTGGAGATTTACAAGCGTCTCCGTCCCGGTGAGCCTGCCAACGAGGACAACGCCCAGCAGCTTTTGGACTCCCTGTTCTTCGATCCCAAGCGTTATGACCTGGCTACTGTGGGCCGCTACAAGCTCACCAAGAAGCTGGGCTGGAAGCGCCGTATCCGCGGCCGGGTCCTGGCTGAGCCCATTGTGGATCAGGCCACTGGCGAGATTGTCATTCCCGCCAAAGAGGTTGTCACCGAGGAGATGCTGGACGCTGTCAGCGCAGAGCGTGAGCGCGAGATCTTCGGTGAGGGCAACATCATCGAGCTGTACCTCCTGAAGAAGGATGGCACGAAGATGAAGCTCCTGTGCTCTCCGACTCTGGAGATGCATGACCGTACGATTACCCGCAACGACATTATGGCATCCATCAACTACCTGCTGAACCTGATGGATGAGGTGGGTGCCACCGATGACATCGACCATCTGGGCAACCGCCGCGTCCGTGCGGTGGGCGAGCTGTTGCAGAATCAGTTCCGCATCGGTCTTTCCCGCATGGAGCGCGTGGTGCGCGAGCGCATGACCATCCAGGATGTGGATGTCATCACGCCCCAGGCCCTTATCAATATTCGTCCTGTGGTGGCTGCCGTGAAGGAATTCTTCGGTTCCTCCCAGCTGTCCCAGTTCATGGATCAGCATAACCCCCTGTCCGAGCTCACTCATAAGCGCCGCCTCTCAGCCCTTGGCCCCGGCGGTCTGTCCCGTGAGCGCGCAGGTTTCGAGGTTCGCGACGTTCACAACTCCCATTACGGCCGTATGTGCCCGGTTGAGTCTCCTGAAGGACCGAACATCGGTCTGATCGGCTCCCTGGCTACCTATGCCCGCGTAAATCAGTTCGGTTTCATGGAGACTCCTTATCGCCGCGTGGATAAGGAGAACCATCGCGTGACCGACGATGTACGTTACCTTACTGCTGACGAGGAGGACGAGCTGGTCATTGCTCAGGCCAACGAGCCTTTGGATGACAACGAGTGGTTCGTCAACGAGCGCGTTACCGCCCGTTACAATGAAGAAACCGGCCTCCATGGCCGTGATACCGTAGACTACATGGACGTGAGCCCCCGTCAGGTGTTCTCCATCGCTACGGCCATGATTCCCTTCCTGGAGAACGATGACGCCAACCGTGCCCTCATGGGTGCGAACATGCAGCGTCAGGCTGTGCCTCTCCTCCGTACCCAGGCACCTCTGGTAGGTACCGGCATGGAGTACAAGGCAGCCTGCGACTCTGGCGTCATGATCCTGGCCAGGCGTGCAGGCACGGTTGAGGAAGTTTCCGCTGACCACATTGTCATTCGTACGGAAAACGGCGACCGTGACCGTTACAAGCTGCAGAAGTTCCTGCGTTCCAACCAGGGCACCTGCATCAACCAGCTGCCGATTGTCTACAAGGGAGACAAGGTCTTCGAGAAGCAGCCTATTGCTGACGGTCCTGCTACTGACCACGGCGAGCTGGCCCTTGGCTACAACATCATTGTTGCCTACATGCCTTGGGAAGGCTACAACTATGAGGATGCTATCCTCCTTTCCGAGAACCTCATCAAGCGCGACCTCTATACCTCTATCCACATCGAGGAATACGAGTGCGATGCCCGCGACACCAAGCTGGGCCCTGAGGAAATCACCCGCGATATCCCCAATGTGGCTGAGGAAGCTCTGAAGGATCTGGATGATGAAGGTATCATCTCCATCGGTGCTGACGTGCGTCCTGGCGATATCCTGGTGGGCAAGGTCACTCCCAAGGGAGAGACTGAGCTGACCGCAGAGGAGCGCCTCCTGCGCGCCATCTTCGGTGAGAAGGCCCGCGAGGTTCGCGATACTTCCCTGCGTGTGCCCCATGGCGAGGCAGGCAAGATCGTGGACGTGAAGGTCTTCAGCCGCGACAACAACGACGAGCTGCCCCCTGGCGTGAACCGCCTGGTGCGTGTCTATATTGCCCAGAAGCGCAAGATTTCCGTGGGTGACAAGATGTCCGGCCGTCACGGCAACAAGGGTGTCGTGTCCCGCATCATGCGCCAGGAGGATATGCCTTTCCTGCCGGACGGCACTCCCGTCGATATCATGCTGAACCCCCTGGGCGTGCCTTCCCGTATGAACATCGGGCAGGTACTGGAGACTCACCTTGGCATGGCCTGCCGCAATCTGGGCATGCAGATCAAGGCTGGCGATCCCACAGTGGAGAGCAGGCTCCGGGCTGCAGGTTATGATTATGACAAGAACGGCATGCCCAAGCCCGATGTGGCAGGCATCCATATCGCTACCCCGGTCTTTGACGGTGCCGGTGATGCTGATGTGTTTGGCACCATCAAGGCAGCCGGCCTGCCTGAGGATGGCAAGACCATCCTCTATGATGGACGTACTGGTGAGCCTTTCGAGAACCGTGTCACCGTGGGCTGCGTGTATATGCTGAAGCTCCACCATCTGGTTGACGATAAGATTCATGCCCGTTCCACCGGCCCGTACTCCCTGGTTACCCAGCAGCCTCTGGGCGGCAAGGCCCAGTTTGGCGGCCAGCGCTTCGGCGAGATGGAGGTTTGGGCACTGGAGGCTTACGGCGCAGCTTACACCCTCCAGGAAATCCTCACGGTCAAGTCCGATGACGTGGTGGGCCGCGTGAAGGCTTACGAGTCCATCGTCAAGGGCGAGAATATCCCCGAGTCCGGTGTGCCTGAGTCCTTTAAGGTGCTCATCAAGGAGCTCCAGTCCATTGGCTTGGACATCAAGGTGCTCAATGAGGATGCCAAGGAAATCGAAATCACCGATGATGACGATGAAGATATCAATGAGACAGCCAAGAAGCTGGATCTGGATGTGGCTGGGGTTGACCCCAACAAGGAAGGTGCTCCTGTGCCCAGCGCAGGTGCTGATTCCTATGATGAAGGAGCTTCCTCGGATGATGAGCAGGTTGATCCGGAAGAGATTTCCGAAGGCATCATCGCCGACATTGGCAGCATGATGGAAGAAACCGACATGGATAACGGCGAAGGCGAGGAATAAGAAGGGAGTGTCATCTCTTTGCTGGATGTAAATAGTTTTGATTCGATGCGCATAGGCCTTGCTTCCCCGGACAAGATCCGCGAGTGGTCACACGGAGAGGTCAAGAAGCCGGAGACCATCAACTACCGCACGCTGAAGCCCGAGCGCGATGGTCTGTTCTGCGAACGCATCTTTGGACCTACCCGTGACTGGGAGTGCCACTGCGGCAAGTACAAGCGCATCCGTTACAAGGGCATCGTCTGCGACCGCTGCGGCGTGGAGGTTACCCGCGCCAAGGTGCGCCGTGAGCGCATGGGCCATATTGAGCTGGCTGCTCCCGTGTCCCATATCTGGTACTTCAAGGGCATTCCCAGCCGCATGGGCCTTATCTTGGATATTTCCCCCCGTGCTCTGGAGAAAGTTCTCTACTTTGCCTACTATATCGTGCTGGATGCCGGTGAGACTGAGCTGGCCAAGAAGAGCCTGCTTTCCGAGAAGGAATACCACGATGCTCTCGACAAGTATGGCCGCACCTTCCGTGTGGGCATGGGCGCCGAGGCCATCAAGGAGCTTCTCGATGAGCTGGATCTGGAGAAGATGAGCGTGCAGCTCCGCAAGGAAGTGCGCACTACCTCTGGCCAGAAGAAAATCCGTGCCATCCGCCGTCTGGAAGTTGTTGAGGCTTTCCGCAAGTCCGGCAACAAACCCAGCTGGATGATCCTGGATGTGGTGCCGGTCATTCCTCCCGAGCTGCGCCCCATGGTGCAGCTGGATGGCGGCCGCTTTGCCACTTCTGACCTCAATGACCTTTACCGCCGCGTCATCAACCGTAACAACCGCCTGAAGCGTCTGCTGGATCTCGGTGCGCCGGATATCATTGTCCGCAACGAGAAGCGCATGCTGCAGGAGGCTGTGGATGCCCTGATCGACAACGGCCGCCGCGGTCGTCCTGTCACGGGTCCTGGCAACCGTCCCCTGAAGTCCCTCTCCGATATGCTGAAGGGCAAGCAGGGCCGCTTCCGTCAGAACCTCCTGGGCAAGCGCGTTGACTATTCCGGCCGTTCCGTTATCGTGGTAGGCCCGGAGCTGAAGCTCCATCAGTGCGGCCTGCCCAAGGAGATGGCTCTGGAGCTCTTCAAGCCCTTCGTCATGAAGAAGCTGGTGGCTTCCGGTGCCGCTCACAACATCAAGTCTGCCAAGCGCATGGTGGAGAGGGCACGTCCTGAGGTTTGGGATGTGCTGGAGGACGTCATCAAAGAGCATCCTGTGCTCCTGAACCGCGCCCCGACCCTGCACCGCCTGGGTATCCAGGCCTTCGAGCCGGTGCTCACCGAGGGCCGCGCCCTGAAGCTCCATCCTCTGGCTTGTACTGCATACAACGCTGACTTCGACGGTGACCAGATGGCTATCCATCTGCCTCTGTCTGCCGAAGCTCAGACTGAGGCCCGCATCCTCATGCTGGCAGCCAACCATATCCTGGCTCCCAAGGACGGCAAGCCTATCATCGTTCCCACCCAGGACATGGTGCTGGGCTGCTACTATCTGACCATCCTGCGTCCCGGCGCCAAGGGCGAGGGCAAGGTGGTCACCGGCATTGCCGAGGCCCTGCTGGCTTACCAGCAGCATGAACTTGACCTGCAGGCTGAGATCCAGGCCCGTTTGGGTGATAAAGGGCTGGTCAAGACCTCCCTGGGCCGCATGATCTTCAATGAGATCCTGCCTGAGGAACTGCGCCAGTATCATAAGGACAAGGAAACCGGCCAGTGGATCCTGGGCGAGGGCATGAAGAAGAAGCAGCTGGGCAAGCTGGTGGCTAACTGCTATAACCACTTCGGCGCTACCAAGACCGCTGAGGTCATCGATAACGTCAAGAATCTCGGTTACCACTACGCCTGCGTGGCAGGTATGACGGTGGCTATTTCCGACGTCATCGTGCCGCCCCAGAAGAAGACCCTGATTGCAGATACCCAGAAGGTGGTCAACAAGGTGGAGCGCCAGTTCGCCCGCGGCCTTATCACCGAGGACGAGCGCTATCGCAAGGTAGTGGGCCTCTGGTCCAAGACCACTGATGACGTGGCAGATGCCATGATGGACAACATGGACGCCTTCAACCCCATCTTCATGATGGCCGACTCCGGCGCCCGTGGTAACAAGCAGCAGATGCGTCAGCTGGCAGGCATGCGCGGCCTCATGGCCGATCCTTCCGGTAAGATCATCGACCTGCCCATCACGGCCAACTTCCGTGAGGGTCTGTCCGTATCCGATTACTTCATTTCTTCCCATGGCGCCCGCAAGGGTCTGGCAGATACCGCACTGCGTACGGCAGACTCCGGTTATCTGACCCGTCGTCTGGTTGACGTGGCACAGGATGTCATCGTCCGTGAGGAGGACTGTGACGTTTCCACCCTGAACCTGGTTCAGGCTCGTGCCCGCCTTTCTGAGTCCACTTTTGACGCGCTGGAAATCCTCAACGACAGCCTCATGGGCCGTCTGCTGGGGGCTGATGTGCTTGATCCTGAGACCAAGGAAGTGCTCTTGAAGCGCGACACCATCCTGTCCGAGGAAGAGCTTACCCTCATCGGTGAGAAGGAAATCCGCGAGATTATGGTACGCGGGTCCTCACTGGCTTCCGAGGCTGCCATCAGCAATGCCATGATCACCGAGCCCATCACTTTGGGCGAGCCTGATGAGGCTGCCCGCAAGAAGGCTCGTGAGACCATGATTCACGAGATGAACGGCAAGGAAATCACCCGTGATGTGCTGGCCCTGGACGGCAGCGTAGTGCTGCCTGCCGGTGAGCACCTCACCGAGGAGATTTTCGAGACCATCATGGCTTCCGATGCCAAGGAGCTCCATGTCCGCGACAACAACGTCCGCGGCATTGAGGTTGAGGCTATCATGGAAGGCGATGGTGTCATCGAGTCTCTGGCAGAGCGTATCGTGGGCCGTGTGCTGGCTGAGGACATTGACGATCCTGAAACCGGCGAGCGCATTGCTTCTGTCAACGACAGCGTGGATGAGGACCTGGCCAAGCGCATTGAGAAGGTCCGCAAGACCGTTTCCATCCGCAGCGTGCTGACCTGTAAGTCTCAGTTCGGCGTCTGCATGAAATGCTATGGCCGTGACCTGGCTAACCAGAGCGAGGTCGAGATCGGCGAGGCTGTTGGCATCATCGCAGCCCAGTCCATCGGCGAGCCTGGTACTCAGCTTACCATGCGTACCTTCCACTCCGGCGGTGTGGCCGGTGACGATATCACCCAGGGTCTTCCCCGTGTCGAGGAGCTCTTCGAGGCCCGTAAGCCCAAACATCATGCCATTATTGCTGAAATCGAGGGCGATGCCCAGGTGGAGGACAACGGCAAGGGCATGCGCAAGGTCACCATCGTGCCTGCTGAAGGCGAGGCACGCGAGTATGCCGTGCCTTATGGCGCCCGTATGGCAGCTAAGCAGGGCATGCACATGAAGCCTGGTGACAAGATTACCGAGGGTTCCGTGAACCCCCATGACATCCTGCGTGTCTGCGGCCTCCAGGCCACCCAGCGCTACCTGGTTTACGAAGTGCAGAAAGTGTACAAGTCCCAGGGCGTTGAGATCAACGACAAGCACATCGAGGTCATGGTGCGCCAGATGCTCCACAAGGTGAAGATTGAGGAGTCCGGTACTACGGACTTCCTGCCTGGCGAGTACATCGACATCAACTCCTTCGAGACTGCCAACACCAAGGCTATCGAGGAAGGCGGTGAGCCCGCAGTGGCCAAGCCCATCCTCCTTGGTATCACCAAGGCTTCCCTTGCTACGGATTCCTTCCTGTCAGCGGCTTCCTTCCAGGAGACCACCCGTGTCCTCACGGATGCTGCCATCAAGGGCAAGGTCGATCCGCTCATCGGCCTTAAGGAGAACGTCATCATCGGCAAGCTCATCCCTGCCGGTACCGGCATGAGCCGTTACCGCGGCCTGAAGGTTGTGGACAACGACCCGAAGCCGGAGGAGGCTGCTGAGGAAACAGATGTAACTACTGCCTAAGCAGAGAAATTGCATAGATGATTTATTGCCCCTGGAAAGGCTAGTTTTCCGGGGGCATTTTTCTGCTTTTATGAGAAAAAGTACTTGAGGAAATTTACTCAGAGAAATTTTATTTATACAGGCAGGGATTTTGGCTTCTGGTAGCGAAATGTACTTTAAAATATTGCTGAGAAGTAGCATAGCCAATGCAGATTCATAAAGAAGTAGGTGAGCCTTTGTGGAGAAAGTGAAAGTAATGGTCGTCGATGATTCCAAGGTCAGTCGGGCCATGCTGGAAAGAACCCTGGCCAAGACTAACTTTGAAGTGGTAGCGATGGCCAGAGATGCCGCGGAAGCGGTGAAGATGTACGAGGAATACAATCCAGCCGTGGTTACCATGGATATGAACCTACCGGACGCTGACGGCATCGAGTGCTCCAGGCGCATTCACGCCTTAGACCCTGAGGCCAAGATCGTCATGATCAGCGCCATGAAAGATGCCAGCCTGGTGGCCAGGGGACGTGAGGTAGGCATAAGCGCTTTCTTACAGAAGCCGGTAAGTCCCAACGAACTTTTGGATACGCTGATGATTCTCTGCCAGAACAAGGCAGGGAAGGTGGCAGTGCTTCGGGAATCTTACGCAAAACCATTTATGCGTGCCCTCCAGCAGGGACTCTTCAGCCTCATAGGAGTTCACAGCGAAGTGGAGCTTGAGCTGGACGATAGGCGCTTCCTGGAGGTTTCCGGGGTGGCAGTCATCATCGGCCTTACAGGCTATCCCAGCGGCAGGGCTATTGTCTATATGGAAGCAGAGACCATGAGGAAGTTCGCCATGGTCATGCTGGAAGAAGAGGGAGCGGAAAGCGTTGGCGATGATGAAGCCAGCGAATCTGTGGAGGAAGCAGCCAATATCATTGTGGGCAGAGGTGTTTCCAATATCAATGATGTATTCAAGGACAAGGAAATGCGCATCACACCGCCGGGCACCATCTGCGGTGTGGACATCCGCATAGCCAGTCCCAAGCTCACAACCTTCCGTGTGGTTGCCAAGACCCGTATTGGCGATATCAAGATGAATATTGGCTTTGCGGAAGGAGAATGATAGTATGGACGCAAAATTAGTTAATCCTTTCGTTGACGCATTTACCACCGTCATGCCCCAGATTGGCTTCCCTGAGCCCAAAAGGGCCAAGCTCTATGTCCGGGACCAGAATGCCGTGGGCCTGGGGGTATCCGTGGTGGTGGGCTTTACCAAGCAGATTCGCGGCAATGTAGTATACAATATGGAAGAGGAGACGGCAAAGTACATCGCCTCCACTATGATGATGGGCATGCCTGTAGCAGAGTTCGATGCTATGGCTCAGAGCGCCATCTCAGAAATGAGCAATATGCTCACGGCCAATGCAGCCACCAATCTTACGGGCATGGGCTTTGAGGTGGATATCTCCACGCCATCTCTGTCCATTGGCAAGAATTTCCAGGTGAAGATCAGCGATGCCCAGTACCTTACGGTGGAAATGGATTTAGGCGGCCACATTGTGGAGCTGGATATTGCTGTAGACCAGAACAACTGATGCAAAACATGAAATGCCTTCCTGCACAGTAGGGTTGATGCCTTCGCAGGAGGGCTTTTTCTGTGGCAACAGAAATTTTTTCAAAAAAAGTGCAGAAAAAGTAAATTTACCTGTTGACACTGTTGGAGTACACTGCTATAATAATCCATGTCGTCGGGGCGTAGCGCAGTTTGGTAGCGCGCTTCCTTGGGGTGGAAGAGGCCGTGGGTTCAAATCCCGCCGCTCCGACCATTATGAATGGTCAAGGTTCTGCACTTAGTGCAGAGCCTTTTTTGTTGCCTTCCCCAGAAGGGAAGGTTTTCTTATAGGCAAAACAGTCTAAACATTGTTGACATTCTGGCTGATTTCTGGTAGTATATGTAAAAAGAGGGGTGCAGCCTCCCGGGAATGGTAATGCTAGCCGAAGGGAAGCGGAGCTCTTGCCGTGGATTGGTAGACTGGAGCGCAAAGGAGGGGGACGTCCGATGGGCCCGTAAAACGATCCCAATGGCAGATATGAGAACGGAAAATAGCATATTGAAGAGGCCGGCAGCCGGTCAGGTGGACGCACCCGTAAGGCTTGCCGGTTTTCTTATGGAAATACAGAAAATGGCCTTTTGCTTGCCATTATTTGTAATTATTTCTTTGTGAAAGTGTAAACATGTAACCTATAATTTGCCCTCGGGAATTGACAGGGGGCAGTGCCTGTGTTAAGCTTTTGAAAATATATTTTCCAAGTCTAAAGAAAGAAGGGGTTACGTTGGCATTCTATTTCAAGGAACCATCACATACGTTCGGGGAGTATCTTTTGGTACCGGGCTATTCGTCTGAGCAGTGCATCCCGGCGAATGTGTCCCTCCGCACGCCGCTGGTGAAGTTCAAAAAAGGCGAGGAACCCAAGCTCTCCATGAACATCCCCATGACGTCTGCCATCATGCAGTCCGTGTCCAATGACACCATGGCCATTGCCCTGGCCAAGGAGGGTGGCGTTTCCTTCATCTATGGTTCCCAGACCATTGAGGAAGAGGCGGCTATGGTGGCAAGGGTCAAGAGCTACAAGTCCGGCTTTGTAAGCTCTGATTCCAATATCAAGACCACCACCACCCTGGGCGAAATCCTGGCTCTCCTTGAAAAGACCCGTCACTCTACCATGGCCGTCACCGAGGACGGAACCTCTAATGGCAAGCTGCTGGGCATTGTCACCAGCCGTGACTACCGCATCAGCCGCATGAGCCTTGATACTCAGGCTGGTACCTTCATGACCCCCTTCGAGAAGCTGATTTGCGCTGATGCTGATACCACCACTCTTTCCCAGGCTAACGACCTCATCTGGGAGCACAAGCTGAATATGCTGCCTCTGGTGGACAAAGAGCAGCGCCTCCGCTACATGGTATTCCGCAAGGACTACACCGACAGCAAGGAAAACAAGTTCGAGCTGTTGGACAAGGACAAGCGCTATATTGTGGGCGCAGGCATCAACACCCGTGATTATGCCGAGCGCGTGCCGGCCCTGCTGAAGGCTGGTGCAGATGTGCTCTGCATTGACTCCTCTGAGGGCTTCTCCGAGTGGCAGCGCATCACCCTTAAGTACATCCACGAGAACTTCGGTGAGGATGTGAAGGTGGGTGCAGGCAACGTAGTGGATGCTGATGGTTTCCGCTTCCTGGCTGAGGCTGGCGCAGACTTCATCAAAGTGGGCATCGGCGGCGGTTCCATCTGCATCACCCGCGAGACTAAGGGCATTGGCCGCGGCCAGGCTACGGCTCTTATCGATGTCTGCAAGGCCCGTGACGAATACTACGAGGAGACTGGCGTCTACATTCCTGTCTGCTCTGACGGCGGTATCGTCCACGATTACCACATGACTCTGGCACTGGCCATGGGTGCTGACTTCCTGATGTTGGGCCGCTACTTCTCCCGCTTTGACGAGAGCCCCACGGCCAAGATCAAGCTCAACGGCAACTACTACAAGGAGTACTGGGGCGAAGGCTCCAACCGCGCCCGCAACTGGCAGCGCTATGATTTGGGCGGCGCCAAGAAGCTTTCCTTCGAGGAGGGCGTAGATTCCTATGTGCCCTATGCTGGTACTCTCAAGGACAATGTCATGACCACTACCGCCAAGATCCGTTCCACCATGTGCAACTGCGGTTCCCTCTCCCTGCCCGAATTCCGGGAGAAGGCCCGTCTGACCCTGGTGTCTGCTACCTCCATCGTGGAGGGCGGCGCCCATGACGTCATTAAGCGTGACCAGCTGGGACGCGACTGATAGCAAAAATATCATATTGAGGGTTCGGAGCACAGGCATAGCAGCGCTTCACTTGTGCCCCTCACTCACTTTTTAACTCAAGAGCACCGCAAGGTGCTCTTTTTCATTAGAATTTCAAGCGTAGCGCAGGTCAAAGGTTTATAATGATAAGAAGGCTGTTGGTTGCTTTTTGTTGCGACTGGCACCGGAGACGAAAATTCTAGGAGGCAGATAAGATATGCGGGTTCTATTGGCAGAGGATGATAAACGCTTAGGCAAGCTTATACAATACATGTTGGAACAGAACAATATCCAGGTGGAATGGGTCACCAATGGCAGCGATATCTATGAATACGCCATGTATGCCGATTATGATATCCTGGTGCTGGATTGGATGATGCCCGGGGAGAACGGCGTGGACGCCTGTGCCCGGCTCAGGCGGGACGGTTACGAGCGGGCTATCCTCATGCTCACCGCCCGCGATTCTGTGGAGGACCGGGTAACCGGGCTGGATGCAGGGGCTGATGATTATCTGGTGAAGCCTTTCGAGTTTGCAGAACTCCTGGCCCGCCTGCGCGCCCTTGGACGTCGCAGCACCCAGAAGATCCAGCAGGATGTGGTGGAGGTGGGGGATTTCACCCTGAACCGCACGGCCAAGGTCCTGAAGAAAAAGGATCAGGTTATCCAGCTTTCTCCCCGGGAATTCCAGATATTTGACCTGCTGGCCCAGAATATCGGCATTGTGGTGCCCAGAGATATCATTCTTGACCGCATCTGGGGGCTGGAATCTGATGTCAGTTCAAACAACATTGATTCCTATATGAAAATCCTCAGAAAGAAACTTGATACCGGTGACGGACAGACTGTCATCAAGACCGTCCGCGGTGTAGGCTATAAGCTGGAGGCTGGTGCCTGATGGCCATTTCCGAGAATCTTTTCGGCCGCAGCCGCCAGCGGCTTACGATGCTTTATTCCCTGGTGATGATTGTTTTCCTGGCGGTGATTCTCTTTGTGATGCACCGCTCCATGGAGTGGTCTATCACCTCTGAGCAGGCCAGGGAGCTTCTTGATACTGTTGAGAATGTCAGCGATGCCCAGAATTACCTCAACCAGCATCCGGAGCTGGTGATAGATGACAGCGTGGTGTACAAGAGCACCAATGACAGGCTTTTCTTCTATGTTTTCGCCGAGGACGGGCGGCTGCTGAATTTTTCCCGGGCTTCTTTCCGCATTGAGCCCTTTATCCTTGACGTGATGCAGGACTGGAGCCTGCCGGAAGGAGAGGTGTCCGTCTTTACCAAGACAGGGGAAAATGGGCATAAGAGCAAGATCATGATGACTGCCAAGGAGGTCACGGGCACCTGGAATGGTGCTACAGGCCAGCGGGTTTATGTGGGCAAGGACGTCACTGCCATGTACAACGGCATGGAAAAGTCTACCTATGCCCTGGCTATCGTTGGCGTGGTGGCCCTGCTGATTGCTGCAGGGGTGGGTCATATCCTTTCAGGACGTGCCATGATACCCCTCAAAACCGCTTACGAAAAGCAGCGTCAGTTTGCAGCAGATGCTTCCCATGAGCTCAGGACCCCCCTGGCGGTGGTCATGGCTTCGGCTGAGCTCCTGCAGAATGACCCCAGCATACAGTCCCCTTTCCTCAAGCAGGTCATTGAGGATGTGCGTGATGAGGTCAAGAAGATGACCAAACTGGTCAGCGACCTGCTGGTGGTGGCAAGGAGTGATAATAAGGCCTTGAAGCTGAAGCCTCAGAAATTTGACCTGGCGGGACTGATCGAGCAGACTTCCCGGCTGATGCAGCCTTTGGCAGACCAGAAGCACATCACCCTCAACACCTACAATCTGGAGAGGACGGAAATACAGGCTGATGAGCAGAAGATTCGCCAGCTGATTCTGATTCTGGTGGATAATGCCGTCAAGTATACTCCGGAGGAAGGAACGGTTACCGTGTCTCTTCTCAAAGCAGAAAAGGGACGGGTGAAGTTTGCTGTGGCCGATACTGGCATTGGCATTGCTCCCGAGGATCAGGAAAAGGTCTTTGACCGCTTCTATCGGGTGGATAAGGCCCGCTCCCGTGAGATGGGGGGCAACGGCTTAGGCTTGGCCATTGCCCAGGAAATAGTGAATCTGCACAAGGGGCATATCCGCATAGAGAGCGCTTTGGGGAAGGGCACCACCTTTATAGTGGAGCTTAAGGCCCGCCTCACCAACAAAGGTTGGGCAGGGCTTACCCGTCAGGAAGAAAAGCCGGCGGAAGTATGAGAAAAAAATTCCTTTAAGCAGGAAACAGAGATATAGAATGCGAATATATGCCCAAATGCTCAAAGATGAGCGATGGGGAGGCGTTTGCAAGATGGGGAGAGTGAGTCTCGCTTGTGACATGGAGGTGCTTGGCTTGAAGCATGGCGGTTTTGAGGAAAGGCTTGATGGCATACTGACCAGGGCCGCCCTGCGTCTTCAGGAGCGTATGCGCCTGGCCTATTTCCGGGGCGAGCTCATAGATTATCTGGGCAAGCTGGGACTGAAGGAAGAGATAGACGAGTCGATTCTTGAAAGGGAGAGCCTGCTGGAACTGCAGGATGAAGCTGTGCTGGTGCTGGCCAGGAAAATCCGCTATGCCCGAAAACAGGGCTTTTTGAAGGATTACCTGAAGCAGGTTAATATGATGGAGATCCTTTATCTGGAGAAGGAAAGGCAGACCAAGGGCAGGGGTAATCTCAAGCCCATGCCCGCAATCCATAGCGTGGAGCGGGAAAATCGAGATTCCGCTCAGGCAATCCAGGACAGGGAGCTGCGCTTGCAGCGGTTCAAGGTGATAAAATAACATAATGGCGAGACCTCCGAGCCGTGGGCTGGGAGGTCTTTCTTTTTTGGCTTCGCATAAAGCAGAAAAGCCGCCCTTACGGGCGGCCTTGGCCAATCAATCTTCGGTTGCAACGTGCTTTTCTGTGATGAGTATCTTGTCAATCCTGGCTCTGTCCATGTTCAGCACTTCAAAGGTATAACCCTGCCAGTCTTTCTTTTCACCTACTTTTGGTATATAGCCGAAGCAGGAGGTCAAAAATCCTCCCATGGTCTGGTAGTGGTCGTGGTCTTCATCGGGCAACTCTTCGATTTCGAAGCGCTCCTTGAAATCATCAATGGAGTAGAGGCCGTCCACCAGCCAGGAATGGTCATCGCGGGCGGAAATCTGGGGGGCGGTGGGTTCACCTACGGCGATGGTGTCGCCTATGATTTCTTCCAGAATGTCCGTGAGGGTCACGAAGCCCACCACGCCGCCGTATTCGTCCAGCACCATGGCCTCGTGTATGTCGCTGTCCTTCATCTTTTCCAGCACCCGGAAGGTTTCCATGGAACGGGGCACGAAGATGGGCTTGTGGATGTACTGGGCCAGGTCAAGGGACTTGCGGGAAAGGCTGGCATCCAAGAGCTCTTTGGCATAGAGGACGCCGCAGAAGTCATCAAGGCTGTCCCGGCCCACGGGGAAGACCGTCTGGGCGGTTTCCCTTATGAGCCTCAGGTTGTGCTTCAGGGGATCCGCCAGGTCCAGCCAGAGCATTTGGGGGCGGGGGGTCATCAGAGCATAGATGGTCTGGTCGCTCATGTGGAAGATATTGTCCACCATGGCCTGCTCTGTCTTTTCAAAGGTGCCTTCCTCCGTGCCCTGCTCAATGAGATCCTTGACTTCGTCTTCAGTGACGCTTTCCTGAGATTGGGGATTATGGCCTGTGAGCAGCAGCAGCAGCTTGGCCAGGCCGGAGGTGAAGATAAGCCAGGGAGAGGAAAGGGCAGAGAGCCATTTCAAAGTCCTGGGGGTATGGGGGGCGCCGTCTTCGTCCTCGCTGGCTTTGGGCAGGAAGCCCTTGAGAGTCAGGGTGAGGCAGGCGGCAAAGGAAAAGATGAACAGGACCGATAAAAGTAAGACGGTGATTTTCAGCCAACTATTAGGGTCAGGATTATCCAAGATATACACTCCTTAATGGTGAGAAATTGCTTCAGTTTCAGTCAAAAGTTAGATAAAAACCGCCCGAGGGCGGTTTTTTTAGCTATGGGATTTTACTTGTTGTTCCTGTGAGCCAGAATTCTGATGACCTTGGCACCGGTGTTATGGATTTTCCTCAAGGGGGCCACATGGGTCTTCACCTTGGGCTTGATTTCCTTCAGGGTGGTGAAATCCCCACGCTTCAGGAGGGTGGTCTTGGTCTTGTCCGGCTTGAAGAAGGAACGCATGGCTTTGGAGATTGCTTCAGGCTGGGCATCTTCCTTGCAGAGGAAGATGTCCATGGCCACATATTTCAGATCGCTGTAAACCTGCAGGGAGATGTGGCCTTCCTCCAGAATACCCATCAGGGCATGATGGTCATCCTCTACCTGCTCACAGCACAGGCCGATGAGGCTGGCACCATTTTGGGAAAGGCTGCTCTTCAGGGTCTTCTTGATGAGATCTATGTCGGTAAGCTGACTGTTCTTGCAGTTATACAAATCCACCGTCAGGTGCCTTGCATTAAGTTTCACGAACCAAACCCTCCTTGTTAGTATGTAGTCATAAAGTAAATTATAAATGATAATGGTCTATTTCGTCAATCAGTCCCGGAATCCTTCTTTTTCCTGCTGGTGGCTGCGATTATAGGTGAAAGCCCGGGCTTTGGCTGCTGGTGTTTTTCGTAAATGCCTGCCAGGATAAAGGCGGCTGCAGACAGGGCCATGAGGATGGAACTGGTGGTCTGGGCACTGGTGAGCAGTCCGAAGACTTTTTCCGTATAATCTCCCCGCAGGAATTCCAGGCAGAAGCGGGCCAGGCTGTAGAGGAAGACGTAGAGGGCAAAGCACTGGCCTTTGGCGTGCTTGTGGCTGCGGAACATCAGCAACAGGGCGAAGATGACCATGTCCAGCTGTCCTTCCCAGACCTCTGCAGGCCAGAGAGGCTGATTGCCATAGGTGCGGTGGGCAAGGGTGGTGTTAGGATAGACAATTCCGAAGCTGCTGCCGGTGGGGGCGCCGAAGGCATCGCCATTCAGCAGGTTGGCGCAGCGCCCCAGAGCCTGCCCCAGGATGATGGCAGGAGCCAGGATATCCATCAGTGCCAGGGTGTCCAGTTTATGCTTCCTGCAATAATAAACACCTGTCAGCACCCCCAGCAGCACTCCGCCCTGTATGGCCATGCCCCCTTGCCAGACAGCAAAGAGTTCCGTCAGATGGTGGGAATAGTAATCCCAGTCAAAGAAGAATACATCCCAGAGCCGGGCGCCAATCAGTCCCGCAATGCCGCAATAGATGCCAAGGTCCACGATGTGCTTCTCATAACCTTTGTTTTCTTTTTTAGCCAGAAAATAGCCTACTCCCGTAGCTAGGATGATGGAGAGGGAAATGACAAGTCCATAGCTGCGGATGGGAAAGTTTCCTATATAGAATAAATATTGGTGCATATACAGTCCTCCTTAGGATAGTTTACATTATAACGCCATTGTCCAAATTTTGTCGACAGACAAAATGTACTTATCGGCGCATCAAGGAGGCTTTGAGTCATATTGAAAGCGAAGGCAAAAATTAGGAGCAGGAATAAATTGTATTTATGTCGAAAATAAAAACTTGTATGTTTGCTGATGTTGATTGTATACTTGTAACATGGGTGTTCGAAACACCGTGAAAATGGGAAGGGGACGTTGGGAATATGCCTGTGATGGAATATCTGGAGCGCAATGCAGAGCTTTATGGGGATGAAGTTGCGCTGGTGGAACTCAATCCCACAGAGCCGGACAACCGGCGCATGAGCTGGAAGGAATACAGCCTTATTGAATCAGACCGCTTTGCTCCCTATAGGCGGGAAATCACCTGGAGCGTGTTTGAGGAAAAGGCCAACCGCTGTGCCAATCTGCTGTTGCAGCGAGGCGTCCGCAAGGGGGACAAGGTGGCCATCCTCATGTACAACTGCCTGGAGTGGCTGCCCATTTACTTTGGCATCCTGAAGACGGGGGCCATTGCCGTGCCCTTCAATTTCCGCTACGATGCGAAAGAGATTCTCTACTGCGCGGAACTGGCCGAAGTAAGCGTGATCATCTTCGGCCCCAGCTTCATTGGCCGTATCGAGACAAATGCGGAAAGACTGTCCAAGGGGCGGCTGCTCATCTATGTGGGGGATGGCTGTCCTCCCTTTGCGGAAAGCTACCATCTGATGGTGGCGGATTGTCCCAGTACCAGGCCCAATGTGCCGCCCATTACGGATGATGACTTCGGTGCCATCTATTTTTCCTCGGGCACCACGGGCTTTCCCAAGGCCATCCTGCACAAGCATCTGAGCCTGACCCAGGCCGCCCAGATGGAGCAGAAGCATCATGCCACCACCCACGAGGATGTTTTCCTTTGCATTCCTCCCCTTTACCATACGGGGGCGAAATTCCACTGGATGGGCAGCCTGGTGACAGGGGGCAGGGCGGTGCTCCTGAAGGGTACCAAGCCGGAAATCATCCTGCAGGCCGTTTCCCAGGAGCACTGCACCATTGTCTGGCTGCTGGTGCCCTGGGCGCAGGATATCCTGGGGGCACTGGACAGGGGAGAGCTGAAGCTGGAGGACTATGAGCTGGCCCAGTGGCGGCTGATGCACATCGGGGCCCAGCCTGTGCCCTCGAGCCTCATCCGTCATTGGAAAAAATACTTTCCCCATCATGACTATGATACAAATTACGGCCTGTCGGAGTCCACGGGACCGGGCTGTGTGCATCTGGGCATGGAAAACATCCACAAGGTGGGCGCCATCGGCGTGCCGGGCTACCGCTGGGCCTGCAGGATTGTGGATGAGGCAGGCCGGGAGGTGCCCCAGGGCGAAGTGGGGGAGCTGTGCGTGAAAGGTCCCGGGGTCATGACCTGCTATTACAACAATCCCCAGGCCACCGCCGAAGTCCTGCGGGAGGGGTGGCTCTTTACCGGTGACATGGCCATGCAGGACGAGGATGGTTTTTATTTCCTGGTGGATCGCAAGAAGGATGTCATTGTCAGCGGCGGTGAGAATATCTACCCCGTCCAGATTGAAGACTTCCTGCACAAGCATGAGAAAATCAAGGATGTGGCGGTCATCGGCATGCCGGACAAGCGTCTGGGAGAGATCACGGCAGCCATCATCCAGGTGAAGGAAGGGGAGGCCTGCACAGAGGAGGAAATCCAGGAGTTCTGCCTGGAACTGCCCAGGTACAAGCGCCCCAAGAAAATCATCTTTGATGCGGTTCCCCGGAATGCCACGGGTAAAATCGAAAAGCCGAAACTGCGCAAGCTGTATGGCGCAGATAATCTGGTAGAGAGGCAAGTGGAGAGCGAGGAAGAATGAGCATGAAAACATTGATGCTAGGAAACAAAGCCATAGCCAGGGGGCTGTATGAGGCAGGTGTCTGCTTCGTGTCCAGCTATCCGGGCACCCCCAGCACGGAGATTACGGAAGAAGCTGTGAAATACGAGGAAATTTACTGCGAATGGGCGCCCAATGAAAAGGTGGCTATGGAGTCGGCCTTCGGAGCATCCCTGGCGGGAAAGCGTTCCTTCTGCGCCCAGAAGCACGTGGGACTGAATGTGGCTGCCGACCCCCTCTTTACTATGTCCTATACTGGCGTGAATGCTGGCATGGTCATCGTGGTGGCAGATGATGCAGGCATGCACTCCTCACAGAATGAGCAGGACAGCCGTCACTATGCCATAGCTGCCAAGGTGCCCATGCTGGAACCTGCCGATTCGGCAGAGGCCCTGGCCTTCACCAAGACAGCCTATGAGCTTTCGGAGAAATTCGACACCCCGGTGCTCATCAAGATGTGCACCCGGGTGGCCCACTCCCAGTCCGTGGTGGAAACGGGGGAGCGCAGCGAATACGACAAGCCCTATGAGAAAAATATTGCCAAGTACGTCATGATGCCGGGGAATGCCAAGAAGCGGCATCCCATTGTGGAAGCCCGCACCCGGGCTCTCAGAGAGTATGCGGAAACTACGGAGCTGAACCGGGTGGAAATGGGAGGCACGGAACTGGGCATCATCACCTCATCCACCTCCTACCAATATGTTAAGGAGGTCTTCGGGGACAGCGTCAGCGTCCTGAAGCTTGGGCTGGTGAATCCCCTGCCGGAGCAGAAGATCCGGGACTTTGCTGCCAAGGTGGAAAAGCTGGTGGTGGTGGAGGAACTGGACGACATCATCGAGCAGTATGTGCGCAGCCTGGGCCTTGCGGTATCCGGGCGGGATATTTTGCCTGGCATTGACGAGTTTTCCCAGAATCTGGTGGCCAAGGCTTTTGGCCGCGAGGTTACGGCAGGAGCGAGCCTGGAGGAA
Source organism: Selenomonas sp. AB3002 (assembly GCF_000702545.1). NCBI lineage: Bacteria > Bacillati > Bacillota > Negativicutes > Selenomonadales > Selenomonadaceae > Selenomonas > Selenomonas sp. AB3002. The sequence goes on along the minus strand of NZ_JNIO01000008.1, from coordinate 1,361,963 downwards.
GCCATTCCTTCCCGTCCTCCTGTCATGTGTGCCGGCTGCCCTCATCGCGGCCTGTTCTACACGCTGCAGAAGAAGAAATGCACGGTGTTGGGGGATATCGGCTGCTATACACTGGGGGCGGTGCCGCCTCTGGCGGCCATGGATATGACCCTCTGCATGGGGGCTTCCATCAGTGCCACCCATGGCTTCAACAAGATGCGGGGGGCGGAAAGCAGCGGCAAGACTGTGGCGGTTATCGGGGATTCCACCTTTATCCACTCCGGCATGACAGGCCTGGCCAATGTGGCCTACAACCAGTCACCCTCCACCATCATCATCCTGGACAATTCCATCACAGGCATGACGGGCCATCAGCAGAATCCTGCCACGGGGCTGAACATCAAGGGGGAACCGGCCGGCAGGATAGATCTTGAGGCTCTTTGCCGGGCCATGGGCTTTGCCAGGGTAAGGGTAACAGATCCCTACGACCTCAAGGCTACGGAAGCGGCCATCACGGAAGAACTGGCTGCCCCGGAGGCTTCGGTGATCATTTCCCGCCGTCCCTGCGCCCTGCTGAAAAACGTTCAGCATAAGGCGCCTCTCTTCGTAGACAGGGAGAAGTGCATCGGCTGCAAAGCCTGCATGCGCATCGGTTGTCCCGCCATTTCCATCAAGGAGGGCAAGGCCCAGGTGGACACTACCCTTTGTGTGGGCTGCGGCCTGTGCCAGCAGCTTTGTCCCAAGCAGGCCTTTGCCAGCATGATGAAAAATTGAGGAGGCGGCACTATGGAAACAAAAAATATAATCATCATCGGCGTAGGCGGGCAAGGCTCTTTATTGGCCAGCAAGATTCTGGGCGAACTGCTGCTGCGGCAGGGCTATGATGTGAAGGTTTCGGAGGTTCACGGCATGTCCCAGCGGGGAGGCAGCGTCATCACCTATGTGCGCTTTGGCGACCGGGTGTATTCCCCTGTGGTGGACGAAGGGGAGGCGGATTTCATTGTCTCTTTTGAGATCCTTGAGACGGCCCGCTGGCTCAGATGCCTTAAGCCCGGGGGCCAGATAGTCACCAATACCCAGCAGATAGACCCAATGCCCGTCATTACGGGGGCGGCGGCTTATCCCGAGAAGCTGGTGGAAAAGATCAAGGCCAAGGGCATCAGCATAGACGCCATGGACTGCCTGACCCTGGCCAGGGAAGCAGGCTCTCAAAAAGCGGTGAATATCGTGCTTTTGGGCAGGCTCTCCCATTATTTTGACATCAGCGAAGAGGTGTGGCAGCAGGTTCTGGCTGACAGCGTGCCGCCTAAATTCCTGGAACTCAATCAGAAGGCCTTTGCCCTGGGGAGAAATTATCAGGACTGATTTTTAGTTGTTAGATTCATCACGAAAAGAGGTATTTTATGGAGAAATATTTTCAACCAGAAATAGAATGTGCCCCGCCGGAAAAAATCAGGGCCTGGCAGGAGGAAAAGCTGCAGAAGCAGGTGCGCCATGCCTGGGAGCATGTGCCTTACTACCGACAGAAGATGGAGGAAAAGGGCGTGCGGCCGGAAGATATTACCTCTTTGGCCGATATCAGCAAGCTGCCCTTCATATCCAAATACGACCTGCGTGACTCCTATCCCTATGGCCTCTTGGCTGTGCCCCTGAAGGACTGTGTGCGCATCCATTCCACCTCTGGCACCACGGGTAAGCGGGTGGTGGCCTTTTATACCCAGGCGGATATAGATATGTGGAATGACTGCACAGCCAGGGCCATCGCTGCGGCAGGGGGGACCGATGAAGATGTGTGCCACATTGCCTATGGCTACGGCCTGTTCACCGGCGGCGCTGGCATAGACGGCGGCTCCCACAAACTGGGCTGCCTCACAGTGCCTGCCAGCTCCGGCAACACGGAGCGGCAGATCATGTTCATCATGGACCTGAAGGCTACGATCCTCTGCTGCACTCCCAGCTATGCTGCTTATCTGGCCGAGACCATGAAGGAAATGGGCTACAGCCCTGAGGAGATTCCTTTGAAGATCGGCATTTTCGGGGCAGAGGCCTGGTCAGAGGAAATGCGGCAGGATATTGAAAAGACCTTGGGCATCAAGGCTTATGATATTTACGGCCTGACGGAACTTTCCGGTCCCGGGGTGGCTTTTGGCTGCTCGGCCCAGCAGGGCATGCACATCAACGAAGACCACTTCTATGCAGAGATCATCGACCCGGAGACCGGGGAGGTGCTGCCGGAGGGCAGCCAGGGGGAACTGGTGCTCACCGCCCTGGACAAGGAGGCTTTCCCCATCCTGCGCTACCGCACCAGAGATATCTGCGTGCTGACCAGAGAAAAGTGCAGCTGCGGCCGCACTCATGTGCGCATGTCCAAGCCCATGGGCCGCAGCGATGATATGCTCATCATCCGCGGGGTCAACGTGTTCCCCAGCCAGATTGAGACAGTGCTCTTAAATCACGGCTACGCAGCCAATTATCAGATTGTGGTAGACAGGGTGAACAACACCGACACCATGGAGGTGAAGGTGGAAATGACGCCTCAGATGTTCACTGACAATGTGGGCGAGATCGATGAGCACCGCAAAGAACTGGCAGAAGGCATCAAGAACATCCTGGGCATCCGTGCCAAGGTTTCCCTGGTAGCGCCCAAGAGCATAGAGCGGAGCAGCGGCAAGGCTGTCCGGGTCATAGACAAGCGCAAGATCTGAGGAGGTGCCAAGCTATGAGTGTGAAGCAGATTTCCGTATTTTTGGAGAACCGGCCGGGAACGCTGAAAAACATGACTGCCGTCCTGGCGGAGAACAAGATCAACATCCGCGCCCTGTCCCTGGCGGATACCAAGGATTTTGGCATTGTGCGCATGCTGGTGGACGATGTTTTTGAAGCCACCAATGTACTGGAGAATGCAGGTTTCATCACCAGGCTAAACTCAGTGCTGGTCTTTGCCATTTCCGATGAAGCCGGCGGCCTTGATGCCCTGCTGGCCAAATTTGAGGTAGCCAAAATCAATATAGAGTACATGTACGCTTTCGCCGGCAAGAAGAACGCCTACATGATCTTCCGGGTGAACGATACCAAGAATGCCGAAGCCGCCCTCCGCAAAGCCGGAGGCATCCCCCTGTCGGCAGAGGAAATGTCGGCTGTGTGAGTGTGGCAGCTTTTACTGTGGATAAAAAGACAGCCCTATTCGGATTGATTTCCGGGTAGGGCTGTTGTCCTTAGATAGGCATATATGCTAAACTTATTGTGAGTTTTGAGATTTTTTCCTGAGCGGGGTGATATTTTGCGTGGAAGTTATGATATCGTCATAAATAGCAGACGGCTTCAGTATAAATTCACCGTGAAGCGGAATATAACGGTTATTCGGGGGCAGAGCGCTACGGGGAAGACCACGCTGGTTGACATGATCAGTGACTACAATGAGAATGGCATCGACAGTGGTGTCACTGTCAGCTGTGACAGGAAGTGTGTAGTCCTGACAAGCCGTAATTGGCAGCGTGACATTGGTGAGTTGGAAAAAAGCATCGTTTTTGTAGATGAAGGTCATCCGTTTGTCTTGTCAAAAGAGTTTGCCGAAATGATACGGCAATCCACCAACTACTATGTAATAGTTACCCGGGAGCGCTTGGAAAATATACCCTATAGTGTAGATGAAATTTATGGCATAAGAAATTCTGGCAAATATGGTACCTTGAAGAAGACTTATCATGAATTCTACCGCTTGTATGAAAATATCCCTTACAGCGATGGAGATGTAAGGGCAAGCAAGATAATCACCGAGGATTCTAATTCAGGCTATCAGTTTTTCAGTGAAGTATTCAAGGATAAGATTAAGACCTGCGTATCTGCTAAGGGGAAATCAAATATTGCTGAGGCAATATTGAACTCATCTGAGGCTGTGGTAGTCATTGCTGATGGAGCCGCTTTTGGGCCTGAGATGGAGCGGGTGACAGAACTGATGAAGGCAAGGGATGATGTGTACCTTTATCTGCCGGAATCATTTGAATGGCTTATTTTGCAGTCAGGCCTTGTGGAAAGGGAGGGCCTTTCAGAAATGTTGGCCAGGCCGTATGATTATGTGGATAGCGAAAAATTTTTCAGCTGGGAGCAATTCTTCACAGAGGTGCTTAAGGACAGTACCATAGGGACATTGTATCAGTACAGCAAAAGGAAACTGGCACCCGTTTATCTGCATGAGGGGAGTACGGCAAAGATTTTTGTGCAGATGAAGCCTCTGCTGAACATACTGGGGGTGGGATAGATGCTGAGGATATTCTATGGTGATATGCCGGGAGCAGTATTCAATACGGCGATGTTTTTCAAGAACAGCTATGATGATGATTGGATAGTGGATGATTTTTCCAAGCAGATGATAGCCGATGTAGACAAGTCAGAAGTGCTGGGCACCGGGGTGATAGACAGTCCTGTGCTGGGCAAGATTGCACCTGAGAGGCTTTCTGGCGGGGTGAAGACGCTGATGTTGGTGAAATTCATGCCGGAAAGGGTGTTCAATGTTTCTACCTGCGGCAATAACTGTGCCAAGTGGCTGCTGAAGATGACAGAGCAGGAAGACAGGACAGTGAACCTGCGCAATATCATGAATTTCGGAGAGGAACCTTTTGAAGTCTATGTTATGAATACAGGCAAGACGGCTCGGTCCATGAAGGAATTGCTGCCCATTGCAATCAAATATGTATAGTGCAAAATAGCTCGCCGAGAGGGCGAGCTATTCCTTATAAAATTAATTGTTAGAATTTTTCTATAAATAAAATATATAGGTGTAAAATTTTTATTGGCAAGCAGGTTGAGATAGGCTATAACGAGGGACAAAATGTACCGCATCTTTGCAGTTGGTAGTGCGAATATCATAACAAACAGTAGTGAATATATCTACCGCCTCGTTGAAACGCCAATAGGAAGTTTTGTCTTTGACAAAACTGGAACAACGGCGTTATAATAGGGAACAGTATTGTTTGCAGGAGAGGGGGCCTTTAATGAAGGAAATGAGCCCGGTGCTGGTGAGGGTCAAAGGGGTGCAGAAAACTCCCGATGGGGAGGAAAACACCATCAGGACGGAAGCCAGGGGACGCTATATTTTCCGGGGGGGCAAGCACTATGTCCTCTATGAGGAAGAGGGGCTGTCCGAGGCAGGTAAGGTTTCCACCACCTTGAAGTTCGACGAGGAAAAGCTCACTCTCCTGCGGCACGGTGCCGTGGAGCAGACCATGGAGTTCATGCCCCGCAGGGAAAGCCGCAGTCCCTACCGCACGCCTATAGGAATCCTGAATCTGGCGGTGCGCACGGAATTTTTGGGCATGGATCTTGCCTCTGAGGTAAAATCGCTCACGGTGGAGTACAGCCTGGCGGTGGAAGGCGTCCACCAAAGCCAAAACAGCCTCTTCATCGAGGTTGCGGAAATTGATTGATATTAACCTTATATAATGAAGTTTATTAGGGGGATTTATTTTGGAAATCAAGGATCTCTTGTGTGAAGCTATCAGAAAGGCTGCCCAGCAGGCCATTGCTGATGGCGCCCTGCCGGAAGGGCAGCTGCCGGAAATCAATCTGGAGGTGCCCCCCCAGAAGGAGTACGGCGATTTTGCCACCAACATTGCCATGCAGTCCGCCAAAGTGTTCCGCAAGGCTCCCCGGCAGATTGCCGAGGCCATTGCTGAGCGTCTGGAAAAGGGCGGCCACAGCTGGCTGGACCACACCCAGATTGCAGGGCCGGGCTTCCTGAACGTCTATCTCAAGGGCAATGTGCTCTATGATGATTTCGCCAGGATTCTTGCGGCAGGGGAGGCTTTTGGCCAGCTGCCCGGCAAAGATGCACCCAAGATCCAGGTGGAGTACGTCAGCGCCAACCCCACCGGCCCCCTGCATGTGGGCCATGGCCGCGGGGCTGCCGCAGGCTCCGCCCTTGTAAATATTCTTCGGGCAGCAGGATATCCCGTGGAAAGCGAGTATTATATCAATGACGCAGGCAATCAGATGGACAATCTGGCCCTCTCCGTCAATGCCCGCTATCTGGAGCACTTCGGTGTAGCGGTGGAATTCCCCGAAAATGGTTACCATGGCGCGGATATCATCGACACTGCCCAGCGCATCATCAAGAAGGACGGGGACAAGTATCTGAAGATGGAGGAGGCAGAGCGCCTCAATATCTTCAAGGATCTGGCTTATCTGGAGAAGCTGGCAGCCCTGAAGGAAGATCTGGAGGCTTTCCAGGTGACCTTCGACAAGTGGTTCAGCGAGCGCACCCTGCATCCGGAGGCTGTGAAGGCTGCGGTGAAGATCCTGCAGGACAACGGCAACATCTACGAGAAGGATGGGGCGCTGTGGCTGAAGTCTACCGCTTACGGCGATGACAAGGACCGGGTGGTCATCCGCGACAACGGTGTGCCCACCTATCTGGCTGCAGATATCGCCTACCATCATGACAAGTATGAGCGTGGTTTTGACCGTCTCATCAATATCTGGGGCGCTGACCACCATGGCTATGTGTGCCGCGTGAAGGCTGCCATGGATGCTTTGGGCCATGACTCTGAGAAGCTCACGGTGCTGCTGCTGCAGATGGTAGCCCTTTACCGGGGCGGCGAGCTGGTGAAGATGAGCAAGCGTACGGGCCAGAGCGTGACCTTAAGCGAGCTCATGGAGGAAGTGGGCACCGATGCTGCTCGTTACTTCTTCCTCATGCGTTCCCTGGACAGCCAGCTGGATTTCGACCTGGATCTGGCCAAGAAGAAGTCCAATGACAACCCTGTGTACTACATCCAGTACGCCCATGCCCGCATCTGCAGCATCTTCCGCCAGGCAGAGGAGACGGGGCTGAAGCTCACGGACAGCGTGAACCTTGAGCTGCTCACGGATGAGAGCGAGATTGACCTCATCAAGAAGATTGAGTCCTATCCCGAGGAAATCGAGAAGGCGGCGGCTGACTACGCTCCCCAGCGCATCGCCCGCTACAGCTATGATCTGGCAGCCCTCTTCCACAGCTTCTACAACAAGTGCCGCATCGTAGGTGTAGACGCACCTCTGGCCGAGGCTCGTCTGGCCCTGGTGACGGTGACGGCCCATGTCATCAAGCATTCCCTTGGGCTCCTGGGCGTTTCTGCACCGGAGCACATGTAAGATAAAGATATTGTAAATCATAGTGAATTACCGTAAATCACTTTAGGAGGATTTTTTAGATGGATTTTGTCAACAGTTCCGAAGTGGACGTAGCTTACCACGTCCTCACCCAGGCCGGCCAGACCATGTATTATAAGGATTTGGTGATGGATGTCATCGACAAGAAGCGCAAGCCTGTACAGTCCTTGTCAGCAGCCATTTCCGAGGTCTATACTCTCATCAACATGGACAGCCGCTTCCAGTACGAGGGTGACGGCCAGTGGGGGCTCACCGAGTGGAATCCCCCCGAGGTGAAGCGCCATGTGCGCAGCTCCTCTTCTGCCGGCAGCAGCTCCAAGGCAGCAGCCAAGGCCAGCAGTGCCCGCAAGAAGAAGCTGGAGAGCATCCAGGAATAAGGGAAGGTCCCTTTCATAGTGCATTGAGTTTTAACAGTTCTATATAGGAGGCTTCCAATGGCAAAGTATATTTTCGTCACCGGTGGTGTGGTTTCCTCACTGGGCAAGGGCATCACGGCAGCATCTCTGGGCCGTCTGCTGAAAAGCCGTGGCATCAAGGTCACCATCCAGAAGTTCGACCCCTACATCAACATTGATCCGGGTACCATGAGCCCTTACCAGCACGGTGAGGTCTTCGTGACGGACGATGGTGCCGAAACTGACCTGGATCTGGGTCACTATGAGCGCTTCATCGACATCAACCTCACCAAGAACTCCAACATCACCACGGGCAAGGTCTACTGGTCCGTGCTGAACAAGGAGCGCAATGGCGACTACCTGGGTTCCACGGTGCAGGTCATCCCCCATATCACCAACGAAATCAAGCAGCGTGTCTACGATGTGGCTAATGCTGATGGCGCCGATGTGGTCATCACGGAAATCGGCGGCACCGTGGGTGATATTGAGAGCCAGCCCTTCCTGGAGGCTATCCGCCAGGTGAAGAAGGAAGTGGGCAAGAATGATGTGCTCTATATCCATGTGACCCTTCTCCCGTATATCTCTGCCGCCGGTGAGCTGAAAACCAAGCCCACCCAGCACAGTGTCAAGGAACTGCGCGGCATCGGCATCCAGCCGGACATCCTGGTGTGCCGCACGGAGAAGCCAATCCCTGCTGACATGAAGCGCAAGATTGCCATGTTCTGCGACGTGGATCCCGAGGCTGTCATCGAGAACCGCACTGCCTCCACTATCTATGAGGTGCCTCTCATGATGCAGGAGGAGGGCCTTGACCGCATCGTGCTGAACAAGCTGGCCATGAACTACAGCCCTGCCAATATGGAAGGCTGGGAGAAGATGGTCTACAAGATCAACAACCCCCAGAAGAAGGTCAAGATTGCCGTGGTGGGCAAGTATGTGGAGCTGCCCGATGCCTATATTTCCGTCACCGAGGCCCTGCATCACGGTGCCATCGACAATGATGCCTCTGTGAAGATCCATTGGGTGAACGCTGAGAAGATTGAGGATCCCGATACTGATCTTGATGAAGTCTTCGTAGGCTGCAAGGGTATCCTGGTGCCCGGCGGCTTCGGCGACCGCGGCGTGGAAGGCAAGATCAAGGCTATCCAGTATGCTCGCGAGCACAAGATTCCCTTCCTGGGCCTGTGCCTGGGTATGCAGTGCGCTGTCATCGAGTTTGCCCGCCACGTCTGCGGCATGACGGATGCCCATTCCTCCGAGTTCAATCCCGAGACTAAGCATCCGGTCATTGCCCTCATGGAGTCCCAGCAGGGCATCGTGAAGAAGGGCGGCACCATGCGCCTGGGGGCATATCCCTGCAAGGTCACTGCCGGCACTCACACTGAGGAGGCTTATGGCACCCTGGAAATCAGCGAGCGCCACCGCCACCGCTTCGAGTTCAACAATGACTACCGTCAGGCCCTCACCGAGCGCGGCCTGGTCATTGCCGGCACCTTGCCTGATGACAGCCTGGTAGAGATTGTAGAGGTCAAGGACCATCCCTGGTTCGTGGCTGCCCAGTTCCATCCGGAGCTGAAGAGCCGTCCCAACAATCCGCACCCGCTCTTCAGCAAGTTTGTGAAGGCTTCTCTGGAAAACTGAAGATTGCCTATCTGCAAGGAGCAGGATCTATGAAAAGGTCCTGCTCCTTTTTTCAGCCAATTTCCATAAGAAATTTAATGCTTAAAGACACTCATGGTGGAAGGATTTTCCTTGTCTCTTGGCGAAATATCCAGCAAAGAAAGCATTGGTGTGGAAGATAGACACCAGTGTCGTTTTACAGGCAAGACTCCGCTCAGGGAAGACCACGGAGCTTCCTATGCTTTTAGCTGAGGGGAGGAGGAACAAGGATGCTTATTGATACGCTTTGCTCGGTGGCGCTCTACTGTCAGCGCTGTGGCAAAGTGCAGCTGCTGGATGTGCCCTTATTCTCGGGCAACCAGCGGCTAAAGCTTCGCTGCGGAGCTTGCGGAGAGCAAATGGGTGAGACTATCCTGCGCCCTAAGCATGGACTGGGGCTGACCATACACTGCGGAGTATGCGGGAAGAGCACTTATGAGCAGTTCAGCTGGCATCAGCTGAAAAAACTGCGCTTTGAAAAACTCTATTGCCACCATGACCACTTCGAGCTGGGCTATATCGGGCGCTGGCAGGATATAGCAGAGTTCCTGGATTTCAACGATGCCGAATACGATTCCCTGCATCCAGGCGATGGTGACCGCTTCCTGGAGCGACAGCAGATTCTTCTGGAGGGGCTCACCAGAGTCCACGAACTGGCAGCCCATGGTGACCTTTCCTGTCCCTGCGGTTCGCAGGATGTCAGTGCCGGGCTTATGGGAGACAGCATCGTGCTCCAGTGTCAGGAATGTGGCAGCAGCTGCGTGCTGCCCATGAGGTCGGCGGAGGATTTGGCGCATATCTATCAGGCGGTGGGAGCCTCCTGGCGGCTGAGATCTACTTTGTGAATTCATGGAGGCTATTGACGCAGGACGAGTTTTGCAATATCATAAAAAGCAACAGTTATTCAGGACATAACAGGGACTATCACCGGCTTGCCGGTGACAGTCCTGTTTTTCGTGTATTTGGAGAAGCGAAAGAAAGTAGCGGAAAATCAAGAGGTGTGGTGCATGTACTCACTATTTGCGGCCATGTTGCAGGACAAGTCCCTGCAGCGATTGCAGGAATACTTCTGCGGAGGGCCCTCAGAAACTCTGGCCTATGGCATGGGCGGTTCCCAGAAGCATGCGGCGGTGGCGGCCTGCTATGAGAAGGGACCCCAGCCTTTGATCATCATCCTTCACAGCCGTGAATCCCTGGAGGAATGGCGGGAGAATCTGAATTTGCTGCTGCCCAAGGTTCCTGTGGTGGAGCTGCCGGAAATGGATCTCATGGAGGTGCAGGCTGCAGCCAAAAGCCTTGAACGCAGTGCCCGCCGCATGGATGTGCTGGGCCGTCTCATGCGCCGGGAGCCGGTGATAGTGCTGGCCAGGGCTGCTGCGGCAGTGCAGAAGGGCCTGAGCCCTGCGGAGTTCCAGCGGCTGGCCCTCTCGCTCAAACTGGGGGATAATATTCCCAGGGAAAACCTCATCAAGAGATTGGTGGACTTGGGGTATGAGCGCACGGAAGAAGTGGAGCTGCCGGGGCAGTTCAGCGCCCGGGGCGGCATCATGGACATCTTTGCCATCAATGCCCTTTCTCCTGTGCGGCTGGAGTTCTTCGATGATGAAATCGAGTCCCTGCGGGAGTTTGACCTGAACACCATGCGCTCCAGCAAGTCCGCAGGACTTTCTGAGTTTACGGTGCTGCCCCTGGTGCAGACAGATGGCAGCGGCAAGCCGGAGCCTTTCCTGAGCTATCTGGGGGGCAGGGGGGCGGTCATTTTTGACGAGCCCATCCGCATCCGGGAGCAGATCCGCACCATGGTGAAGGAAAATCCAGATATCAGGAACAGCATCTTCAGCTGGGATAATCTCATTGAGGGAGCCAGAGGCAACAGGGTGATTTACTCTGCCCTGATGCTCCAGCAGGTGCACGGGGCGGAGCCTGATCATACGGTGAGCATCACTTCCACCAACATGACTCCCTTCCACCGGCAGATGGATCTCTTGGAAAGCGAGGCCAGCCGCTGGCTGAGCCAGAAACAGCAGGTGCTGATTCTCCTGACAGCCCAGGACAAGGCCAACAGCCTCAGAGAGTTCTTTGCCCGCAAGCGCATACCCTCCCTGGTGGTCAAGGGCACGGAAATGCTGGAAAAGGGTCTCGTGAATATTCAGGTGGGGGCCCTTACCTCCGGCTTTGAGATGGCGGCGGCCCAGCTGGTGGTGGTGACGGAAAAGGATATTTTCGGCCATCAGAAGCGCCAGAGCATACGACGGGCTGCCAAGGGGGAGAAACTGTCCCATTTCCGGGATATCAAACCCGGGGATTACGTGGTGCACGTGAACCACGGCATCGGCAAGTATCTGGGGGTGGAGACCCTTGAGGTAGGGGGCATCCACAAGGATTACCTCCACATCAAGTACGGCGGGGATGACAAGCTTTTCGTGCCCACGGAGCAGGTAAACCTCCTGCAGAAGTACATCGGCTCCGAAGGCGAGGTGCCCCGCCTACATCGCATGGGCGGCACGGAGTGGGCCAAGGCCAAGGCCCGGGCCAAGAAGTCTGTGGAGGACATCGCCCAGAAGCTCATTGAGATCTACGCCCAGCGCAAGGAGGCCAAAGGCTTTGCCTTTTCTCCGGACGATGCCACCCAGCACGACTTTGAAGAGGCCTTCCCTTATCAGGAAACAGATGACCAGCTGAAGGCCATCGAGGAAATCAAGGCGGATATGGAAAAGGAAAAGCCCATGGACCGTCTCCTCTGCGGGGATGTGGGCTTCGGCAAGACGGAGGTGGCCATCAGGGCAGCCTACAAGGCTGCCATGGACGGCAAGCAGGTGGCGGTGCTGGTGCCAACCACGGTGCTGGCCCAGCAGCATTATCAGACCTTCACTTCCCGTTTTGCGGACTTTGCTCCCAACGTGGATGTGATCTGCCGCTTCCGCTCGGCCAAGGAGCAGAAAATCACCCTGGAGAGGGTGAAGCTGGGGCAGGTGGATATTCTCATTGGCACCCATGCCATCCTGAATCGCCGGAAGGTGCATTTCAAGAACCTGGGACTCCTGATTGTGGATGAGGAGCAGCGCTTTGGGGTGAAGCAGAAGGAAAAGATCCGCAGCCTTTCTGCGGGCCTTGATGTGCTGACTCTGTCTGCTACGCCTATCCCCCGCACTCTCCACATGTCTCTGGTGGGGGCGCGGGATATGAGCATTATCGAGACGCCTCCTGCAGAGCGTTTCCCGGTGCAGACCTATGTGGTGGAGAACAACGATGCGGTGATTTCCGGGGCCATCAAGCGTGAGATCAAGCGGGGCGGTCAGGTATACTTCGTTTACAACAGGGTGGACACCATCGACCGCATGCGTGACCATATCCAGAATCTGGTGCCGGATGCCCGCATCATGACTGCCCACGGCCAGATGCCGGAGGAAATGCTGGAGCAGGTGATGATGGACTTCTATGAAGGCCGCTATGATATACTGCTGGCTACCAGCATTGTGGAGAACGGCCTGGATGTAGCCAATGCCAATACCATCATCATCTACAATGCCGACCACTTCGGCCTGTCCCAGCTCTACCAGATGCGGGGGAGGGTGGGACGTTCCCACCACATGGCCTTTGCCTACTTCGTCTATCAGGCAGACAAGATACTGACGGAGACAGCAGAGAAGCGCCTGCAGGCTATGAAGGAATTTGCCCAGTTGGGGGCGGGCTTCAAGATTGCCATGCGTGATCTGGAAATACGCGGAGCGGGCAACCTGCTTGGCTCCCAGCAGCATGGCCACATTGCCAGCGTGGGCTTTGAGATGTACTGCAAGCTGCTGGAAGAAGCAGTGGAGAATCTCAAGAACGGCAGGAAGAATGAAGCTGTGCTGGAGCCGCCTGCTGACCCCATCATTGACCTGGCGGCAGAGGCTTATCTGGATGTTGACTACATTGAGGATGCCATGCACAAGATTGAGATTTACCAGCGCATTGCCGCCATCAGGAGCGATGAGGAAGTGAAGGTGCTCTATGAGGAGCTGAAGGACCGCTTCGGCGAGCCCTCCGAGCCCGCCAGAAATCTTCTGGAGGCTGCCCGCATCAAGAATCATGCCAGGGCCCTGGGGCTGCGCTCCGTGCTGGTACAGCCGAAAGCCCTTTCGCTCAGCCTGCTGCCCGGCAGGAAGCTGCCTGCCAAGGGCCTTCTGTTGATAGACAAATACTTTGGCCACAACCTGCGCCGCATCATGAAGACCGGGGCCTATGAGATCGGCCTGACTGAGGCCAAGAAGAAGCACATCGCCTCCTTCGTGCTGCGGGTGCTGCTGTTGGCAGGAGGGGACGAAGAGGCAGCCGTGGCCAGCCAGGCGGAAAATGCGAAGAAAGTGAAGGAGAAGAAGATAAATGGCAAAGATAACAGTCCTGGGACTGGGGCCGGGAAGAGCGGGGCTCATTACCCGGGAAAGCTGGCAGCTGCTGAGTTCTGAAGAGCTGCCGGTGGTGCTGCGCACGGCTGTCCACCCCACGGTGGAGGATATCAAAGCAGCGGGCATAGAGTTCACCAGCTATGACAATTTCTATGAGCAGGCGGGAAGCTTCGAGGAGCTTTACCGGGCCATAGCAGAGGATTTGCTCAGGCGGGCGGAGCGTGAGGGGGATTTCCTTTACGCTGTGCCCGGCAGCCCTCTGGTGGCAGAGCGCACGGTGGTGCTCCTGCGGCAGCTGGCCCAAAAGACTGACGTAGAGGTGGAGATCCTGCCCGGCATGAGCTTTGTGGAGGTCATGTATACCACTTTGGGCATTGACCCCATTGAGGGCCTCACCATCATTGATGCGGAGGATGTGCTGAAACTGAAGGAACGCCCGCTGCAGTCACTGGTGGTGACCCAGGTGTATCATCAGCAGATTGCATCTGATACGAAACTGGCTCTGATGGATCTCTATGGCGACGAGTACGAGGGCTTGTACATCCACAATCTTGCCTTGCCGGATGAATCCCTGCGGAAGATTCCCCTTTATGAGCTTGACCGCCAGCCGGATATCGACCATCTGACCACGTTTTTTGTGCCCAAAGAGCCTTTTTTTATTGAAAAGCCTTGATTTTTCTAGGTTTTTTTGGTAAATTCATCTAAGCAGGTAGGAATATTGTGCTTGCTGGCGAATAAAACCTACCGTACAGGAATGGATGGACTAATTCATCTTTCCAGAAAAAACTCTTAAGGAGGCTACGGTTGTGAACAAAACTGAATTGGTAGCTAATGTGGCTGAAACAGCAGGTCTGACCAAGAAAGACGCTGAAAAGGCAGTAAACGCTCTGTTTACTACGGTTCAGCAGGCTCTTATCGAGGGGGACAAGATCCAGATTATTGGCTTCGGTACCTTCGAGGTGAAGGAGCGTGCCGCTCGTACGGGCCGTAATCCCCGCACCGGCGAGGATATCAAGATTCCCGCTTCCAAGAACCCTGTGTTCAAGGCAGGCAAGGCTCTGAAGGATGCTGTGAACTGATTACCGCATTGATAAGTTTTTGAAAGGCCGGGTTCCCGCTTGGGACCCGGTTTTTCGTGCATAAGGAACTTTATTGAGGAACAGTTCCTAAGGGAGATATTATGGACCTGATGGATATGAAGGGAAAAGCTGTGCTTATTTCCGGCGGCACTTCCGGCATCGGCCTTTCGGCAGCCGGACTGTTTCTGAAGGCGGGGGCTATGGTGGCCCTCCTGGGCCGTTCGGAAAAGCGGGGGCAGGAGGCTCTGGCAAAGCTGGGGGAATGTTTCCCGAAGGATAAAATCACATATATCCGGGGGGACGTTGCCAGCAGGACGGACTGCCGGCAGGCGGTTGAAGAGATTGTTTCTTCCTTTGGCAGGCTGGATGTGCTGGTGAATTCGGCAGGTATCTACAGGGAAGGCGCCCTGGAGGAGATTACAGAGGAAGAATTGGATGCCATCCTTTCTGTCAATGTGAAGGGCACCTTCTGGCTTGTTCAGGCAGCACTGCCGGAGCTCAGGAAATCGAGGGGCAATGTGGTGAATGTGGCTTCAGACGCAGGTGTACATGGCAATTATTTCTGCTCAGCCTACTGTGCCAGCAAGGGGGCAGTGGTGCTCTTTACCAGAGCCATGGCATTGGAACTGGCTTCCTTTGGGGTGCGGGTGAATGCCATTGCCCCTGGGGATATCCTGACCCCCTTGACGGAAAATCAGCTGGCCGGGGCTTCTGACAGGGAGACGGCCCTGCAGGAAATGGCTTCTGTCTACCCGCTGGGCCGCATAGGCACGCCGGAGGAAGCTGCCGCCCTGATTCTCTTTCTGGCTTCTCCTGCGGCTTCCTTTGTTACGGGGGCTGTATGGGGAGTTGATGGAGGTCTTACTGCATGAAGAAGCGCATCCTGATTCTCACTGCTTCTGTGGGCTCAGGCCATATCAAGGCTGCTGAGGCGGTGGCAGATGAACTTTTGCGGCAGGCTCCCGGCGTGGACCTCATTACCGTTGACTTTATGTCCCGGGAAACCTCCCTGTTCCATTGGCTGACGAAGGAGCTTTACCTTTTCATGCTGGCTTGGGTGCCCAACCTCTATGACCATTGCTACAAATTTTCCGGGGGCGAGTCGGGCGGGGGGCTGGCCCGGCGGCTGGCGGCTTATGCCATGTTGCCGGTGCTGAAAAAGCTGATTGCCAGATATCAGCCGGACTTGGTGCTCTGCACCCATCCATTTCCGGAGGGAGCCTGTGCCCTGCTGAAGGAGAAGCTTCACACACAGGGGGGAGACCTGCCGCTGGCGGTGGTGATGACGGATTACAGCCTCCATCAGATTTGGCTCTATCCCCAGGTGGATGCCTACTTCATGGCTACCGAGGCCATGCAGGAGGAAATGGCCGGGCTTGGCTTGGGGGCAGAAGCTGTAGCTTCAGGCATCCCCGTAGCTATGAGCCTGAAGAATCTGCCTGCCAGGCAGGAACTTCGCAGGCAGCTGGAGCTGGAGGAATTGCCCACGGTGCTGCTGATGGGGGGCGGCCTGGGCTTGGGCGGTATGGATGAGACACTACAGGAGCTGGAGACTCTGGCGGACAGGCTCCAATTGCTGGTCATAGCGGGACGCAATGAAAAACTGCTGGCAAGGGTCAGAGAGCTGGGAGCAGCGTCACATCACAGTGTTCACTGCTGGGGCTACACCGACAGGGCCCATGAGCTGATGGGCGCATCGAACCTGCTTATCACCAAGCCGGGGGCCCTCACCATCAGCGAGGCCTTTGTGCTGGGGCTGCCCATGCTGCTCCATGACCCCATTCCCGGCCCGGAGACGGAAAATGCCGTCTATGCTGCCCGCCACGGGGCAGCTATCTGGCTCCACCCGGGGGAGTCCCTGTCCCGGGCAGTAAGGGAACTCCTGCATGGGAATCTGTCTGCCATGGGTGAGAAGGCAAAAGCCTGCTCCCGCCCGGAAGCTGCCGCGGTCATCGCAAAAAAAATACTCAAATTATGCCGCCCTTAAAATTTTTTTGGGCGGCAGGTTTTTTATCCTCTCATGGGGAATTAAAGGGAATAAAGAACGGCGTTTGAAGATGGACTGCTCGCTGCCGGCAGTCGGAAAGAGCGGTGGACTTGAATGTCAGTGACGAAGCTGGAGCGTAATGCCCAAAATAATTTTGTTTGCCCCACCTGTGGGCAGGTACTTAAATATGTGGAAGGCCAGGCGGTGCAGCTGGTGGGAGGGAAGGCCGATATGGATGCCATCCTGCCCAAATACGAGTGCCACAACTGCGGTGTTTTTTACCGTGAGCTTTTGGGTTCTGGCTTTTACGATGTGTTCCCCCTGCCCAGGAAGCCCAAGCGGATGCTGAATACCGGTGATATCCCCCCCATGCAGCTGAAGCGGGAAGCTGACGGGAAGTGTGAGTGCCCCCGCTGCGGGGAGCGCATGGACTACATTGAGGGGGGAGCGGTGCGGCTGGTGAACGGCAAGCCGGACATGGAAAATGTCCATGAGCATTTTTCCTGTCCCTACTGCAAGTCCGTCTATCGGCGCATTGCCAGCACGGATTATTTCCAGTGGTCTGACCACTGATTTCCCTTTGGTGATTTTTTTGCAGGAAATTTCCATGAAAAATGCCCTTAATGCTTGCAAGGAAGCCTATTTGCAGGTATTATAAAGGGGTGTGATATTAAGCAAGAGGAGGAATGGGCATGATACCGACTCGGCAGCCTAAGAAAAGGCGTTTTAGCTGGTTCTTTCTGGTGCTGATACTGGTTATAGCGTATTTCTCTTCGATTATGATTTCCCAGCAAATGTACCTGAGCCAGGTCAGTGAAGACCAGGAGGCAGCGGAGCAGCGTCTGGCGGCAGCCAGGCAGGAAAACGAAGCCCTGCGTCAGGAGAGGGAAAATCTTAACCGGATGGATTACATAGAAAAGCTGGCCCGGGAGGAGCTGGGCATGACCCGTCAGGGTGAGCTGCCCTACAGTCCCGGAAGTGCCGGGCGCAAGCAGGCGCAGCCTTGACACAGCTCGAGGCCTGACGGTATACTCTATGTATTCTCATGTACTTAAGGAGGAAGAATTTCATTGTCCATTGAAGTTGGCAGCGTGGTTGAGGGCGTAGTCACGGGTATCAGCAATTTTGGTGCCTTTGTGGAGTTGCCGGAGGGAAAGACCGGACTCATCCATATTTCAGAGGTGGCCGATGTCTATGTAAAGGATGTCCATGACTTCCTGAGCGAAAGGGACAAGGTCAAAGTCAAGGTGGTCAGCGTAGATGACCGCGGCAAGATTGGTCTTTCCATCAAGCAGCTTCAGGAAAAGAAGCCTGAGGAGGCAGCGCGTCCCGCAGCCGGTGGTTCTTCCTTCCGTGCCCAGGGCGGACCGCCCCGTGCTCCCAGGGATTTCCACAGGCAGGGAGGACGTTTCGGGGGAGCCCGTACTTCCGCTTCCTTTGAGGATAAGCTTTCCAAATTCCTGAAGGATAGCGACGAGCGTCTCACGGATTTGCGCCGCAAAACTGACTCCAAGCGTGGGGGACGGGGTTCACGCCGTTCAGACTGACTGTTTATTGGCGTACATAAGCACTCTGTTACCAGGGTGCTTTTTCTGCTTAATCAAGGAGGATAACTTCCATGTTGGAAGCCTTGCTGAAGGATACAGCAAAATTCTGCGAAAGGGAAGGACTTATCCCCTCCGGCGCCGGAGTGCTGGCAGCCTGCTCGGGAGGGCCTGACTCGCTGGCGCTGCTGGATATTCTCTGGCGGCTTTCAAGGCTGTCCAAGTACAATTTCACTGTGGAAGCCGCTCACTTTGAACACGGCATCAGAGTGGAGGACGGAGCCTCCCGTGAGGATGCCGCCTTCGTGGCGAGATTCTGCCAGGAAAGGGAGATTCCCTGCACCATCGCCCACGGCGATGTGCCCGCTTTTGCAGAGGCTGGCAAGCTGTCCCTTGAAACTGCTGCCCGCCAGTGCCGCTATGAATTCTTGGAGAAGACCAGGAAGGCCCGGGGGCTTGACCTGATTGCCACCGCCCATCAGGCTGACGACCAGGCGGAAACGGTGCTCATGCGGCTTTTGCGGGGCACGGGCATCACAGGGCTGGCAGCCATGCGGCCCAGGGCGGAAGGGGAGCTTCCCCTTATCCGCCCCCTGCTCTTTGCTCCCCGGACTGCCATTGAGGAATACTGCAAGGTGCGGGGACTGACCCCCCGGCAGGATGCCACCAATGAGCTCCTGGACTGCACCCGCAACCGCCTGCGGCTGGAAACCCTGCCCAGGCTCAAGGAGGAGTACAATCCCCGACTGGTGCAGGCCCTCTGCCAGCTGGCCTCCATCAGCGCCGCAGAGTCTGACTTCATAGGGGCAGAGGCGCAAAAGTCTTTTGAAAGATTAGCAGGAAAAGAGGGCCTGGAGGCAGAAGGTTTTAGGAAACTGCCACAGGCACTCAAATGGCACGTACTGAGGCTTTTCTGGCAGCAGGAAACAGGTTCTCACAAGGACCTGCCCTATGCCCATGTGCAAAGGCTCTGCCATGTCCTGGAAACGGGCCATGCCGGTAGCCAGCAGCAGCTTCCTCACGGCAGGTGCCTGCGGCTGTACCGGGAAAAAAAGAAACTTTATGCAAGACTTATGTAAGAGGAGAGGTAAACCCATCATGATGAGAGACGATATCGAAAAGGTAGTATTCAGCGAAGAGCAAATCCGCGAGAAGGTTGCCGAGCTGGGCCGCCAGATCACCGAGGACTACAAGGACGTGAAGGAGGAAATCTACTGCGTTGGTATCCTGAAGGGAGCCGTCAACTTCTACACCGACCTGGTGCAGCAGATTGACCTGCCTGTGCGCTTTGACTTCATGATTGCCTCCAGCTATGGCAATGGCACCTCTACCACGGGTTCCGTGAAGATCCTGAAGGACCTGGACTATGACATTGAGGGCAAGCACCTCATCGTCATTGAGGACATCATAGATTCCGGCACCACCATGAACTACCTCATGAAGTATTTCCGCGAGAGGAAGCCTGCCAGCGTGAAGCTCTGCTCCCTGCTGTCCAAGCCTTCCCGCCGCACGGTGGATGTGAATATCGATTACTGCGGCTTTGAAGTGCCTGATGAGTTCCTGGTGGGCTATGGCCTGGACTATGCTGAGGTTTATCGCAATCTCCCCTTCATCGGGGTCTTGAAGCCTGAGATCTACGCTTAATTATAGCTTGAAATATGGACAAAATCTTGCAGGGCAGGGATTCATGGCCCTGACAGAAGGAGGGGCAATGGATTGAACAAATTTCTACGCAACGTAGGCTTTTACCTGCTGATCATCCTCGTGGCTATTTCCATCATTGACTATTTCTCCACCAAGCAAACGGTGAACAAGTCGGTGGAGTACAGCCAGTTCCTGCATCAGGTAGATGCCGGGGAAGTACAGAAGGTCACCCTGATCAAGAATACGATTCAGGGCAAGCTTTCAGATGGTACGGATTTTACCACCATCACACCTGATGAGCCTTACAGTGACCCGCATCTCTATGAGAAACTCACCGCCAAAGGGGTGGAGATAGCGGCGGACAATCCGCCGGAGCCTCCCTGGTGGTCCACCATGTTCTCCTCTATCCTGCCTATCCTGCTCCTCATTGGTGTCTGGTTCTTCATCATGCAGCAGACCCAGGGGGGCGGCGGCAGAGTCATGTCCTTTGGCAAGAGCCGTGCCCGCATGAGCGGTGCGGACAAGATCAAGGTCACCTTCCAGGATGTGGCAGGGGCTGATGAAGCCAAGCAGGAACTTGAGGAAGTAGTGGAGTTCCTGAAGGACAAGGACAAGTTCACGGATCTCGGAGCGCGCATTCCCAAGGGCGTGCTGCTCTTTGGCCCTCCGGGCACAGGCAAGACCTTGCTGGCCCGGGCGGTAGCCGGTGAGGCCGGGGTGCCCTTCTTCTCCATAAGCGGTTCTGACTTCGTGGAGATGTTCGTGGGCGTGGGTGCTTCCCGCGTGCGCGACCTCTTCGAGCAGGCCAAGAAGAATGCTCCCTGCATCGTCTTCATCGACGAGATTGATGCCGTGGGCCGCCAGCGCGGCGCAGGCGTAGGCGGCGGCCATGACGAGCGCGAGCAGACCCTGAACCAGCTCTTGGTGGAAATGGACGGCTTTGCTGCCAACGAAGGCATCATCATCATCGCCGCCACCAACCGCCCGGATATCCTGGACCCGGCTCTCCTGCGTCCCGGCCGCTTCGACCGCCAGATTGTGGTGGACAAGCCCGATGTGCGGGGCCGTCTGGCTATCCTGAAGGTTCACACCAAGGGCAAGCCCGTGGCAGAGGATGCAGACCTGGATGTACTGGCCCGCCGTACTCCCGGCTTCACCGGTGCTGACCTCAGCAACCTGGTGAACGAGGCAGCCCTGCTGGCTGCCCGCCGCGACAAGAAGAAGATTTTCATGGCAGAACTTGAAGAAGCCATTGAAAGGGTAATGGCCGGCCCCGAGCGCCGTTCCCATGTCATGAGTGATGAGGAGAAGCGCCTCACCGCTTATCACGAGGGCGGTCATACTCTGGTGGGCATGATGCTGAAGCATGCCGATCCTGTGCACAAGGTCACCATCATTCCCCGTGGCCGCGCCGGCGGCTACACTTTGATGCTGCCCAAGGAGGACCGCTCCTACGCTACCCGCAGCGAGCTGATGGACCGCCTGAAGGTGGCCATGGGCGGCCGGGTGGCAGAGGAAGTGGTGCTGAAGGAAATCAGCACCGGCGCCTCCCAGGACATCCAGCAGGCTTCCCGCATCGTGCGCAGCATGATCATGCAGTACGGCATGAGCGACCAGCTGGGGCCCATAGCTTACGGTGAAAGCCAGAACCATCAGGTGTTCCTGGGCCGTGATTTCAACCATCAGCGGAACTACTCCGAGGAAGTGGCCAGCGAAATAGACAAGGAAGTGCGCCGCTACATGGAGGAAGCCTACGAGGCCTGCCGCCAGATTATCACGGAGCATCGGGACCAGCTGGAGCTCATAGCCCAGGCCCTTATCGAGCGCGAGACCCTCAGCGCCAAGGAACTGGAGGAGCTCCTGGAAAAAGGCCGCCTCTCCGAGCAAAAGGATGACAACGATGGTCCTAAGGATGACGGCCCCAAGGATGGCGACCCGGCTCTGATTCCTCCCATGTTCAAGCCCATCCCTGTGAAGGTGCCCGTGCCTGAAGCAGAGGAGAAGGAAAAGGAAGAAGAGGTCACGGTGAAATCCACCGAGCCCAAATTCAATGTCACCCATTTTGATGACTGAATAAAGTCAATACAAGCGCCCCCTATGATGATACAGTTTTCACTGTCTTTCAGAGGGGGCTTTTTGATATAGAAATAACGAGGCTGAAAGGAGCGAAGGTATGCAAGTCAATGGCGATTTAGCCAATATCAAAACTTACGTGCTGGAAAAGCTGAAGGCTCTTTATGAGCTGAAAGTGCCCCTGGGGCAGATTTCCACCCGGGAGCTCAATGAGGAGATGCTTTCCATCACCGAAGATACGGACAGGGAAGTGGCGGTGTATCTTAACCGGCAGGGCAAGGTGGTGCAGGTGTCCCTGGGGGATACAGCGACGGTGGATCTGCCTGAATTCAAGCAAAAGACCCGATCGGATCTGCGTCTGTCGGGCATACGCTGCATCCATACCCATCCCGGCGGGGATGTGCGGCTCAGTGCTCCTGACCTGTCTTCTCTGCGCCGGCTGCGTTTTGATTGTATGGCAGCCATTGGCCGCAGGGAGGACAAAATCTTCGGCTGTCTGGGTTTCTTTTCAGGAGAAATGAGCGAGGACGGCACTCAGCTGCTGACCCAGTACGGCCCGGTGGAAGACAAAGTGCTGAGCCAGATAAATCTCAATTACCTGGTGACAGTGGTCAACAAGAAACTGGCGTCCCAAAGCACGAAAAAGACCGAAGATGAGGTGGAGCGGGCCATCCTTGCCGGGGTGGAGTGTCCCGGCAGCAGCTGGCCTATAGAAGAGTCCATGGAGGAGCTCAAAAGGCTGGCAGATACGGCCGGTGCCAAGGTGGTAGGGGTCTTCACCCAGCGCAAGGAAAAGCCGGATGCGGCCTTTTTCTTAGGCAAGGGTAAGGTCAATGAGCTTTCCATGGAGATTCAGAATCTGGAGGCAGACCTTTTGATTCTTGATGATGAATTGACCCCTTCCCAGCAGCATAATCTGGAACGTGTGCTGGGGGTGAAGGTCATTGACCGCACGACCCTGATTCTGGATATCTTTGCCAAGCGGGCCAGGTCAAAAGAAGGCAAGATGCAGGTGGAGCTTGCCCAGCTGCGCTATAATCTGCCAAGGCTCACTGGCCAGGGGCTGGCCCTCTCCAGGCTGGGGGGCGGCATCGGCACCCGCGGCCCCGGCGAGACCAAGCTGGAAGTGGACAGGCGGCGCATTTACAGCAAGATTCATGATATCGAAGCACAGATCGAGAGCATGAAGAAAAGCCGCAGCCTGCACCGCAAGCGCCGCAAGGAGTCGCAGCTCCCTTTGGTGGCATTGGTAGGTTATACCAATGCGGGCAAATCCACCCTGCTCAACAAACTTACGGGGTCTGATGTCTTCGCCGAAGACAAGCTCTTTGCTACTCTTGATACCACCACCCGTTATCTGCAGCTGCCGGAAAAGCAGGAAATCCTGCTGACGGATACGGTAGGCTTCATCCAGAAACTGCCCCATACCCTGGTCAAGGCTTTCCGGGCAACTCTGGAGGAGGTGCAGGAGGCAGACTTGCTGCTCCATGTGGTGGACTGCAGCAATGAGAATGTGGAAGCCCAGATTGAAGCGGTAGTGTCTGTGCTGAAAGAACTGGAGGCAGCGGAAAAGCCCATGCTCTATGTCTTCAACAAGGCTGACCAGCTGGATAATCCCCATGCAAGGGAACGCCTGCTGCATGGCTGGGGCGGTGTGTTCATCTCCGCCAGGACAGGTGAGAATCTGGAGGCCCTGCAGCGGCGCATGGAAGGATTTTTCAGGGAGAGCCAGGTGCGCATGACCCTTCTTATCCCCTATGACGAGGGGGCGGTAGTAACCAGATTGCACAAGCTGAATGCGGTGGTGGAAACGGCCTACGAAGAGACAGGTACGAAGCTGGAGGTTCGGCTGCCTCTGTCGGAAAAAGATCATTTCGTGAAATATGAGGTAATTGATACCAACTGACAATTTAGGAAATATCCACAGGCACCGCCACTCTGGTGATGAACTCTTCAGCTTCCTGCTGGTACTGCCGAAGCTCATAGGATTCAGGGGCGTGGGCTGGCAGTGCCTGTCGCAGGCAGCCGTGAAGTAAGATTATCTTGCCAAATCGGCGAAGATGTCTTTCACAGGTATGATGAGGTCATCATAAAGGCTTACTTTGATGGATTCCTTCAGTTTTTCCTGCGCCTGTTCCTCCGCGTCCAGACCTTCCCATTCTTCCTCAGTGTAGTTGTGATAGACTTCGTCCATCTCGTATTTTCTGTTCTCGTACTCTTTGAGATGTTCCATAGCTCCTCCCGTTGTGAAAAATCGGTTACTTGGTTTTCAATATGTTGCAAAGTTTTTCGTATAGGGGTGGAATATCCTTCTCTATCATGTCCCAGGCCATTTCCTTGTCTATTGACAGGTAGTCGTGAACGAAGTAATCCCTGGCACCTTTGATTTGTCGCCAAGGAATTTCTGGGTGACTTTTAATCAGGTCATCAGAAACCCGTTTGGCAAGTTCTCCTATTTGCAGGATGGGAGTGGAGCAGGAATTGAAATAAATATAGTTTTCTAAGAAGGCGGCTTTATCATTACCAAAGAAGCTGACTGTTCCTGTTATTTCTTTGCAATAGCGGATCATGTGCTCAATGAGTTGGATGTCTCTATCGTTCATAGATTAAAACCTCGTCTCTACGAAGATTAGACTTGAATTTTTCTGAATCTGGCAAGCGGCTAAGGATATCTAGCTCACTGCCGAGAGCTTCCTTTATATCAGCGTAGAAGCCGCCCATGACCAGGAGGTTCTTGATATCGGATTCTATGCGTATGTCCACGTCGGAAGTATCTTTTTCTTCTCCACGAGCATAGGAACCGAAGAGGTAGGCACGGTGTATGGGGTACTTGTCGCATATAGGCTTTATGAGTTCACTGATTTTTTTTATGGTAAGCATAAGATATCCCTCCTCCCTTGAGTATATTATAACGCCGGTAGGTGTGGTTTGCCAATGGTAAATGGTCTTATTTGTTGGAATTTACAAAACATGAGCGATGAGCTGAGGAATCTCAGCAGGGAAATGGCGGCTATCGAAGAGTTCAATGGGAATGTCAAAGATGTGGAGAAAGTGATAGAGAACATCAACAGTCCCTTGAAGGCTTTGATGCAAGCTATGGGGCAGGTACATATACGTCCATGTCAGATGGTATTGGCGGCACCAATATCATGCATGATGGTCTGGTGGTAGGCCATGCTGGTGAAGACGGAGTGGTTGACTCGCATGGATTGACCTTGGCAGTACCAAATGAAGAAGGTGGGACAGATGTATTTGAGGATGGAAAACTGGTGTCCCATTCAAAGCATAATATTTTCGGTGGCACAGACACTTATCACGGCACCAAGTTGGCCTCATCTACCATGCCAAATTCCATGGGCGGTGTGGATATCTTCGACGGAGACATGGATATGGAGGGGTTCACCTCACCAAATGTGTTTGGTGGAGAGGACTTCGTATCCTTTGGCAATGGGGAGGATATGATGAGCTTTGATGATCATTTGGCCCATTCTGCAGAGTTCAGGATGGACCCGCTTGTGTTCTGAGAAGGATAAGCTGTAAAAGCACTTTCCATGCAAAACAAAAATCCCGCCCGGAGATTTAATGTCTCGGGCGGGATTTTTAGGTTAGTCAAGGATAGCCAGTTTTGCAACAAATTCATGGCAGCAGCTGCTGCATATCTGCGGGCAGTTCTGCCTTGATATCTATTGACTCTTTGGTAACAGGGTGAGGGAAATGCAATCTGTAAGCGTGGAGGGCCTGTCGCTGCATTAAATCCAGGCTGCCGCCGTAGAGGTCGTCGCCTGCCAGGGGATGGCCGAGATGACTCATGTGTACCCTGATCTGGTGGGTGCGGCCTGTTTCCAGCCTGAGTTCCACCAGGCTCAGTTCATGTCCCTCTCTTGCAAAGCAGGAGAGAGTTTTATAGTGGGTGCGGGCCTCCTTGCCCTCCGGGGAGACTTTTCGCAGGATGATGCTGGGCAGGGCCCGGGCGATGGGGGCGTCGATAAGGCCTTCTGGCGGCTTCGGTCTGCCTTCCACTATGGCCAGATATTCCCTGTGGAAGAGTTTCGTGCCGTCCCTGGCGGCCAGCAGGTACTGGACCTGAGGCTCCTTGGCTATGAGCACCAGCCCTGAGGTGTCCCTGTCCAGACGGTGGATGGGGTGGTAGCTGTGAGCCTCGCCGTTGCCTTTATAATGGTAGAGGACAGCACCTGCCAAAGTGCCATGTGCTTCTTTGGTGGTGGGGTGTACCAGCTGACCGGGGGGCTTGTTTACAATCAGCAGATATTCATCTTCATAGCGTATGTCGAGGGGGAGGGCTTCCGGCTCAATATCTGTGGGCTTTTCCACCTGATAGCTCACGGTGTCACCATCTTTCAGCATGGTGCGGGCGGCGTTGACGATTTCCCCGTTGACCTTGAAGGTGCCGGAGTGCTTGATGCGTTTCCAGAGGGTATTTGATATGCCTTGCTGGCGCAAAAAAGCCTTGGCGGGCATAGTCGCCAAGGCTTCGGACAGCGCCACCTGGAAAGTGGTCATGCTGCGTTTTCTTCTTCTTTGGCTTCCGGCCTGCCCTTGAAGGCGTCGATGATGCGGAAGCTCAGGGAGAGGATGATGGCTACGATGGTAGCCAGGGACATGCCCTTCAGGGTCACAGTGCCGATGGTAAGGCTGGCGGTGGAAACACCCAGGCCCAGCACGATGGAAGTGAGGAGCAGGTTCTTCGGCTTGTTGTAGTCAACCTTGCCCTCCACCAGGATGCGGATACCAGAAGCGGCGATGACGCCGAAGAGCAGGATGGAGACGCCGCCCATGACGGGAGCGGGAATGCTCTGGATAAGAGCAGCCAGCTTGCCCAGGCAGGAGAGGACAATGGCGAAGATGGCTGCGCCGCCGATAACCCAGGTGGAGAAGACTTTGGTGATGGCCAGCACGCCGATGTTCTCGCCGTAGGTGGTGTTGGGGGTGGAACCAAAGAAACCGGAAATCACGGTGGAAATGCCGTTGCCCAGGATGGAGCGGTCAAGGCCCGGGTCATGGGTGAGGTCTTTGCCCACGATGTTGCCCGTCACGATCAGATGGCCGATATGCTCGGCGATGACCACCAGGGAAGCGGGCAGGATGATGAGGATGGCGCCGATATCAAAGGCGGGAGTGTAGAAGGTAGGCAGGGCGAACCAGGGGGCAGCCTCCACGGCAGCCCAGTTCACCAGACCGCTGAAGCTGGCGATGATGTAGCCGCCCACCACGCCTATGAGGATGGGGATGATGGAGAGGAAGCCCTTGAAGGCAATGGAGGCGAAGATGGTGATGGCCAGAGTAGCCAGGGACACGGTGATGACCGTGGGATCAACAGCTTCGCTGGTAAGGCCTGCCATGCCTGCAGCCGTGGGCATGAGCTCCAGGCCGATGACGGCCACGATGGCGCCCATGGAGGCCGGCGGGAAGATGACATCTATCCAGCCGGTGCCCACAGCCCGTATGAGAGCTGCTACCAGGCAGAACACCAGGCCTACGGCGATGAAACCGCCCAGAGCGTATTCATAGCTGTACTCGGACAGCACCAAAAACACAGGGGACAGGAAGGCGAAGCTGGAGCCCAGGTATGCTGGGATGCGTCCCTTGCACAGCACCAGGTAAAGCAGGGTGCCGATGCCGTTGAAGAGCAGCACTGTGGCCGGATTCACATGGAAGAGAATGGGCACCAGCACCGTGGAGCCGAACATGGCAAAGAGATGCTGCAGGGAAAGGGGAACTGTTTCTAAGAGCGGCAGTTTCTCGTCCACCGCAATGGGACGCTTTTGCAAAGAAGAACACTCCTTTTAGAAAAACTACTTATAATTACTGCTGTATATCCTAGCACAAAAGGGGACAGGTGTCCACTTTCTGCAGAGAAAAATACGCAGGTATACACGGCAGAATTGCAGGAAAAAAGAGAATAGATAGAACAGGAAACTATGGGAACTATAAAAAAATCATAGAGGATAATTTTAATAAAGTGTAGTATATAGACAGAGGACAAAAATTCTTGTATAATACTCTATGTTACAAAATGACAAGTGAGGTTCTGGAGTGGTCATTTGTTTACGGTTGTTTCCAGAACCAGTTATTTAGGGGGAGAATTATGGCGCTAATTGTAAAGAAATTCGGCGGCAGCTCGGTAGCCACCACCGAAAAGATCATGAACGTGGCCAAGAGGGTGCTGAAGGAGAAGCAGCCCGGTGACAAGATTGTCATGGTGGTATCCGCCATGGGCAAGACTACCGATCAGCTGATAGAGCTGGCGAAGGGGATCAACAAAGAGCCTTACAAATATCCAAGGGAAATGGATATGCTCCTGACTACCGGTGAGCAGGTTTCCATTGCCCTTCTTTCCATGGCCTTCCAGAGCCTGGGACAGCCTGCTATTTCCCTGACGGGGCCCATGGTGGGCATGAAGACCAATTCTGTTTTCACCAAGGGGCGCATCATGGACATCACTCCGGAACGCGTCCATGAGGAGCTGGACAAGGGGCAGATTGTAGTGGTGGCAGGCTTCCAGGGCTGCAATGAGGTTGGCGACCCTGTGACTTTGGGCCGCGGCGGCTCTGATACTTCTGCTGTGGCGTTGGCAGGCGCCCTGAAGGCGGACAGCTGCGAGATCTTCACTGACGTGGATGGCGTATACTCTGCAGATCCCCGCATGGTGCCCAGTGCCCGCAAGATGAAGGAAATCACCTACGATGAGATGCTGGAGATGGCCCGCCTGGGGGCAGGTGTCATGCAGCCCCGCTCCGTGGAGATGGGCAAGCATTTCGGCATACCCATCCATGTTCGCTCTACGTTTACGGAAAGGCCTGGCACGATGATTAGGGAGGATTATACTATGGAAGATAAAGATTTTGTGGTCCGCGGTGTTGCTCATGATGACAAGGTAGCCAAGATTGCTGTGCTGGGCATCCCCAACACTCCTGGCATTGCTCATGAGATTTTCTCCGCTCTGGCTGCTGCCAATGTGGATGTGGACATGATTGTCCAGAGCATCCGCAATATCGAGAAGAATGTCACTGACATGGTGTTCACTGTGGCAGCAGACGACCTTTCCCAGGCCAAGCAGGTAGTGGATAAAGTGGCCGACAAGCTGAACGCCGTGGCTGTGCTTATCGAGGAGGACGTTGCCAAGGTTTCCATCGTGGGCGCAGGCATGCTGGGCAACCCCGGCATCGCTTCCCGCATGTTCGGGGCTATTTCCAAGGCTGGCGTCAACATTGATATCATCAGCACTTCCGAGATCTGCATCTCCTGCCTGGTGAAGGGTGATAAGCTCAAGGAGGCTGTGAACGCCATCCATGAGGAGTTCTTCCCCTCCAGGTAATAAGCATTTAGGGCCCCTTGCCTTTGCGGCAGGGGGCTTTTGTGACAGCTTCACAGTTTTTTTATTTGCAGGGCAAAAGAAATAATATTGTATACAGACAGCTGTATGGGTAGACAGGACGAAATGAAACAGTTATTATATACATGTGTCCAGGAAATGGCCTGGCAATGACGGAAAGGGGAACGAAAGCGATGACTATGAGTATGGCGGCCACCCACGCTGCTGAGAAGGAACTTCATGATGCAATTTTCGGTGCCAGCGAGGCTTGCCGCCTGGCTGCTTTGAAGCACGGCACTTATAAGGTGACCAATGCCACCATTGGCACCATGATGGACGATGAAGGCAAGTTTGCTACCCTGCCCACGGTGGAGAGGATTTACCGTGAGCTGAACATCGGCGATTATATGCGTTATGCTCCCATAGCCGGCCTGCCCGAGTACCTGGATGCGGTGGTGGACCTCACCTTTGCTGACCAGCGTCCCGAAGGTTACTTTGCTGCTGTGGCTACTCCCGGCGGCACCGGCGCCATCCGCCATACTGTGGCCAACTATGCCGAGCACGGTGACTATGTGCTGACCTCCGACTGGTTCTGGGGCACTTACAATGTCATCTGCAACGAGTGCGGTACGAAGCTGACCAATTTCAAGCTCTTTGACGAGAAGCTGAACTTCAATCTGGCAGACTTCACCAGCAAGGTGGACGAGCTCCTTTCCAGTCAGGACAGCCTGGTGGTCATTCTGAACACTCCTGCCCAGAACCCCACGGGCTTCAGCCTCACTGAGGAAGATTGGGATGGCGTGCTTGATGTGGCCAAGGGCCATGCTGCCAAGGGCAAGAAGATTATCCTGTTGGTGGATATCGCCTACATCGACTTTGCCGGGGAGAAAAACGAGACCCGCGCCTTCATGAAGAAGTTCGGCAGCCTGCCTGAGAACATCCTGGTGCTCACCGCTTTCTCCATGTCCAAGGGCTACACCGCCTATGGCCAGCGCACCGGCGCTCTGGTGGCTGTCTCTTCCTCCCAGGAAGTCATCACGGAGTTCAAGAATGTCACCAAGTATTCCGGCCGTGCCACCTGGTCCAACATCAACCGCGGCGCCATGACCCTGCTGGTACGTCTTCAGCAGGATAAGGCAGCCTATGCCCAGTTTGAGAAAGAGCGTGATGATTTCTATCAGCTCATCCGCAACAGGGCTGCTATCTTCACCAAGGAAGCCGAGGCCTGCGGCCTGCCGGCTCTCCCGTACAAGGGTGGCTTCTTCCTGGCTGTGCCCGCCAAAGACCCCAAGGCCGTCTGCGAGAAGCTCCACGACGACCTGGTCTTCGCTGTGCCTCTGAAGCTGGGTGTGCGCATCGCCGCCTGCTCTGTGGCTACGGAAAAGATGCCCGGCATTGCCGGGAAGGTGCTGAAGGCTTTGAACGCTGTAGAATAAAAAGCTCTGTGAAAAGCGCCTGAATCTTTGAGGAACTGTTCATAAATAAATTTTAGATTTGACTTGTCTAAATCTCCATAGGCATCGTTGTCGTCAGTCGACATAGCACCGCTATGCCTCCTTCCTCCGCCTTGCCTATGAAGATTTATCCTGCGTCCTATCTTAAAATTTATTTATTGCCAGTTCCTAAGGGATGATAATTTCAGCTTGATATAGATGGTGTGCATTTCCTTATGGGAGGGAAGTGCACACCATTTTTTCGTTTTCGTGAAAATTTGCGGTTGCTGAGAGTCCTGAATGGAGCTATAATTAAATATATATTAAATTAGATATATTGTATGAGAGAATTTAGGAGGAGGACATAGGACGCGATGTTTAAGTTCAATCAGAAGGACACGGAATACTTTGACCTCTTTGTTGAGAGTGCCCGCTACTTCTACAATGGTGCCCTGATGATGGATGAAGTCATGCTGGACTACAGCAAGGCCACGGACAAGGTGCGGGAAATCGTGGAGCTTGAGCATGAGGCTGACGCTGTCAATGACAAGATTATTGACAAGCTCAATACGACCTTCATCACTCCTATCGACCGGGAGGACATCTATGCCATCGCCAATGGGCTTGATGATGGGGTGGATATCCTGCAGGGGACTTTGCAGCGCATTGTCATGTACAAGGCTGGCAAGGCCATGAGCGGGGCGGTGTCCCTTACCAAGCTCATCATCGAAGCCACGGAGGAAATCATCAAGGCTCTCACCATGCTGAAGGACATTCGCAAGAATCAGGCCCAGATCCTTGATGCCACCCACAAGATTGCCAAGCTGGAAAGCGAGGGGGACAGGGTTTACCGCCATGAGGTGGCCTATCTCTTTGATAAAGAAAAAGATCCTATTGAGCTTATCAAGTGGAAGGATATTCTGGAGAACCTGGAGGATACACTGGATCACTGCGAAAAGATTGGGGATATGCTCAGGGGCGTGGTGATGAAGTATGCATGAGTTGCAGTATCTGATCTTTACCGTCATCGTGCTGGCCTTGCTATTTGACTATATCAACGGCTTCCACGATACGGCCAATGCCATCGCCACCTCCGTATCCACCCGGGCCATCCATCCCAGCCATGCCATCATGATGGCGGCTGTGCTGAATTTCCTGGGTGCCATGTACTCCACAGGCGTGGCCAAGACCATCGGTGCGGATATCGTAAAGTCGGCCCAGCATGTGGATGAGCATATCATCATCGCGGCCCTGGCGGGAGCGGTCATCTGGAATATCATCACCTGGTGGCTGGCGGTGCCCTCCAGTTCCTCCCACGCTTTGGTGGGTGGCATCATCGGAGCGGTGCTGGTGTCCGTGGGGGCGGACGGGCTGAATTTTGCAGGCATAGGCAAGATTGTCCTGGCCCTCATAGGTTCGCCTATCCTGGGCATTGTCACGGGCTTTATCGTGATGATGGTGCTGTACAGGGTCTTTGGCAATGCCAGTCCCTCGAAAGTAAATCACAAGTTCAAGAAAATGCAGATAGCCGCTGCCGCCATGATGGCTTTCTCCCACGGTTCCAATGATGCCCAGAAGTCCATGGGTATCATCACTCTGGCCCTGCTGTCCGGCGGCTACATCGATGTCTTCGAGGTGCCTACATACGTCAAGGTGCTGGCAGCAACAGCCATGGCCTGCGGTACCGCCATGGGTGGCTGGCGCATCATCAAGACGGTAGGTGGCAAGATCTTCAAGCTGGAGCCTATCTCAGGCTTCGCAGCAGATCTCAACTCCTCCATCGTCATCTTCACCGCCACCCTCCTGCACCTGCCCGTCAGCACCACCCATGTGGTGTCCGGCTCCATCATGGGTGTAGGCACGGCCAAGCGTGTCAACGCTGTCCGCTGGGGCGTA
Source organism: Selenomonas sp. AB3002 (assembly GCF_000702545.1). NCBI lineage: Bacteria > Bacillati > Bacillota > Negativicutes > Selenomonadales > Selenomonadaceae > Selenomonas > Selenomonas sp. AB3002. The sequence goes on along the minus strand of NZ_JNIO01000008.1, from coordinate 1,329,407 downwards.
GCCCAGCAGATGGTCATGGCCTGGGTCATGACCATACCCTGCACGGCCCTCATGGGAGCTGCAGCTTACCAGGTGGTCTGCATGGTGTTCAAGTGAATCTTTTGTCCCTGCGAGAGTACGGCTTTCGCCAGGGACTTTTTTATATTTGCTCATTGTGATATGATATAGCTATGAGGAAGAAAATTCGCAATATTACACAAGCGGAAGAAGGATGAGAAATGGGCAGATTTTGTACTAATTGCGGAGAGCCGCTTAAAGAAGGAGCAAAGTTCTGTGGCAGCTGCGGGGAGGCTGTGGAGGCGCAGGCTCCCCGCAAGCCTGAGGAAGCGGGCAGAAGGCCATATAGGCCAACAGACCCAAGGAAGCTGCAGCAAGAAGTGCGCAGGGAAGCGCCGGTGCAGGAAAGGCAGCAAAGCGGCGGAGGACTGTGGCATTTCCTGGCAGGGACGGCCATGGGGGCCTTCCTGGGGAATCTTTTCGGCGGTTCGGCAGAGGCTCATAATGAGACAGTGGTGAACCACAACGAGACTGTTATCAATCAGTATGACCGGGATGATGATTTCGCAGACGAGGGTCAGGGAGAAGACTTGTATTACGACGATGACTATGATGATACAGAGGAAGACTACGAAGACGATTTCGATGATGATGACTATGACATTGATGACGATGATTATGATGAAAGCTATGATGATGACGGTTACGATGGGGGAGACTTCGACGGCTTCTCCGATGACTTCGGAGGCGGGGATGATTTCGGGGGAGATGACTTCTGAGATATATAGGATCTTCTGAAATGATGCTTATGCTGAAAACGCTGGCTCCGTGTTGTGAGCCAGCGTTTTTTATGTAGGGGATTTGTTAATTTCTTTTGTTCAGATAATCTCTTAGCATTTCTGAAGTCCAGTTCCGTAAGAGGTGATGGCGCTCTTGAAAGTAGATACACTATTAGCGCTAGACAAATTTCGTAAAAATGTGGGAAACCGGCTCAGTCGGTCTTTTCTGATATCCTATAACAAAACGGGAAAGATTTTATAGTTTTTACTTCTCTGCACTTGACGAAATATGTTCGATAAATATAATATAAGGAAAGTATTTTATATATTTTCCGTCCTAGAGGTGCGAATTATGAGTAAGGAGATACATTTTAAGCTAGAGTATAAGCTGCATAAGGGTTTGGCCAGTTATGTGAATTAGAAAACCCGGTAATCTAAATGAGAATGTGTGGCTGTTGGTATTGAGGTGATGGGAAATGCTTTTACACAAAGCTGGAATACCATAGCTTGAAAGCGTATGAGAAAATTGGCGCAGAAAAACCAGCCTCTGAAAAAACAAATTTTTTCAGAGTTCAAGCACGCTTACGCCAGGCATTTACATGGATGACGGATATTATTGCGAATAACCGAATATACCACATCATGGAAGAGTGATGGTGCCCTTCTTCCAACAATCCGTCGATCTTTATGTATTTGTTTGCACGCTCGGCAGATGTGCGCTTGTTGTAGACTTGCTTCCACTGAGGCGAACCTCGCGGAGGATCGCAGAACAGCCGTGGATTATCCCTCAGGCTCATATTAACAACACGGCCATAGGTGGATTTGGTACAGCGCTTATCGCACAGGCATAGCCTTTCGGCGTATTTTGTCTGCGGACAAATATACTTGGCTCTGTGCCGTTTCTTATCAGTGCCATCAGGTTTCATGGGAAGTCCAAGAGGACAGATTGGCACACCGTCATCACTTATTGTATATCCCTTCTCCTCAGCTGGTTTGGTACCACGAGGGTTCAAGTCTATGAAAGGCATTATGCTGCTTTTGTTGCACATCTCATACACAGCAGTTGCATCGTGTGCGGAATCAAGGATCAAGGCGGAAATATTCCAGTGCGCGAAGAACGCCTTGATGCAGGCAAGTCCATGCAGCATGGCAGGAAGATCGTGGCGGGAAGCACGCTCCAGGATAGGGAAGACAGGCAATCCGGAGTTGGCATCTGTGAAGAGATAGAGGTTATAGCCATAGTAAAAGAGATTTCTGGACGAATCCCATCCCCAATTGGCATCAGGCTGGGAGAACCAGCGCTTGTGGTGGCAATTGACGATACCTTTTTCATGGCAATAGCACGTTGAATGGCTGCGCTCACGGTTGGATACTTTCACGGGCGTGCCGTCACCGGCCAGAACAAGCTGCCTGAAATTCAGAAGTTTTTTGTGCATAGAACCTGTCAAGAAGACCTTGCTGTAGATTTCACCGATGATGGACAGCTTGGTCTTGAGAATGCTTCCGGCACTGTGCTTCTCGAAATATTTGATGATGGTGGCAGTATGATCCTTATTGAAGGACGGAGACTTTTCGCCATTGCGCTTTCCTTTAGGCGGTTTCTTCTTGAGGTAGCGCAGGTGAGGCAAGAAATTGTTGCATCCTGGCCATAGGCGATGGAAGAAGTCATAAAAAGCGCCGAAGGAAGGTGTATGGTCTGGTGAAAAGCCTGACAGTATGGCCAGAGCCTCATCAGAGCGCAGACGTTCAGCCCAGTCAACAAGAGAGGTGGACTTGAGCCAGATGGAAAGCAAGTAGGAACGCAGCATAGAGGAAGGTAGCCATGCAGGACGACCTTCCTCTGAGTAAAAAGGGGCGCATGATCTCGTCAACCGGTGAAAGGTCAAGAGCCATGAGCTTGACTGCCAGTTTGCGCTTCTTATTGTCGAAGCGCTTGAGGCGACTGTTGTGAATGCGTTGGGAGAGGAGCTGCTTATAGGCAGCGTGGGAGCCAATATCAGGCAATCTCAGCATGATGTTCACCTTCTTTCAAGTACTATTGTACATGTGAACCATCAAACTGAGATGGGTGATACTCATTCGCAGCAGTATTTTGCCATAAAATGTGGGGGCACATTGAATAATGTGCCATGACTCAAGTCAGACAAATAGAAGGCTTTGAGTTTTCTAATTTACATCAGTTATGTAAAGGAGGAGCCATGAAGAAAATCTTTGTTTTAGAAAACAGTACGAGTGGGTCTAAGCCTATGTGTTTTGATAGTGAAAGTGAAGCTCAAAAAGTGTTTGTCAAAAAAATTCGCAAGTGGGCTGGTAGCTGTGGCAACATTGCATTGCTGATGAAAACAGATGAAGAGTTAGTAAAGGAGAATTCTATTTACAAATTTGATAATAATGCTTCTATTGAACTGGTATGGGGAGACTATGAAGATGATGTTGTTCAGCTTCGTATGGATATAGTTTTCATGAATAGCGGCTTTGATGAGTTCCCTGAAAATCCATTTGAATTTATGAGAAAGTTCCCTGATGACTATTGGTTGGACGATTCCTGTATGCACAGAGGGAAATGTGTCGAAGTATGGCTACCTTTTGAACAATATGATGTTGATGTGCTTGAACATTATGTTGTGGAAGGTGAGTTGGGGGCATACCTTTCTTGTGGTGGGAGTCCATCATCGTATGAATCGTATAAAAGAAAAATGGCTAATGGGTGAGTTTTGAAAAGCGTGTACCTGGTATGGGCACACGCTTTTCTTAGCATGTTGAACTATAGGAATGCCAAAGGAGTTGACGACATAAGCTCTACTCTTTTAGTAAGGTGGACTGCCGAAGACAGTGGAGGGACGAGTTAACGTACTACTGTAAACTTTATTAGTTATTACTTTAGCCCCTTCCATACGCTATGATATTTGGTATATTGTTGTCAATTTATGACTCAAACTTCGCAGTTGTGAAACTGCCAAATTATTCGACTTGTACCATTTCCTAAAAAAATAGCATAAGCTCTCTCCGTTTTGTATAATGAAAGTGACAGCAATCATAACATAAACGGAGGGCTTATGCCATGAACATTGTATCACAGAATCATATCTTTGGTGAACAACTTTCTTCAAAAATATCTTGTTTCCTGGAAGAATTCCATGTTGGCAAGATACTCAAGGCCTGCAATGCCTATAAGGTTCGCGGTTTCTCTGTAAGCAATGTGTTTAAGGTTGCGTTCGAGAATGCCTTTCGCAACAAGTCCTTTTATCAGCAGGAAAAGATGGATTCATCTGTTATTCCCTTTGCTAAAGATACCTTTTACCGTTTCATGAATTCCAGTTGTGTCAACTGGCGCAAATTCACTCTGCAGCTTGGTAAATCCATCATTCAAAAAATTGTACCTCTTACCAATGAAAACCGGCGCAACGTGCTTATCATCGATGACTCCTTGTTAAGCAGGGCACGTTCCAAGAATGTGGAGCTGCTTGCCAAGGTGTTTGACCACGTCGAGCACAAGTATACGCGGGGGTTCCGCATGCTGACTCTCGGCTGGAGTGATGGGAATTCGTTTCTGCCACTCAGCCACTGTCTGCTTTCATCTGCCAATCGTGTCAATCGGCTGCAGGAGTCTTCGGATAAGATCGACTCGCGTAGCAACGGCGGGAAACAGCGCAAGCTGGCACAGACTAAGGCTACCGTTGTTATGCAGAAGCTCTTGGCTGAGGCAAAATCTATGGAGATTCCAGCCCGCTACGTTCTTTTTGACACCTGGTTCTGTTCACCGTCTTCCCTTGTTCAAGTCAAGGAACTCGGCTTCGATGCCATTGCTATGGTAAAAAAGTCTGAAAACAGTCATTTCCTTCATGACGAACGCATGAAGAGTGTAATGGCAATCTTTCGCCAGTCTAAAAAGCGTCCTGGTTGCTCAAAGTATCTGCTTTCAGTAGAGGCGGCGGTGGTAAAGGAAGGAAAAACTCTGCCAGTCAAACTCGTTTTCGTTAGGAACAGAAGCAACCCCAAGGACTATCTAATCTTGGTATCCACAGATACCTGTTTGTCTGAGGAAGACATCATCCAGACTTATGGAAAGCGCTGGAATATCGAGGTTTTCTTCAAGATATGCAAGTCATTCCTGAAACTTGGGAAAGAAAGCCACGCTCTGTCTTATGATGCAATGACATCACATGTATCCGTTGTATTTGCAAGGTATATGATGTTGTCACTAGAGCAGCGCCGGAATGTCGATAAACGGAGCATAGGTGAGCTATTCTATCTCGCTTATGACGAATTGCAGGATCTGCGTTATCTCGATGCCTTGGTGTTGCTCTTGAAAGAACTTATTGCTACGGTAAAGGGAAAGACGTTTTTTATGGAAAAGGAACTGGACATGATGCTCGATTTGTTCTTGGAAAATCTGCCGAATTTATGGAACAAGTGTTTGAAACGCTGTGCATGAGGCAGACTTTCTAGGAGTCATGGCTCTACACCGCACATAGGTGCTGGCCTGTTTCTCTTGTGCGAAGTTTGAGTTTATGACTTAAAAATACAATCGTTATGATATTCCAAGAAATTGTATTCTGGCATATTCCTTTCAGGAAAATTTATAGATTTATTTTCTAAGAAGAGCAACCAGTTTTTGGTGGTTTCATCAATACGTGGATGTTTTTTTAGGCAGTCGGATACCATTATGCTTTTAGTGGTTTTATGGATACTGATAAAACCTAGGTCAAAGGCCTTGTGGGTTAAATAATTTAGGCATATGCCGTTAGATGGATTAAGGCAGTCATTGATGCTTTTACACTTGCTGTATGGCATTATATGGCAGGCTTGTAAAAGTTCCGGAACGGCAATACCTGTCATGCAGCACCGTTCCCCATATGCACTTAGAACAGCTTTACGGAAAAAATCCTGACCTTTGCGCACGAGGACAAGTCTTTCTTTGGGAGTATAATATTTGAGATCAATTGCTGGTGGTAAATGTTTTACTTTAGGATTCGTCAGTTTGATGGAGGTGTTATAAGAAGACAATATCCGCTCTTTTTCAAGCAGGAGATATTCATATTTTCCCTTAAATTCAACCCATACTTCTTTATCTAGCTTGCTACTGTGAGGCAGAGAGGTAACTCCTCTGCATAGTAAACTTTCGTCCAAGGAGGCAAGATTTACCATCTTCATAATCAGTGATGATAATGACCTTTGCATTAAATCTGCCATGGACTGTAAATACTTATTGCTTCTGTTTATTTTTCCATAGGGCATTTCGTAATAAAAAGATAATGCAAGGATTGTTTCATCACGTGTCCATTTTTTTCCATAATTATCGTTGCACATTATGAAACCTCCATTTCGTTTAATTTTTTGATTGAGCATAATGCCGATTCTTACCTGCTCCAATCGCCACAAGCCTGCCACTATCCACCAGTTCCTTGATAAGATTGTTAGCTTGGCTGCGGGACACGCCCAGTGTATCCTGCACATCCTGCCTGATGAAGGTTTCCTTGCCAGACAGGGCTGTGAGTAGGGGAGGGTTATTTGCTTGGGCAAAAGGAGAAGCTTGGTCGGTTTTGAAATTCCTATTGGGCAGGGTTATGCGGAAGGCGTGGTCGCTGGTTTCAAGTTTTGGTTCCAGTCTGGAGTTTTGATATCTTTCAGTGAGTTGATGTATGAAAAATGGCACTTGTCCTCATATTAGAGGCAGTGGCTGTACTTACGTTTTTATGCCGTTTTACGAATATTTTCCACGTTGGCATCCAGTAGGCAGAGAACTTCGCCACTTTTTAGGGGGATTTCATCTATAGGTGATGGGGCAGGTAGGGAATCGCCGTCTTGCTCCATACCTCATATGTGCATGGCCAGACCTTCTTTTGCCAAGTAAAGCGCTTCGTCTAGGGTGGCTCCAGTAGCGATACAGCCGGGGAAGTCAGCGAAGTATACGCCATTGTTGCTGCCTGATTTAGAGGCGATAGCTTGCCTATTGTCCATGAGAACCCCTCCTTTACAATAGTCCTGCTTGGCGCAAAATAGATTTCTCCAGGTCAAGAGATACATCATCACTATCCCGATGGCCAGATATAGTGACCCGGCCAGGTTTGGTAGGGGGGCAAGGTTTTGATAACATCTAAGATAAAAGGCACAGCATTTTAGAACCTGAGTTCTTATGCTGTGCCTGATTCGCATGAGTTAAAGCTGTGCTGCGTACTTGCTCTGTTCTGAGGCAGGGATTTTCAATGCGTCCATAGCCTGCTGGGCAGTCCAGTGTAGTGATTCCATTAAGTTGCGAATGGAATTCAGTCGCTCTGAATCTTGCCCTTCGGCATAGCCCTCACGTCTTTGCTGTTTGAGCTCCATCATAAGTGTCATATACTCCACCTTCGTTTCATTATGTTGCTTTACACGCTCTACCTCGGCGGCTATGTCCTGCGTGAATTTACCTTCAGCAGCGTTGCCGTCCACATACGCTAAGAAACTCTCGATGTCCTTATCTGCTTTGCCTTTGGTACCTTTGGCGTTAAGGAAGAGTTTGGTGGTTTCATCGCCAAGCTCCAGGTAATCACGTTCGTGGCAGCGATTGGAAAAAGTATAGACCTTCTCTCCTGAGTCAAATGGGTCAAAGGTACAGATGAAGATGACATAGGACTTTTTGAGCTCGATGTAATCTTTGCCTTTACCCAACACATCAAGGTCAATCATTGCCTGATAATATCTTGTGCGCTTGGGGAGCCAGCCATCAGCACCATCTGTAGTTTGAATTTCGATGTCTATGATAGTGCCGTCATCTGTCTCAACATAGAGATCCAGTCGGATGGACTTGCTGGTGGCCCCGATGGCAATACTCTTCTCTGCCACAGGATAAATGATGTTCTTGATCTTGATTTTCAGTAGTTTCTGAATAAGGCGCTTGCAGAGCCGCTTGTTTTGCATGACCTTCTGGAAGAGGAAGTTGTCACAGATGGTGAGTTCTTCCCACTCTTTGATTCGTGCCATAGTTAGAGTACGCCCCCTTCTGCCTTCATTTTACAATGGGGGGAGGTAGTTTTCAAGGTTTTCTTTGTAATGGGAGTGAACGTACCCCCGCCTACGCTTCGCTGAGAGGCGGGGGCTTCCTGCTTCAACGAGGATAGCACCGTTTCTCCGAAGAGTTACGACGACTTACACTCTCTCCACAGGCGTAGATTTCCGTGCGACCCACGGTATTCTGCCGAGTTTGGTTAGGCGGATATACGCCTAGCTTCCTCTCGGATGTTTATTGCAGCGTTCTTGTCTCGATTATGGTGACTGCCACAATTAGGACAATCCCATTCACGTACAGACAAGTCTTTGGTTTTGCTGTTCTGGTAGCCACATACGTGACATAACTGACTGCTGGGATACCACTTGTCTATCTTGACAAGTGATTTGCCCTGCCAAGCAAGTTTATATTCCAATATGTTTACAAACTTATTCCAGCCATTGTCAGCCACGGATTTACCAAAACTGAACTTACCGCCCTTCTTGTGCTTAGCCATCGCCTTGACGCTGATATCTTCAATGCCAATTGCATCATAGCGGTCTACAAGATAGCGAGCCTTCTTATGCAGGAAGTCACGGCGTTGATTTGCAATCCTCTCATGAAGCCTGGCCACACGAAGTCGTTGCTTGTCTCGGTTGTGGCTGCCTTTTTGTCGTTTGGACAACTTTCTCTGGGCTTTAGCCAGCTGTTTCTCGGCTTTCCGTAGGAAGTTCGGATATTCTGCATCATCCTCATCAGAAGCAACGTACAGGCCGTGCATGGCAAAATCAAGCCCCAGGAACTTCTTTGGTATTATGGGAAGTATTTGGTTTTCGTACTCCATCAGAATACTGATATAGAACTTGCCTGAGGGCGTTTTACTTATGGTGACGGTCTTTATGGTGCTATTTTCCATCAAGGGACGGTGCAGACGCAGCTTTACCCAGCCAACCTTGGGCAGCTTGATTTTGTTTCCTTCAAGTCTGACAGAGCCTTTCTGATTGTTCGTAGAATATGAGAAGTGCCCTGTTTTCTTCGACTTGAAGCGGGGCTTGCCAAAATGCTTGCGATTCTTCCAGAAATTGTTGTATGCTTTGTTCAGATTCAGCTGAGCATTAGCAAGAGCCAAACTGTCTACTTCTTTCAGCCAGGGAAATTCTTCCTTGTATTGTGCAGGTGTGTTGTTTAGCTTCTCGCCGGTTTTCTTGTAATGGTCAAGGCGATCGCCAAGCATCTTGTTATAGATGAATCTGGCACAACCGAAAGTCTTGGCAAACATAATCTTTTGTTCATTGGTTGGGTAGAGTCTGTATCGGTACGCCTTATTCATCATATTCACCTGCCTTGATTTTCTATGTATTTTCTGATTGTACCTATAGGAGCACCGCCTGTTGTCAGCAGGCAATAGCTTCTCGACCAGAACATTTCCTTCCATAGCTTGCGCCTGACTTCCGGAAAATCCCTTTTGATTAGCCTGGAACTGGCACTCTTGTAAGCATTGATGAACTTGGACAACTCCGTGTTAGGGTGAGCACGGAACATTATATGCACATGGTCTACATCATGGTTCCACTCTTCAAGAGTTATATTATAGGGAGAGCAGAGCCGAACAAATAAGTCTTTAGCATATTCGCTCATCTGGTCAGAGAATACTTTACGGCGATACTTTACCACAAGCACAAGATGGTAATAGAGCAAGAACACTGAATGGTTATTATTATATAATTTCATGGTATATCAAGCCTCTTCTCTTCTACGACTGATTATACCAAAAAACTATCTACGCTACAATTGTCTGGCTTCAATTGCTTACGCAAATTCGCCAGACCCGCCTTCATCCCCCACCTAAGAGGTGGAGGACTTCTGGCGGACTACGTTAAATGAGGTAAACGGTCCCTGTCTGCGTAGTTGAGACAGGGCTGTACTAAGATATTTGCTTGCCAAAACAAATCATTTAGCATAAGATAATATATAAGATAATACATAAGATGCCAAGGAGGAGTTGTCTATGGGGAATTATCCTCCGTATACGCTGAACAATGAGATACTGAGGCTGGTGGCGTCTATTTCTACCAGGCTGGGGCAGGTGCTCCATTATCGTGATATGTCAGCATATCCGCGGTTGCGCAGGAACAACCGCATCGAATCCATACATTCTTCTCTGGCTATAGAAGCCAATTCCCTGACTTTGGGGAATGTCAGGGATGTTATTGCCGGGAAAGTGGTGGCAGGGCCGGAGAGGGAAATTCTTGAGGTGAAGAATGCTTATGCGGCTTATGATGAGCTGCCGCACCTGAATCCCTATAGTTTGAAGGAACTATTGCGGATTCACGGGATTATGACGGCAGGACTGGTGCAGGAGGCAGGAAAATTCCGTCATGGGGAGGAAGGTGTGTTTGCAGATGGCAGGTGCATCTTCATGGCACCGCCTGCCAGGCTGGTGCCGGAGCTGATGGAAGTTCTGTTTGCCTGGCTGGGGGAGGCAAAGAAGGAATTGCAGCCCTTGTTGCTATCGTCGATATTCCATTATGAGTTTGTTTTTATTCACCCTTTCGCTGATGGCAATGGACGCATGGCCAGGCTTTGGCAGACGGCGCTTCTTTCCAGGTGGCAGCCGCTTTTTGCATATCTGCCCATAGAGAACCAGATACACAGATATCAGGCAGAGTACTATGAGGCCATCAGTCGTTCCTATGCAGCAGGTGAGTCCACGCCTTTTATCACTTTCATGCTGCAAATGATTGATGCCGTGCTGGAGGAACTGTTGCAGAAGGACCTGCTGGCAGAGCAGGATGAGTATGTAAAAAAGTTGCTGGCCCAGATGGAATATGATGTTTCCTACAAGGCTAAGGAACTGCAGGAAAAGCTGGGCCTGAAGTCTACGGCGGGGTTGAAGCGGAACTATATCGAGCCGGCCATGAGGCAGGGATTGATAGCCATGACCCTCCCGGATAAGCCCACCAGCAGGAATCAGAGGTATTACAGGGTTAGGTAGGCTTTTGTTTTTGGGGAAGATGTTGATTCACTGAGTTTTAGAAATGGAGCTGAACATGGAGAAAAACAGCCAGATTTATAGAAGTTATGTAGAAATTCTCAGGCGGGAGCTGGTGCCGGCTATGGGGTGCACTGAGCCTATTGCCATTGCCTATTGTGCTGCCCAGGCAAGGGCGGCGCTGGGGCTTTTGCCTGATAAGGTTACCATTGCAGCCAGTGGCAACATCATCAAGAATGTCAAGAGCGTCATCGTGCCGAATACAGGCGGCTGCAAGGGAATTGAGGCTTCGGCTGCCATTGGCATCGTGGCGGGGGATGAAGAGGCGGGGCTGGAAGTCATCGCCTGTGCCAGGGAGGAAGATAAGGCCAGGCTGGCTGATTATCTGCGCAGTACGGAGTTCAAGGTGGAATTTGCCCAGTCTGACCATGTCCTCGACATCTGTGTCCTGGTCAGCAAGGGCAGGGATAACGCTGAAGTGCGTGCGGTAGGTGAGCATACCAATATTGTGAGGATTGCCCGTAACGGCGAGGTCTTGTTTGAAAAAGAAGCTGTGGGTGCGGCAAATACCGGCAAGCCGGACTATGAATTCCTCACCATCGAGGATATCTACGATTTTGCCATGACCTGCGACCTGGAGGATGTCCGGGAGTTACTTGACCGGCAGATTGCTTATAATACAGCCATAGCTGATGAGGGCATGAAGAACGACTACGGTGCAAACATTGGCAAGACCCTGCTCAAAGCTTATGGCAATGATATCCACATTCGTGCCAGGGCCAGGGCGGCAGCCGGCTCTGATGCCCGCATGGGTGGGTGCGAACTGCCTGTGGTCATCAATTCCGGCAGCGGCAATCAGGGCATGACCGTTTCCCTGCCGGTCATCGAATATGCCAAAGAAGTGGGTGCTGACAGGGAAAGGCTCTACCGTGCCCTGCTGCTTTCCAACCTGGTCACGCTCCATGAAAAGGAGGGCATTGGCCGGCTCTCAGCCTACTGTGGCGCCATCAGTGCCGGCGCCGGGGCGGGGGCAGCTATTGCCTGGCTCTGCGGCGGTGATTATAAAGCTGTCATTCACACTATCGTCAACGCTTTGGCCATCACTTCCGGCATTGTCTGCGATGGTGCCAAGGCTTCCTGTGCGGCCAAGATTTCCGCAGCTGTGGATGCTGGCATCCTGGGCTTTGAAATGTACCGCAATGGCCAGCAGTTCTACGGTGGTGACGGACTGGTCAAGAAGGGCGTTGAAAATACCATCCGCAATATCAGCCGCCTGGGCCGCATTGGCATGAAGGAAACTGACAAAGAAATCATAAAGATGATGATTGAAGAATAAAAAATGACACATTGCTTCAGACGAAACAATAAAAATGCGAAACAATTGTAACGTTGTTTCGCATTTTTGCTCCTGAAGCCTTTGGATATGTATGAAACTATGTATCAGTTGCTCATGAAAGTGATGAGCAATTTATTCAGCGCCAGCTGATCGTCCTTATGCATGACCTCTCTGGCTGAGTGCATGGCCAGCATGGGGACGCCTATGTCCATGGTGCGGATGGGGACAAGAGTGGAGGCGATAGAGCCCAGGGTGGAGCCACCACGAACATCACTGCGATTAACAAAGGACTGACAGGGGATTTCATGGGATTCACAGAGCCCGCGGATGATGGCAATGGCTTCTGCGTCTCCGGCATATGTTTGGGCGGCTGCCTGTTTCAATACTATGCCTCCACCCATGAGTGGCTGGTTGGATGGGTCGTGTTTTCCTGCATGGCTGGGATGCAAGGCGTGGGCCACGTCTACAGATAGCATGAAACCGGACGCTATATCTGCCCAAAGGTCTTCTCTTTTTTGTCCGAGAGAGGAGTAGATTCTTTCCAGTACCTGATTCAGCACCGTAGAGCCTGCTCCCTGTTTGGTGCCGCTGCCGATTTCCTCATTATCAAAGAGGGCAATGAGGCGCAGTCCGGACATTTCTTTCGGTTCTGCCGCCATAATGCCCTTGAGGCAAGCCAGAACAGAAGTGAGATTGTCCAGGCGTGGGGAAGAGATAAAAGACTTATATAACCCGCACAGGCAGCCTTCCTCAAAGGGATAGGCAGATAGTTCGTAGGCGAGAATATCCTCGGGATCCTCCTTTTCCAATTCTTCGCTTAGCCAATCTGTGAAGAAGCTTTCCGAAAACTCCTCGTTTTCCATAACAGCCAAGGGAAGCATATCTGTTTGGGGATTCAGCTTGCCCTCCTTGTTTACTTCCCTGTCCATGTGTATGGCCAAACTGGGGATGGTCAGCAGGGGGCGATCAAAGTTTACCAGCTGCGTGTCTGGCTTGAAGACATCCTCAGAGCGCAGGACAACTTTTCCAGCCAGTCCCAGAGGCCTGTCCAGCCAGGTGCGAAGTATAAGGCCACCGTATTTTTCTACATTAAGCAGTCCATGTTCTTCTTTATTGATACTGGCATGAGGTTTTATGCGGAAGCATGGGAAGTCTGTGTGGGCCGCTGCCAGGCGCAGGGGGCCGGGCTTTTCACCAAGGGCAAAGGCCAGCAGGCTGGAGTCGTAGACGGTTACGAAGTATCTGCCGCCTGGAGCAAGCTCCCACTTTGTGGTCATATCCAGCTGTACAAAGCCTGCATTCTGCAGCATTTTTCCTGCTGTTTCCACAGTGTGGAAGGGTGAGGGGGCATCTTTTATGAATTGCAGTAGTTCTTGTAATTCTTTTTCCAAGGTCAGTCACTCCTTATCGTTCTTGTCCCATACTGTCCAGCAGGCGTCTGATGGGCAACAGTTTCACAAGCAGCAGACAAATCAGGCATTCAGCGCCCATAAGTGAGCCGTTGACGGTGAGCGAATAGAGGACGGGGGACATGCCCTCCGGAGCGTAGGAGGCGAAGAAGACTATGCCGGAAATGAAGTGGCAGAGGAAACGCCCTGCAAAGCCCAGGAGAATGCCCAGGTAGAAATTGTGCCTGATAAGGCCTGCCAGCCCGATGGCCATGAAGGGCAGGGGATAGTCAAAGAGCACCTGCACGGGATGCAGGATGAAGGGGTCCTGCAGGAGATTCATGAAACCGTAGAGAAAGCCTGTCATGGCACCCACGGAAGGGCCGAAGCGCCAGGAGATGAGCATGATGGGCAGCATGGAGCCAAGGGTCAGGTTGCCCCCCTGGGGGAAATGGAATATTTGCAGTTGCTGCAGGATGATGGTGAGGGACAGCATAAGGGCAATGTAGACCATCATCTGGGTGGTGAGCCGGGTTTTGCGCAGGTAAATGCAGCTTCCCGTCAGGGCGAAAAGACAAGTTATGGCAAAGATGCTGGAGGGACTGGAGATGAGTTCTGCCAAATAAAACACTTCCTTAATTCAAGAGACGATGATTGCAACATGAGTATTTTAACATCATGGGCAGGAGAAAACAATGTATTATTGGCAGATAATAAGCCTTCCCCTCAAGGGGAAGGCAAGTAAGTTCTTGCCAAAAGTCAAAAAATCAAATATAATGGAGGGAACGATAGGTCAATTAGTCAATCAAGATACAGAGGGTGATACAATGAGCAATATTGCGGATTTAATTGAGGCCTATATCCTCCGGCAGCTGGCCACCAGGGAGGATGGCAAGGTGGAGCTCAGGCGCACGGATATCGCGGACGCCATTTCCTGCGCCCCTTCCCAGATCAGCTATGTGCTTTCCACCCGCTTTACCCAGGACAAGGGCTTCATGGTGGAATCACGCCGTGGTCTGGGGGGGTATATCCGCATTGTCCAGGTGCCCATGAAGAGCCTGGTTTACCAGCAGATGCTGGATGATATCGATGAGGATACGGATGAGAAGACCATGCAGGGCATGATACAATACCTCCATGACCACGATATGGTGTCTACGAGAGAAGGCGCGCTTTTGATGCAGGTGGTGGGGGAGGTCTTCCATTCTGCCACCATGAGCGACAAGGAAAGAGTGCGGCTGCTGAAGGTCATGCTGCTGACTTTGGAGAATTTCGGCTGATTTTAGGAAAGCGGTGAAATATATGTTATGCGATGATTGCGGCCGCCGGGAAGCGGCAGTCCATATAGTGCAGATAGGTCCCAAGGGGCGGGTGGAGAAGAACCTTTGCGAGAAATGCGCGGCAGGCTACGGGGAATTCATGCCGGAAAACCAGCCTAAGCGCAATATGTCTGTAGACGATTTCCTCAAGGGCATGTTCAGCCAGTCTGCCGGACAGGAGGAAAAGCAGAAGGGCAGGCAGGGGGAGCCTCTGGTGCTCACCTGTCCCAACTGCGGCATGAGCTATGCGGATTTCCAGCAGACGGGGAAAATAGGCTGCAGTGTCTGCTATGCTACCTTCCGTCCCCAGCTGGAACCCCTCCTGCGCCGCATTCACGGCACCAGCACCCACAGCGGCAAGATTCCCCGCCGCAGCGGCGGAACCCTGGAGCTGAAGCAGGAAATCAAGCGCCTCCGGGCCGAGCTCAAGGAAAAGGTTGCCCGGGAGGAATACGAGGAGGCAGCCAGGCTGCGTGATGAGGTGCGGGCGTTGGAGCAGAAGCTTTCCGCCAAGGAAGGAGGGGAGGCTCATGTCTAAGGACGAAATCATGAAAGAGCGCCACCTGAGCTGGCTTTCTGCCGGGGGGACAGATGGTGATGTAGTGCTCATGAGCAGGGTGCGGCTGGCCAGGAATCTGAAAAAGCTGCCCTTCCCCAATCGGGCTGACTTTTCCCAGCTGCTGGCGGTGCGCACGCAGGTGGAGCAGATCTTGCCCAGCCTGGCCAAGGGCCTGGGAACGGAATTTGCAGGGTTCAACATGGAGGAGCTTACCCCCTTGGAGCGCAGCGTGCTGATTGAGAAGCAGCTGGCTACCACGGCCCTGATGAAGAATCCCCAGCATCGCGAGGTGCTGCTGGCAGAGGCGGGACAGGTGAGCCTGATGGTCAACGAGGATGACCATCTGCGCATACAGTGCCTTGCCCCTGCCTTTGATCTTGATGCGCCCCTGAAGAAGGCTTTTGCCATTGATGATATCATCGAGTCCCAGCTGGATATAGCCTTTGACGAGAAGATGGGCTATCTTACGGCGGTGCCCACCAATCTGGGCACGGGCCTCAGGGCTTCGGTGGTGCTGCACCTGCCGGGGCTGGTCTTCACCAAGAATATCAGCAGCGTGGAGACCATTGCTCCCCAGCTGGGCCTGTCCATTCACAGCCTTTACGGCGAGGGGCAGGAGGCAGGGGGCTGCCTCTATGAGATCACCAACCAGCTTACCATGGGCTTCTCTGAGCAGGCGCTGGTGGAAAACCTCAAGAGCGCCGTCCGGGAAGTGGTGGCCCATGAGCGCAAGGCCCGCAAAGCCCTGGCTCTGTACATGAAGGACAGGCTGGAGGATGAGGTGTGGCGTGCCTACGGCACCCTGCGCTATGCCCGGCTGCTGACGGAGAAGGAGACGCTGGAGCTTCTTTCCTGGGTGCGGCTGGGAGTGAACCTGCGGCTGATGGAATGGGAGAATCCCGACAGCTTCGGAGATATCCTGCTGGTGAGCCGCACCCACTTCCTCCAGAATCTGGCGGAAAATGAAAATATGTCCAAGAACGAGATAGACAGGCTCCGGGCAGAGCAGGTGCGCAAGGCCCTGCTGGGCAAGGAGTAAGCCTTATTTCCCATAGAAAGGAGGCCCTGCATGGGCGATAGAGACCGAAGAGAATTTACAGAAACAGCTGTCCGGGCAGTGCGTTTCGGCCAGTATCTGGCCCACGAGCTGCGCCGGGATTACATAGGTACAGAGCATATCCTGCTGGGGCTCCTGCATGAACGGGGGAGCCTGGCGGCCAAAGCCCTCAGGAATCTGGGCATGGAGTATGAAAGCGCCCTCTCGGAGCTGCGGCGGCTGACGGCCAGCGAGCAGGAATACCCCTCTGACAATCCTTACTATACCCCCAGGGCCAAGCGGGTCATGGAGGGGGCGGTGGAGGAAGCCGACCGGCTGGGGGCCTCTGTGGTGGACACGGAGCATATCCTTATCAGCCTGCTGGAGGACGCCGGAGGGGCGGCGGTGGAGCTGATTGAGCACTTCGGTATAGAATTGAATGATGCTTTGAATGAAATCTTTTCTCTTTTGGAAGAAAAAGGCGATTATCAGGAAGAGCCAAACGCTTCGAACGAAAGCAGGGGAGGCACGCCCCTGCTGAAAAAATACGGCCGCAATTTAACCAGGCTGGCCAAAGAGCAGGCACTGGACCCGGTGGTGGGCAGGCAGAAGGAAATCACCCGCACGGTGCAGATCCTCTCCCGCCGCCGCAAGAACAATCCCGTGCTCCTGGGGGAGCCGGGGGTGGGCAAGACTGCCATTGCCGAGGGACTGGCCCAGCGCATAGTAGCAGGAGAGGTGCCCCATACGCTGCAGGACAAGGAAATCATTTCCCTGTCCATCGCCTCTCTGGTGGCAGGTGCCAAGTACCGGGGTGAGTTCGAGGAACGCCTGAAGGGAGTCATCGAGGAAATCAGGAAGTCAGGCAAGGTGATACTCTTCATAGACGAGCTCCACACTCTGGTGGGAGCCGGGGCGGCAGAGGGGGCTCTTGATGCGGCCAATATCCTGAAGCCTGCCCTGTCCCGCGGCGAGATACAGGTCATCGGCGCCACTACCCTGTCCGAGTACAAGAAGCATCTGGAAAAGGACGGGGCCCTCGCCCGCCGCTTCCAGACAGTGCTGGTGGAGGAACCTACCGTGGATGAGGCGGAGGCTATCCTGAAGGGGCTGCGGGGACATTATGAGAAATTCCACCGGGCAGTCATTCAGGATGATGCCCTGGAGGCAGCGGTGCGGCTGAGTTCCCGCTATATTTCGGGCCGCTTCCTGCCGGACAAGGCCATCGACGTGATGGACGAGGCGGCGGCCAAGGTGCGCATGGCAAATGTCTCTGCTCCCAAGTCCCTGCAGGAGATGGAGGAGAGCCTTAACCGGCTGGAAAAGGAGAAGGACGAAGCCATCAAGGACCAGGCCTTTGAGAAGGCCGCCAGCCTTCGGGATGAAATGCAGCGGAAGAAGGCGGAACTGCAGGAGGCACGCAAGGAGTGGAACCAGCAGAATGGCAGCTTCGTGACGGTGACAGAAAACGACGTGGCTGAGGTGGTCTCCCTCTGGACAGGCATTCCTGTGCAGCGCATGGCCAGCCGGGAAGCGGCAAGCCTTCTGGGGCTGGAAAAGAAGCTGTCTGCCAGAGTGGTGGGGCAGCAGGAGGCGGTGGAAGCCGTTTCCCGTGCGGTCAGAAGGGCCAGGGCCGGCCTCAAGGATCCCCGCCGCCCCATTGGTTCCTTCCTGTTCCTGGGGCCTACGGGGGTGGGCAAGACGGAACTTGCCAAGGCGCTGGCAGAAAGGCTCTTTGGCAGTGAAGAGGCCATTATCCGCTTTGATATGTCCGAGTATATGGAAAAGCATACTGTTTCCCGCATGGTGGGAGCCCCTCCGGGCTATGTGGGTTATCAGGAGGGAGGCCGCATGACAGATGCCGTGCGGCAGAAGCCCTATTCCATCATTCTTTTGGATGAGATAGAAAAGGCCCACCCTGATGTTTTCAATATCCTGCTGCAGGTGCTGGATGACGGCCGCCTTACTGACGGCCAGGGGCGCACGGTGGATTTCCGCCACACGGTGATCATCATGACCTCCAATGCCGGAGCCGGGTCCCTGAAGAAGGCTGCTCCTGCTATGGGCTTTGCCGTAGGGGCGGAGCGCAGCCTCAGTCAGCAGGAGCTGGAAAAGAAGCGGGTCATGGGCGAGGTGCGCCGCACCTTTAGGCCGGAGTTCCTGAACAGAGTGGACGAGCTGTTGGTCTTCCACCCACTGGGCAGGCCGGAGCTTTCCAGGATAGTGGATATCCTGCTGGCTGATGTGAAGAAGCGCCTTTTGGAGCAGGGCCTGCGGCTGGAGGTCACCCCCAGCGCCAAGCTGCGCCTGATAGAAAAGGGCACGGATGAAAAATATGGGGCGCGTCCCCTGCGCCGGGCCATCGAAAGGCTGCTGGAAAACGATCTGGCGGAGCTGCTGCTTGCCGGGGCTTTCAAGGCAGGAGATACTATCAGCGTCCGCAAGGGCAAGGCTGAGGACAAGCTGGATTTCGTGAAGAAAGAAAAGCCTGCAGGCAGGAGGCGTGAGGTCATAAGTCATGGACAATAAGCTGGCGCCTGAGACTACCAAGGGAAAAATACTGAACTTCTTCATGAATCTTTTTTGGTCCATTGTCTGGCTGGGACGCTGGACTATCCGGCTGATTAAGCGTATACTAAATCGATGAAGATATCAGAGCCGCTTCCTGGCTTCGATGGGGGCGGCTCTTATTATTGGAGGCTTGCTATGGCCAAGAAGAAGAAAACCGTATACGTCTGCCAGCAGTGCGGCTATGACTCTCCCAAGTGGCAGGGCAGGTGTCCTGGCTGCGGCGCCTGGAATACCATGGTGGAGGAAATCGCCCTGCCGGAAAAGGAAAGCGAAACGCGCACGGGGCTGTCTGATGCTGTGCCCCCCAAGCCCATAGGGGAGGTGGAGCTGGAGGATATGCCCCGCTTTTCCACCGGCTCCGGGGAGCTTGACCGGGTGCTGGGGGGCGGGGTTATCCCCGGTTCCATGGTGCTGCTGGTAGGGGATCCGGGGGTAGGCAAGTCCAGCCTGACCCTGCGGGTCTGCGCCGAGATTGCCCGCGCCGGGAGAAAGGTGCTCTACGTCACCGGCGAGGAGAGCACCCGCCAGGTGCGCATGAGGGCCGACAGGCTTGAGGCCATTGCGGATAACCTGCTGGTGGTGAGCGAGACCAACCTTTCCACCATTGAAACCCATGTCATGAATGCGGAGCCGGACCTCTTGGTCATTGACTCCATTCAGACGGTGTTCAAGCCTGAGATACAGAGCGCCCCGGGCAGCGTGTCCCAGGTGCGGGAATGCGCTGTAGACCTGCTGCGAATTTCAAAGAGCAGTGGTATAGCTTCATTCATAATTGGCCATGTTACGAAAGAAGGAAATCTGGCAGGCCCCCGGGTGCTGGAGCATATTGTGGACACGGTGCTCTTCTTCGAAGGTGAGCGCAATGCCGAGTACAGGGTGCTCAGGGCGGTGAAGAACCGCTTTGGCAGTACCAATGAACTGGGGCTGTTTGAAATGCGGGAAGTGGGGCTGGTGGATGTGCCGGATGCCTCCAAGCTCTTTCTTTCCGACCGGGAGCAGGACACGGGCACGGTGATCATTCCCACGGTGGAGGGAACCCGCCCTTTGCTGGTGGAAGTGCAGGCCCTGGTGGCACCCACTCCCTATGTACCGCCCAGGCGCACGGCGGATTCCGTGGATATCAAGCGGATCCAGCTCTTGCTGGCAGTGCTGGAGAAAAGGGTGCACCTGTCCATTGGTGCCTGCGATGTGTATGTGAAGGTGGCAGGCGGCATACGCATTGATGAGCCTGCAGCAGATCTGGGGCTCTGCGTCGCCATGGCCTCCAGCTTTGCCAACAGGCTCCTGCGGCCCCAGACCATCGTCTTTGGCGAGGTGGGCCTCTCCGGTGAGGTGCGGGCTGTGAGCCAGGCTGAGAGCAGGGTGAACGAAGCCAAGCGTCTGGGCTTCAAGACAGCGGTGCTGCCCATGAAGAATTACCGGCAGCTGGCCGGGGAGATAAAGGGCATAGAGCTTTACGGCGCTGAGACAGTAAGCCAGGCCTTGAAGCTGGCTATGCCAAGATGAATCAGAAAGGTGGCAATTACCCCGATGGGGTGCTTAAGAAAATTTGCAGCAATATGTCTGTGTTTTGTACTGGCTGTAGCGCAAGTGCCTGTGGCAGAAGCACAGGAAGACATAAAACTCAGCGCCGATGCCGCTATAGTTATGGAAGCCTCTACCGGCAGAGTCATCTGGGAGAAGAACGCCGATGAGCGCCGCTATCCTGCCAGCATGACCAAGATGATGACGGGGCTGCTGACTTTGGAAAACCTCAGCGCTGATACGGAGGTGCTGATTTCTGCCAATGCGGCGGCTACCGAGGATGTGCCCATGGGGCTCCTGCCCGGGGAAATGCTGTCTTCCGCGGAGCTCCTGAACGGCCTGCTGATGCTTTCGGATAATGGGGCGGCGGTGGCCCTGGCTGAGCAGATAGGCGGCTCCGTCTCTTCCTTTGCGGAGATGATGAATGCCAAGGCGGAGAAGCTGGGCATGGAGAACACCCACTTCGTGAATCCCAATGGCCTGACAAATGCTGAACACTATTCCACGGCCAGGGATATGGCAAAGCTGGCCCGTCACGTCATGCAGAATGAGAGATTCCGGGAAATCGTGGGCCAGCAGAAGGCACTGTTGCGCTGGAGCATTCCCAAAAACAAGATGCTGGCAGCAGAAAACACCAATGAGCTTCTGGGCAAGTACGAGGGCATGACGGGCATCAAGACCGGCTGGACCCAGGCGGCAGGGGGGTGCCTGGCTGCCTCTGCCAAACAGGGCGGGCTGGAGCTCATCGTCATTGTCATGCACGCCGAAACCCCCAAGGACAGATTCAAGGATGCGGAAAAGCTCCTGGACTACGGCTTTGAGCACACCCGCCTGGTGCGCGGGGTGAACAAGGAACGCTTCAGGGGGAGCGCCTGGGTCAAGGATGGCAGGGAAGCCAAAGTAGACCTCCATCTGGCAGAGGATATAAACTTTCCTCTGGTAGATGCTGAGGAAAAAAGCAATTACAAAGTGGTTTACGATGTAAAGAAAGTGCTGGCGGCTCCTGTGAAAAAAGGACAGAAAGCAGGCACGGCCAAGCTGCTTTACAAGGGGGAGCAGGTTGGTGAGGTGGATATCCTGGCGGATAAGAACGTAGGACAGGGCTCGGATATCCTCTCCTGGCTGGTAGGCGTGTTTGAGCCGGTATTTGACCGTCTATAAATATAAGAGAACTGACGCATGCTAGGCACGCGTCAGTTTTTTGTTTGTGGAGCTGGCATGACCCGGGAGATTTGTTTGTCGACAAAATCAGAACAATCGTGTTATGATAGTTATGTTGTAATAGTATAGGTACACTAAATCAAAGGAGGTATTATAATTTATGGACATACTGAACAGTGCAGTTGATAGTATCAACACTCTGCTCTGGTCTTACGTGCTGATTGTGGTGCTGGTGGGCTGCGGGCTCTATTTCACCCTTACCACTGGACTAGTGCAGCTGCGCATGTTGCCGGAGATGTTCCGGGTATTGTCAGAGGGCATAGGCAAGAGGCCTGCGGGGAAGACCATCAGCTCCTTCCAGGCTTTCTGCGTCAGCACAGCTTCCCGCGTGGGTGTGGGCAATATTGCCGGCGTGGCCATCGCCATTGTCACTGGCGGTCCCGGTGCTGTTTTCTGGATGTGGGTCATAGCTTTCATAGGTTGTGCCACGGGTTTTGTGGAGAGTACCCTGGCGCAGATCTACAAGCTGCCCCGGGAGGAGGGCAAGTTCCATGGCGGCCCTGCCTACTATATTCAGAATGGACTGGGCCAGAGAGGTGTGGCCAAGCTCTTTGCCATACTGATTTCCGTCACCTTCGGCCTTATCTACAACTCCGTGCAGGCTAATACCATCGCTCTGTCTGCTGTCACGGCTTTTGGCATTCCGCCTTATGCCACGGCTATCTTCCTGTGCGTGATGACTTCGCTGGTCATCTTTGGCGGCGTGAACCGCATAGCCAGGGTGGCCGGGGTTTTGGTGCCCATTATGGCAGGCTTCTACATCTTTATTGCTGTTCTTATAACCCTGCTGAATATCGACAAGGTGCCGGGCATGTTTGCCCTCATCTTCCATGATGCTTTCTCACCCCAGGCTGCTGTGGGGGGCGGATTGGGTTCGGTGGTGCTGACGGGTGTCAAGCGGGGGCTCTTCTCCAACGAGGCCGGTGAAGGTTCTGTGCCGAATGCCGCCGCTACAGCTGATGTCTCCCATCCTGTGAAGCAGGGCCTGGTACAGGCTCTGGGCGTTTACGTGGATACCTGGCTGGTGTGCTCAGCCACGGCTTTCATCGTGCTTCTCACTGGCCAGTATCAGGTGGGTGGTGAGCTGACGGGCATTGCCCTGGCTCAGGCCAGTCTGGCCAGTGCCTTCGGCAGCCTGGCTCCCAGTGTCGTTTCCCTGATGATTCTGATGTTTGCCTTCAGCTCCATTGTGGGTAACTACTACTACGGGGAAATCAACATTGCCTTCTTTGAAGGCAATGGCAAGGCCGGCCTGCAGGCCTTCCGGGTCTGTGTGGTGGCCATGGTGCTTTTCGGCTGCCTGGCCGAGCTGAATCTGGTATGGAACCTGGCGGACCTCTTCATGGGCCTGCTGTGCCTCACCAACCTCTATGCGGTCATACGCCTGGCCAAGTATGCCCGCATTGCGCTGGACAGCTATATCAGCCAGAGGGACCAGGGCATAGAGCCTGTCTTTGACCCGGCTATCCTGGGCAATGTGGAGGGCGTTCATGCCTGGGGAATCAAGAATCCCGTGGACCATAAGTAAAATAATGTAAATGAAATAGGGAGGCTGACAGTCATATGGACTGTCAGCCTCCCTATTTGTGTGGGTAGGTTTAGCGCTTGTAAGCGGTAACCTTCTGGTAGTGCTTCTGGAAGAATTCCTCTGCCACCTGGGGGAAGAGAGCGTAGGAAAGTACGTCTTCGTCGGTGGGGTTCAAGAAGCCCTTCTCCACCAGCTCGGCCTTGAATTCCTCAAAGGTCTCTGCCTTGGCATCTTCCACGGAGCAGTCATCAATGATGTCCACGGGAGCGATGCCGAGAGTCTTGGTGAGGAAGTCGCGGTCGATGGCCACAGGAGTGCGGCCGAACTTGCCACGGGCCAAATCCTTGAATTCCTTCGGTACCATCTTGTAGCGCTCGCCGCTCATGACGTTGAAGGTAGCCATGGTGCCCACGATCTGGGAAGACGGGGTGACAAGGGGCGGATAGCCGAGATCCTTGCGGACGCGGGGCATCTCATCCAGGAGATCCTGATACTTGTCTTCCATGCCGGCTTCTTTCAGCTGATTGGCCAGGTTGGAAAGCATGCCACCGGGAATCTGGAAGTCCAGCACGTTGGGGTTGATATCGAAATAGCCCTTGAGCTTGAATTCATCGATGATGCGCTTCTTCACGGAGAGGAAGTGCTGGGAAATGGGGGTCATGGCCTGACGGTCGAGGCCCGTGTCACGGTCAGTGCCTTCCAGAGCTGCCACCATGGTCTCGGTGCAGGGCTGGGAAGTGTCGCTGGAGAAGGGAGCCAAGGCGCAGTCGATGATGTCAACGCCTGCCTCCACGGCCTTCAGGTAAGTGGCATGACCGAAGCCGGAGGTGCAGTGGGTGTGGAGTTCCACGGGGATGGAGAGAGCTTCCTTCAGCTTCTTCACCAGATCCTCTGCCACATAGGGCTTCAGGAGGCCGGACATATCCTTGATGCAGACGGAATGGCAGCCCATCTCTTCCAGCTCTTTAGCCAGTTCCACGAATTTCTCATTGGTATGCACCGGGCTGATGGTGTATACCAGGCAGCCCTGGACATGGGGCTTCTCGGGGCAGGCGAGAGCAGCCTTGATGGCTACCTTCAGATTGCGCACATCGTTCAGGGCATCGAAGATGCGGAAGACGCCGATGCCGTGACGGGAAGCAGCCTGCACGAATTTTTCCACCACGTCATTGGAATAGTGGTTATAGCCGAGGAGGTTCTGGCCGCGGAGCAGCATCTGGATAGGAGTCTTCAGGTTGGCTTTCAGGGTATCCAGTCTCTCCCAGGGGTCTTCATCCAGGAAACGGAGGCAGGTATCAAAAGTTGCACCGCCCCATGCTTCCAGGGCGTTGTAGCCGATTTTGTCCAGGGCTTCCAGCTGGGGAAGCATGTCGCCGATGCGCATGCGGGTGGCAACCAGGGACTGATGGCCGTCACGGAGAACCGTTTCTGTGATCTTGACCGGATTCTTTGCCATAAATAACACTCTCCTCATACTATCATTCTATAAATGTGGCTTATAGATAAAACAGACGAAAATTGAAGAAAAAGATGCTTCTGCATGCGGGAGAACCCGCATAAAACCTACAGTTGTAGGGATTTTTCTTAAATTTACATCACAACTGTATTATAGGTACTAATTTGCTGATTGTCAACATGAATGTGATTCTTTTCCCATACCATAACTAAACAGAATTACAGCCAGACTATTGGTTTTTGTTATAACCCTTGTTATAATAGGAGTGTTGAATTTTTGTTTAGCCGTGTTGCTAAAGAGTTTACATTGGCAAAGTCATTTTATTATCTATGGGGAGAGATGTGTAAATGAAGCTGGTAGTTACCATTGTAGGCAAGGACAGGGTGGGCATTATCGCTATGGTGAGCCAGGTTTTGGCGGAAAACAACGTCAATATCCTCAATATCAACCAGAACATCATGGATGGCTATTTCAACATGGTCATGAGAGCCGAGATGGGCGAGGACGCCCGCATGAGCCTGGTGGACCTCCAGAAAGTGCTGAAGGAGAAGGGCCAGGAAATGGGGCTGGACATCAAGGCCCAGCATCAGGACATCTTCAACGTCATGCACAACGTCTGAGTTTCGTTCAACTGATTAGGAGGACCAAGACCATTGATCACTATAGATGATATCTTAGAAA
Source organism: Selenomonas sp. AB3002 (assembly GCF_000702545.1). Lineage (NCBI taxonomy): Bacteria > Bacillati > Bacillota > Negativicutes > Selenomonadales > Selenomonadaceae > Selenomonas > Selenomonas sp. AB3002. Next base: position 1,304,053 of record NZ_JNIO01000008.1, on the reverse strand, counting down.
CAAACCGCATGATCACCGAGAACAAGCTGGATGTGCGCACCATCACCATGGGCATCTCCCTGAGGGACTGCGCTCATCCCAATCTCGAGAAATTCTGCCAGAATGTCTATGACAAGATCACCAAGTCTGCAGAGTTCCTGGTGAAGACCGGCGAGGACATCGAGGCAGAGTACGGCATCCCCATCATCCACAAGCGCATCTCTGTGACTCCCATTGCCATTGCGGCTGATGCCTGCAAGACAGACAGCTTCGTGCCTGTGGCCGAGGCTATGGACAGGGCTGGCAAGGCTGTGGGTGTCAACTTCATCGGCGGCTTCTCCGCTTTGGTGGAGAAGGGCTACACTCACGGTGACAGGGTGCTGATCGAGAGCATACCCCAGGCGCTGGCTTCCACGGATATAGTGTGTTCCTCTGTGAACCTGGGCTCCACCAAGGCGGGCATCAATATGGACTGCGTGCGGGAGATGGGCGAAGTGGTGAAGCGCACCGCCGAGCTCACCCGTGACACCCAGGCTTTGGGCTGCGCCAAGCTGGTGATTTTCTGCAACGCCCCCGGGGACAACCCCTTCATGGCAGGCGCCTTCCACGGCGTGTCCGAGGGTGACCGGGTCATCAACGTGGGTGTCAGCGGCCCCGGCGTGGTGAAGCATGCCCTGGAGGATCTCAAGGGGGCTGACTGCACGGAGATTGCAGAGACCATCAAGAAGACGGCCTTCAAGATCACCCGTGTGGGCCAGCTGGTGGCCCGCGAGGCTTCCAGGCGTCTGGGGGTGCCCTTTGGCATCATCGACCTTTCCCTGGCTCCCACGCCTGCCGTAGGGGACAGCGTGGCCCGCATCCTGGAGGAAATGGGCCTGGAGGCCTGCGGCGCTCCCGGCACCACGGCTGCTCTGGCCATGCTGAACGATGCAGTGAAGAAGGGCGGCCTCATGGCCAGCTCCCATGTGGGCGGTCTGTCCGGCGCCTTTATTCCCGTCAGCGAGGACGAGGGCATGATTGCTGCCGTCAAGCAGGGCAGTCTTTCTATTGAGAAGCTGGAGGCCATGACCTGCGTCTGCTCCGTGGGTCTGGATATGATTGCAGTGGAGGGTGATACTTCCGCAGCCACCATTTCCGGCATCATCGCCGATGAAGCTGCCATCGGCATGATCAACAACAAGACCACGGCTGTGCGCGTGATTCCCGTGCCCGGCAAGAAGGTGGGAGATGTGGTGGAGTTCGGCGGCCTCCTGGGCTACTGCCCCATCGTGCCCGTCAGGAACCAGTACAGTTCCTCAGCCTTCGTGGCCCGCGGCGGCCGCATTCCCGCGCCGGTGCGGAGCCTTACCAACTGATATGCGGGTGACCAAGGCAGTCAGGGAGCAGCAGATTGCCATTTTGGAGGAAATTTATCAAGGCGTGAAGCCTGCCCTGAAGTTCCGCAATCCCTTCGAGCTCCTGATTGCCGTCATCCTGTCTGCCCAATGCACAGATGTGCGGGTGAATGTGGTGACGGAAAGGCTTTTTGCCAAGGCGCCCACCCCTGAGGCAATCCTGGCCTTGGGACTGGGGACGCTGGAGCAGGAAATCAAGGACTGCGGGCTTTTCCGCAACAAGGCAAAAAACATCATGGCGGCCTGCCAGATGCTCTTGCAGGACTATGGTGGGCAGGTGCCCGAGGATTTCGAGGCCCTGCAGAAGCTGCCGGGGGTGGGCAGGAAGACGGCCAATGTGGTCATGAGCGTGGCCTTTGATTATCCAGCCATTGCGGTGGATACCCATGTCTTCCGGGTGGCCAACAGGCTGAAGCTGGCTGTTGGCACCACGCCTTTGGAAGTGGAAAAGGGCTTGCAGAAGGCTATTCCCAAAGAGAAGTGGTCTGCAGCCCACCACTGGCTGATCTGGCATGGCAGGAAACTATGCAAGGCCAGGAATCCCCTTTGCACTGACTGTCCCCTCCATGAGGTGTGCCCCAGTGCAGTGCCAGGAAAATAAACAGGGCCCTTTGACGGGCCGGGAAGTGATTGTATGGAATACAGGAAAGCTGTTTTTGGCGATATAGAAGCCATCTATGAACTGGTGAACAAGTATGCGGAAGAAGGGGTCATGCTGGCCCGCTCCCGCAATACTCTCTATGAGACCATCCGCGATATGGTGGTGGCCATCGATGAGAAAAATGGGGGGCGTCTGGCTGGTGTCGGCGGCCTGCACATCATCTGGGAGAAACTGGCAGAGGTGCGCACCATGGCGGTGGACCCTGACTACATCCGCCGGGGCATCGGCGGGGAGATTGTCCGCCGCCTGATGGCCGAAGGTGATGAGCTGGGCATTGAGCAGTATTTCACCCTCACCTATAAGCCCGGTTTTTTCCAGACGCTGGGCTTCAGGATCATCACCAAGGAGGAACTGCCCCACAAGGTGTGGAAAGAGTGCATAGACTGCCCCAAGTTCCCCAACTGCGATGAAATCGCCCTCATGAGGGAGGCAGGCACGAAAGCGCAATAACAAATCATATAGGAGCAGGAGGTAATTAGATGATTATCGTAATGAGCCCCAGTGCAACCAAGGAAGATATAGCCAAGGTGGAAAACAAGCTGAAGTCTGTGGGCCTGCAGGCCCATCTTTCCGTAGGCGCAGAGCGCACCATCGTAGGTGTTATCGGTGATAAGAAAATCATAGGCAACCTGGAGATGAATATGCTGCCCGGTGTGGAAAAGACTGTCCGCATCACTGAGAAGTACAAGCTGGTGAGCCGTGAGTTCCATCCGGAAAACTCCGTGGTGGATGTGGACGGCGTGAAGGTAGGTGGCGAGCAGCTGGTGGTCATGGCAGGTCCCTGCTCTGTGGAGAGCCTGGAGCAGCTGCGTGAGGCGGCTCAGGCCGTGAAGGCCGGCGGCGCCCAGTTCCTGCGCGGCGGCGCTTTCAAGCCCCGCACCAGCCCCTATGACTTCCAGGGCCTGGCTGAGGACGGCCTGAAGCTCCTGCGTCAGGTGGCTGACGAGAACGGCCTCAAAGTTGTCACGGAAATCGTGGACAAGGACGATATCGAGCTGGTGGGGCAGTATGCCGACCTCTATCAGGTGGGGGCCCGCAATATGCAGAACTTCCAGCTGCTGAAGGCTCTGGGCAGGGCCAAGAAGCCTGTGATGCTGAAGCGCGGCCTTTCCGCCACCATCAGCGAGTGGCTGAATGCCGCCGAGTACATCGCCGCAGGCGGAAATGAGAACATCATCCTCTGCGAGCGCGGTATCCGCACCTATGAGACTTACACCCGCAATACTCTTGATCTCAGCGCCGTGGCGGCAGTGAAGGAACTTTCTCACCTGCCCATTATCGTTGATCCCAGCCATGGCACGGGCCGCTGGCAGATGGTGCAGCCCATGGCCAGGGCCGCTGTGGCTGCCGGGGCAGACGGACTCATCATCGAAGTGCATCCCCATCCGGAGATTGCCCTGTCCGATGGTGACCAGAGCCTCACGCCCAAGAAGTTCAATGTCCTCATGTCCGATTTGGAGAGGATCGCTGCTGTCATGGGGAGAACTGTATGAAGCCGGCAGGGGAGCCTGTACGCCTGGCCATTATTGGCGTGGGCCTCATTGGCGGCTCCCTGGGCCTCTGCCTGAAAAAGGCAATGGGAGAGGGCATTTATATCACAGGCCTTTGCCGCACCCAGGCCTCTATGGTAAAGGCAGTGGAACTGGGGGCCGTGGATTTTGCAGACGGCGATATAGAAAAGGTAGTCTCAGAAGCTGATATTGTCTTTCTGAGCCCTCCGGTGCTGCAGATCGTGCCCATGGTGAAAAAGCTCCTGCCCTATCTGAAGCCTGGCACCATCATCACTGATGCCGGCAGTACCAAGCAGTATATCTGGCAGCAGCTGCAGGGTATTTTGCCAGAGAATATCTACTACATTGCAGGCCATCCCATGACGGGGCGGGAAAAAAGCGGTGTCACCGCTGCCAAGGCCGACCTCTTCCGCGGCAAGGCTTATGTGATTGTGGAGGATACGGGGGCGCCAGAGGAAGCCCATGAAAAGCTCATGGCAGTGCTCAGGCACACGGGGGCAAATTTCACCACCCTTGACATCAGAAAGCATGACCGCTGCGCCTCCGTCATCAGCCATGTGCCCCATGTGACGGCAGCAGCCCTGGTGACACTTTTGAACCGCAGCGGGGACGACTTGGAGTCCTGCATCAAGCTCATCGGCGGCGGCTTCACGGATACTACCCGCATAGCCTCCTCCAATGCGGACATGTGGGCAGACATCTGCATGACCAATGGGGAGGCCATCAACCGCCATCTGAAGGAACTGCAGTCAATTTTAGGCGAGGTCATCACAGCGATAGACAGCCATGACCGCACAGCCATTCACGATTATTTCGCCGCCTCCAAGGCAAGGCGCGACAGCCTGCTGGAGCAGGCCGTGGAGAAGCGGATAGACCCAAACTGATAAAAAATATCCATGGATATGGGAGTCTGTCTGCCAAGGCAGTCAGGCTCTTTTTTTGCCTTGAGGGCCTTGAGGGTGTTAGTTAGTGAATTTTCGCTTAATTTTGTAGTAAACGTCTTTGGAAATGCCAACAAAAGCCTTCCCCAGAGGGGAAGGCTGATTGTCAACCATTATGACGTTTACGATATCTTGGCGGTGAGCAGTGAACGAAACGGGAGGTTTGCCAATGAAAAGATATCTGGATCGCCTTCACGAGATCATGGAGAAATATCCAGACAGGCCGGCCTTGGTCGAGGCGGAAAAAAGCCTGACTTATCGTGGGGTGGAAATTGAGACGGGGAAAATTTTCAATTACTTGAAGAAGCAGGGGGTGAAGCGGGAAGACCACATCCTGGTCTGCCCCAAACGGGGCATAGGGAGCGTCTCCTGCATTCTAGGCGTATTGAAGGCCGGAGCAGCGTTCATTCCCCTGGAGGAGGATTACCCGCAGGAGCGGGTTGACTACATAAAAAAAGACGCTTCCTGCACCATTGTCCTGGATGAAGCCCTGTATCGGAAGATACTGGCAACAGAGGAATACAGGGAGGGGCATGAGGAGGCAGAGCTTCATGACAAAGCCTATATCATCTATACCTCAGGTTCCACTGGAAATCCGAAAGGCTCCATCCATGAATATGGCAATATAGAACAGCAGGCTTCCCTCATAGAGGATAGAACGGACTGGCGGGAGTTCAGGCAGGGGATCATCTCTCCCTTTTATTTCATGGCGACTTGCCAGTTTGTGATGCACTATACCCTGCAGGCTTTTACCATGTACATCCTGCCAGGGGATATCGTAAGGAATATTGCCAGCTTTTCCCGGTATATGCATGAAAATCGGATACAGGGAATCTTTCTGTCACCTTCTTATGTACGGCTGTACAAGGAACCGAGTCCCTATCTGGAAGAAATCCTCACGGCAGGGGAGCCGGCAAATGGGCTTTATTATCCCGGAGGAAAGCCGGCCATCCGCAATCTATACGGGATGACGGAAGCAGGCTTCACGATACTGGAGACTTTTCTGGACAAGGCCTATGAAATAGCGCCCATGGGGAAGCCTGTACTGGCAGAAATTGACCTGCATCTGGAGGATGAGCAGGGAAACAGAGTGGAGGGAGCCGGGACTGGCGAGATTTGTTTTAAAAATGAATACGTCAGGGGCTATCTGAATCTGCCGGAGAAAACAAAGGCGGCTTTTGTGGACGGGGTCTTCCATACGGGAGATCTCGGCAGAAGAGATGAGAACGGCATGTATTATATCGTGGGCCGCAAGGACGATATGTTCAAAATCAACGGCAACCGCGTGGAGCCGGTGGAAATCGAGAGTGCAGTAAAAAAAATTACGGGGCTGGAGACTGTGGTAGCCAAAGGGTTTGAGTTGGAGGGGCGTTCCTTTATCTGCCTGTATTATCTGCGGGGAGAGGCGGCAGAGCGGAACCTGCTGGCAGGGAAGGAATTGAAGGTGGACCTGGGGGCGCTGGCGGATATGTTGCCCCGCTATATGCTTCCCACCTATTACATTCCGCTGGAGGAAATGCCGCTGAGTGACAGGGGAAAGATCCTTCGCCGCCTTCTTCCTGCGCCGGAGCTGAAAGATATGGCAGGCGAGTACGTGGCTCCCGCAAATGAAGCAGAGCGGGCCATCTGTGAGATGATGGCAGAGATCCTGGACCTGGAAAAATTCAGCGCAGCGAGCGATTTTTTCCGGCTGGGGGGAGATTCCCTGCGTTCCATCCGCCTGATTGCTCTGGCAGGCAGCCGTGGCTTTTCTTTCACGGCAGGAGAGTTGTACGATGCGAGGACACCGAGGCGGCTGGCTGCAATCTGCGCCAATCGTCAGATGCCGGGGGATGCTGCCTGGCAGTTGCAGGAACTCCAGGCCAGGCAGGAACTGAGGGAACTCCTGTCCATGCAGAAAATATGGGTGGAACTGACTTTGGCACATGCCGAGCAAAATATGGGCTGGATTGTTCGCTTCTACAAGATGAAGCCTTCCGTTGACCCGGAAAGACTCAGGGAGGCCCTTGACAAGGTGCTGCGGCACTATCCCATCTTTTCCACCCGTTTGGCAAGAGGGGAAGATGGAGTTATCAGGCAGGTGTATGATGAAAGCCTGCCGGTGCCCACAGAAATCCGGGAGGTAACGGAGGCGGAGATAGACAGGCTGCAGCAGGCGCCCCTGGAAAAAATGGATATTTTTGCCCAGGGCGGCTACCGGGGAAAAATCCTGCGTACGAAGGAAACTTCTTATTTGTTCCTGCAGCTTCATCATGCTTTTCTTGATGGCACAGGGATGGCCCTTTTGCGCGACAATCTGTTTGAATGCTATGAAAATCCATCTTTTGAGCCTGCGCCTGACTATTATTATTATCTTCTCAGGCAAATGGAACTGGCTGCGGCAAGTGAGGTTTATCGGGAAGCAGGAAGATATTATGAGGAACTTTACCGGCAAAAACTGCAGCTGGCTGCGTCGGAGTGCAAAATGCATCCCGATTGGGAGGGAAGGTATCAAAAGGCGGTTTTATACAGAAAGACCAATGCCTTTCCCAGGAAGCTGGACAGAACCAATGCCTTCTACACGACGGCGGCAGCCTTGGCTATGGCTAAAAGCAATGGAACCAATCATTCTTTGGTGTATGTGACCAGCAATGGCCGGGATGAATCCTTAAAAATGAATTCTGCGGGAGGCTTTGCCTTTAATGTGCCCGTTGGCCTGGCTATAGGGGAAGGGAACACCCCGGAAGAGCTCTTGGCCCAGACGAAGGCACAGATGGAGTTTGGCGTCGCTCACGCTCCTTACAGTTATTTCCCCCTGGATGTGCCATCTATGAGTGAAAGTGTGTTGTTCCTCTATCAAAAGGATATGTTCGGCCTTGGAAAAATGGGCAAATATATTGAGCAGCAACTGCCGTATATCCCTGAGTTTGAGCAGCCGTGGCATTTTTTTGTGGTTTCTGTGGTGGATCAGGCGGAGGATGACAGGCTGCATCTCAGTGTCATTTACTCCCCTCATCATTTTTCTGCTGATAAAGTAGAGATGTTTGTGGAGAATTATCTTGAGGCTGTTGATTATCTCAGCGATGGGAAGTGAGCGAATACTTTATGAGGAGAGTGTCTATGAAAAGATATCTGGCGCGGCTTCGCGATATCACTGCAGAATATCCGGACAGGACAGCACTGGTGGATGCGGATTGATGAAAAGCACTCCTGAATCTTTGTGAGCCGGGGGACGAAAAAGCGCCTCTCTGTGATTTTTGCATCACAGAGAGGCGCTTTAATGCCATATCAGATGTTCCAGTAAATCATCTTTTCCATCATATCCGGCTGGCTGTCGTCTGCTTCTGCATCCGGGAGCCATTCTTCTGAAAAGAGAGGGCGTCCGTCAATGATTTTCTTGACTATCTTGGACATTTCGGAGATATCATTGCCCTTCTGGCCGGAGTTGATGAAGTTGCCCAGGGCGGTGCCTACCTTTAACATATCCTTTTCCTTCAGGGAGCGGGTGGTGGGGTCAAGGCTGGAGAGGCGCAGCACAGAGAAGCTGAGGTCACTGGAGGTGAGGAGCTGCTCGGGCTTCACCATAAGGCCCGCTGCAACCAGATTATCCGTGAGCTTGCTGCCGTCGATGCCCTCCCTGAGCTGGGCCAATACCAGATGGTTGGCGGTGGGTCCGCAGAGGGTGTTCACGCCTGCTTCCCTGAGGCCCATTTCCAAAGCCTGGGCGTTCTTGATAGTCTGCTGGCAGTAGGCGATGAATTCGTCAGTGGCAGCTTCCTTGAAGGTGATGGCCAAAGCTGCCAGCACGTTTTTCTTCAAAGACACATGGCCCGTGTCGATGACCGCCTGATCAAGCCAGGGAGCCAGCTTTTCCGTGGTGAGGATGATGCCGTTCTGGGGGCCGTGGAGGGCGTCGCTGGCACCGAAGGTCACCACATCTGCATAGGGGACCGGGGAGGGCACGAAGCCTGTGGCCACCAAGCCTGCATTCTGCCCGATGTCCACCCAGAGATAGGCGCCTGCCTCATCGGCGATCTGGCGGAACTTTTCGTAGTCTGTATTCTGGGGGTAGTTCACCGGGGAGTAGATGATGATGCGGGGACGGTGGTTCAGGGCCAGCTCCCGTACCTTGTCAAAATCTATGGTGAGGGTGTCCGGCTCCAGGCTGAATTTCACGAAGTTATAGGTCATCCAGTCGCCGGTGCAGTGCTCCTGCTTGCGCAGATTGAAAGAGAGGATGGTGCTGTCCGGCTGGGCCAGGGCGTAGAAAACTACACGGGATGCCGCCACGGGGTTGCCCGTGCGGACGATGGCGTGGCCGCTGTGGAAGAGTTCCTTCACCCGGCGGCAGGCCATCTGCTCCAGGCGGCTGCGGCGCTCAATGGCGTGATGGTCCATGAAGTCATTGCCCAGCACGCTGCCCTTCAGATAGGCTGAGAAGGGAGAGACCGCATTGGCGGTAGGTATCAGGGACAGGGTGGAGCACTGCCTGTCCAGAGCGGAGAGCAAGAGGTCAGAAAGCTCCGGGTCGAAGGCCTCCATACGGCGGAGCAGAGTCTCATTATCCATAGGATCAGATCCTTTCTGGGAAATATTTGCTCATACATATATCTATTGTATTGCCATGCCTTATCAGACGATGCCCGTCAGCATGTAGAAGGCGATGCACAGGAAGGGCACGGTAAACTTCATGAAGAGCAGCACCACGATGTCGAAGTAGGACTGCTTGTGGGTGAGACCGCAGATAGCCAGCAGGGTCACCAGCGCGCCGCAGTGGGGCACCGGGTCGATGCCCACGGAAGCGATGGCCACGATGCGGTGCATGACCTCCAGGGGAATGCCCTGGGCGATGGCTGCCTGTGCCCACTGCTCGCCAAAGGCTGAGAGGGCGATGGTGAGACCGCCGGAAGCAGAGCCGGTGATGCCGCACATGATGTTGGTGGCAAGGACTGCGGAAAGCAGCGGGCCGCTGGAGGCGGAAAGCCCCAGGAGGGCATCCTTGATGGGGCTGAAGCCCGGCATGGCCACCAGCACGCAGCCAAAGGCAAAGCCGGAGGCCACGTTCAGGGCCGCAGTGCCAGAGGACAAAGCGGCGAAGTTGATGGGATTCAAAAAGCCGTCAGTGGCTTTGAGCCTTTTCCTGCCAATCCAGCCAGCGGCGACGCTGCTGACAATCAGGGCGATGGAAATGGACCAGATGGCAGATACCTTGCCGATATGGGAGGCAATGAGAGTGAGCTTCATGCCGGAGAGGGACTCCAGCATATCCTCAGCCCAGTGGAAACCCCAGTCCCAGGCGAAGGGATTGGAGAGAATCACGTTGATGATGACTACCAGCAGGAGGGGCACCATGGCCAGCTGCCAGCTGACAGTTGCCTTGCCCTGGCCGCTCTGACGGTCGGCGTGGGCACCGTAGCCTTCGCCTTCGTTTTTGAGCTTCTTCATGCGGTAGGTGAGCCAGCCCCAGCCCATGACCATGAAGATGATGGTGGCGAAGAGGCCGATGCCGATGCCTGACCAGGAAGAAGTCTCGAAGTAGGCAGCGGGGATGATGTTCTGAATCTGGGGGGTGCCCGGCATGGCAACCATGGCAAAGGAAAAGATGCCTATCCACAGAGTGGCGGGCAGGAGCCTTTTGGGAATGTCAGCCTGACGGAAGATCACGGCCCCGAAGGGGTACATGACGAAGGCTACCACGAAGACGGACAGGCCGCCGTAGGTCAGGGCGCCGCAGCCCAGGATAACAGCCAGGATGGCCCGCTCCTCTCCCAGGGTGCTGACAATCTTGGCCGCCACGGCAGAGGCCAGACCGCCTTTCTCCATGAGTTTGGCGAAGACGGCGCCGAAAAGGAAGATGGGATAATAGGTCTTTACATATTCGGCCAGTTTGGTCATGTAAAGCTCACTGAAAATGGGCAGGCCATAGTGCTGGCTGCCCAGGGCGGCCACAACCGCAAAGAAGGGTGCGACCAGGATGATGGAGCAGCCGCGGTAAGCGCAGAGCATAAGCCCTATGAGCGCAGCTGCCATAGCGATGGTTGCCAAGGGAATCTCCTCCTGAAATTATTGTTTGAAAGCATACATATATTATCATAACTAGCAGTTATGGTCAATAATATTCGAAGATGAACAAATATTATGATAATCAATAAACGTCGCTTCTGAGCTGATAAATAAAAGAATAATAATCAATAACAAATGTGTCTGATAATTACTTCTAATTGCCTTCCGGACCTTCTCTTACTATGTAATTTATGTTATACTTTAAGCAGTTAATATATTTTTAGGCAAGGTTGATAATCATTCAATATTGACAGCTGTTCTCATTCGCAGTATAATGGGAACAGTCAGTTAGGTTGTTTTCAGCTTGGCCTAAGTGTTTCACATGAGGAGGATATTTATGTTCCAGAAAACAGATTTTTGGATTGGTCTCGCAGTTGGTGCCGTAGCTGGTATTTTCGGCTATCGCTTCATGCAGGAGCGTGAGCAGCAGATGGCTGCCCTCCAGCAGGCTGCTCCCGCAGGTGAATTGCCCCTTGCTGAGCTTCAGCGCCAGAAAGAGGAGCTCGAGGACCTTATCGCTGCTCAGGAAGCTAAGCAGAAGTAATTTCTTATGAGTTTGGAGACTGCCATCGGCTTCGCCCCTGGCAGTCTTTTCTTCTATGTGAAAGGGAGGAAATATTCTTGAATCTGTTGGGGAACATACAGATTCCAACCAGCAAGTTGGATTTATTTATCCGTTCTGTGGAAATTGCGTCTTATCTGCCTGGGAGGGTGCGCCTGCGCTCCAGGAATCTCATCGGCAATGCGAATCTGGAGCACGAAGTGAGGTCCCAGCTGCTTTCTTTTGCAGAGATTGACTCAGTGGATACCAGCACCGCTACCGGCTCCATTCTTATCAAGTATGTGCCGGAGCGTCTCAGAGCCAATGCTGAACTGGCAAAAGTTGAACAGTATATTATGTCGCATGTAAAGGGGAGATGAAGTGATGGCTATGTCCGGAACAGGAATGATGATGGGTATGGCAGCAGGTCAGGCTTTGGCACAGATGCTTATTGGAGGCGGCTCCGGTGCCGCCAAAGGCATGATGGGTGGCCGCGGCGGTATGATGGGCGGCATGATGGGCAGCATGGGAGGCCTGGGCGGTCGTTCCGGCGGCCAGTCCGGCCTTTTGGACAGCGGCCTTGACATGATGAAGCAGGCAGGCCAGGGTGTGGCAAAAGCCGGGGCCAGGATTCAGCGGGCAGTGTTTGCAGCTCCGGTTGAACCTTTTACCCTGGTTTCCAGGCAGCCGGGACGCCGCCGCTACAGGGCTTCCTTTGACAAGGGCTTGGAAAAGACTTTGGAAAAACTTGCTTCACTGCCCTTTTTGAAGGAAGTGAAGGCCAATGCCCTGACGGGCAGCATTCTCTTTATCTATGAGGTTGCAGAGGCCAACGAGGAAGAGATGGACAAGCTGGCAGCAGAGCTGCGTGACAAGGTCTTCAAGCATAGCCTGCCCCCCGTACCTCCTGCACCGCTTAAGGGTGAGGGCCTGCCTTCTGAGGCCCATGCCGGTGCCATCACCAGAAGCCTCAGGGGCACTATGCGTTCCTTCAGTGCCTGGATCAAGGAGCATACCGGCGGCTGGCTGGATATCAGCTCGGCGGCTTCCCTCTTCTTCCTGCTGCGGGGCTTCCAGAAGATGTTTGCCAACCAGCAGTTCCCCACCGGGTCCCAGATGTTCTGGTGGGCCGTTTCCCTCATGAGAGGATGGCGTACGGTATGAAATACGGTGTTTACAATATAAAGCTGGCGGTGGCCCTGCCCCGTGAGGAACGGGCCATCCTGGCAGCCAAACTGCGCAGCTTCCGCCAGATAGCAGCGGCAGTGGTGGAGGAGCGCCAGGCGCGCATCTACTACCGCGGCGTGCTGCCCCTGCAGCAGGTGCAGTCTCTTATTGTGCGCACCTTGGTGCGGGTGAAGGAAGAATCCGTCAGCCAGGCAGACCGCCTGGTTGAGTATCGCAGGGATGCCCTGATTTCCCTGGCCAGCTTTGCAGGCATGCAGCTCCTGCAGCGCACTTCTCCCCAGCTTTATGCCAGCATGAAGATCCTGCGCACCATTCTGGTGCTGGGCATTGCCCGGAACTTCATCAAGACTGGCATTCAGGGCATGATCGAAGACCGCCGTCCCAATGCAGATACATTGACGGCTACGGCAGTCATCGCCTCCGTGCTGGCAGGCAAGCCGGAATCCAGCCTGACCCTGCTGGCCTTGTCCAATGGCGCGGAGATGCTCACCAGCTATGCGGCAGAGCGCGCCCGCACCCATATCTCCGGCCTCCTGTCCCTTGACCAGCGCTACGTCTGGCTGGTGGAGGGCCAGGAGGATGATGGAGATGTGGTGGAGCGCAAGGTGCCCATTGAGCAGGTGAAGGCCGGGGACATCATCGCCGCCCATGCCGGCGAGAAAATCGTCATTGACGGGCGGGTGATTTCCGGTGATGCTGCCGTGAATCAGGCCTCCATAACCGGCGAGTCCAATCCCGCCATGAAGCACGCAGGTTCTCCCGTTTACGCAGGCAGCGTGGTGGAGGCAGGGGAACTGGTGATTGCGGTGGAGAAAGTGGGCTCTGACACCTCCCTGGCCCATATCGTGCATCTGGTGGAGGAGGCCCAGACCCGCAAGGCGCCGGTGCAGAATTTCGCCGACCAGATGGCCAATCTGCTGGTGCCCATTTCCTTCATCGGGGCGGGCATTGTCTACGGTGCCACCCGTGACTGGCAGCGGGTGCTGAACCTGCTGTTCATTGACTTCTCCTGCGGCCTCAAGCTTTCCACTGCCACGGCCATTTCTGCTTCCATTGCGGCAGCGGCCAAGCGCGGCATCCTGGTGAAGGGCGGCAACTATATCGAGGCCCTGGCAGAGACTGACACGGTGGTGCTGGACAAGACTGGTACCCTCACCGTGGGCATTCCCCAGATTTCCTTCATCAAGACCAAGGTCGGGGTGGAGGAGAAGGAACTACTGCTGCTGGCGGCTTCTGCCGAGCAGCATTCCGTCCATCCCCTGGCAGTGGCCATCCAGAAGTATGTGAAGGCACAGGAATGGCAGGTGCCCCAGCATAAGAAATCCGAGACCGTGGTGGCCCGGGGCATGCTGGCAGAGGTGCCGGACTTCGAGGGCTGCAAGGGCGGCACTATCCGCGTGGGCAGCCTGAAGTTCTTGAACGAAAATGGCGTCAAGGATAATGAGAACCTTGATGCAGGCCTCAAGGGCAAGAACCTCCTTTATGTGGCCCGTGACCAGGAGCTTATCGGCGTCATCGGCATCGAGGACCCTGTGCGTCCCAATATGAAGAAGACCCTGAACCGCATGCGCCGCTATGGCATTGACGAGATAGTCATGCTCACCGGCGATTCCAAGGCGGTGGCAGCTGAGGTGGCAAATGCCATGGATATCGACTCTTACCATGCGGAAATCCTGCCTGAGGACAAGAGCACTTATGTGAACAAGCTCAAGCAGCGTGGCACGGTGATGATGGTGGGGGACGGCATCAACGATGCTCCGGCCCTGGCCTTTGCAGATGTGGGCGTTTCCCTGGGCGGGCGGCAGACGGATATTGCCGCCGAGTCCTCTGCAGTGACCATCCACTCCGAGGACCCCAACCGCCTTATGGAGGCCCTGCAGCTGGGCAAGCGCACCATGGATCTGGTGCACCAGAACTTCATGGCGACAATCCTGGTGAATTCCTCCGCCATGCTGTTGGGAGCTTTGGGGCGCATCAATCCTCTGTGGGCAGCGGTGATCCACAATACGGCCACTCTGGCTGTGGTGCTGAACAGCTGCCGCATCCTGCGGCCCAATGCGCCGTTGTTTGCCAGGAGGCGTCGCTGAGCAGTTTGACGAATGAGGCTGTCTATATCCCCCGGGGGGGCTTGCGCAGGCAGAGGCAGCTTGTTATCATCTAATTGATATTGATTATTAGGTGATAAGGAGTTTCAGCATGCGCATACCGGACGAGGACAGACATTATCTGAATATAGCAATGCCTGCTGCCCTGGAGGGCCTGTTTATGGTGCTGCTGAGTTCTGTGGATATCATCATGGCAGGCATGCTGGGAACGGCGGCTATTGCGGCGGTGAGTATCTTTACCCAGCCCAGGATGATGCTGCTTTGTGTGGTTCGCTCCATAGCGGCGGTTCTGACGCTGCTCACTGCCAGGAAGTTCGGTGAGGATAATACACAGGAAGTGCCCGTGCTGCTTGCACGGACACTTTTTTGTGCTGTTATTTTCATGGGCATATTGCATGTCTTGTTCTTCTGGCAGCTGGAGCGCATTCTCTGCTGGATGGGGGCGCAGGAAGAGTATCTGGCAGCGGCTCTGTCCTATGGGGACATCGCTCTGCTGGGGGTATTCCTAACCACTCTGGCCACTGTCCTGCAGGCAGTGCAGCTGGGCTATGGCCACACCAAAGAGGTGATGAGCGCCAACCTTCAGGGCAATCTGGTGAATGTCGTGGGCAATGCTCTGTTCATCTTTGGCCTGGGCCCCTTTCCTGCGCTGGGGGTGACGGGGGCTGCTGTGGGTACGGTCATTGGCACCAGCTGGACTCTGGCAGTTTCTGCCCGCCAGCTGGGGGGCAGCGCTATGCCGGGGGACTGGCGGGCTTTTTGGCCTGACAGGTCATATTTCCGGGAATTCTTGCCAGTCTTTGCCGGAGTCTTCAGCGAGCAGGGGTTCGAGCGCATCGGCATGGTGCTCTACACCCGCATGGTGGCGGAGCTGGGCACGGCAGCTTATGCCGTCCATGCCATCTGCATGAATTTCTGCGATTTCTATTACTGCTTTGCCGGGGGACTGGGCAAGGCCAATATGGTCATGGCAGGCCACGCTCACGGGGCAGGCGACTGGGCTTACTGGCAGCGGCAGCTGCGGGCCGGGCTCAAGTGGAGCTTGATTTTTTCCCTTGTTTCTTTTGTGCTGACCTTCAGCTTGCGGGAAGAAATCTTCAGCCTCTACTCCCATGAAGTGGGATTGCTGCCCTTAGGGAGCCTGGTCATGATTTTCGTGGCGGCGGTGAGCTTTCCGGAGGCCCATGCCCTGGTGTGCGCCGGCGTGCTCCGGGGCAGCGGCAGGACCAGCCAGGTGGCAGCCTATTCCTTTGTGAGCATCGCCTTCCTGCGTCCCCTGATCACGGCTTTCTTCCTGCAGGTGCTGGATATGGGCCTGCCTGGTGCCTGGCTGGCTCTGGCCATCGACCAGTCCATCAGGGCTGCCTGTGCCTCCTTCCTGCTGTGGCGCCTGTGGCAGGGGCGTCCCCAGCCTGCCTGCGAAACTTGACAGGCTGGGGTAGGTAGTGGTAAAATTTTGCCTGTTGTAATTTTCATTGAAAACAATTCTATATTGAGATTGGATTGGGTGTCGAAAGGAATAGCATAGTTCCTATGACTTAATAGAGAAGCCGGTAAAAGCCGGCGCGGTCCCGCCACTGTAACAGCGAGCTTCATTGCATTGATGTCACTGGAAAGAGCAAAGTCTTTCTGGGAAGGCGCAAGGAAGTGATGACCTGGAGCCAGGAGAACTGCCTGATTGACAATCACCGTTTGACCCGCGAGCGATGGGGATGGGGATTTTGCTGGAGAAGTATATGGTGGACCTGTCTGCATTTTTGCGGGCAGGTTTTTTATGTTTATGGGGAGATGAGAAACTTTGCAAAAACTTTTGGGCAAGATGTCGCAGATGCTGATTACCCTCATAGGTGTCAGCTTCCTGACCTTTTGCTTGACCTATCTGGCCCCCGGGGACCCGGCGGCCATGCTGCTGGAGGCGGGGGACACTATCGTGTCACAGGAAACCCTGGACAAGACCAGGGCGGAGCTGGGACTGGACAAGCCCTTCCTGGTGCAGTATGTGAACTGGGCAGGAGGCGTGCTGCAGGGTGATATGGGCATATCCTACTCTGCCAAGAAACCGGTTACAGAAAAGCTGCTGGAGGGCTTTGCAGGGACGCTTACTTTGGCGGCTGTGACCATCGTCTTCGTGCTGCTGATTTCCCTGCCGCTGGGGATATGGTCTGCGATTCACAGGAACGGCTGGCAGGATCATCTGGTGCGGGGCATTTCCTTTATCGGGGTGTCCATGCCTTCCTTCTGGATAGGCCTGCTCTTCCTCTATGTCTTCGGCCTGAAGCTGGGCTGGTTCCCTATTGCCAAGTCGGCTGTGACATTGGAGGGCATCGTGCTGCCTTCCCTGACCCTGGCCCTCTATATGTCCTCCAAGTATATCCGCCAGGTGCGCACTGTGTTCCTGGAGGAACTGCAGCAGGATTATGTGGTGGGGGCAAGGGCCAGGGGGCTTTCGGAGCAGGCTATCCTGTGGAAGCACGTCTTGCCCAATGCCATCCTGCCCCTCATCACCCTGCTGGGCATGTCCATTGGCTGGCTCCTGGGGGGCGTGGCGGTCATCGAAATGGTGTTCTCCTGGCCTGGCATCGGCAATATGGCGGTGCGGGCCATCTCCATGCGGGACTATCCTCTCATTGAGGGCTTCGTGCTCTGGATTTCCATAGTTTACATGGGCATCAACGCGCTGGTGGATCTTTCTTATGCTTATCTTGACCCGCGGCTGAAAAAGGAGGGGAACTGATGGCGGTTTTTCGTGAGAACAGGCTTTTCGCCTTCTATACAGCTCTGGTGGTATTTGTGGTGCTGCTGGCCATCTTTGCCCCTTACCTTGCTCCCCAGGACCCCATGGAGGGAAACATGAAACTGGTGCTGCAGACGCCGTCGGCAGAGCATATCCTGGGCACGGATAAATTGGGCCGGGATATTTTCTCCCGCATTCTCTGCGGCACCCAGGTTTCTCTCTTCATGGCCCTGTGCCTGGTGGCGCTGATTGCCGCTGTGGGCACGCTGGTGGGAGTGCTGGCTGGGTTCTTCGGGGGCTGGCTGGAAACCATCCTCATGCGCCTGGCGGATATGATGCTGGCTTTCCCGGGCATCGTGCTGGCCATTGCCATCGCAGGCATCCTGGGGGGCAGCGTGGTGAATACCATCCTGGCCCTGCTGGTGGTGAGCTGGGCCAAGTACGCCCGGCTGGTGAGGAGCCTGGTGCTGCGCCTGCGCAATCAGGATTTCATCCAGGCAGCCAGGATCCAGGGGGCCCGCACCGGAGCTATTCTCTGGCGCCATGTGCTGCCCAATGTGCTGCCCATGGTGGTCATCACGGGAGCCATGGACATCGGCACCATGATGATGGAGATTGCGGGACTGTCCTTCCTGGGCTTCGGTGCCCAGCCTCCCACACCGGAGTGGGGGCTGATGCTGAATGAGGGGCGCCAGTATATCCAGTCGGCTCCCTGGCTCATGCTCTATCCGGGGCTGGCCATCTTCAGCGTAGTGGCGATATTCAATCTGTGGGGGGACAGCCTGAGGGATGTCCTTGACCCGCGGCAGGAATAAATATGTTGTCTCTCTTATTTTTTAGAAAAGGGGAATGCGTGCAATGAAGTTCAACATGAAGAAAGTTTGGAAAGCTGTGGCTATGGGGCTGTGCGGTGCGGCTCTGACGGCTGCTCTGACCGGCTGCGGGGCAGACAAAGGGGGGAGCGCCCAGCAGGGTGTGCTGAAGGTGGGTGTCACCAACTTCGCCGACACTCTTGAGCCTACCCAGAATTACTTTGGCTGGGTGGTCATGCGCTACGGCCTGGGTGAGTGCCTTACCAAGTTTGACGAGAAGATGAATGTGCAGCCCTGGCTGGCCGAGAGCTGGAACATCAGCGACGACCATCTCACCTGGACTTTCAAGATCCGTGAGGGCGTGAAGTTCTCCAATGGCGACGAGCTTACGGCTGAGGCTGTGAAGGCTTCCATCGAGCGTGCCTTCGCCAAGAACAACCGTGCCGCTACTTTCTTCAAGTACAAGGAAATCAAGGCTGAGGGGCAGACCCTCACCATCGTGACGGAAAAGCCCATGCCCAATATGCCGGGCTTCCTGGCGGACCCCCTTTTCATCATTGTGGACACCAAGGCCGAGGCAAATCGCGACTTTGCCAAGGAAGGCCCCATCTGCACCGGTCCCTACATGGTGGAATCCTTCGTGAAGGAAAAGGCTGTCATGAAGAAGAACCCCTCCTACTGGGATGGGGAAGTACCCTTTGAGACGGTGGAGATTCCCTCCATTGATGACCCCAACACCCGGGCCATGGCTCTCCAGTCCGGCGAGGTGGATATGGCTGTGAACATCGCCGCAGGTGACATGGACACCTTCCGTGGCAATGACAAGTTCTTCGTGGACGAGATTTCTTCCCTGCGGGTGGTGCTGGCCCGCCTGAACCAGAAGGGCATCCTGAAGGACGACAAGGTGCGCGCCGCTCTCATTGCCGGCTGCGACAGGGAAACCTACAACAAGGTGCTCCTGAAGGACACTTTCCTGCCGGGCAAGGCTCCTGTGCCTCCTTCCATGGATTACGGCTTTGACCAGCTCACTGACCCCAACGCCTACAATCCCGAAAGGGCAGCTAAGCTCCTTGACGAGGCCGGCTGGAAGGATACCAACGGCGACGGCATCCGCGAAAAGGACGGCCAGCCTCTGAAGCTTGATTTCGTGGTTTACAACAGCCGCGCAGAACTGCCCCTCTACGCTGAGGCAGTGCAGGCTGACCTGAAGAAGCTGGGCTTTGACATCAACATCAAGACCGTGGATTACAATCTCGTTGACCAGATTGGCATCAAGGGCGAGTATGACCTCCTGATTTCCAATATCACCACCGCCAACACCGGCGATCCTGAGATTTTCCTCAACTGGTACTGGAAGTCCAATCTGAATGGCGAGAATCCCCAGAACGGCTCCGGCTACAGCAATCCTGCTCTGGACGCCAAGTTCGAGGCCCTGTCCGTGGAATTTGACAAGGAGAAGCGCCGCCAGCTCATCATCGAGATCCAGCAGATGATCATGAACGACGGGGCAGCCCTGTTCCTGGGCTATCCCCAGACCAACATCGTCAGCAGCAAGGCTCTGGCCAACGTGAAGATGTATCCTTCCGACTACTACTGGATCACCAATATCATCAAGCCTGCCAAGTAAGGGAGCGAAAATGCTTTTAGATGTAAAGAATCTTTCCATCGAGTATCAGGGAAAATCCACGGTGGAAAATGTTTCCTTCGGCCTGGAGCCGGGGGAGATACTGGCCATCGTGGGGGAGTCCGGCAGCGGCAAGACCTCCGTTATCCGCGCCATCCTGGGATGCCTTTCCGGCACGGGCCGGGTCAGCGGCGGGGAGATAGATTTTGCAGGGCGGAAGCTCCTTTCCCTCACCAATAAGGAATGGCTGGAGCTTCGTGGCAAAGATGTGGCCATGATCTTTCAGGACAGCGGCAATATGCTGAATCCTGTCCGCACCATCGGCAGCCAGTTTGTGGAATACATGCAGGTGCACAGCAGCATGGGCAAGGGTGAGGCAGAGGAAAAGGCCAAAAGCCTCCTCAAGCGCATGAACCTGCCGGACCCTGCCAGGGTGATGGACTCTCATCCCTTCGAGCTCAGCGGCGGCATGCGGCAGAGAGTTGGCATCGCCATGGCGCTCACCTTCCAGCCCCAGCTGCTGCTGGCAGATGAGCCCACTTCGGCTCTGGATGTTACCACCCAGGCCCAGATAGTAGAAGAGCTGATGCAGGTGGTGCAGGAGGCAGGCTCTGCCATGATCATCGTCACCCACAATATCGGCGTGGCAGCCCACATGGCAGACAAGATCATGGTCATGACCGGCGGCAGGGTGGCGGAGTACGGCACTACTGCCGAGGTCATAGGAAGCCCCAGGGCTGACTATACCAGGACTTTGCTGGCTTCGGTGCCGGAGATTGGAGGCCGTCGCTATGTCTGAACAGGAAATACTGCTGGCTGCTGAAAAGGTCTGCAAGGTCTTCGAGCCGGAAAAGGGCAAGAAATTCACTGCCTGCCGCGATATCTCCCTGCAGCTGCGCAAAGGGGAAACCCTGGGCCTGGTGGGGGAGTCCGGCTGCGGCAAGTCTACCTTCGTCCGCACCATCATGGGGCTGCACCCTGCCACCAGCGGCAGGATTCTCTTCAAGGGTGAGGATATCACCAACATCAAGGGAGAGAAAAGGCGGGAAATGGCCAGGCACATCCAGATGATTTTCCAGGACCCTGCCACGGCTTTCAATCCCAAGATGCGCATCAAGGACATCATCTGCGAGCCCTTGCGGAATTTTGCCAAAGTCTCAGATAAGGAAGCTGAAGCAAGGGCCGTGGAGCTCCTGCGGCAGGTAGAGCTGCCACCGGAGATGGCCCTGCGCTATCCCCATGAATTGAGCGGCGGCCAGCGCCAGCGGGTGGGCATTGCCCGGGCCCTGATACTGGAGCCGGAAATCATCATCTGCGATGAGGCCACCAGTGCCCTGGATGTGTCCGTGCAGGACAGCATCGCCAAATTGCTGGCGGAAATCCAGAAGAAGCGCGGTGTCAGCTATATCTTCATCTGCCATGACCTGGCCCTGGTGAGCCTGATCAGCCATCGGGTGGCAGTCATGCAGCAGGGAAGCATAGTGGAAGAACTGCCGGGGGATAAGCTTGCGGAAGCCCGGCATCCGTATACCAGGAAGCTGTTGAGCTCTGTTTTTGCGGTCAGGGCGTGCTGAATATGCAGGAAAAGGAGCTGTTGCAATTGCAACGGCTCCTTTTCCTATGGAAAAATCAGACAGATTGGGTTAAAATAAAATCTGGATGAAATGATGAGCGCATAGATATATAACAGCGTAATCAACAGATTTGCAATGGAGGTCATATTATGAGCGGAATTTTTTACGGTATCGGCGTGGGCCCCGGCGACCCGGAACTTTTGACTGTGAAGGCCATCAACGCCATCAAGAAGGTGGATGTGCTCATCGCTCCCAAGACAGAGAAGAAGGACGGCAGCGTGGCTCTTTCCATTGCCAAGCCCTACCTCAAGGAAGATGTGGAGATAGTCTATCAGGTGTTCCCTATGGTGAAGGGCTTTGCAGATGATACCAAGGCCTGGGAGGAGAACAAGGCGGAAATCCTGGCACTTTTGCGCGCAGGCAAGAACGTGGCTTTCCTGACCCTGGGCGACCCCATGTTCTACAGCACCTATATTTACGTTTACCGCCTGCTGGAGCATGAGGACGTGGAAATCTGCACCATTCCCGGCGTGCCCGCTTTTGCTGCCATTGCCAGCCAGATTGGCGCCCCCATTGTGGAGGGTGACGATGTGCTGGCCATCATCCCGGCTACCGCCAGCCCGGACAAGATTCAGAATGCCCTGGCAGTGGCTGACAATGTGGTGATGATGAAGGTCTACAAGAACTTCTCCGATGTGGCCCATCAGCTGGCTGCCCACGGCCTGGCCGAGAATGCCGTGCTGGTAAGCCGCGCAGGCCTGGACGGGGAGCAGGTCATCGATGATATCATGGCCCATCGGGATGAGAAGCTGAACTATCTGTCCACCATTCTCACCCGCAGGCATTGAGCCTGCTAGAAAAGGGAGATGGGCGATATGAAAAAACTTACGGCAGTCCTGCTGTGCCTTCTGTTTTTATTGGTTGCGGCAGGCTGCGGCAGCCAGCAGGCGGCAAATAATGCTTCCGCGCAGATTTTTACCAAAGTGCAGGACGACCTGGGCCGGGAAGTGACTCTGGAGAAAAAGCCGGAGCGCATTGTGGTTACCTCTGCTTCCTTTTTGGAGCCTCTCCACGAGGTGGGGGGCGACGTAGTGGGCCGCCCGGACTCCAAGACCAAGATGCCGGACTATGCCAAAGACAAGGCCAGCGTGGGCAAGGTCTACCAGATTGATGTGGAAAAGGTGCTCTCCTGTGAGCCGGATCTGGTCATCATCAACAAGGGCATGAATGAGAAGCTGGTGGAAACCCTGGAAGCCAGCGGCATCAAGACCTTGGTGGTGGATATGAAGAGCTACGAGGACGTGAAGCGGGAAGTGGCTCTCTTTGCCCAGCTTACGGGGGAGAAGGAAAAGGGAGAGGCCCTTATTTCCTCTATGGACAAGAAAATCCAGGCCGTGAAGGAGAAAATCCCGCAGGAGAAGCGCCGGGTGGCCGTCATCCACAGCACCAATCAGGGGCTCACTGTGCAGCTTTCCGGCAGCATAGCAGGTTCGGTGGCAGAAATGCTGGGCTGGGAGAATGTGGCAGGGGACATGACCCCGCTGGAAAAGGATCCCGACTCTGCTCCCTACAGCCTGGAGACCATGGTGGAGAAGAATCCCGAGCTGATGTTCGTCACCAGCATGGGCAAATTGGAAGAAATCAAGGCCAGCATGGACGCAACCATGGCAGAGAACCCTGCCTGGCAGTCCGTGGAGGCGGTGCGCCAGGGCAAGGTCTTCTACCTGCCCCAGGACCTGTTCCTCTTAAGTCCCGGCCTTCACTATCCGGAAGCCGTGGAAATGATGGCCAAGCTGGTCTATCCGGAAGCATTTTAAGGAATGAGAATTGACAGGAGGTCGTCAATATGATGATAAGAAAGGTCGTCTTATTGGCGGCCTTCTTTGTTTTGGCAGTGCTGGGCATGCTCATCAGCATCAGCCTGGGTTCTGTGGAGATACCCGCTTTGGAAGTGTGGCAGACCCTCTTTGCCGGGGGCAGCGGCACCCATGAGCAGATCCTGATGAACATACGCCTGCCCCGCACGCTGGTAGCGGCGCTGGTGGGCATCAACCTGGCCCTGTCCGGGGCTATTTTACAAGCGGTGATGAGGAATCCACTGGCTGACCCCCATATCATCGGCATTTCTTCCGGGGCGGGGCTCATGGGCATCCTGGTGATGCTGGCCCTGCCGGGGTACGGCTTTCTCATTACCCCTGCGGCCTTTGTGGGGGCCATGGGGGCGGCGGTGCTGATTTACCTCTTGGCCTGGAAGAACGGCATCCAGCCCATCCGCATCATTTTGGCAGGTGTGGCAGTGTCGGCCTTTTTGGGGGCGGGGATTTCCGCCCTGATGATTTTCTACAGCGACAGGGTACACAGCGCCCTGATCTGGATGGTAGGTGGCCTGTCTGCCCGCAGCTGGCCCCATGTGGCCATGCTCTGGCCTTATACTTTGGGCGGGGCTTTGTTGGCCTTTGCTTCGGCAAGGCATATCAATATCCTGCAGCTGGGAGATGAACTGGCCAAAGGCCTGGGCCTCCGGGTAGAGCTCACCCGCCTGATCCTCACCTCCGTGGCGGCCCTGCTGGCGGCCAGCGCCGTTTCCGTGGTGGGGCTGCTGGGCTTCGTGGGCCTAATTGTGCCCCATGCAGCCCGGCTCATGATAGGCTCTGACTACCGCTTCCTCCTGCCGGGGACGGCTCTTTTGGGAGTGGGCATGGTAACCTTCAGTGATACCTTTGCCCGGGTGGCCTTCTCTCCCGTGGAACTGCCTGTGGGCATTATCATGGCGGTGCTGGGCGCCCCGTTCTTCCTGTTCCTGCTGAGAAGGGAGCTGTGACCATTGAGCGAGCAAAGCAAAAAGCCTGACGGGTTCCGCGTCAGCCATTTGAAGGTTGCCATTAAGGGCAAAGCCATCCTAAAAGACATCTCCCTGAATTTCACCCTGGGCAGGCGTACTGCCATCATCGGTCCCAACGGCGCAGGCAAGTCCACTTTCCTGCGGGCCATCTCCGGCCTGAACCACGCCTACGAGGGGGCCATCAGGCTGAACGGTGAGGAAATCCGCAAGATGGGCAGGCAGCGGCTGGCCCAGAAGCTGGCCATCCTGCCCCAGGGCCTGCAGGCTCCCCCTGACACCACGGTGGGCACGCTGGTGGACTACGGCAGATTCCCTTACCGCAGCTGGCACGGCGGCAGCCAGGATGCCAGGGCAGACCGGGAAGCCGTGGCATGGGCTCTCTCCGTGACAAAACTGGAGTCCTTCAAGGACAGGCAGGTCATGACCCTTTCCGGCGGCGAGCGCCAAAGAGCCTGGATAGCCATGGCCCTGGCCCAGAAACCGGAAATCCTGCTGCTGGACGAGCCCACCACTTATCTTGACATAGCCCATCAGCTGGAGGTCATGAACCTGATCGAGTCCATCAACAGGGAATACGGAATGACCGTGATCATGGTGCTCCACGATATCAACCACGCCCTGCAGTATGCAGATGAGCTGGTGGTCATCAAGGAGGGAGCCTTGTTTGCCCAGGGCAGCCCGGATGAGATACTCACAGTAGACCTCATCAGGAATGTCTTTGGCGTCAGGGCAGATATCTTCAAGAACAGCCAGGGGGCATCAGTGCTGTCGCCGGTGGAATTGGTGAAGAAGTGAATCAATGCCAGAAGCAGGACGTTTTTACGGTTATATCCGCAAAACTTCTTGGATTTGGTGACTATTGCGGATACAACAATACTTGCAAGAGGAGAGAGGTCAGTCTGATGAACAGTGTTTACGAGAAACTGAACCAGGCTTTGCAAAAATTCAATTCACTGGGCATAGGGGAGCAATTTGATTTCCATAAACTGTACCTGTATTCTCTGGTCACGCATTCCACCGCCATCGAGGGGTCTACGGTCACAGAAATCGAGAACACCCTGATGTTTGACGAAGACATTGTGCCCGGTGGCCGTACGTTGACTGAGCAGCTGATGAATCTTGACCTGAAGCGGGCTTATGATTTTGTTGCCAGGCAGGTGCCTGAGAAGCCGGAGATTACCGTGGATTATCTGAAGAAACTCTCGGCTCTGGTGATGAGGAATACCGGCAGTGTCTATAACACTGCCCTGGGGGATTTCGATTCTTCGGCAGTAGATCTGCGGCTGGTGAATGTCAGCGCTGGACGTGGCGGCAAGACATATCCTTCTTATCAGAAAGTGCCGGGGAAACTGGAGGAGTTTTGCTCATGGCTGAATGAGGCAAGGCAAAGCAACTATGAGGATGAGGCTTCTGTGTACGCCTTATCCTTTGAAGCCCACTACCGGCTGGCGTCCATTCACCCCTGGGTAGATGGCAATGGCCGCACCTGCAGGCTGCTGATGAATATGCTGCAGATGGAGCGAGGGCTATTGCCCAGCATCTTGCTGAAGGAGCATAAGGCTGGGTATATAGAGGCTCTGGCTAAAAGCCAGGATGGGGAGGACAGCAGGATATTTGTGGAGTTCATGATGGGGGAAATGATGGGGTTTTTGTGGAGGAGTGTGGAGGAGTTTGTGAAGACTTCTTGAATAAGTTATCAGCGGGAAACCAGGATTGATGTTACCGCAAAATACTGTGAGTACATATTTAGAAACAGTGCAATGTTAAGAGTATTATTTAACCTGGGGAAAGGGATTACTAATATGTCACCGGGAAGCGGGAGGTACTGGCATGAAAAACTTCTTTACTGAAATAGACGGTATAACTATGACTTTCAATGACATAGGCAAAACAGAGGACGGCATGGAGTATATCCGCATATACTTTGAAAAGCCTGTAGAAGATGGATTCTGTTTCCTGGAATCCAGTCTTCCTATGCTGAATGTGGTGGAAACAGAGGGCTTTACCGAGCAAGAGCAGAAAGAGTTGCTGGAGTATGCCAGCAGAAACGCTTTTATCATATGGGAACTGGCCAGAGAAGGTGGTGTTGGTGTTGCCTAAAATCTGTAAGTTTGGCAAATATACTATCTTCTTTTGGTCAAATGAAAACAATGCGATGGTTAGCTGCTAATAGACAAATGATTGAGGACAAGTGGAAGAAGCATTTTAGCAATACCTGAATTATCTAGCGCATAGAAGGGTAGATGGAAATGGCTGCACCTGCAGATTGTTGGTGAATATGCTTCAGATGGAGCGGGGGGCTGCTGCCCAGTATCCTGCTGAAGGAGCATAAGGCCAGGTATATAGAAGCGCTGGTTGAAAACCAGGAGGGGGAGGACAGCAGGATATTTGTGGAGTTTATGATGGGGAAATGACGGGGGTTTTGTGGAGGAGTTTGTGAAAACTTCTTGAATAATACAAGTGCAGTGATTATGCAGCACTATGGTATGAGGATATGGTGGTGTCCATGAAAGCTGTATTTGCAACGATGAAGGTAGCTCCAGAACCTAAGGTATCGGCATAGGTGCTGTGCGAGCGTATGGGACGACAATCTCTAGGGCCTATACCATGTTGCTTAAGGCTGCATGCGGATGGGCTATATTCCGTTTGTGATAAAGGTTGATAGTTTCAGAATCAAAGGCCTTTGAGGTGGGCGATTCGGAGCCTTTTAGCTGGTGAGGGAGATAAGTCTGGTTGAGGTTTTGGGGGATTTTTGCAAACTGCTACCTTGTTTATGTGCGAATAAAATAGATGCAATATTACAAGAATAATGCAAATATAGTTTGCACTAGGAGAGATATTCATGAAATACTTGGCACATAGGAATCAAGAAGATGGCAGGGAACAGTTGATGGTTGATCATTTGTGGGGAATGAGCAAGAAAGCGGAAAAATTTGCAAAGGTGTTTGGTGAGCAAGAAGTAGGGCAACTGATGGGGTTATATCATGATGTGGGTAAATATTCAAGGGAATTTCAAGAATATTTATTACAAGGAGGTGGCAAGAAAGTAGACCACTCTACTGCAGGTGCATTGGAATTGGTGATGAAAAAAGGGATAGCGGGGATTCTGGTGTCCACAAGCTTGCAAGAATGCTATCAGCGTATTATAGGCGCGATGATTATAGCCAGTGTTTCAGTAGGCGATATAACGTTGCCAAGCTATCCTCTGGTGGAAACAGGTCTATGATGGTTCATTTCAGGAGCATGCTTGTGGATGAGCGTTTTGAAATATCAGGTAAGACCATTTTCTTGCTAGATGATATCGTAACCACCGGCAACTCTCTGATTGCAGGCAAAGAATTGCTATTGGAGGCTGGAGCTGCCAAAGTATATCCCCTGGCCATGGGCAGAACCGTGCTTGAGCCGGAAACTCCCTACGCCAATAAGAGGGAGAGAGAAAATCCTGTTAACATGGATGACAAATTGATTTTTGTAGATGAGAAATGGCACTGATGTATGGTTGCAAGTTCATAATATTATCTTAGAATTTGACTAATAGAGAGACTTTGGTGTATAATAAAAGCGGAGCTGTCAGGTTCTGCATAGGGCAGTGAACCTCGGGCGTGTACTCCCTGTCGAGTATTATGCCTATCGCCTTTATATGCGGAAGGAATGAGCAGGTTTTACGACGCGCATCTGGTGGGATGGGTCAACCTTCCGTAGTGCAGGCTTCTCTGTCTGGAGCAGTTGACTAGGGGTTCTAAATATGTTTATAATAAGGGCGACTAACGGGGGCAATCATTAGTCACCCGACCAGCAAAGCTACTTGCTGGTCTTTTTCTTTTTACCACCTGATGATATGGTTTGCCATCATCAGTGCAGGAAGAACCACTATCCTGCAGACGCCCGACTAGCCATACTTGACTAGCCAGGTGTTTCGGCATATAATTGAGGTTGACTAAGCTTGTGGAAATTTAGTCACCCGACCGACAATCACTTGTCGGTCTTTTCCCTTGCCGCCTCTCTCTGGCGGCGGAGGACACGCGCCTTTAAGGGCGCCACCTCCTTGCGGTGGGACTCATCAGTCTCCCACCACCTTGCGGCGGCAAGAGAGACGAGGGTTATTGCCCCCAGTCCACTGCCAATATAGGCAATGAACTTAAGAACTACGGCAATGTTTTCCAAAGTAACGTTTTCCATGATAAACACCTCCTAAGTGTGGCAGCGGGCTTTCGACGCCCATCATGGATGCTGCCAATCAAAAAATGCACGAACCTTGACATAATCTAAGATTCATGCAACAATAATATTGGCAGGAAAGAGGAACGACAGTGCCGTGTCGTTGCCCCTCTCTCCGTGCCGTGCGCTACTTGCAAGCACATGGCATACAGGATGTTCATTGGGTTAAATCCCGAAATACCACTTCAGGATTGCTTGGATTGCTGCTGCGACTAAGGCTTTAGCTACTGCATCAAGCACCCAGAGGAATCTTTCCTGCATGCTCCTACCACCTTTCATGGGCACGGTGGAAAACATGAGCTGTCAGTTTTTTAACGAGGACTGAAAGCTTGACCTCGCACCCCCTAATGTGGACGCATTAGGGGGTATCATTTATTTGGCTGCCGTAAGGTAAGGCATACTGGATACTTCTTGAACAAATCCAGCGATTCATAGGGGACTAGATTTTATCTTAAGAAAATTTACTATATTTGATAAAGACAGGTGCGCATCACAAAGTTTCAAGTATGACGGAGGGTTCCTGGGAGGGGTATGAAGTTCTGGGGGTGGCATTTGTGGCAGGTTGGTGGCAGGAAGCTTTGAGGTTGATTGCTGTGGATGTATTTAACAATCACCCAAGCGGTGGACATAGGGATGGAGACATTCTTTTTTGAGAAATAGATAGCTTAGAGATGATGTTTCACTATTTTGTGGGCGTATTTATGGCATGTTTCAATGCGGGCTGATTTGTGGTAACAGATTTTTATGTTGTTTTTAGTCCGTTTGCCACGTATAGTGAACATTTTCTGCGTAATTGCAGGCGTTAAAGAGTTATACTGGACAATTATGTACGCATTGAACGGACAAAATCTGTAACCTCCATATGCCCTTTTATAAAACACGCCCGGATTACAGTGGAATCAAGAAGGTTTACACCATTTGGCTCCTAAAATCCTGGAGATTTTTTTACCCTACGCCAAGAACTCAATAATATCAATGGTTCATGGCGTTTTCGGTAGCGTTATAAAACTTGCCATACGAAGCCCTAAAATCGTGCTTGAAATGCCGTGACCCCTTGTGAATACTAGGTTTTGGAATTGTAGGTTAAGTTTTCGGCGGGATTTTAGACTGGATATGCATGGAAACTTCTGCAGACAGAAATCTCATCAACTGCTATCGTATGACAGAACGACATTTAGTTTGGAAAGTATAAGGAATTTCAAGAACATTATGACTCGCTCAATATAGTGATAGTATACTTGGCACTTGGGCCAGTGCGAAATCAGATGCTATCTATGCTACAGGTCATATTCCAGAAAATCAATAAATCAGCAGAAGAGAAAAGTAAAAATCTCAAGAAAAAGTTCGATATTGAAGTCACAGGTGAGATGGAGTAGGAGCTGAGAACGATGTGTAATTTGAGCGAAGGCATTTATGAATGTGGCAGAGATGATGAGCGTGTAAAAGCAATTCAGAGCGTAATGGCAAGTTTGAAGGTATCTGTACAACCTGCAATGGAAATAATATGTATTTCGGAAGAGGAACAAGAAAAATATGTAGCTGTTATAAGCAGTTGAGAACGATATGCAATTTGAGTGAAAGCATTTTTGATTGTGGCATGGAGCAGTTGGAAAGATAAGGTAAGAGAAAAAGGAGTGCTAAGCAATGGGGCTTAACAGTTATGTGGCAAGGGAACCTAGACCCCTTCCAATTTTTATACTTGCCGATACATCCGGAAGTATGATGGGCGGAAAAATAAATGAACTGAATCTTGCTTTGCGTGAGATGCTTACTACATTAAATGGGGTGGATGATATACGAGGCAAGTTTCAGCTGTCGATTATTACTTTTGGCGGTGAGGTAAGACTTGTTCAGCCTT
Organism: Selenomonas sp. AB3002; assembly: GCF_000702545.1. Lineage (NCBI taxonomy): Bacteria > Bacillati > Bacillota > Negativicutes > Selenomonadales > Selenomonadaceae > Selenomonas > Selenomonas sp. AB3002. Next base: position 1,274,029 of record NZ_JNIO01000008.1, on the reverse strand, counting down.
TGGAGGATATCACAGGGTTGTCCTTATCAGAACTTACTGCGGGTGGAAACACACCAATGGGGCAGGCATTTGAAACTGTGCAGAAAATGATCGAAGATAGGGGGATTGTTACGTCCAGAGCCTATACTCCTACAATTGTTCTGATTAGTGACGGTATTCCTACAGATTGTTCTGAAGAGATGTACAGCAGAAAGAATTATTTCGATTGGGAGCCGCTTAAAAATCTTCATTCAGGAGTACGATCGGCTAAATGTCAGCGCCTTGCATTAGGAATCGGAGATGATGCTGATACTGAGATGCTTAAGGCTTTCATTGATGATCCTGAGGTTCCGGTAATAAGAACGAAAGATGTTTCTGGAATTGCCAAATTCTTCCGATGGGTAACAATGTCAACGGTTGCTCGTATGCATAGTGTCAATCCGAATGAAACATCTGTCGTAGCTCCTCTGTTTGATATTGATGCAGAGGATATTGTCATATGATCGCCAAGAGTGAGCAGCATGGAGATTATACATTTGTGACTGTTTCAGACACGGGAGTCAGTCATGTAATCCATGGAGTTACAAATCAGGACGCAGCAATGTTTATAATCGAAAATGAGGACTTTGCAATGGCTGTTTCTGATGGTGTCGGATCATGTGCAAAGGCAGATGTCGGTTCTCAGGCGGCAGTGACTTCTGTGAAGCTAGCATTTTATTCAGTTAAAGAGGCGCAGAATGACCATGATTGTAGCAGGCTGCCGGAAAAAATTATAGCCGAGTGGAAGAGACTGTTAGGAGGCATGAAAGCTGATGAATGCTGTGCTACTTTAAAGGCTGTTATGAAATTTGGAAATAAGATTGTGCTTTTTTCCATTGGTGATGGAATACTTGCAGTTACATCCAGAGGGATGCAGTGCTGTGCTCCAATAGATACCAATTTGTTCGCAAATCAGACAATGTGTTTAAATAAAGGTGTTAAGGCAGATGATTTCTGGACATCAGAGTTCAGGCTGGATATGTATGTGCCTTATGTAATATTTGCCTGTACAGATGGGGTTGCAAATGGAATTCAAGAAGGCAAAGAACTGGAACTGGTAGCTTCGATTGAAACAGAGACATCGGAGGATGAACTTCAGAAAGAGTTGGAGACTCTGGTGATTGATATATCAGAGTTTAGCTCAGATGACCGAACCGTAGGAGTTGTAAAATATGAGCGAAAGAATGCAAAACCTGATTGGTGAGACGATTATCACTATAGAAGGAAATAAGCATCGCTTAGAGAAGATGGTCGGATATGGATCTCAGGGAATTGTTTATGAGGACAGCACTGGGGCCAAAATGATAAAGCTTTATTATCCATCTGGATCAAAAAATATAGATGAGGATATTCTGGAGCGCCTGCATTTTATCCGCGAGGTTAAAGTTCCGCCTAATTTCGTTGCAATTGAGGATATTGTGAGTGAACCATATGTTGGATATGTCATGGAAAAGGTGGTGGATCATAAGCCGTTGAATTCTTATCTGATTCCGGATCAAAAAATACCTTTTTTTGAATGGTACAACAAAGGCCTTGGGCTTAGGGAAAGAATTTTCATAGGTTACATAATTGCGAAGGCATTCGGAGCGCTGGAAAGGGTAAATCTCTCGTATTGTGACATTTCCGGCAACAATATTCTGGTAAAAACAGGATGTAAGACCGCATCGATAAAGATGATAGATACAGACAATATCTATATTGCTGGAAAAGGTGCAGCCTCTGTGCTTGGTACGCCCCGTTACATTGCACCGGAGGTTATTAACAGGCAGAGGAATCCTGATGTATTATCAGACAATTACTCTCTTGCAGTTATTTTATTTGAACTGCTTAGGGTCGGTCATCCTTATATAAGCGATAATATTCTGGACGGAAATCCAGAGGATGAAGAAGCGGCACTTGCTGGCAAGTGCGAATATGTCACGGATGACAATTCTACAAATATGTTACCTGCTGATGTTGTGTTTACTGATAAGCTGAAGAGACTTTTCCGTCGATGCTTTGTTGACGGTAAAACTAACAGAATGATGCGTCCTTCAGCTCAAGAATTTGAAGTTGCCTTGTTGGAAGCTAGCAACAAGGTAATCAAATGTCCTTCATGCGGAGCATGGTATTTCCCAAGAAAAACCGGAATTGCATATGATGGGTGCCCTTGGTGTGATTCAATATCTAAGCCTAAGGCTAGACTGAATTTTTACGATGTTTTGACAGAAGGCGATGATTATAGGAACGGAAATATTATTAATGGCAGTCCGCAGGGGAAACTGGTTAATTCTTATATTTTAAGAGATGGGAAAAATCAGATTAAAAGATTGTATGTTCTCAGATATGATAATCCGTCACAAACAGCAAGGGTAGCGGATAATTACCTTTCTATAGCCAAAAATGATGACGGATATTGGGCTTATAATGAATTTTCCAAGAGCGGTGTTGTGATTAGAAAGCTGAGAGCTGGTACTTATGCGGTAAAAACTGCAAGAGGTACATCAATCTCAAAATGTAAGGAACATGAATATATTAATCTAGGCAATCATGAAGCGGTCAAAATTGAAAATGGAGATTGCATCTATTTTGAGTTAAATGTAACCATTAAGATTGGCGGGAAAAAGTGCTCCTTTATTCGTATGGCTAAGTTTTTGGAGGAAGTGCAATGAAGATATCTGAAATTTATTCGGCAATGGGGCTTAAGATCAAACTTAGCTATGAAGATTCTTCTGCTGACTTTCAGCCCGGTAACTTGATTCGAATTGAACCGACACATGAGAGATTGGTATTTCTTGCCAGCCAGTATGGGAAAAATGTGCAGAGCAAGAAACCTGTGCTATGCAAGGCTGGCCCTAAAATAGCAGATTATCTTTTGGATCTATTTGAAGGTGAACGTGAAAATGCTTATCGTTGTATGTTTTTGACCCATGTGGTGGAGAATGAATGCATAGTAATACAGACATACATATTTCAGTCTGTGACGGAGTATAAAACACCTATAAATATTATCGTGCCAAATAAACTACAGGAAGCGCATTCTATTGAAAAATTACGGCAGGATTATATATGGGATCAATTGGGAATTCCAGCGCTGTTCTGTTTGAACTATAAAAACAAAAAGAGACAGAATGCCAATGTTCGTTTTATTGGCGGAAGGAGATATTTAGTTGCTCAGAATACTGCACGAGGAATTATTGCAGAGAGCGTAGCCTACCTGAAGGACAAATATGATATCCCAGTTGATATTTTCGTTGCTCCAGAAATCAAATTTATACCGATGTCGGATATTGCTGAGGTGAATGATGCATTATCAGCAGATTTGGAGAAAATTTCCAATCCAGCGTCATACTTTGCCAGGTGGGAGGCATACGATGAGCTGAATAAAAAGCTCCTTGAAAAGGAAAGCGAGGAGTTCGGAGAAATTACGTATACATCATATGATTTCCGGGTTGAGGTGAACGGTATCACGTATGAGTTCAACATCGATCAGGAGCTGGATGATTCGCTAATAGGTAAGGAAGTCGGAGCCTCGGAAGCGGAAACTGTCGCAGAGCAGATTGAAAAAAATGCTCGCCATAAGAAGCAGATTGGTGTTGGTAAAATTAAAAAGGTCACAGATAGTAGAGTGATTACGTTCCTTGAGGGCGAAGATGATACGGATTTGATTCCGAAAAAGGGGGTCTTGAAGCTTTATACAGCGGGGGAACATTATATCATGAAGCGCAGGCTTGCTGCGAGAGAACGAATGATAAAGCACAGGTCACCTATAAAATCTATTGTAGCTTTGATAGAGTCTGGCGCTTCCAGTTTTGAAATGTTGAATTCCTGGGGGAGCCATAAAGCGGTTACGGAAGAACTCAGAAGGAACTTCAAACGTGCAGCTGAACTAAATCCGGAACAGGTAGCCGCTCTTGACATAGCAGTTAATACCCCGGATATTGCACTTATTCAGGGGCCTCCTGGAACTGGAAAGACTACGGTAATCAAGGCAATCGCAGAGAGGTTCAGAGAAATTTTTGAGGCTGAGCAGAGGCAGTATCAAAAAATAAATCCTGAACATATACTTCAAAGCCCTAAAATCCTAATCTCCAGCTTTCAGAACGAAGCAGTGGACAATGCAATTTCTGCACCACTGCCGGGAGATATTCCAGCCTATCGAAAAACAGCGAAAAGAACATCTGAAGGTAGTAAAGAACAGTATCAGAAATCCTTGGATAAGTGGTATACAGGGTTGAAAGAAGCTATTAAGGATATGATTGAAGATAAGACAGCCTCTGAATTTATATCTCAAAAGAGACTGCTTGACGATGAATTTCTTTCGTATAAGAATGCTGGAGAGCCGATAGAAAAAGCGGTGGCGTTGATAAAACGCTATTTGAGCTATGTGAGTATACCATATCCTAATGAAACTATTGCGATTGCAAAAGAGATTATTACTGCCGCGACAGAGCCCGGTGATGAATATGAGAATCCTATTATTAGAAAGATAGAAGCTCAAAGAACCTCGCTGGAGAGTTTTAAGGATGATGGTCAGCGAAATGCTAGACGGCTAATTGCTTATATTAGGATCAACGATGAACTGGGAATATCTGATGTCATTAAAGAAGCGATTGAGGCGGTATGCGACGATGCATATTCTTCCGAAGATTTTGAGCGATATGTGAAGGCTATTGGAAGTTTGCGCAAAATTTTTTGCAGAAAAGAAAGTATCATTGACACCAAAGATACAGAGAAAGTCAATGAATGTATATTGAAAATTGCTAATACCTTCTCTAACCATTATCTTAGTACTCTTTCCAGCATTGAGAGCAAGAAATCCTTGATCCTAAGTGATTTCCTGGCTCGTATGGGGCAGGATTACGAGATGATTGTTAGAAAATATTCAATGACGACGGCAGCTACTTGCCAGACAAGTCTGGATTTTCGAGATCGTGCTGATAAAATATATGATCTTGTTATAGTTGATGAGGCTGCAAGAGCTAATCCGCTAGACCTGTTCATTCCTATGTCCATGGGAAAGAAAATAGTGTTGGTTGGCGATCACAAACAATTGCCTCATATGCTTGAGCCTGATGTGTTAAAGTTGCTTACAGCGGATCCAAGATTCAGAGACATTCCAGAGATAGAAAAGAGTCTGTTTGAAAGACTGTTTGATATGTTTTCAAAGGGCCAAAAACCGAAAGCATTGCCTTTAACACAGCAGTTCAGAATGCATCCGGAAATCTGCAATTTTGTGAGCGACGCTTTTTATGATGGCAGATTGAAGACAGCAAAAAACATCACTTCGGAGATGAGAGCAAGCTCGTCTGAGATTAATCATGGGAAGGCACTGGTGTTTGTGAATATCCCCATATCCAGAGGTGCTGAAACTCCGGGCGTTTCCAAAAGTCGATGGGCAGAGATAGAGGTGATTGGCAAGGATGTTCGCCACATATTGGATGTGGATCAGAAAACAAGCATTGGAATCATCACATTCTATTTAGCACAAGCGCAAATGCTCGAAAAACATTTGGACAGTTTCCTGAACGATGATGAGAAGGCCAATATTGAAGTTGGTACAGTTGACGCTTTCCAAGGAAAAGAGTTTGATTATGTGCTGTTGTCCTGTGTTCGTTCCAATTCTCCAGGAGGTGGAAAGGCACCGGTTGTAGGCTTCTTGGAAAAACCGAACAGATTGTGTGTAGCTTTTAGCCGTTCTATCAGGCAACTGGCAGTCTACGGAGATGCGGAAACGCTGATACAAATTCCTTGTTTTTCTCGTTTATATGAAATCTGTGCAGTTGAAGGGGGAGGCTGCTATCGTGAATGCTGATATATTGAGCATGAGAAGATTTGATGCCAACGATCAGGCTATCGATATAGCCTTGCCGGTTCTAGCAATTGAGTGTGAAGCCACACCTCCAATGGAAAATTTCCTTGATGCATATGAGGAGGCGGTTTTGAAACTGGTATCGTTAGGATTATCAACAGGGGGGATTTCCAAAACCTTGAATGCCACCGAGAGCCTTGTGGAAGAAATTCTTACACATCTTGAGGCTAAGGAGTATGTGCATAGAGAAATAGGAAGACCATGGGAACTCACAGAGAATGGAGAAGAATATTTAAACGGGGGGATTCGGGAACGAGCGTCAGCTGATTCGCAATATGGCTATATGTTTGTGAATGCAATAAAAAAGGAGATTCTGCCATACTTTCACCAGGGAGATGTGGGGACGATATCTTTATTCAGGGGAGGGCATCTTCCTTTGAAGCTGACAGCGGAGGGAGGTGAAGCACAAACCTTTGCGCCTGTTGAAATAAAGCATGCGAGACTAAAAAAGGCATATAGAGCATATTTTCGTAATCTTAAAGTTGTTGACGACTATCTTGAAAGTGCTATCCCTAAAGAGGAGGCTTTTGACCTGTTTTTCGATCTGGAGTCCTTTGATGAAGAGGAAGATGAAGCTATAGAGAGAAATTTCCAGGAAAACAAAGCAGGAAGACTTCCCCAAAATATGTTTATTAGAGCTCTCAGGGGGAAGCCGAAAAACTTATATCTCAGGATGAGAATCATAATTGATCCTAGTTATCCCGGGGGATATCGTGCCGAGTCACCATTTGATTTTTATGGAGTTGATGACAATTATTTTCTGCGCCAGATTCAATGGCTTGAACAGTCAGAGAAGGCGTATTTGGACAATGAGCTCATGCAGGACTTTTTGCATAGAGAGATCTGCAAGCTCAGCCCATCATACACAAACGCTCTTAAGGATTACGGTGTATTTGTGCTGGAACGAATGCCGATGCTAAGCATATATCGATCCAGATTTCCGTATGTATACGAGGATATGGAGAGAATATACGGATTGATGCAACGACAAAGTAGTCTTCTTGAAAAGGAAAACATCGTCAATAACCTTGCGCGATGTGTTGTTGAAGCGCTATTTAACATATATTTCCGTTCCGTAGATCAATCTCGACTTGAGCAAATTCGGCAGAAGGCTTTGGATGATGTGAAAATCTATGGATGCGAGGAATATAAACAAAGGATTTGCGGGAATGCTGGATTGTCTGGTGATACATTGCATTGGGTCACCTGGAAATACTTAAACACGATTTTGAATAGAATCAACATGACTTATGGCAATAGTATAGTAGAAAAATTCATCAATATGCTTGTCATAGATTATCATCTGAGTGATGCACAATTACATAGATTCCTGACTCAAAGAGACATCCAGCGTAAATATATTCTTATTGATAAGTTAAATCGTATCAGAAGAAAAGTATCGCATGACACAGGCGATAGATTTGTAAATGAAGATTATGAGTTCTACATGGAAAATGTATTCGAGCTAGTGAATGGATTGCTTGATGGTTTCAGGGGGGACGAATAATGCCAAAGAGAAATAAGAGCAAGAACACCAATGCTACGAAGCCTGGGAATGCCCAGAATGTGATGATTGAGAAATCAAATGAAGAAGTAAAGTCGTTTACGTTTGATGATGTTGAAGCTAGCATCAGTCAAGCAGAATTTGATGCAAAAAAGAGCCAACTAATCCAGCAACTGCTGGAGGATATAAGTGGTTGGGAGGATTCTAAAAAAGTTGCAGAAGCGGCTGCTCAGAAAGCACAGGATTCCTTGGAGCAGTTGGAAAAGAAAGTAAAAGAACTATCAGATCAACGAGACGAGTTGCAGGAAAAACTCGATGCTATTCAAAAGAAATATTCTGAGGCGGAGCAGACTGTAAAAAGTGCCATGAACAAGGCTGAGTCTATAAGGCTTAGTGCGGATACCTATGCTGAGGATGTTAAACGAGCAGCTGACGAAGAATGTTTGAAGAAGCTGAATGAGGCTGCGAATGAGGCTAGAAAGGCATGGCAGACCAAGATAGATGATCTTAGTCGTCAAATTCAGGAAATCGCTGAACAAGAAGCGGCTTTGCATGAGGCACAGCGACAACTGGATAAAGAAAAACGCTTTGTGGAAGATGAAAAGGAGGCTCTCGATGAGCTAAAGGAGGATCTTCAGGCACGTAAAAGTCGTTATGAAGCGGCAAATCCGATGAAAATTGCACGACTTGAAACTGAGCTTGCAGATGAAAGAAGTAAATATGCTGTTCTGCAGGAGCGATATCGTGATCTTCAAAAAAGACTTGAAGATTTGCAGGTTCTTATGGATATCGTAAAAACAGAAATCAATGATCCTGAAAAGGGAACTCGGATTGCATCTATGAATGAGATTGTCTCATCCTTACAGAAACTAAAGGAAGAATATAACCGCCTTGCGTCAGTATATGAGCGTTATCCTAATGATGCAGCGATTTTCGCGCTAGAGGAAAAAGCACGCAGGGCGGATGGGCTTGAACGAGCGAATGAAGCACTTGAGCTTGAGCGGAACAGATATCGCGAAGAAGTTATTGCCGCAAGAAATGCGACTAAAGAACTGGAAATTGTTAAGCAAGAGGTCGAGGCTACTAATGCCTTGAATGAGCATTTACTGCAGGAATTGGAAAGCCACAAGACTGCGCTTGAAAGTCGAACAGGTGATACCTGCCCGTCTCTTTCTAAGGTTGATATGGAGATCGAAGCAGATGATTTTAAAGCTGATATCATGAAACGTATGCAAAGATCTGAGCTTTTGAGGCTGAGCGATATAGTGTCACATGTGAAAAACTTTGCTGGAAGCCGTTCGAAAGAAGAGCAGCTCTATTATACAGATAACGATATTCGGGCATTTCTTTCTGGCATGGCTGTCAGTCGCTTGATTATCCTCCAGGGTATGTCTGGAACTGGAAAATCTAGCTTGCCACGCATTTTTTCTGAGGCGATTTCTGGATTCAATAGATTGATACCGGTGGAGTCTTCGTGGAGAGATCGAAATGAACTTCTGGGATATTACAACGATTTTAATAAAAAGTTCAATGCAAAGAGCTTTACAATCGAACTCTACAGAAGCAGCAAGGAACGCTGTCAGCCAATACCGACATTTATCGTTCTGGATGAAATGAATCTGGCACGCATAGAGTATTATTTTTCTGATTTCCTGGCAATACTTCAGGAACCAAATCACGAAAAGTGGCTAATTGAACTTGTGTCTTCAGATATGAGAACTCTTCCGATGGAACTTCCGGATAGTGTAAAAGCAAAAATGCAGCGAGAAGCTCCTACTATATTTGCAATTTGGGAAAAAATTGAGCGCAGCAGACAGGGGGATATCAAAGCAGAAACATCTGATGAGGATAAGGAATTACTTACGGCATATTTAAGCAAGCTCGGCCAGTTGACTGGTGCGAAAGATCTTATTGATGGGAGAAAAATCAAGGTAACGGATAATATTTGGTTTGTTGGGACAGCAAATAGGGATGAATCTACGTTTGAGATCACTGACAAGGTCTATGACCGGGCGCAGGTGGTATCTCTTAACAGAAAGGGCGTGTCGGCAGGTAATTATACTCCGGTGAGTGCTAAATTTATCTCTGCTGAAAAGCTGCAGGCACTATTTCAGGATGCAATCAACAATAATAAACACATAGAGGAAGTAAAAAATCGACTTGAAGCGCTAGATAGAGTATTGATGGAAAAATTTAATCTGTCATTTGGCAACAGAATCGTTACTCAAACAATCAAATTTGTGGGAGTGTACACCGCGGCAAACGGTCAGGTTAATGATGCTTTGGATTACCAGATTTCAACAAAGATTCTGCGGAAGGTCATAAACAGCGATGATGACAAGGCATTATATGACTTGCTGGACGCAGTGAAGGATTATCCAGAAACTACAAGATTGCTTGAAAAACGGTTAAGTGAGTTGATGTAAATATGAGGGTTTATTATCATTCAGCCTTGGAGCATAAGGAGATTGTTCCAGACAGTACTCTGCGTACTGTGCCATGCAAGGCTCGTATAGAGTTGCAAAGGGAAAAGGCAGATGCTGATTGCGAAATCTTTTATGACGGAGATATCAAAAACCAGGATACAAAGTATATCGAGTGTGTAGGAGAAGCTGATCTGGTAGTACGACAGAACGGACAGAAATATACATATAGTATCCGTCATTCAATTCATGTCATGCCAGATGAGTATGCGCAAGCATATGAGTATTTTTTCGAAGAATATCGTAATATGAGTAAAGATGAGATTAGCGGCATACGATCTGGAGACCTTAAAATATATGCCGTTGATCAAAGCATCGAGGTCGTTCCCTATACAGATGTTTTCAATCAGATACAAACTGCATATAAAGCTTTTAAGCTGATTTGCGAAAGACCGAAATCTCATTTAAAAGCAGTAAATGAAGTGCGTCCTATCGAGACGGTCAAGAGAATAGGATACGAGTCTATTCCCTATTTGGCGGCGCATAGTGAAGATTGGCTGGCTCGTACAGCAAGTGGGCTAAAACCGGCACGTCTGTTTTCAAGAGTAGAAGAGGAGGAATTTCAGATCTATGAGAATCGTGTGGTAAAAACACTGATTGATCTTATTATCGGATTCCTTCGGAAAACTGAGAAACGGCTTCGTGATCAGAAAGATCAGCTCAATGGAATCATGAACAGCAGTGTTCAGACGGGCTGCTTCGGATTTGATGTAACTTTCCAAAAGGCTGTATCAGAATTGATGTCGTCTGATAGTAATGGAGAAAAATATCGTTCTAAAAGGTTGGATGAGATAAAAAAGCTGCAAGGAATAGCATATAAGCTGTTGAAACGCTACCGCGCACTTAGGCAGACAAGGCTTTATCGATACCTCAAGAAAGCGAGAAATGTTTCAAATCCTCTGAGCGAAACGAATATACTGGTGCTGGATAAGCATTATAGTGTTGTCTTCAAACTGTGGAAAACAATCCATCACAAGATTGCACCACGCACGCATAAAGTGGAGGAGCGTGTCACTTTTGAAGATGCCTGTGATTATTATCAGCAGTTTTGTGCGTCCTTATGTGGTTACGCCGCACATGTCCTCAACTTTGAACTTCTTGGCAACGGCCATTATGTTCGAAAAAATGATTATCTTGAGCTAACCATCTCCTGTAAAGAAGGTGGGCTGGTAGATGTGATGCTCAAAGATGTTAAATCGCGAAAAGTTTGTGTTCCGCATGGAATTGATGTGCCAAATGTTGCAAATACAAATAAACACCGTATATCATATGATGGGCAAGATTTGATATGGGCAAATGATATAACAGAAGAAGAAATAGATTCATTCTGTAGTCTCCTCAAAACAAAAGGGAGTAAGGATCGTGGTGAGAATCATGAAGAAAGTAGAAAATATTTAGCGTTAAAAAGCCTGTTGGAAGAATCCAACCGTTCATATCCTAAATCAGTCGTTAAGGAATTTGTAATCATACCCTTGGCAATCGAGTTAGGGACAGAGAATCGCACGAGTTTTAAGGCTTTAATGGATACGGTCGCGGGGAATATTCTCAAGGAAAAATCAGAGGTTGAGATTGTAGTTGCACTTCCAATTTGCAATGAAAATGAGCAGAAAGTGACCGAGTATGCTAGAGAGAATGGACAGATAGTATCGATTCTCCCGCTGACTATGTTTGACATCAATTCCTTCCGCCGACTTCAGAATGTGTTATACAGACAGATTATTAAAATGGAGAAGATGTCCTGCCCGAATTGTGGTAAGGAAATGCGTATACATGCAAATCGATCGGTTTGCGATAATTGTAACCAGCTCACACTTACCAAGACGATTTGTCCTAATCCAGAATGCAAGCAAGAATATCTTTATATGGGGTATGATGTTTCAGAGGATACCATTTCAGAGATGCAAACAATTAATAGTGAAAGCTTCTTTGAATGGGACAGTTTGTTTCAATATAAAAACGTCGTAAATATGACTGTGCAGAATGGAAAAATTAAGACCGTATGCCCCCGTTGCCACCATAGCTGATAATATAGATATAGGCAGGCTTATGTGACCCGCCGTGTAGGCGGCTTAGAAAGGAGATTAGTGCATGATAAGGACAAATGGATATAAAGAAGAATTTCGAGAAGAATATGGTCACATGGATATTTAATAAGCATTGTAGCTTTTCCTAATCAGAAAGGGGGATGTCTGATGACTAAATTATCAAAAAAATAGCCGTACTTGTTGCCGGGCTAATACTAGGGCTTTCCTTTGGAAGCATGAGTGAAGTAAGTGCCTACAGGGAGCCTGTATTTACGACGAATCTGGGCGGCCTGCCCATAAGCTGCTCCGTCTATGCAGAGCAGGTGGGGATAGGGAGCATACATACGGGGGATAGTCCGCAAGCGGTTCAAGCCCAATATGGGAGTCAAAAAAATATCTCCGATGAAGGTGGGATCAGGCACTATTATGATGGCATGATATTTACCTTCGTGGATTTCAGCGGTGAGAAGAAGCCTGTTCTGGCTGACATAAGAATTACGAAGAACATGAAAGTAGGGAACAACGCTACGCCTGCCGGAGTTGCTGTGGGAATGTCAGAAAATGTACTGACTCAGGCTTATGGCATGGCAGATGAGGTGTATATTGAGAAACATACGGCGCCCAAGCTGTCTGAGGCACAGAATCAGAAATATGACGAAAGATTGAATCGGACAGTATATATCTATAATGCCAACGAATGTCTGTCCATGCACTTTATCGTGAGAAATGGCATCATCACAGAGATTCACATACACCTTTCGGATTAAAGAGGACGGAGGCTGATAAGCGTGGATAGAGTATTGGTCGTTGGCAGTTTGAATATGGATTTTGCAGTTTACATGGACAGACGGCCGCAGGCCGGGGAGACTGTCATGGCGCGGAGCATGAAGCTGGTGCCGGGGGGCAAAGGCGCAAATCAGGCGTATGCCTTGGGGAAGCTGGGGGCAAAGACTGCTATGATTGGAGCTGTGGGGGGCGATGCCTTTGGTAAGCAGCTTCTGGAGAATCTGGAAAGTGTCTCCGTGAATACGGCGGGGGTCCGAAGAATTCCCGGGGCAGAAACCGGCAAGGCTTTCATAGAAATCGAAAGCAGTGGCCAGAATAGCATCAGCGTGATTGCCGGAGCCAATGCTGCTGTGGATGAAGCGCTGGTGCGGGAACAAGAGGAGCTGATTGCCCAGGCTGATGCTGTGGTCATGCAGCTGGAAATACCAGTCCCCTCCGTGGTGGCTGCGGCCAGACTGGCAAAAAAACATGGCAAGACTGTGGTATTGGATCCGGCTCCGGCAAGGCCTGACCTGCCTGATGAGCTTTGGTCAATGGTTGACATAACCAAGCCTAATGAGACAGAGCTTGCGGTGCTCACAGGGCTGCCGACCGGTACGGAGGAAGAAATAGTGACAGCCGCTAAATCCCTGCTGGTTAAGGGCGTGAAAAATGTGCTGGTGACCATTGGGGGCGAGGGCACTTTGTGGGTGACGGCAGATAAAGTGGAAAAAATTGCTGCTTATAAGGTCGAAACCGTTGATACAACCGCTGCGGGTGATTGTTTTCTGGCTGCCTTTGTGAGCCGTTTTACCGGCTGCAATTTCGTCGAAGCCATGGATTTTGGCGCCAGAGCAGCGGCCATTGCTGTAACCAGGCAGGGGGCGCAGACTTCGATTCCTACGTCAGCAGAGGTTGAGAGCTTCAACTGAATGATTCCGAAATCAAGGGCTTTTTGGTTGGTATTGTATTCTTGCTGCCAAGTCTTCTACGGTGCTTTCTTGCTGTCGTTAAACCTCCGGGTCCCAAAAATCCGGATGTTCGTGCTTGGCGTTTTTTACTGTCGCCTCATAAATTTGCCATGTGGATTTTGGCCGCAGCAAAGTCAAATCTTCTGTCTCTGCCAGCCTGCTGAGTATCGTTTCCACAAAAACCTGCATATTAGGGCTCATGCCAATGCCGGTTGCACGTTTTCGCTGCCACCATTCGTATTCTGCCCGGAAGGTGAATTTATCACGACCATAGGCTTTAGCTGCCCCAAGGCAGTCACAGATCAGCTCTACGGCGTATTTGTACGGCATATCCTGCGGATATGCTCCGTGGTCGAAATTATCCCACCAAGCCTCGTAGTGATGAAGATTTCGTCCATGATGATGAATCCAGGCCATGGATAGGCCATTGTTTTCCTTTTTGCATATTTTTATGGGTGAAATCTTGCCATTATAGTATTTGACACTTTCGATAAACTCTGTCGGTGAGAACTTAGACCAGTCATGCATAAATCCCTGCCAAGGAATCCCCGCAATACAGCAAAAGCGAAACACCCAGTACTTGTGACGCAGAATCATCCAGGTGTGGCCGCAGACACGCTTTACCAAATTCATAAGCAAAACTCCTTTTCTGCTAACAACATACCATCTCAGTAGAAAATCTGCAAGTTGCGCTTTGGCGCCATTGAAGATCGAGAGTTAAATTGACATATGACAAAAATATGGTAAAATATGATTAAGACATATGTCAAAAATGGAGGTTGATGATGAGCAGGCCAATGAAAAAACGCCGGGTAAGTGCCCTGCCTCCCTGCACGCGTTTTATGCCGCAGGAGGGCGAAGATGCTCCGGAGGTCACTATTTCTCTGGAGGAATATGAGTGCATTCGCCTCTTGGATTACGTAGGCATGACCCAGGAAGAATGTGCCAGGCAGATGGGGGTGGCCCGCACCACGGTGCAGGCTCTGTATCTGGCAGCCCGCAAACGCATGGCAGGCTGTCTGGTGGAAGGCCGTCCTTTGGTCATCAGCGGCGGAAGTTTTGAACTTTGCCCTGCTTGTCAGCGCAGCCCTCATCCAGTGCGATTATCGATGCAGAAAGGAAGCAACAGCCCTATGAAACTTGCAGTTACCTATGACAACGGCCAGATTTTCCAGCATTTCGGCCATACGGAAGAGTTCAAGGTTTACACCATTGAGGACAATGAGATCAAGGAATCCCATATTCTCTCCAGCAATGGTGTTGGCCATGGTGCTTTGGCGACCCTCTTGCAGGAAGAGGACATCAGCACCTTGATTTGCGGTGGCATTGGCGGTGGTGCCCAGAATGCTCTGGCCCAGGCTGGCATTACCTTGTATGGTGGTGTTCAGGGCAGTGCCGATGAAGCAGTAAATGCTTTTCTGGCAGGCAAACTGGCTTATGACCCCGCTGTTCACTGCGACCATCACGGCCACGGCGAAGGCCATAGCTGCGGCGGTCATGGTCATGGCCATGGTTGTGGCGGTCACGGTCATGGACATGGTTGCCACTGATTATCAGCAATACAGATTTAAGGTGCTCGGCAAATTGTCGGGCACTTTTCTTTATACAAAAAAGAGCTTGACCTGAAACAGGTCAAGCCAGAGCTTACGCACGAGGCCATGTGCAATCCTAAATTCCAGGCCAGAATCCTGACGGAAAAAGGCACGGAGCTTTTCATCTCCTGTGGCCTCTGCGTAGGCCACGATGCCATCTTCAACGCCAGCTGCCCCGGGCCTGTCACCACTCTGGTGGTCAAGGACAGACTGCTGGCATATAATCCCTTGGGAGCCATCTATTCCAGCTACTGGAAAAGGACGCTGGGGATTATGGAGGAGGGGGGAGTATGAAATTCAATTGCTGAAAAGGTGATAGCATGAATACCCAGGGACTGTGCTGCTAAAGCGTTGCCATGCAGCGAGCAATAGACTGCTTTAGCCTCCCTCAATACTGTCCTCATGCTGCCTGGCGGTTCGTTCTACCACTTCCTCGTAGCCGGTCAGGGCTGCGAAGGGGGCGAACTGGGCAGCTCTTTTTTCTAGGGGCATGCGGGGGCAGCATCTTGGCTCCGGTCGTGGGAGGTCTATGAGGTCGGCGTATTGCTCTATTTTTCTCTCTATCTTCATCATGCCCTGTGTCCTCCGATTTCGCTGTTGCGGGCAATGGTGCGGGCTTCTTCTTTGAGATTGGCCGCCTTCAGGATAGCGTTTTTGCCGAACTTGTTCTTGATGGCTATCATGGTGTGCTGCAGGGATTTTTCTTTTTCCTCTGCCAGTCGGGCAGCTTCTTCCTTTTTGGCTGTGCCCTCCATATCACTGAAAAGATCAAATTCTACCGTGGCTTCTTTTTGTCTGGCTGCGCTGTCTTCATTTATCAGCCTTCCCATGGTGACGGTAATGCGGCGGACCAGGAGGGGCGGGCTGATGATACGGTCGTAGAGGGCCAGGGTTTCCCGCAGCAGTTCCCTGGTGGAGGAACTGTGCTTTTTGAGGCTCATGGTGCCGTGGGCTGGCTTGGGCACCTTTCGTCCATAGTGGTCAGTATGGACGGGTCCGCTGTACCCTTGGGCGATGTTTTCGATGTCATAGCCTATATCGAGGACTATCTGATTGGTCATGAGTTTCTTGGCCACCAGGTCGAGGATAAGCTGGTCAGCCATTTCCCAGACGATGAGGCGTGCCTGTTCATGGGTGTAAGGGCAGTGCAGCACCTGCCCGCTGCTGAGGCTGGTGGCAGATGGACGGTAGGATTTGATGGCCTCAATGGT
This sequence comes from Selenomonas sp. AB3002, assembly GCF_000702545.1. Taxonomy (NCBI): domain Bacteria; kingdom Bacillati; phylum Bacillota; class Negativicutes; order Selenomonadales; family Selenomonadaceae; genus Selenomonas; species Selenomonas sp. AB3002. The sequence goes on along the minus strand of NZ_JNIO01000008.1, from coordinate 1,257,610 downwards.
GCAGGGCTCATATCCCCAGGCATGGTCGATCAGGAGTTCTGCATTGATGCCAAATACCCTGTACAAGTCCCTTTCTCCTTGGCTGTCCAATGACTTGCGGGCCACATCTCCCATGGAATACAGCCCCATGCTGGCGAGCTTGTTGGCATACCCTTTGCCCACCCGCCAGAAGTCCGTGATGGGGGTGTGGGCCCACAGCTTTTGCCTGTAGGTCCTTTCGTCAAGCTCTGCTATCCGCACCCCGTGCTTGTCTGGGGGCATGTGCTTGGCTGTGATGTCCATGGCGATTTTGGCTAGGTAAAGATTGGTGCCAATGCCGGCGGTGGCGGTAATGCCGGTCTCTGCAAGTACTTCCCCTATCATTTTCATAGCCAGTTCACGGGTAGTCAGCTTGTAGGCAGCAAGATAGGGGGCGGCATTGATGAAGACCTCATCAATGGAATAAGTGTGTATGTCCCTGGGGGCAATGTACCGCAGGTAAATCCCATACACCCGGGAACTGTAATCCATGTAGAGAGCCATGCGGGGAGGGGCCACGAGATAGTCGATGGCAAGGCTGGGATTCTTCGATAGTTCCACAGCATCGCAGGACTGCCCTTCGAGTTTATGGCCGGGAGCATAAAAACGGCGGGCGCCGTTGGCCTCGCGAATTTTCTGCACCACTTCAAAAAGCCGTGCCCTCCCCGGTATGCCATAAGATTTGATGGCGGGGGTTGCGGCAAGGCAGATAGTCTTTTCTGTACGACTCTCATCAGCAACTACCAGATTGGTGGTCAGAGGGTCAAGTCCCCGTTCCACGCACTCCACTGAGGCGTAGAAGGATTTCAGGTCAATGGCAATAAAGCAGGTCTTTTCCATTTTCATATCATATCATGCTCACGTAACGTTTTTTTCTATATTATTATATTTTAGAACTATTGTTCTCGTCAATAAACAATGTGTTCCCCGTTTTATTTGAAAATGTGGGAAGGACAGGAGTGGATTCCATGCGGCTCCTGGGGGATGCTGCGGTGCAGAAGCTGGGGCAGAAGCTTGTGGTGCTGGGAGGAAGCCTGCTGGCATTTCTGGGCTTCCTGGCTCACCAGACCAGCCTCTATGCAGCCTTTGGCTTGCTGGCGTTTTTGGTGGCATTGCAGGCCCTTATTGCAGCTTATGTATACAAGAAAGTTTTGTGAGGGAGGATGTTATCATGTTGGCAGATAATCATGTGCATACGGAGTTTAGTGATGATTCTCGTGAGCCTATGGAGGAGCAGGCGAAAAAGGCTGTTTCCCTGGGGCTTGAGGAAATGTGTTTCACAGACCATGTGGACTATGGCATCAAGAAAGACTGGGATGAGGGAAATATCGAGTATCGCGGCGGCGATGGCATAGGCACACCGGCAGATGAACTGGAGCCTATGGCCAATGTGGATTATCCAAGGTACTTTGAGAAATTCAGCCAGGTCAAGGCAGATTTTTCCAAGGACATAGCTTTGCATTGTGGCTTGGAATTTGGTGTGCAGGTTGGCACTATCCCCAAGTATGAGGCTTTGTTTGAGAAGTATGCAGACAAGCTGGACTTTGTATTGCTGTCCATCCATCAGGTGGACAACAAGGAATTCTGGAATCAGGAATTCCAGCAGGGCCGTAGCCAGCAGGAGTATAACGAGCGTTACTATCAGGAATTGTACGAGGTGATGAAAAACTTCAGGCATTACTCGGTGCTGGCCCATCTGAACCTCATCAGCCGCTATGACAAGCAGGGGAAATATCCCTTCAAAGCTGTCAGAGACATGGTGGCGGAAATCCTGAAGCTGGCCATAGCTGACGGCAAGGGTATTGAGCTCAATACTTCCTCCTGGCATTATGGACTTGATGACACCATGCCTGCCAGAGATATCCTGCGGCTATACAAGGACTTGGGAGGGAGAATCATCACCATTGGCTCCGATGCTCATTCGACGAAGTATCTGGCTGACCATCTGGAGGATGCCAGAGCTATCCTGCGAGATGAGATTGGCATGAGGGAAATCTACACATTTGAGAAGATGGAGCCATTGGGGCATAAGCTTTGATATAGAGCGAGGTTGATGGCATGAGAAGGATGGAATTGAAAAGAATAGACGGTCAGTTCACGGTCTGTAAGCTTAAATCGGTAGCAGATATTGACCTGCATCAAGAATTCTATTTTATTGGCAGGACAGATGAGGAGATATCTCTTGTCTGCAAAACAGAAGATACACCGGTTGAAACGCTGGAGCGTGACGATGGCTGGCGAGCCTTTCGCATATAGGGTACTCTTGATTTTTCTCTGATAGGCATTTTGTCGAAAATATCAGCCATACTGGCTGAAAACAAGATAGGCATATTTGCGGTATCTACCTACAACACTGATTATATTCTGGTCAAGGAAGATAATTTTGAGATGGCATTGATGGCCTTGGAGAAAAACGGCTATAACATAGTATAGCCGCAGGGGCGGTTTTGAGTTGCCCCACAATCCAACCAATTTTTAAGAGAAGTCGAGCTATCCTTTTCAGTGGGTATAGCCTGTAGCTTTTGTTTTAATATCGCCATGTTGAGGGAATTTCGATCTTTTCCATGAGGACCTCCTCAAAAATAAGTACCAGAATATATGATGCAGCAAACTGCTTGCCACATCGACGATGGAATCGTAGCACTGTTTGTTCGTTTATGTCAACTGCCAGGGATATGGAGCATGTGCAGATGAGGGAGTTTCCTAAAAATATTTTCATGCTCGACAGGCTCTGGAGAAATATCGGCTTTGGCTATCTGGGGGAGGAAATCAGGCGATAATGTAGAATACATAACACATATAAATAGGATAGGTAGCATATATTGGATATATATGTTTTAGGAAAATGACCTCTGGCAGGCTAGTCGACCTTCTGGTTCAGGCTCTCGAAAATCATCTGCTGAAGGTGCGGCCACTGTGAAGGAGTTGCGAGCATGGGACATTTTTTTAATAAATTATTGCAGTGGTTTATGGGGGATAAGCAGGGAAAGATCCTGGATAAGCTGGTACGCATAGTATTGGGGAGCAATTTGGCAGCGGTGCTTATTCTGGGGGGGATTGCCCTTTATGGCATGAATGTTTCCCTTAGAGAGTCACAGAATATGGGGGAAAGTCTGGGCGAAAATTCGTATGAAAATAGCTCGAGCCTTCTGATAGAACAACGGCAGGAAGAACTGCTGCATATAGCTCAGGACAATGCCTCTATCATCAATCGCAGCCTGATGGATATTGCCTGTGATGTGCAAGTTGTGGCCCGGCAAGCTGAGAAGATAGAAAGATACCCGCAAAGGTTCATGCCAGTGGAAGTGCATACACCTGCTCCTGACAACTACCGTGCGCTGGATCTTTACCTTCAGTATGGGCCTGAGGTTTCTCTGGAGCCTTTGGCTGGGCATATTTCCTTGATGGCCAATATCGGTGACTGGCTGACGGGAATGTTGGAAAACAATGTCATGGCACAGTCGGTGTTCATTGCTTCCAGGGAGAACTTCGCCCTGTCCGTAGATGCCAAAAGAGTGCTGGCAGCGGATAAGTCAGATATTCCGCAGCCACAATATGATGCTTTGGCCAGTGACTGGTACAAGAGTGCTGCTAGTCAGAAGGGATTTGTTTTTACCCCTGTCAGAAGGTTTATGTTCAATAAGAGATTGGGAATGTTTTGTTCCGTACCTTACTACGATGGGAATAACGAACTGCTTGGTGTGGCCTGCATGCAAATCACCCTCAGTGATCTGCAGAATGTCCTGAAAGAAATAAACCTGCATGAAGGAGGTTTTTGTTTCGTGACGGACAAGCGAGGGTATGTCATTTTGTCCTCTCAGGAAGACCCCGGTGAGGCAGGCACTGGGAGGGAGCTTGCGGTAAATATCAAGAACGACCTGAGGGAGTCTGACAATCCAACCCTGGCCCTGACTGTCAGGGAAATGGTGGCGGGGGACTGCGGTGTGCGGCAAACCAAGGTGGACGGCAAAGACTATTACATCGCCTTTGCTCCCATCGAGAGCAGTGGCTGGAGCTTAGCGGCGGCCTTCGCTGCTGATGATGTCATTGCCCCTGCTGTGCAGAATAAGGCTGATATCAGCAAGATTACGGAAGAAAAGACTTCTTATCTGAAAGGGCAGATGTTGTCCACCATGCTCCTGATGGTGGTTGCCATCATAGCATTGCTGGCTGCAGTGGTCTATAGCGGCAGGAAGCTTTCCAGGCGGTTTGTGGCACCTATCAGTGAATTGGCTGATGGTGTGCGGGAGATCAGCAGCGGGAATCTCGGCAAGAAGGTTGAAGTCCACACGGGGGATGAGCTGGAGCATCTGGCAATCTGCTTCAATGCCATGACAGACGAGCTTCAGACTTATATGAAAAACCTTACGGAAGTCACGGCAGAAAAAGAGCGCATTGCTACGGAACTTTCCGTTGCCAGGAATATCCAGATGGGGGCATTGCCCCGGGATTTCCTGGAGGACAAGAAAAGCATCCAGCTTTTTGCCACTATGTCTGCTGCCAAGGCAGTGGGCGGAGATTTTTATGATTTTTATATGCTGGATGAGAAACATCTGGTGGTGACCATTGCCGATGTGTCAGGCAAGGGGGTGCCTGCGGCGCTCTTTATGATGAGGGCTAAAACGACCTTGAAGAATCTTATGCTTATGGCAACTGCCCCTGATGATTTCGGCGCTGTCATGACCCTGGCCAATCAGGAGCTTTGCCAGGACAATGGAGAAATGTTGTTCGTCACGGTATTCCTGGCTCAGCTGGATCTGGACACAGGAGAAGTTATCTACGTGAACGGAGGGCACAATGCGCCTCTGGCCAGACAGGCAGGCAAATTCAGCTATGTGCGGCATAAGAAAAAAGATAAGATGCTGGGCATGATAGAAAATTTGAGCTATGAGACCCATCGTTTGCAGCTTTCTCCCGGGGATATGCTTTTCCTTTACACGGATGGCGTGACAGAGGCTATGAACAAAGAGAAAAAGTTCTATACGGAAGAACGTCTGCAGAAGGTTTTGGACAACATGAGCGGCGAGGCTTCAGTGAAAGAAATCTTGACGGAAGTCAGGGGCGACATAGATGCATTTGCAGACGGAGCTGAACAGTACGATGATATCACCATGCTGGGGGTGATGTTCTGTGGAAAAGGCCAATGGGAAGATTTTGCCTATGGCAAAATTTGAACAATTGCCTTATAATGCATAGCAGGTGAATTTTTCATAATTGTGTAGTAATAGGAGAAGTAATATGTCTGAAACATGCAATCACGATTGCTCTTCCTGCGGGTCTACCTGTGGGGAGGACAGCCGCAAGGTGCAGGATCTGCACGAGAAGCCGAATGAGCTGAGCAATATCAAGCACGCCATTGCCGTGGTCAGCGGCAAGGGCGGCGTGGGCAAGTCCTTGGTAACGGGGCTTTTGGCAGTGGCCATGCGCCGGAAGGGGAAGCATACAGGGATACTGGATGCGGATATCACCGGGCCTTCCATACCCAAGATGTTCGGGGTCACGGGAGAGGTGCTGGGCTCCCAGGCTGGGGCTTATCCCGTGAAGTCGGCCGGGGGCATCGATGTCATGAGCATGAACCTCCTGCTGGAGCAACAGACTGATCCCGTGGTCTGGCGCGGGCCTATCCTTTCCGGGGTAGTGAAACAGTTCTGGACGGATATCATCTGGGAAGACACAGATTACCTTTTCCTGGATATGCCGCCCGGCACCGGCGATGTGACCCTGACGGTGTTCCAGTCCATCAAGGTGGATGGCATTGTCATCGTTACCAGCCCGCAGGAGCTGGTTTCCATGATCGTGGCCAAGGCTGTGAAGATGGCAGAGATGATGGAAGTGCCTATCCTGGGCCTGGTGGAGAACATGAGCTATTTCAAGTGCCCGGACTGCGGCAAGGAGCATGAGATCTTCGGCCACAGCCATCTGGAAGAAATCGCTGCCCAGTATGGCCTGGACATTTTGGGACGCATTCCCATCATGCCGGAACTGGCCGCCCAGTGCGATGCAGGGCAGATTGAGAATGTGCAGGAAAACTGGCTTAGCGAAGCTGCAGACAAAATACTGGCAAGGTAAAAGAGATTTGTGCTGATACAAGGCACAGCAAAAGGAGGCTGCACTGCTCATGCGGTCTCCTTTTTGGCGTGATGATTTTTTGGTGATGGTTTGTAATTGGGAAGACAAGGGAGCTTCCGGGGGACTTTGATTTTCTAGCGTGGCATCAATGCTTCTGATAAGGTCAGCCGTTCGTGCAGGAAGGGGGATTTTACGTAGCGAATGGGGATGGGCGGGGAGAGCATGGTGGATTCCGGGGACAAAGATGGTTTCGCAGATGGCTCTATGATGCGGGTGAATTCTTCTTTTGCGGTGGTAATTTGCAGAGCAGCTTTCCCTGTCTGGCCGTTCATCATAAGCCTTAGGAAACCGCCGTTTGCCAAGGTGGTTTCCAATGCATATATGGGGAGCAGCACCAGGCCGTAGTTGTGCTGTCTGATATCTCTGGAGACCCAGCGCAGCTGTATTTCTTCCAGGCCGAATGCCCTGCGGAGTCTTTGGGGAGCAGTCCTTTGCAGTATCCAGTCGGGTATTCTGGCCTGCCAGTCCCCAAGGTTTTCCGAAGCCAGGAGCTGAACCTTTCCCTCCAGATAGGCTGGCTTCAATGAGGTGATCTCACCGTAGTCCCAGGGGGAAAGTTCGTCCATGAGGAAGATGTCGTAGATGATGGAGCGCGGCCAGGCCCAGTCCAGACATTCCTGGTAGTACCAAAAGCCACCCCGTTCACAGGACACTTTCATCTTCCAGCGAAGGTCAGCCAGCTGTACCGGGACATAGGCAGATGTCAGCCTGTCATTTACATGGCTGGTGTCCTGGATAAGGCCTTTTACTATCTCTTTGGCACTGATCTGCGCTGCAGGCTTGGAAAGCTTGAAGGGCAGGCATTTGCTGTAGAGATTGTACTTTCGTCCCACCACCAGGCGTTCGTCGTATTTGCCAGTGGCAATCTGTTCCTGGTGGCCGAATTTCTGGCCGCAATAGGGGCAGGTGAAGAGGTTCTCTGTCAAGAGGGAGGTCAGATGATTCCCACAGAAAGGGCAGTTCAGTTCGCAAAAGCTTTCATTCCGGAGGGCGTAAAAAGCTTCTGCGTCTCTTTCCAACAACTTCCGGTCAAGGGGAAGGAGTCTTTTCAGGCGTTCTTCCCGGGGCGGTGGGGCCAGTGCCTCCTTGACCTCTATGGCTACGTGTCCCAGCTTCAGCAGACCGTCCACAATCTTCACTGGCTGGTGGCGAAATTTCACCGCTGGGGCAAAATCCTCATCTGTAATGGCAAAGGGACGAAAGGTGTCGCAATAGAGGCAGCTGAAGCCGCCTTTCTTCATGTCCGGGTACATAGGTGCTCCGCACTTGGGGCAGGCCAGTGCAGAGATCTTTGGTTCTTGGCTTTTAGATATTTCCATCACGTGCTCCTTTCTTTGCTTATGAGTCAGCAGGGAAGAATGATGAATATACTATACATAAGACAAGTGGGAGGCAGGAACAGTTTTTGCCTGGTCGGGGTCATTATAATACAGCCCCGCGGGCTTGGCAAGATAGATAAGAGGGAGCTTTAAGACACTGCATTTTTCCAGATGTTGGATAAATTTTTTCAGATGCTGGAAAAATGTGTTGACATGCTCTTGCCTCAATGATATACTATAGGAGCTGTCGCAGGAAAGCGGTAGTGTTGGAGTGCTGATGTAGCTCAGTCGGCAGAGCGTATCCTTGGTAAGGATAAGGTCACCAGTTCAATCCTGGTCATCAGCTCCATTTTTTATTCTGGCTGTCGCAGAAAAGCGGTAGTGCTGGAATGCTGATGTAGCTCAGTCGGCAGAGCGTATCCTTGGTAAGGATAAGGTCACCAGTTCAATCCTGGTCATCAGCTCCATTTTGATTTTTATCCCGGAGGGCGGTTGCCTTCCGGGTTTTTCTTATGTAAAGGAAACACTGATTAATTCAGTCACCCATCTTGACGTATCTTGTCTGCCCTCCCTGCGTTGACAAATCCTCGACATAGCCCGCTATGCCTCCGGTTTGTCGCCTTGGGAAGGACAAACAATCTGCGCCAATCTGTATGACTTCATTTAATCAGTGTTTCCTAAAATTTGTCTGCATTTGATTGAAAAATACTTTATCTTATGGTAGAATATTTTTTGTGTTAATATGTAAATGCGTTGATGGAGACAGTAGGCACGCAGGAACGTCAAAGCGAACCGGGGCTGGTGAGAGCCGGGGGCTAGTAGGGCGGGCTGAACATCACTTCGGAGCAGCAGGCTGAGAGTCCCTTGGGACACGTAAGCCCCGCCGGTTCTTCCCGTTACGAAGCAGCGTATGATGGTACGTGGCAAATAGGTGGTATAAGTGTAGGCAAGGCCTGCATCCTGTTTGGGATGCAGGCTTTTATATTTTTTAGGGGGAATAGAGTTGTATAGCAAAGTAGACACCAACCTTGATTTCGTCACCCGTGAGAAGGAAGTAGAGGAATTCTGGAAAAAAGAGGGCATTGCCCAGAAGGCTATTGATCAGCGTGAGGGCTGCGATACCTTCACTTTCTACGATGGTCCGCCGACGGCTAACGGCAAACCCCATATCGGCCATGTGCTGACCCGTGTCATCAAGGATATGCTGCCCCGCTACCAGTCCATGAAGGGCAAGAAAGTCCTGCGCAAGGCTGGCTGGGATACCCACGGCCTGCCGGTGGAGCTGGAAGTTGAGAAGCTGGTGGGCATCAACGGCAAGGAGCAGATTGAGGAATACGGCATCGAGCCTTTCATCAAGAAGTGCCGGGAGTCCGTCTGGAAGTACAAGGGCATGTGGGAGGAGTTCTCTGACGTGGTCGGCTTCTGGGCTGACATGGACCACCCCTACATCACCTATGAGAATGACTTCATCGAGTCCGAGTGGTGGGCACTGAAGGAGATCTGGAAGAAGGGCCTCCTCTACAAGGGCCACAAGGTTGTGCCTTACTGCCCCCGCTGCGGCACCCCTCTTTCCTCCCATGAGGTGGCACAGGGCTACAAGGACGTGAAAGAGCGTTCTGCCATGGTGAAGTTCAAGGTCAAGGACGAGGATGCTTACTTCCTGGCCTGGACCACCACTCCCTGGACCCTGCCTTCCAACCTGGGTCTCTGCGTGAATCCTGAGGTTGACTATGTGAAGGTCAAGGTGGCAGGTGTTGTCTATTACCTGGCTGAGGCTCTGGTGGATACCGTCTTTGAGGGCGTGGAAGGCGAGCGTGAGGTGCTGGAGCGTTACAAGGGCAAAGACCTTGAGCATCGTGAGTACGAGCCCCTTTACCCCTATGCAGAGGGCAAGCTGAAGAAAAAGGCTTTCTACGTGGTCTGCGATGACTATGTCACCACCTCCGACGGTACCGGCATTGTCCATATCGCTCCGGCTTTCGGTGAGGACGATAACCGTGTCTGCCGCAAGTACGATATGCCCTTCGTGCAGTTCGTCAACAACAAGGGCGAGATGACGGAAGAGACCGACTGGCCCGGCGTCTTCGTGAAGGATGCCGATCCCCTGATCATCGATGACCTGAAGAAGAGCGGCAAGCTCTTCAAGGCGCCCAAGTTCGAGCACAGCTATCCCCATTGCTGGCGCTGCGATACTCCGCTCATCTATTACGCTAGGGAAACTTGGTTTATCAAGATGACGGATGTGAAGGACAAGCTCATTGCCAACAATAACACCGTCAACTGGATTCCGAAATCCATCGGCGAGGGCCGCTTCGGCGACTGGCTGGAGCACGTGCAGGATTGGGGCCTGTCCCGCAACCGTTACTGGGGCACGCCGCTGCCGGTGTGGGAGTGTGAGTGCGGTCATCAGCATGCCATTGGCTCCATTGCCGAGCTGAAGGAAATGTCCGACAACTGCCCGGAGGAAATCGAGCTGCACCGCCCCTACATCGATGCAGTGACCATCAAGTGCCCTGAGTGCGGCAAGGAAATGCACCGCGTGCAGGAGGTCATCGACTGCTGGTTCGACTCCGGCGCCATGCCCTTTGCCCAGTGGCATTATCCGTTCGAGAACAAGGATATCTTCGAGAAGCGCTTCCCGGCTGACTTCATCTCCGAGGCAGTGGACCAGACCCGTGGCTGGTTCTACTCCCTGATTGCCATTTCCACTTTGCTCTTTGACCAGGCACCTTACAAGAACGTCATTGTGCTGGGCCATGTGCAGGATGAGAACGGCCAGAAGATGTCCAAGTCCAAGGGCAATGCCGTTGACCCCATGGATGCCCTCCGCAAGCATGGCGCCGATGCCATCCGCTGGTACTTCTATGAGAACAGCGCTCCCTGGCTGCCCAACCGCTTCCATGATGGGGCTGTGCAGGAAGGCCAGCGCAAGTTCATGGGTACCCTGTGGAACACCTACGCCTTCTTCGTGCTCTATGCCAACATCGACGAATTCGATGCTACCAAGTACAGCCTGGAGTACGATAAGCTCAGCGTCATGGACAAGTGGTGCCTGTCCCGCCTGAACACCATGGTGAAGGAAGTGGACAGCTGCCTCTCTAACTACCGCGTGACCGAGGCTGCCAAGGCACTCCAGTCCTTTGTGGACGAGCTTTCCAACTGGTACGTGCGCCGCAGCCGCAGCCGTTTCTGGGCCAAGGGCATGGAGCAGGACAAGATCAATGCCTACATGACTCTCTACACGGCTCTGGTGACTACTGCCAAGGCTGCTGCTCCCATGATTCCTTTCATGACTGAAAGCATCTACAGGAATCTGGTCTGCAGCATTGACAAGGCTGCTCCCGTGTCCGTGCATCTGGCAGACTTCCCCGTGGCAGACGAGGCCCTCATCGATACCGAGCTGGAGCAGAACATGGAACTGGTGCTCTCCATCGTGGTGCTGGGTCGCGCTGCCCGCAACGAGGCCAACATCAAGAACCGCCAGCCCATCGGCCACATGTTCGTGAAGGCTGCCGGCACTCTGGATGATTTCTTCAAGGAAATCGTGGAGGACGAGCTGAATGTGAAGGAAGTTGTCTTCAAGGAAGACATGGAGGACTTCACCGTCTACACCTTCAAGCCCAACTTCCGCGCTCTCGGCCCCAAGGTGGGCAAGAACATGGGGGCAGTGAAGAATGCTCTTGGGGCCATGAATGGCCGTCAGGCCAAGGAGTCCCTGGACAGCACTGGCAGCCTCAAGGTCACCCTGGCCGATGGCACGGAGTACAGCCTCACCTCTGAGGACGTGGAGATTTCCATGAGCCAGGCCGAGGGCTACAACTGCCAGAGCTACGGCGAGGTGGCTATTGCCCTGGAAACCACCCTCAGCGAAGAACTTCTTGAGGAAGGCTTCCTGCGGGAGATCATCAGCAAGGTGCAGACCATGCGCAAGGAGAACGGCTACGAAGTCACCGACCACATCAAGGTTGGGCTCTCCGGCAATGACAAGCTCCTGGCCATCGTGAAGAAGGCGGAGAACGAGGAGATGCTGCGTTCCGTGACCCTGGCAGATGAGGTGGTCTACGGCAGTGACGTGGCCCATGCCAAGGAGTGGAACATCAACGGCGAGACGGTGGTGTTGTCCGTTGAGTGATGCGAAGCGTCTGGCCGTGGACAAGGACCTGATGGTGGAACTTGACCATGACCATGTGCTGGTGGATGGCAAGATCGTCCACCGCCACCCACATACCCATAGCCATACGCATACCAAAAGCGTGGTGAACCGCCTGGCCCGCATCATCGGCCATCTCCAATCCGTCAAGAAGATGGTGGAGGACGGCAGGGACTGCACGGAAGTGCTCACCCAGCTGGCAGCGGTGGACAGCGCTCTCAAGGGAGTCAGCCGGGTCATCATCAAGGACCACATGGAGCACTGCATCGTGGATGCGGTGCAGCATGAGGACCGTGAGGCCCTGGAAGAACTCAGCAAGGCTATAGACAGTTTCATAAAGTAAGGAACTATCACGAAATAAATCAAACATCTTGCTTGTCTAAATTTCTGCTGTCTGCGTTGTCGTCGTTCGGCGTAGCCCACTACGCCTCGCTCCTCCGCCTTGACAGCAAAAATTTATCCTACGCAATCTGCATAATTTATTTCGTTCCAGTTCCTAAGCAAAGCGCCCAACCGCAATCTTGTTTTGCGGTTGGGCACTTTTGCAATCTGAATTTCAATGGAGGCGGTGTTTTTAGAACTTGAACTGCCGCAGGGCCTGCTGCTGTTCGTGGGCCATGTTGGACAGGGGTTCGCTGGCCGACGCTCCAGATGGCAGCCAGGGGGTTCGCCAGACCTTGGCCAGCGATATCTGGGGCGCTGCCGTGGATGGGCTCGAACATGCTGGGGTATTTGCGCTCAGGGTTGAGATTGGCGCCTGCTGCCAGCCCCATGCCGCCGGCAATGGCGGCGCCCAGGTCAGTGAGGATATCGCCAAAGAGATTGCTGGTGACCACGATCTGGAAGCGCTTGGGGTTCTTGACGAAGAACATGCTGGCGGCGTCCACCATTATTGGATATGGTTTGGCCGAGCTGTTTGATCTTCTTCATCTTGTTCCCTCCAGTCTTGTTATTTCAAGTCCTGTAAACAAGATGAAGTATATCAGATGTAAATGGAAATATGATGGTTGACTATGGAAACTAAATGAAAGATTATGTGCATACCTGCCGCCGTTTCCTGCATGACGGACTGAAGCTGAAGGAATAAGGAGTGGTCTATCTTGAAGTATTATGCTGGTTGTTATGAATCTCCCCTAGGCTCCCTGCTTATGACCAGCGATGGGGAAGCTCTCACCGGGCTGTCCTTTGTGGATGAGCCCCCGGCATTGCAGGTGACGCAGGCTCTGCCTGTTTTTGCGGATGCCTGCCGCTGGCTTGACTTATATTTTTCCGGTAAAGTGCCGGATTTTACGCCGCAGCTTTCATTGCAAGGGTCAGATTTTCGGCGGGCAGTGTGGGAAATACTGCTCACTATTCCCTATGGTCAGACAATTTCATACGGGGAGATAGCCGACATGATTGCCAGGGGACGGCAGCTGGGAAAAATGTCTGCCCAGGCAGTGGGCGGGGCTGTAGGACATAACCCTGTAGACATCATCGTTCCCTGCCACCGGGTGGTAGGAAAGGATGGCAGCCTCACAGGCTATGGGGGAGGGCTTTGGCGGAAGGAATGGCTGCTGAAGCTTGAAAACATCACATAGCATGGAGGTGGTACAATCCTGCCTCTTGGGCGAGCAAAATATCGTACACAAAAAGAGATTCTTTTGCTAAAATTATAAGTAACCAAGGTTTGAACATTTTTGTTTGTGCTGGACCATGTAGCAATGAAGCTGACAGGTGGCGGAAATTTTCCTGCGATATCTGTCGATTTTGGGAAAGGAGGAGCTTTGTGCGGAGAATCCTCATTTTGACAATTCTGGTTCTCATGGCGGTCATCGCGGGAATCCTGCTGATCAGAGATGATTGGCAGAGCGTGGATTTGGCCAATAAGACAACCAAAGTGGGGCTGCTTCTGAACGGTTCACGCTCAGACCGCAGCTTTAGCCAAACACATTATGAGGCACTGGAATCCCTGCAGGACGAGCTGAATTTGGAAATCGTCTGCCGTGAGAATGTGTCCGCCGACTGTTACAAGGATATCGAAAGCCTCATTAGGGACAAGGGCTGCGAGATCATCGTGGGGGTATCCTTTGGCTTCGGTGAATCCATGCAAAAGGCTGCGGAGAAGTACCCGGATGTGTATTTCCTTCACGCTACGGGCACAGGACACAGCAGCAATCTGTCTTCCTTCTTCGGCAGGATGTATCAGGCACGGTATCTTTCGGGCATTGTGGCAGGGATGCGGACGGAGACGGGAGCCATCGGCTATGTGGCGGCCTTCCCCATCCCGGAGGTAATCCGGGGCATCAATGCCTTTGCGCTAGGAGTGCGAAGCATACGCCCGGACGCGCAGGTCTATGTACGCTACTGTAATTCCTGGACGGAGGACAGTGCGGCCGGAGAAGCATTCAACAATCTGATGGACAGCCATCCCGACATAGACACCATGGCCCTGCATACGGACTCCATTCATCCCCATCGGGAGGCGGAGAAGCGGGGCGTGTGGTCCATCGGCTACAATCTGGACAATAGCGATGAATTTCCCAAGACCTATCTGACTGCCTGCATCTGGAAATGGAATGTATGCTACCGCAAAGAAATCCTGAGCTGCCTGCAGGGAAAATTCCATGGAAGCCATGAGTGGATGAACCTGGAGGACGGCATTGTCTCCCTTTCGGATTTCACCGGAAATGTGAAGCCGGAAACAAAGCAGGAAGTGCTGGCGGCCAATATAAAGATGAGGAGCCGGAAATTCGATGTTTTTTATGGACCGATTACAGACAACATGGGCAATGTCCGCGTGGAGGCAGGGGAATCTATGTCGGACAGCGAAATGCTCAACGGATTTGATTGGTGTGTGGAGGGTGTGACGGTTGAAGAGTAAGGAATGGCTGAGACGCAAACTCCCGCTGCTGCTCGTATTGTTTTGCATTTTGGCGATTGTGGTCGTGATAAGGAGTTTCAAACTTCCCGAAACAGAAAAGCAGCCTGTGGTTGGTCTAGTCCTGATTGGAGCGAAAGCGGATCGGGGCTGGAATGAGAGCCACTACGATGGCCTGTCGAGCGCCTGTGACGTATACGGGTGCGTCCTCCGGGTGCGGGAGCATGTGCCGGAGGATGAGAGGGCACTGAACCATGCTGTCGAGGAACTGATCAGCGAAGGCGTCAATGCCATCTATCTGACCAGCTTCGGCTACGGTCAGTATGTGGACAGGATTGCCAAGCAGCACCCGCATGTTGCCTTTTTTTCCATTTCCGGCAAGGGCAAGGAGAAAAACTGCACTACCTATTTTTCCCGTCTCTATCAGGCGCGGTACCTGGCGGGTATTGTGGCAGGCAGCGAGAGCCGGACAGGGGTGCTGGGCTATGTGACTGCGACGCCGAATGCTCAGGCCAATCGCAGCATCAATGCTTACGCTTTGGGAATGCGCGTTGCCAACCCGAAGGCGCGGCTCATTGTCCGTTTCGTCAATAGCTGGGATAATGAAGAAGAGGAGCGGGCAAGTGTCGCCCTTCTGGCCAGCAGGGGCGCAGATGTCATCACCTATCATGAGGATATGCCCCATGCTGTGCGGGAAGCGGAGGAACTGGGGCTTTTAAGCACTGGCTATGACAGTGTGTATGAACAGTACTCCGAGCGGTTCCTGACGGCGGCGCTGTATGACTGGACTATGGTATACAGGAGAGTGCTGGGGGACTATCTGAGCGGGAGGACGAACACGTCCCGCAATTACTGGCTGGATATAGCAGAAGGCGGTGTCAAGCTGTATCCCCTGTCTCCGCTGGTGCAGCCCTGGACCAGCGCGCTGATGAAGCGGGAAGAGAAGCGCATCATGACGAACTGGGATGTGTTTTCCGGCTTGATACGCGACAACAAGGGAAACATTCGTTGCAGGGAGGGCGAAAGAATCAGTGACCATGAGCTGTTTACCGGTATGGATTGGTTTGTTGAGGGAGTAGAGATATATGAATAGCAGATTCTCTTTTAAAGGGAAGGGAAGCAATCTCCTGGCCACCCTCTTTTTTGCTGCGATATTGCTGGTTGTGGGGGCGCTGTTTCAGCAGCGGATGAGCGAGCTCTTGATTCATTATACAGAGAATCAGACGAAGCGGCAGGCAGAGACACTGGCAATACAAGCTGCGGAAAAGCTGGGAGCGGAGCTGGACATTCTCAACTATATCGCTTCCAAGATTGAAGCTAATCCGGAAGAAATGGAGAGGCTCATGCCCTTGGTCTTCAATGAGGCAGGCTTGAAGCAGGGGCTGCTGGCCATTGACGGCCAGGCAATTTTTGGGGACAGTCTGTCCCTTTACACCTACGATGGCATACAGACCTCTGTGCGAGGGGAAAGGGCAATCACCTTTGTGCAGGATCGGGGAATTCTGTTCACCTGTCCGGTGTTCCATGGCAAGAACATCAAATATGTTCTCTATCGGCTCTATCCCCCCGAAACCATCAGGGAGAGGTTTTCTATCAGCTGCTATGATGATATCGGCAGGATGTGTGTCGTCACGCGTAAAGGTGATATTATCATTCCCTTTGCACAGCTTGACGAGGAAGATATGGATTTCATGCAGAGTGGAGAGCTCAGGGAGTTCTTCCATTCCATGCATCGGGATATGGAAACCTCCATGGCGGCGGCTCGCACCTTCAATACGACCCGGGGAGATATGCTGCTGCTTGAGGCGGAAATCCCGGGAACGAACTATCTGATTGCGGGGTTCGTGCCGAAGGAAAAAGCCTCCGAGGGAATCGGAAGCCTTACGCTTTTGGTGGTTTGGGTCTTCGGCCTGTTGATGTTGCTGGTCGCGGTGGGGGCCATGTATCTGGTCCAGATCCGGGATGATATCTACGAGAGTGAGGAACTCAAAAAGGCAAAGGCCATGGCCGAGGAAGCTTCCCGCGCCAAGAGCAATTTCCTTGCCAATATGTCCCACGAGATCCGTACACCCATCAATGCGGTGCTCGGCATGAATGAGATGATCCTGCGGGAATGCGAGGACAGAAACATCCTTGCCTATGCCGAAGATGTGAAGGCCGCCGGCAACACATTGCTGGGAATCATCAATGATATTCTGGATTTTTCCAAAATCGAGGCAGGTAAAATAGAGATCATTCCTGTGGAATACGACCTTTTGGGCAGCCTCAACGACCTTGTGACGATGATTCAGGTGCGGGCGGAAAGCAAGAATCTCTCCCTTGTCCTGAATTTTGATCCCAATTTGCCTAGAAGGCTCTATGGGGATGAGATCCACATCAAACAGGTTATTACGAATATCCTGACTAATGCGGTGAAATATACGGAAAAGGGAAGTGTGACATTTTCCGTTGGTTTTGACCGGAGCGAGGAGGCGCCGGATGAGGTGCTGCTTCATGTCTCTGTGAAGGATACGGGCATAGGCATCAAGCATGAGGATCTCAAAAAGCTTTTTTCCGAGTTTGAACGCATCGAGGAAAAGCGCAACCGCAAGATCGAAGGCACTGGCCTGGGCATGGCCATCACAGGAAAACTGCTTCGCATGATGGGCACAGAGCTGCAGGTAGACAGTGTCTATGGCAGCGGCTCCGAATTTTACTTTTCCCTGCGGCAGAAAGTTGTCAGCTGGGAACCTTTGGGAGACTACCAGAAAGCCCGTCAGGTGCATCTTTCAGAGCATAAAAAATACCAGGAAAAGTTTATAGCCCCCGATGCCTGTGTCCTGGTGGTGGACGATACTCCGCTGAATCTGGTAGTGTTCAAGGGGCTTCTGAAGCAGACGCAGATTCAGATCGATACGGCAAACGATGGGGACGAGGGAATCTCCCTGTCCCGGGAAAAGAAGTATGACCTCATTTTCCTGGATCATATGATGCCGGGGAAGGATGGCATCGAAACCCTGAAATATATGAAGTCAATGCCGGATAACCCGAACAGCGGGACTCCCGTGATTTCCCTGACGGCCAACGCTATTTCGGGTGCCAGGGAGGAATACCTGGCTGCCGGGTTCCAGGACTATCTGACCAAGCCCGTAGACAGCGCTAAATTGGAAAGCGTGCTGATCCAATATCTGCCCCAGGAAAAAGTGCGCGTGCGGGAGGAGGGAACGGAAGATGCACCTGCTGAAGAAAATATTCTGCCCTCCTGGCTTCAGGAGCTGGAGGGAATCGACACGCAGGAGGGCATAGGGCATTGCGGTTCGGAAGCTGCCTATCTGGACACAGTGAAGGTGTTTGCCGAGGCGGCCTGGTCCGGGATTGCGGATATCGAAGGCTATTTCCGGAGTGAGGACTGGCCAAACTATACGACCAAGGTCCATGCCCTCAAGAGCACGGCGCGCATCATCGGCGCAAGGCTTCTTTCAGAAATGGCGAAACGCCTTGAGTATGCGGGCAATGCCGGCGAGATAGAGAAGATCAAGGTGGAAACGCCGGCGTTATTGTCCATTTACCGTAGTTTCGCAGAAAAACTCGCGCCTCTTTGCCCGCCGAAGCAGCGAGACGAGGAAAAAGTGCCCATTGATGAGGCGGCGCTGAGAGAAGCATACGATACCTTGAAGGAATTTGTCGCCTCTTTTGACTATGACAATGCGATGTTTGTGCTGGAATCACTGGAGGAATATCGCTTGCCGGAAGATGAGGAGAAACGCTATCAGAGCATCCGGACAGCAATAGAAAAGCTGGATTGGGAAAAAGCAGGGCAAATCCTTGCAGACGGGTAGTCAGTTTGCCTTGAAGAACAAGTAAAAAAATCCTCCGAAATGTGATGATATCCCCCTGGCTACCAACAGGAAAAGCGGTCATATCCTGCTGCAGTATGCAGACAAGAAACTGAATGAGTAGTTTTGTATGGGCACCTGGCCTTCAGGCTGGGTGCTTTTTTTCTTGAATAACCATGACAAATCTAGTACTATAGGGGGTAGTTAAGTCTTAAAAGGTGGGATTCCATGAAGAAAGCTGTTTTTTTCGATATTGATGGCACCCTGATTGATATAAGGAAGGGGCACACCAAGCTGACGCCAAAGGTGAAAGAGGCTATCAAGGAGCTTCGGCAGGCGGGGCATTATGCCTTCATTGCCAGCGGCAGGCCCCTGGCTTACCTGGATGAAGAGCTCATGCAGCCGGGGCTGTTCAACGGCTTTGTGCTCATGAACGGAGCTTTTGTGCTGGCGGACGGGCAGGTTTTGAATGACCAGCCTTTGCCGAAAGAGACGGTGCAGGAAATCGTCAGGCTCTGTGAGGAGCATCAGGTGCAGTATGTGCTGGAGGGCAGGGAGAAGATTTACTTGCGGCCGGAGTTTGACCAGGTGCGGCGCTTCTATGTGGGCATAGATGTTTCCCTGAAGAATTTCGTGGAGGAATTTGAGCTGGGGGACATTGAGGTCTACAAGATGGAATTTGTCTGTGACAATCCCGGCGGCAACGGTCTCTTTGAGAAGCTGCTGAACTGGCCGGGGCTTACGGGGCTCATGGACCCTGCCCACCTGAAGAACATGGAGCTTTATGCTACAGAAGTGACCAAGGGCACGGGCATTGAACACGCCCTGGAGAAGCTGGGGCTGCCCCAGGAGCAGAGCTACGCTTTCGGGGATGGCCTCAACGATCTGGAAATGATGGATACGGTGGGCACGGCTCTGGTCATGGGCAACGGCCAGCCGGAGCTGAAGGAAAAGGCAGATTTCATCATGCCCACGGTGGCAGAAGACGGTGTGGCCTATGGCATAAAGCATTACATCCTGGGAGGCGAAGACAATGCGTGAAAAAGTGGGAGTGCTTTTGGGAGTGCTCCTGATGCTGTCGGCGCTGCTGACGGGCTGTGCCCCGGGAGGAAATGGGGGCGGCACTTCTTCGGCAGAGAGCAGTGCAGCACAGGTGCAACAGGAAAAGGCGAAACTGACAGTGAAGATGCTGGATGTGGGCCAGGGGGATGCAATCCTCATTGAAACCGGGGAGCAGACAGTACTGGTGGACACCAGCGATGTTGACGAGCGGGAAAAGCTCAAGGCAGAGCTCAAAGAAGCCGGAGTGAAGCGGCTGGACAAGGTCATCCTCACCCATCCCCATGCCGACCACATCGGTGGCATGGATGTGATTCTCTCAGATTTTGAAGTGGGAGAGGTCTATGACAACGGCATGCCGTCCACTTCCAAAATCTACCTTCGTTATATGAAGGAACTGAAGGCCAAGGACATCAAGCGCCATGGCCTCAAGGCCGGTGAAGTGCTGGAGCTGGGGGGCGGCGTGATGTTCAAGGTGCTGGCTCCCTCGGAGGAGCTGGCAGCCAAGGGCACCCAGTCAGGCTACAAGCATGACCCGAACAATGAATCGGTCATGGGACAGCTTATCTACGGTGACTTCAAGATGATGTTCACCGGCGACGGCGAAGGCCCTGAGGAAAAGGATATACTGGCTGCTCTGGGGGGCGCAGATATTCACAGCCAGGTGCTGAAAGCTGGCCATCACGGCAGCAAGACCTCATCTTCCAAGGAGTGGCTGAGGGCCGTGAATCCGGAAGTGGGGCTTATCTCCTGCGGCGCGGGCAATGACTACGGCCACCCCCATAAAGAAACCCTGAAGAAGTATCAAGCCCTGAAGATGAAGGTCTATGAGACTGACAAGAACGGCACCATCACTTTGACCAGTGACGGCAAGACTTATGAGATAGCTGTGGAAAAGGGGGATGTCCAGTGATTTCGGCATATCTTGACCGCTTTGAGGGCAGTCTGGCAGTATTGCTCTTAGGTGAGGAGGAAAAAAAGGTAAACTTTCCCAAGTCTTTCCTGCCTGAGGAGGCTGAGGAAGGTGACTACCTGAAAATAGAAATCAGCCGGGATGAAGAAAAAACTGCAGAAGCTGAGGCAGAAGCTTTGCAGTTATTGCAGGAATAAGGCTGGCTTTGCAGAAATTTCCCAGAAAGGGAGACTAAAATATACGGAAGTTTGTTCGTTGGTTGTTTACTAGGGAGGAGTCCTTTTGATGTGCAAGTTTTTCTGCCGTGCAGTTTCGGCGGCAGCGCTTCTGGTGATGTGCCTTTCCATGCTGGTCATGGGGCAGGGCAGCGTAGAGGCAGCGGAGAAGTCACCCGTACATGAGCTGAATTATTTCAAGAGCTATGAGACTGAGATCCAGGGAGCCAAGGCTTTCCGGATTGAGATTGGCATGGACAAGGATAACCTTGATTACCAGGTCATTCCCAAGACCTTTCTTCATAAGCAGCTGGTGCTGGATATGAAGAGCACCAAGCCCGGGAAGCTGAAGAAGAATATCAAGCTCAATAATTCCCTGGTCAAGCGCCTGACCATCAGCGAATTGGAAAGGCGCCATACCCAGGTGGTCATAGAACTGGGCAAGAATGTCACTGAGGATATGTACAGTGTCCATGTGGAAAAGGCCGACCATAAGGCAGGGAAACCATATCGGCTGGTAGTGGACATCTTTGCAGAGCCCCAGGGCGGCACCGATGAGAATTTCAAGGGCGTCAAGGGACGCACTATCGTCATTGACCCCGGTCATGGCGGCAGCGATTCTGGAGCTGTGGGTCCCACGGGTCTGGCGGAAAAGACCGCGACCCTGGCTGTATCAAAGAAGGTCAAGACCCTGCTGGAGGCTTCCGGGGCGCGGGTGGTCATGACCCGTGACCGCGATGTTGATGTCTATGGCCGCAATGCCACCGACAGGCAGGAGCTGCAGGCCCGGGTCAACGTGGGTGAGTTCACTCCCGGGGCCAACATCTTTGTCTCCATCCATTGCAATGCATTTTCCAATCCTGAGGCCAAGGGAATGGAAACATATTATTTCCCCGGTTCTGCCAGGGGAGAGCAGCTGGCAACTTCCATTTACAATGAGCTTCTGAAGGATGGCGGCCTGGCTGGCCGTGGTGTCAGGACGGCCAACTTCTACGTCATCAAGCATTCTTCCATGCCCGCCACCTTGCTGGAGCTGGCTTTCATCACTAATCCCAGGGAAGAAGCCCTGCTGGGAGATGACAAGTATCAGACCACTCTGGCCAAGGCCATTGCGCGCGGCATCAGCCGTTATTTCGGCGAGTAAGAGCAGGGAGGGGAAATAGATGAAGATTTTTGCAAGCAAGAGATGGCTGGCTGCCTGCCTGATGGTGCTGACGCTTTTGGTGACAGCAGGCTGTCAGGAGGGCCAGGGCACCAGCAGTTCCTCCGGTTCTTCCGGCTCCATCACCACGGTACAGGAAAAGCAGGCACCCAAGGCAGAGAAGCAGGAGAAGAAGGAGGAAAAGCCCCAGGAGATAAGCACCAAGGTCTACTATCCCAATGCCGATGGCACCAAGCTCATCGCTGTGAAGCGCAAGTTCACGGTGAGTGCTGACAAGGACAAGTATGCCGAGGCCGTGAAGTCTCTCATGCAGGGCACCAAGGAAAAGAACCAGAGCGTCATCATCCCCAAGCAGGCCAAGCTCCGCGGCGTGAAGCTGGAGGGGGGCGTGGCCAGGGTGGACTTCTCCCAGGATCTGGTGAAGCACTTCGTGGGCGGCTCCACTGGCGAGGAGATGCTGGTGGGCTCCATTGTGAATACCCTGACGGAGTTCCCGGAAGTGAAGCAGGTGCAGATTCTCATTGAGGGCAGTCCCGTGGAGACCATTGCCGGCCACATGGACCTCAGCACTCCTCTGGAGCGCATGAAGGATTTGCTCTGATTCACACATTGATTTTTTGACTTTATAGTCTTTAAGCGCACAGAATTGCTTGTAATTCTGTGCGCTTTGTGTTATGATTTCTAAAGTATGGCTATGTATAAGCCAATTGAAATGGATAAAACAGGAGGTCATTTTAGACAATGAAAGTTACGGCAGCAAACGGAGAGAACCAGCAGGTCACTCTTACTATTGAAGTTGAAGCAGCAGAGGTAGCAAAGGCAGAGGAGCGCGCTTGCAAGCGCCTCGCGGGCCGTGTGAATATCCCTGGTTTCCGCAAGGGCAAGGCTCCCAAGAGGATTGTGGAGAACCACCTGGGCAAGGAGTATGTGCTCCAGGAAGCATTTGACAGCTTCCTCGGCCCCCAGTCCCTGGATGAGGCTTTCAAGGAGCAGGATATCGTTCCTGTGACCCGTCCCGAGGTTGAGATCGTGACTCTGGAAGAGGGCAAGGACCTGGTCTTCAAGGCTACTGTCACCCCGCGTCCGGCAGTGACTCTCGGCGAGTACAAGGGCCTCCACATCGAGAAGGTTGTGGACGAGGTCAAGGACGAGGACGTTGAGAAGCAGCTGAAGAACATGCAGGAGCGCCAGGGCAACATGGTGGATGCTCCCGAGGGCAGCGATGTGCAGGACGGCGATTTCATCACCCTTGATTTCGACGGCTCCGTTGACGGCGTGGCTTTCGAGGGCGGCAAGGGCCAGGATTATCCTCTCCAGATTGGTTCCGGCAGCTTCATCCCCGGCTTCGAGGATCAGCTCATCGGCGCCAAGGTCGAGGAGGAGCGCGATGTGAACGTGACCTTCCCCGAGGAGTACCATGCCAAGGATCTGGCTGGCAAGGCTGCTGTCTTCAAGTGCAAGGTGCACAGCATCAAGCGCAAGGAGCTGCCTGCTCTGGACGATGAGCTTGCCAAGAAGGTCAGCAAGTTCGAGACTCTTGAGGAGCTCCGCGCTGATATCCGCAAGAACCTGGAGGAGAACGCTGAGCGCAAGGCTGAGAACGATCAGCGCACCGCTGCCATCGAGAAGGCCAGCGAGAACATCACTGTGGACATTCCCGCTGTGATGATCGACAACCGCGTGACTGCCATGATCCAGGAGATGTCCATGCGCCTCGAGCAGCAGGGCATGAAGATGGAGCAGTATCTCCAGTTCGCAAATACAGATATTGCCAAGATCAGGGAGGATTATCGGGAGACCGCGGAGAAGAATGTACGTACGGATCTCATGCTTGAAGAGGTAGCAAAGGCTGAGGACATCAAGGTTGAGGGCAAGGATCTTGACCAGGAAGTTGCCATGATGGCCATGCAGTATGGTGCTACTCCGAAGCAGATCCAGAAGATCATCAAGGAGCAGGGACGTCTGGGCGATCTGGCTGCTACTGTGCTCCGCAAGAAGACTGCACAGTTCATCATCGACAGCATTGCCTAATCCCTCGGTTTCTTCTTTCGTTTCCCTAATGGGGGTAGACAAATGAACTATGTACCTATGGTAGTGGAGCGTTCCAGTCGTGGGGAGCGGGCTTATGATATTTATTCCCGCCTTCTGAAAGACCGCATCATCTTCTTGGGCGGCCCCATTGACGACAACGTTGCCAATTCAGTAGTAGCCCAGCTGCTTTTCCTGGAGTCGGAGGATCCTGACAAGGATATCCATCTCTACATCAACAGCCCGGGCGGCGTGGTGACCGCAGGTCTTGCCATCTACGACACCATGCAGTATATCAAGCCTGATGTGTCCACTATCTGCATCGGGCAGGCAGCCAGCATGGGTTCCCTGCTGCTGGCAGCCGGTGCCAAGGGCAAGCGCTATGCCCTGCCTCTGGCCCGCATCATGATCCATCAGCCTTTGGGCGGTGCTCAGGGCCAGTCCACGGACATTCAGATCCAGGCCAAGGAAATCCTGCGCCTGCGTGAAGTGGGCAATGATATTCTGGCCAATCATACCGGTCAGGACAGGGACAAGATCAATCAGGACACTGAGCGTGATAACTTCATGAGCGCCGAAGAAGCCAAGGCTTACGGCCTCATTGATGAGGTCATCACACGTCCCAAGAAGACGACTGCCAAGAAAACCGCCAAAGAATAGGAGGTGATGTCATGCTGAAGTTTGGGGATGACAAGGGTCAGCTGAAGTGTTCTTTCTGTGGCAAGACTCAGGAGCAGGTCAGGAAACTCGTGGCTGGGCCCGGGGTTTATATCTGTGATGAATGCATCGAGCTTTGCAACGAAATCATCGAGGAAGAATTCAGCGAAGATGTAGAAGTGGAGCTCAAGGACGTCCCGAAACCGAAGGACATCCGTGCTATTCTGGATCAGTATGTCATCGGCCAGGAAGAGGCGAAGAAATCCCTCTCCGTGGCTGTGTACAATCACTACAAGCGTGTCAATTCCGGTCAGGGCAAGAGCGATGATGTGGAACTGCAAAAGTCCAACATCCTCATGCTGGGGCCTACGGGCAGCGGCAAGACTTTGCTGGCACAGACTCTGGCCAGGATTCTCAAGGTTCCCTTTGCCATTGCTGATGCCACGGCTCTTACGGAGGCAGGCTATGTGGGCGAGGATGTGGAGAACATCCTCCTGAAGCTCATCCAGGCTGCTGACTACGACGTGGAAAAGGCAGAGCGGGGCATCATCTACATCGACGAAATCGATAAGATTGCCCGCAAGTCCGAGAATCCTTCCATCACTCGTGATGTATCAGGTGAGGGCGTGCAGCAGGCTCTGCTGAAGATCCTGGAGGGAACCACTGCTTCCGTGCCGCCCCAGGGCGGGCGCAAGCACCCTCATCAGGAGCTTATCCAGATTGACACCACCAACATCCTCTTCATCTGCGGCGGTGCCTTTGACGGTATCGAGAAGGTCATCGAGGCTCG
Source organism: Selenomonas sp. AB3002 (assembly GCF_000702545.1). Taxonomy (NCBI): domain Bacteria; kingdom Bacillati; phylum Bacillota; class Negativicutes; order Selenomonadales; family Selenomonadaceae; genus Selenomonas; species Selenomonas sp. AB3002. The sequence goes on along the minus strand of NZ_JNIO01000008.1, from coordinate 1,232,495 downwards.
TTTGGGCCAGAAGCAGATGGGCTTCGGGGCTTCCATCAAGTCCAAGAAGCAGAGGAACATCGGCGAGACCCTCAGCAAGGTCCTGCCGGAGGATCTCCTGAAGAATGGCCTCATTCCGGAGTTTATCGGCCGTCTGCCCATCGTGGTGACGCTGGATTCCCTGGATGAGGACGCGCTGGTGAGCATCCTCACCAAGCCAAAGAATGCTCTGGTGAAGCAGTACCAGCGCCTGCTGGAAATGGACGGGGTGAAGCTTTCTTTCGAGGAAGAAGCCCTGCGCCAGATAGCCAAGGAAGCCCTGAAGAGAAAGACCGGGGCCCGCGGCCTGCGCTCTATCTTAGAGGGCGTCATGCGCAACGTCATGTACGAGATTCCTTCCGTGGAAGGTGTCTCTGCCTGCAAGGTTACCAAGGAGGCCATCACGGCGCGCAAGGATCCGGTTCTCACCATTGCGAAAGCCGGTCAGAACAAAAAAGAAGAATCTGCCTGAGTTGCAGACTTATGGATAAGGCGCTGCCTGAGCAGCGCCTTATCTTAATATACATTGGATTTTAGGAGGAATGACAATGGCAGAGACCAGAACGCTGCCGGTGCTCCCGTTGCGGGGCATGACGGTCTTTCCGTATATGATCATACATCTGGATGTGGCCCGGGAGCGCTCCATGGCGGCCCTGGAGCAGGCCATGGTGGGGGACAGGAGAATACTCCTGGTCACCCAGCAGGACGCAGAGGTTGATGCCCCGGAGGGCAAGGACCTTTACGAGACCGGCACCATTGCCGAGGTGCGCCAGCTCATCAAGATGCCTGGCGGCACCATGCGTGTGCTGGTGGAGGGGCTGGTGCGCGGGGTCATCGAGGGCTTCCAGGCACTGGAGAACTATGATGAAGCAGCAGTGACTGCTTATGAGGACGAGCAGCCCAATTCCCTTGAGATGGAGGCTCTCTCCCGTGGCGTGAGCCATGAGTTCGAAGAATGGGTGAAGCTCTCCAAGAAGATTCCTGCCGAGACGCTGGTGTCCGTGGCCATCATTGACGATGCAGGCAGGCTGGCTGACCTCATTGCCAGCCATCTGAATCTCAAGGTGGAGACCAAGCAGGAACTCCTGTCCTGCATAGATATCAAGGCCCGTCTGGAAAAGCTCTACGCTGTATTGGCACATGAAATAGAGCTCATGAAGATGGAGCAGAAGATAGGCGTCCAGGTGCGCAAGCAGATGGAGAAAATCCAGAAGGACTACTACCTGCGCGAGCAGATCAAGGCCATTCACAAGGAGCTGGGGGACAAGGACGACCGTACCAGCGAGATAGAGGAGTACAAGAAGCGCCTGGATGAGGGGGAATACCCTGACAAGGTCAGGGAGACCGTGGAAAAGGAGCTCAAGCGTCTGGACGGCATGAGCAACATGAACTCCGAGACCAGCGTCATCAGGACCTATCTGGACTGGCTCCTTGACCTGCCCTGGTGCAAGGAATCCGAGATGCAGGTGGATATAAATGAAGCCAAGCGGGTCCTTGACCACGACCACTACGGCCTCACCAAGGTCAAGGACAGGATCCTTGACTATCTGGCTGTGCAGCAGCTGGCCGAGGACAAGCGGGCGCCCATCCTCTGTCTGGTTGGCCCCCCCGGCGTGGGCAAGACCTCGTTGGCAGCTTCTGTGGCCCGGGCTACGGGCCGCGAATTTGTCCGGGCCTCTTTGGGGGGCATCCGTGACGAAGCGGAAATCCGGGGTCATCGCCGCACTTATGTGGGGGCTATGCCCGGCCGCATCATTGAGAGCCTCAGGCATGCGGGCACGAAAAATCCCCTCTTCCTGCTGGATGAGGTGGATAAACTGGGCAATGACTACCGGGGAGACCCGGCGGCAGCTCTCCTGGAGGTGCTGGACCCTGCCCAGAACAACACCTTCAGTGACCACTATATCGAGCTGCCCTTTGACCTGTCCAAGGTCATGTGGATCATCACGGCCAACAATCTCAGCAATATCCCCAGGGCTCTGCGTGACCGCATGGAGGTCATCACCCTCTCCAGCTACACTGAGCTGGAGAAGCTGGAAATTGCCAAGCGCTATCTGGTGGCACGTCAGCGCACCCAGAACGGCCTCAAGAGCAAGGATATTTCCCTCAGTACCACGGTGCTCCAGAAAATTATCCAGGAGTACACCCGTGAGGCCGGTGTCCGTGAGCTTGAGCGGGTCATAGGCCAGGTTTGCCGCAAGGCCGCCCGCAAGATTGTGGAGGGAGAGGAAGCTCCCATCAAGGTCACCAAGACTAACCTCAAGGACTTCCTGGGACGGGCCAAGTTCCTGGAGACCAAGGCTGAGAAGAAGCCCCAGGTGGGCCTGGCTACGGGCATGGCCTGGACGGAAGTGGGGGGAGACATCCTGCCCACGGAGGTCACCATACTCAAGGGCAAGGGCAAGCTGATCCTCACGGGGCAGTTGGGGGATGTGATGCAGGAATCTGCCCAGGCAGGCCTCAGCTACATCCGCAGCCGTGCCCAGAAGTTCAAGCTGGAGGAGGACTTCTACGAGAAGGATGATATCCACATCCACCTGCCGGAAGGCGCCATCCCCAAGGACGGGCCTTCGGCGGGCATCACCATGGCCACGGCTATGATTTCCGCTTTGACAGGCCGGAAGGTCCGGAGCGATGTGGCTATGACCGGCGAGATCACCCTGCGGGGCAATGTGCTGCCCATCGGCGGCCTCAAGGAAAAAGTCCTGGCAGCTTACCGCGAGGGCATGAAGACCATTATCCTGCCCAAGGAAAACGAGCGGGATATCGAAGATATTCCCGAGACGGTAAGGGAGAAGCTGGAATTCGTCCCTGTGGAGCACATGGACGAGGTGCTGGCTACGGCACTGTGCGGGAAATAAATCAGGATTGGCGAAATAAAGCCTCCCTCTCAGAGGGAGGCTTTTTGAAAGGAGCGATATCATGGCAGAGAAGGAGAGCGTGGTTATCACCCAGGGCAGGTACATTGCTTCGGCGGTGAAGCGGGAACAGTATCCGGAGGGCAATTTGCCGGAGGTGGTCTTCATCGGCCGCTCCAACGTAGGCAAGTCTTCTCTCATCAACTCCCTCACCAGAGTCAAGGGACTGGCGAGGGTTTCTTCCCAGCCTGGCAAGACCCAGACCATCAATTTCTATGAGCTGGGAGCCAAGGTTGAGGGGGCTGAGGAGAGGAAGTCCTTCTATCTGGTGGACCTGCCCGGCTACGGTTATGCCAAGACCGGGAAGGAAAAGAGGAAGCTTTGGTCGAAGTTCATCGAAGAATACCTGCTGACCTCTGAGAATCTGCAGTTCGTGTGCCAGCTCATCGACATCCGCCACGAGCCCATGGCCTCTGATGTGGACATGTTCAAGTGGCTGGTGGAAAACAACATCCCCGTGCTGATTGTGGCCACCAAGGCGGACAAGATTGGCAAGAATGTCAGACAGAAGCAGATTGCCCTCATCAAGCGCAGCCTGGGAGTGGCGGAACTTTCCGTGTTGCCCTATTCCTCTTTGAAAAATGAAGGGCGTTCAGATTTGCTTGACGTAATCGGTTCGATTTTGGTAGAATAAGAATAAAGAAAAATGAATCGGATTCATAGTTTCCGCAGGGGATTGTGTATCGGGGAGGGGAGAAGATAATGGAGCTGACGGCCTTTGACAAGGAGCTGTTGAATCTCTTGCAGGGACACCTGCCCGTTTGCAGCCGTCCCTTTGCCAGACTGGCAGAGGAGCTGGGCACGGAGGAAAGCGTGGTGCTCCAGCGGGTGCAGGAGCTGAAGCGGGAGGGGTATCTGCGCCGCATAGGCACATTCTTTGATTCCAATAAGCTGGGCTATCATGGGACTTTGGTGGCCCTCAGGGTAGCGCCGGAGCATATTCCGGAGGTGGCAGATGCCATCAACGGCTACCCCGGTGCCACCCACAACTATGAGCGGGAGGGCAGGTACAATCTCTGGTTTACCCTGCTCACGCCCAATGAGCAGCAGGAAAAGAGCATCATTGCCCAGGTCAGGACCCTGCCTGGCGTGGAGGATGTGCTGAACCTCAAGGCTCATAAGAAATACAAGATAAATGTGCAGTTCAAATTACAGTAAGGATAAGGCAGCAGAAAGCGGTGACATCAGGTGGAAGCAGCAGGGGTAAGCGAGCTTGACAAAAAGGTGATCCGGGCGCTGCAGGGGGAGTTCCCTCTGGTGGCGGAACCCTACAAGGTGCTGGCAGAAGGCATAGGCATTTCCGAGGACCTTTTCCTGGAGCGGGTAAAGGCTCTGGAGGAAGACAAGAAAATCCGCAAGATGGGGGCGGTGCTCCGCCATCGTGAAGTTGGTTTCAAGGCCAATGTGCTGGCAGCCTGGGTGGTGCCACAGGAGGAACTTGACACCATAGCTCAGGAAATGGCCCGTCACCCGGCGGTGACTCACTGCTATGACCGCACGACGGCTCCTGGCTGGCCCTATAATCTCTACACCATGATCCACGGTCACAGCCGGGAAGAGTGCGAGGCCATTGCCAGTGAGCTGGGAGAGGCTGCAGGTGTCACGGAGCGCATCATGCTCTACAGCAAGCACGAGTGGAAAAAGACCAGCATGAAATACTTTTGCGAGTGAGAAGAAGGACTCTCCGATATGGAGGGTCTTTTATTTTGCAAGGGTATATGTTAAAATGTAAAGCGTGTTGTATCGGATAAAGATATTTGTTTATATTGTAGGGAGATGTACTTATGGTAGACCAGAAGATGTATGAGCTAGGCACCAGGAAATCCACCATCAGGGATGTCTTTGAATACGGCCGCAAGCTGGCGGCGGCAGAGGGGGAGGACAAAGTCTTTGACTTCAGTCTGGGCAACCCCAATGTGCCCACGCCGGAATATATCAAAGAGGCGGCGGTGGATATCCTCCAGACCATGGAGCCCAGCGCCGTACATGGATATACTATAGCTCCCGGTGCACCTGCTGCCCGCAGGGCCATCGCCAAAAGCATCAATGAGCGTTTCGGCATGGAAATCAGCGAGCAGAATCTCTTCATGACCGCTGGTGCCGCCGCTGCCTGCACCATCTGCTTCAAGGCACTCTGTGAGGCAGAGGATGAGTTCCTGACCTTTGCTCCCTTCTTCCCGGAGTACCGCTGCTTCGTGGAGTCCGTGGGTGGCAGGCTGGTAGTGGTGCCTGCCAAGACGGAGGACTTCCAGATTGATTTTGAGGCCATGGAAAAATGCCTCACGCCCCACACCAAGGCCGTCATCGTGAACTCTCCCAACAACCCCAGCGGGGCGGTGTATTCCGAAGAAACCATCAAGAAGCTGGCTGAGGTGCTCAGGGGCAAGGAAAAAGAATACGGACATCCCATCTTCCTGATCGCTGACGAGCCGTACAGGGAGATTGCCTATGAGGGCTTCACGGTGCCTTATATCCCGAAGTTCTATGAAAATACTCTGGTCTGCTACTCCTACAGCAAGTCCTTCTCCCTGCCTGGTGAGCGCATAGGCTATATCATGGTGCCGGACACGGTGGCAGACTTCCAGCAGGTCTATGGTGCCATTGCAGGTGCGGCCCGCGTCCTGACCCATGTGAATGCGCCCTCCCTCTGGCAGCTGGTCATTGCCCGCTGTGCCGGACGTCCCTCTGATATCAGCACCTACCGCGAGAATGGGCAGATGCTCTACCAGGGCCTTATCGACGCAGGCTTTACCTGCGTCAAGCCCCAGGGGGCTTTCTACCTCTTCCCCAAGGCGCTGGAAGAGGACGATTACGCCTTCTGCGAAAGGGCCAGGAAGTACGGCCTGCTGCTGGTGCCGGGCACGGACTTCGGCTGCCCCGGCTACTTCCGCGCCGCCTACTGCATCAAGACCGACACCATCCGCCGCTCCTTGCCGCTCTTCAAGAAGCTGGCAGAGGAGTATAAAAAATAACGAGTAAGAACTTGTTCTTCCTTGTTGAAACACTGATTGGAAGATTTTGCCTACGGCAAAATTTGAACAATGGTGTTATGATAATATAACTGTTTTCTGTACCGCCCTTTACAAGAGGGCGGTTTCTTTATATCATATATAGAAATAGTTTTTGCGTTTCAATAATTTGGAGGTATGTGAGTTCCATGGGAAAGATAATCGTCATTGGCATTGCAGGCGGCACAGGCAGCGGGAAGACTACCATCACCAGGAAGCTGGTGGAGAATTTTGGTGACCAAGTGACGGTGATTTACCACGACAATTACTACCGGGCTCATCACGATATGCCTCCCGCCGAACGGGCCAGGCTGAACTTCGACCATCCGGACGCCTTTGATACGGAGCTCATGCTGGAGCATCTGACCGCCCTCAAGAATGGGGAGGCTGTCGAGTGTCCCGTCTATGACTATTCCATCAACGACCGCAGCGACAAGACCATCACCGTGAAGCCCTCCCGGGTCATCGTGGTGGAGGGCATCATGACCTTCCATGAAAAGTGCCTGCGGCAGCTTATGGACATCAAGCTCTTCGTGGATGCTGACGCCGATGTAAGGATCCTGCGCCGCATCATGCGCGACGTGCGGGAGCGGGGCCGTCAGCTGGACGGCATTATCCGGCAGTATCTTGAGACTGTGAAGCCCATGCACGAGGCTTTTGTGGAGCCTTCCAAGCGTTATGCTGACATCATCATCCCCGAGGGCGGGGAGAACAAGGTGGCCCTGGAAATGGTCATGAACCGGGTGCAGTTCCACCTGAATAAGGGGGCCAAGGCTTGAGGTTTGGCTGCTTCTGAAATTTTTTCAAAAAAAGTAAAAAAAGGTGTTGACAGCAGATAACCATCTGCGTATAATAATACATGTCGCTGAACGAAAGCGACAAGAAAGTTGGAACGGCCCCATAGTTTAGTTGGTTAGAACGCCGCCCTGTCACGGCGGAGGTCAGGAGTTCAAGTCTCCTTGGGGTCGCCACTATTGCGGAAATAGCTCAGTGGTAGAGCACCACCTTGCCAAGGTGGGGGTCGCGAGTTCGAGCCTCGTTTTCCGCTCCATACCGGCGACATAGCCAAGTGGTAAGGCCGAGGTCTGCAAAACCTTTATCCCCAGTTCGATTCTGGGTGTCGCCTCCAAGTGAGTGCAAAGCCTCCCGTAAGGGGGGCTTTTTTGTCGTACAAGAAACAATTTCCTTTTTTCAGGAGGAAATGGACATTTAATCTAGAATATGTGCGCCGAGAGGACAGATGTTGAACCTGCCTTTTCGGTGCATTTTTTTACGTGAGAGGTGGAGGAAGGAGTGTGCAGGGCAAAGATGGAGACAACAAAGGCAAAGCTAAGAGATGCTTATCGAAGACTGAAGAGAGATTGCGGCATCATGCGCCGGAGCACAGCAAGGAAGGAGGCTGGTGGGGGAGAACGGCAGCAGGGCTTCAGTATGCTGGCAGTGCTGATTGCCGTCCTTATTGTAGGTACCATGGCCACGGTGGCAGTTCCCCGCTTCAATGCGGCTCTGGCCACTGCCAACACGACCAAGATCAAGGCCGACCTGTCTGCCATAGATACTGCCATTGCCCTTTACAGCATTGACAAGGGCAAAGAGCCTGACACCATGGACAATCTCAAAGATTATCTTGAGGATTATCAAAATATAAAGCCTCCCACGGGAAAATGCAATGTCAAAGGAGCAGTGACGGATGTTCCCGGAACGGCGTACAGCATTTCCAAGGAGAAAAGTGAGAGGATGCAGGCGCATCTGGGGGAGAATACGGTTTATGATTTCGGCAACGGGAAGTGAAGGATGAAAGGCCTGAGGATAGGTTTTTATCAGCCCCTTGATGTGCGGTTGTTGAGGAGGCACTGCCCGGCAATTCTCCTTTTATCTTGTCTGTGTCTGCCCTGGCTGCTGTTTTTGCCAGAGGGGAAGATGAGAGCAGCAGGGAGTCTTTTTGCTGTGCTTTTGGTTCTGCTGGCTGTACTGGACAGCTGCTATGGCTTTTTGTATGACCGGCTTTTGCTGCCCTTGGGGGCAGCGGGTTTGGGATTGGAAGTTTTCGGGGTGCTGCCCCATGGCGTGACTGAGGCCTTGGCGGCAGCAGCGGCGGCAGGCGGGCTTTTCTGGGGGCTGCGCTGGCTGAGCCGGGGCGGCCTTGGCCTTGGGGATGTGAAGTTTGCAGCGGTGCTGGGGCTCTGGCTGGGACTTCGGGGCGTGGCGGTGGCAATGGCCCTGGCTGTGCTGATGGGAGGGTGCCTGGCGGTTTTCCTGCTTCTGCGGGGCTGGAAAAGCGGGGAGGCTTTGCCCTTTGGTCCCTTTCTTTCCCTGGGGGCTTATGCTGCCTACCTTTTTGGTGATATTATCTGGCAGTGCTATTGGGAAATGATATTATGATGAACAGAGCAGGGGAAAGAGGCATGGCAGCGCTGGAACTGCTGCTCCTGCTGGCAGTATTGGGGCTGGCAGCACGCTGGGCTATGCCCAATGCCTTGCGCATCTATAAGTACAGTGCGGTCAGGTACGAGGCGGAGCTGCTGCTCAGTGAGCTTCGCTATGAGCAGGTGCTGGCCCGTACAGCTGCGCAGAATCTGGCTGCGGACGGCAGCACGGCCATTGCCTCCACCCGCCCGTATATCCTCTTGACGGGGACGGGGTATCGTGTCTATCGGAGCAGGGATGAGGTCAAGCGCCACAGCTGCCTTGCCACTGTGCGGCTGAAGTTCAACGACAGCTGGGATGGCAGGGACCAGATGATTTTCTTCAATGCCAACGGCAATGTCTATCCCAATGTCACCATCAAGGTCTTTTCTTCCGGAGGCGAGGGGATTGGCTGCAAGCTGGTGCTGGATAACGCTGGCAGGTTCAGGCTGGAGAGGATTGATGCGGGTGGATAGGGAACGAGGGTTCTTCTTTCTGGAGGTGCTTGTTGCCGGGCTGGCCCTTTTGGTCATGGCGTCCTGTTTTGCCATCTATGCCAGGAGCATGGAGCTGCGGGTGGCAGATGGCTGCCGGGTGAGGGCTGTTTTCCTGGCCCGCACCCAGTTTGCTGCCACGCAGGCAGAGGCGGCTGCCAGAGGACTGGCCCCCGGAAGCTATCCCTGGCAGGGTCGGGCAGAGGATTTGCAGGAGGGCGGTATCGACTACGCTGTGGAGACAAATATAGGCAGTGAAGGTGGCATTGAGGGAAATCCCGCGGCGTACAGGGTTTCAGTGCAGGTCAAGTGGCAGGGCAGGGCCGCCAGAGGGCAGCTGGATTTGGAACGGGAAGTGGTGAGGCATGGGGCCGGAGAATAGGACAGGGGAGGCGGGGATAGCAGCTTTGGAGCTTTTGCTGGCCCTGCCGGTTTTGGCGCTTATTCTGGCGGGAGCTGCCCTGGGGGTGACTACGGCTGCGAAAAATTATCTGTTGCTGAGAGCACAGGAGGAAGTACAGCAGGAAGTGCAGCTGGCCTTTGTGAGAGTGGTGGATGACTGCTTGATGGCAACTTCCATCAGCAAGGGCAGTTATCCTGAGTCCATCAAAATATATTCCGGAAAAGATGTGGTCAGGCAGTATTTCGTGAACCGTGACAGCAAGGGCGTGCGCAAACTGGTGGAAAACAGGGCTGCGCTGCCCATGACAGGAAATCATGCCTGGGCCATGGTCAACATCAGCGCCTTCGGTTTCGAGGAGGTGGACAGCATCGGCAGGCCTGGGCTGTACAGGATCTGGCTGGAAGGGCAGAGCACGATGGCAGGCACTTCGCCGTACAGGCTCACCACAGAAGTTTATATCCCTCCTGAAAAAGGGGAGAAAGAGCATGGCAAATGAGGGAGAAAGAGGGGCGGCTGCACTGTTGGCTATTTGCGCCATGACGGCGGTGCTCTGGCTGGCTATGGGGCTGCATGCGGCAGTGGAGTACGGCACCAGGGGCAGTGAGGAGTTCATACAGGAATCAAGGCTGCGTCTGGCAGCAGAGGGCCGGGTGGAAATGCTGGCCAGTGAGATAGAGCGCTGCCCTGCTGCCGTGGACGGCCTGCCCAAGGGGAAGTGGCAGCCTTATGGAGGAGAGTACAGTGACCAGGGCATTCAGGTGACAGTGAGCCTCAGGCATATTGCCTGCACACAAGGAGAAGAAGGGGAAGATATTTTCCTCAAGGCCTGGGCAGAGCCCGGGGAAAAGGAGAAGTGGAGCAAGGGGAAACTTGTGTGCGGCTGGCTGCACAGAAAGGAGGAGAGCTGTGTTTGGCGGGGCTGGAGATCAGTGGAAGAATGAGTGGCAGGAGAAGGCCGGGCGAGCCTTGTCAGGGCTGAAAGACATGGTTTATGCCCGGGGCGGCACATATTTGGGTGTTTATGGCGGAGAGGAGGAGATCTCTTTCCTGGAATTGCGGCAGGAAGATGGTGCCTGGCGCATAGGAAGGCAGGCTGAGGAAAAATGGCAGAGGCCGGAGGATTTTTCAGAGCTGGCAGAGCTGCTGGCGGAGCGCACAGCCCAGCGGCTCACCAGGGAGGGCTGGCAGGATCTGCCCCTGGCTCTCTGCCTGCCTGAAAAGTGTTTCCTCTGTCACTTGTTTCCTATTTCGACGGCCATTCCCCTTCCTGAGCAGCGCACTGCTGCCTATTGGGAAATGGACAGGTTTTTGCAGGATTGCGGCCTGTCGCCGGAAATGGTGAAGTGCATATCGCTGCCTTTGCCTGACAGGACAGATATGGTAGAGGCGCTGGCCCTTGAGAGGGAAAAAATCAGCATGCTGGAGGATGCCTTTGGGAGAAGGGGCTGTCCCCTGGCCGGTCTTTACCCGGAGACGCCTGTTTTGCTTGAGTGCCAGTCCGGAAGCTGTGGCTGGCAGATAGGGGAGGCAGAGATAAGTCCGGCGGCTGAGGCCGGGGGCGCAGAGGAGCATGAACGCCGACCTCTTTTTGCCGCGGCTGCCCTGGCAGGACTGGGACGTCAGGGCTGGCCGGAGAATCTTTTGGAAGATAAGGGGGAGGTCAATGGCTGGAACTATGAGGGCATAGGCAGGGCAGCGGCAATTTTGACGGGAGTTTTACTGATCCTCTGTCTGAGCCTTGACCTGGGAGAGTTTTTTCTGACTTCCCGGGCAGCAGAGGAGGCAGGGAGGCAGCTGGCAGAGCTTGAGCCTGCCCGGCAGGCGATGGAAGCTGACAGGAAGATGATTGCGGCGGCAGAGGTGAAGGAAGCGTGCCTGGGGCGGCTTACGGAAAAGTCCCGCCCTTTGGACAGCCTGCTTATCCACCTGGGTACAGTCACCGTGGAAGGTGCCTGGCTGACAGAGGTGGATTGCACGGAGGAAAAGATTTTGCACCTCAGGGGGGAGGCTGTGGATTACAGTGCTCTGGGGGAGTTCCTGGAGGCTTTTGAACGGGATAGGGATTTTTTCTCTGCTGTGCCTGTGCTGGAAGAATCCCGGCAGAAGGAAGGCCTGGTGGAATTCCGACTGAAGATGGAGATGGGAATATGAGGGCGGAGGAAAGACTGAAACTGATTGTGGCGGCAGGGGCTCTGCTCCTGTGCGTTTTTTATTTTTTCGTGCATGCTCCCTTGCAGGAAAAATGTCGGGAAAATGAGGAGGCGGCGCTGCAGCTTCGGGAGGAAAAAGTGGCTGTGCAGAATTTCCAGAACGCCCATCTGGACCAGGCTGCCTATAAAGAGGAACTGGCAGAACGACTGGCGCGGGCAGATAAGGCACTGCCCGCCCACCTGAGCCAGGGTGAGTTCCTGAACAGGCTCCAGGCTGATGCCTTTGGCGCAGGGCTGAAGCTGGAGGAAGCCCTGCCCCGGGAGCGGCAGGCCGTGGAGGAGCACTGCGTGGCTTTGCCTGTGCAGCTCAAGGTGGCAGGTGATTACTTTGAGTTGCTGGACTTTTTGCAAAGACTCAGGAAGGAAGAGCGGTTTTATCAGCTGAAGCAGATCAAGGTTGATGCCAAAGAAGGGGCGGGCAGACTGGAGGCCGAATTGCTGCTGGTGATGTTTGCAGAAGAAATTTAAGGCTGTTTTAAGTTTACAAATTTGCAACTATAACTTTGTAAAATGCTTGATTTATATAAGCCTATATCGTACACTATAGACAACTGATTATTCGTAGTATAACGAGGTGTAGGTATGAGCGAACTGCGTTTCATGACGGCAGGGGAGTCACATGGCCCCTGCCTGACGGCTATTTTGGAAGGACTGCCTGCGGGGCTGAAGCTTTCGGAGGAGAATATCAACCGTGATCTGGCGCGGCGCCAGCAGGGCTATGGCCGGGGCGGCCGTATGAAGATCGAGACGGACAGGGTGGAGGTCACCAGCGGCGTCCGTTTTGGAGAGACTTTGGGCGGCCCCATTACCCTGCGGGTGGTGAATGCCGACCACGGCAACTGGGGAGGGCGCATGGCCCCCTTCGGCGCCCCCGAGGGCGAAAAGGTGACGGCAGCCCGTCCTGGCCATGCGGATCTCACCGGGGCGGCCAAGTATGCCCGTGAGGATGTGCGGGATATATTGGAGCGCTCCAGCGCCCGGGAGACCACCATGCGGGTGGCGGTGGGAGCTGTGTGCAAGGAGTTCCTGGGGGCTTTGGGCATGGAAATTGTGTCCCAGGTGACAAACATTGGCGGCGAGGCCGTGGATGAGGCCAAAGTCGACCGCAAGGCCCTGGGCAAGGACAATGGTTCTGAGCTCAACTGCTATGACAGTGAGGCCGAGGAGCGCATGAAAGCGAAGATTGACGAGGCCAAAAAGGAAGGGGACACTCTGGGTGGAACCTTTGAAATCATCGTGCGGGGGGTGCCTGTGGGGCTGGGCAGCCATATCCAGTGGGACAGGCGCCTGGATGCCCGTCTGGCGGCTGCCCTTATGTCCATACAGGCCATCAAGGGTGTGGAAATCGGGGCAGGCTTCAAGTGTGCTTATCTGCCCGGCAGTTTGATACATGATGAAGTCTTTTTGGACAGCGAGGGGCTGCCCTGCCGCAAGACCAACCGGGCCGGAGGCCTGGAAGGGGGCATGAGCAACGGGGAGGAAATCGTTCTCCGGGCTGCCATGAAGCCCATTCCCACCTTGATGCAGCCGCTTCAGTCTGTGGATATAGAGAGCCATCAGGCCGTCATGGCCTGCAAGGAGCGCAGCGACACCTGCGCCGTGTCCGCAGCTTCCGTGGTGGGAGAAGCCATGACCGCCTTTGTGCTGGCCCAGGCTGTCTGCGAGAAATTTGGTTCCGATGCCCTGGTAGATGTGCAGGCGGCCCTCTCCGCCTACAAGGAGCGCCTGAGGAAAGAGTGGGTGGCAGGATGAAGAACATTGTACTGGTAGGCTTCATGGGCACGGGCAAGACCAGCACCGGCAAGGTGCTGGCCCAGCGGCTGGGCAAGGCCTTCATCGACATGGACAGCCGCATTGAGGAGGAGCAGGGCACGACTATCCCTGAGATATTCGAGACCAAAGGCGAGGCGCATTTCCGCCAGCTGGAAAAAGAACTGGTGAAAAAGATTTCCCAGCGGGCCAATGCGGTGGTTTCCACCGGGGGCGGCACCATCAAGGACCCGGAAAATGTGGAGCTGCTGAAGCAAAGCGGCCTGATTGTCTGCCTCACTGCCTCCCCGGAGGTTATTTTGGAGCGCACCGAGCGCAAGGGAGAGCGCCCCGTGCTGGACGGCGCAGATGAGGGGGACAGGCTGGCGGCTGTCAAGAAACTGCTTTCAGAACGTGAGCAGTTCTATCGCCAGGCGGATTACTTCATAGATACGGGGGAACTCTCCCCTTTGCAGGCAGCAGAGCGCATTGTCCACACGCTGAAGACCAGGGGGGAACTGCATGGGTGAGATACAGAGGAAGGTTCGGGTGGAACTGGGCCCGGACAGCTACGACATAGTCATAGGCAGGAACCTCAGGCAGGAAGTGCAGGACTTTGTCAGGGGAGCGGGCTTTTCCAACAAGGCGCTGCTGCTTACCGACAGCAATGTAGGCCCTGTCTATGGGGAGAAAGTAGTCAGCTGGCTGGCTGAGGCGGGCCTTGTGGCCGCCCTGGTCACCGTGCCCGCAGGAGAAAGCTCCAAGTCCCTGTCGGTGGCGGAAACAGTTTATACGGAGTGCATCAAGGCGGGACTTGACCGCAAATCTCCCGTCTTTGCCCTGGGGGGCGGTGTGGTTGGTGACCTGGCTGGCTTTATCGCAGCTACCTATATGAGGGGAGTGCCCTTCGTGCAGCTGCCCACCAGCCTCCTGGCGCAAGTTGACTCCAGCGTGGGAGGCAAGGTGGCGGTGAATCATGCCCTGGGCAAGAACCTTATCGGCGCCTTTTACCAGCCCAAGGCCGTCTTTATGGATTTGGAGATGATGGAAACCCTGCCAGCAAGGGAGATTTCCACGGGACTGGGAGAGGTTGTCAAATACGGCCTTATCTATGATGCAGATTTCTTCGCGTATCTGGAAAGCCATATTGAGGAAATCCTCTCTTTGAAGCATGAGTGCCTGTCCCATATCATTGCCCGTTCCTGCGAAATCAAGGCGGCAGTGGTCAGCGAGGACGAGAAGGAAGCCGGCCTGCGCCGCATCCTGAACTTCGGCCACACCATTGGCCATGCCATAGAAAAGGAAACAGGCTATGCCCGCTACAATCACGGCGAAGCAGTGGCTGTGGGCATGGTGGGGGCCTTGAAACTTTCCATTGAATTGGGCCTGTTGGCAGAGGAAGTGCTGCCCAGGACTGAAAGGCTGCTAAGGGCGCTTAAGCTCCCCGTCAGGGCTGAGGGCTGTACCGTAGATGACATGTACGAGGACATCTTCCACGACAAGAAGACCGTGGGGGGAAGGGTGGCCTGGGTGCTCATTTCTGCAATCGGCCAGACCGTTTGCAGGAGCGATGTGCCGGAAAGTGCCGTCAGGGAGGCCATGGCATACTGTCTGGCTGATTAGGATTGTTTACAATTTTTTTCTGCTTCCAGATTTTTTTCCTTGAAAGGCCATTTCTTTTTTGCTATACTCATAGGGTATGTGGACGGTCCTCTGAGTGAGCCGAGAGTGGAGCTTGCCATGAACGTCTAGTGTTAGGAGGAAAAATAAATGAACATCATCGAAACTCTTGAGAAAGAACAGCTCCGTTCCGACATCCCTGCTTTCGGTCCTGGCGACACTCTGCGCGTGCATGCAAAGATCGTCGAGGGTAACCGCGAGCGTATCCAGGTGTTCGAGGGCGTAGTTATCGGCCGTCAGGGCACCGGCGTGCGTGAGACCTTCACCGTTCGTCGTATTTCCTACGGTATCGGTGTGGAGCGTATGTTCCCCGTTCATTCCCCGCGCATTGCTAAGATTGAGGTTGTTCGCCACGGTATCGTCCGTCGTGCGAAGCTCTATTATCTGCGCAACCTTACGGGTAAGGCTGCCCGTATCAAAGAGAAGCGCTAATCTGGCGCCGGATAGGGACTGCTCCTGTGGCAGTCCCTATTTGTGTTATTGGTGCTTTTTTAAGGAGGAAAATAAATGAGTTCTTTAGGGGAAGAAGTCAAGGATTGGCTGATATCCATTGTAGTGGCAGTAGTGCTGGCCTTCCTGATTCGCCAGTTCGTGGTGGAACTTTACATTGTGGACGGCCCCTCCATGCGGCCTACCCTGCAGTCTCAGCAGCGGCTGGTGGTGAACAAGTTCATCTACCGCTTCCGTGCGCCGGAGAAGGGTGAGATCCTGGTGTTCCAGTACCCCCGTGACCCCAGCCGTGACTTCATCAAGCGCGTCATTGGCGTACCTGGTGACACAGTGGAAATCAAGGACGGCAGGGTGCTGGTGAACGACCAGGTGCTCAGCGAGGATTATATCCTGGAGAAGACCCGCGGGGACTACCCCAAGTCCACTGTGCCTGAGGGCACGGTGTTCGTCATGGGTGACAACCGCAACAACTCCGAGGACAGCCGCTTTGCAGATGTGGGCTTCGTGCCCGGCGCCCTCATCAAGGGCAAGGCCGTGCTGGTGTTCTGGCCTGTAGCTGAGCTGAAGTCCCTGCCTTGACAAAGGGGAGGAATCTGCCATGAAATTCATTTCCTGGAACGTGAACGGCCTGCGGGCCTGCCTGAAGAAGGGCTTTATGGAATCCTTCCGGCAGCTGGACGCAGATATCTTTGCCCTGCAGGAAACCAAGATGCAGCCTGACCAGGCTATCTTAGAGCTGCCGGGCTACCGCCAGTATTGGAACAGCGCTGAGAAAAAGGGCTACTCCGGTACGGCGGTGTTTACCCGCCTTGAACCTCTTTCCGTTGCCTATGGCATAGGCATTGAGGAGCACGACCATGAGGGCAGGGTCATCACCCTTGAATTTGCGGATTACTACTTCGTGACAGTCTATACGCCCAATTCCAAGCGGGAGCTTGAGCGTCTGGATTACCGCATGGAGTGGGAAGACGCCTTCCGGGCCTATCTGCTGGCATTGGATGAGAAGAAGCCCGTCATCGTCTGCGGTGACCTGAATGTAGCCCACAAGGAAATCGACCTGAAGAATCCCAAGACCAACCACCGCAATGCAGGCTTCACCGATGAGGAGAGGGAGAAGTTCACAGCGCTCCTGGAGGCAGGCTTTACGGATACCTTCCGGGCCCTCTATCCCGAGAGGGAAGGCATTTACACCTGGTGGTCCTATCTGCGCAAGGCCCGTGAGACCAACGCCGGATGGCGCATAGATTACTTCGTCGTTTCGGAGCGTCTGAAGGATTCCATCAAGGACGCCACCATTCACAATGAGATTTTCGGCAGCGACCACTGCCCCGTGGGGCTGGAGCTGGACATTTAATTTGGAGGTTAGATTTTGTCAGCATTGCAAGAAGAACTTGACCGCGAGATAGGCAAGCGCCGTACCTTTGCCATCATCTCCCACCCTGATGCCGGTAAGACCACCCTGACGGAGAAGCTGCTGCTCTACGGCGGCGCCATCCATCTGGCAGGCTCCATCAAGAGCCGCAAGACCCAGCGCCATGCGGTGTCCGACTGGATGGAGATTGAGAAGCAGCGCGGTATTTCCGTTACCAGCTCTGTGCTGCAGTTCGACTATCAGGGCTGCCGCATCAATATCCTCGATACCCCGGGCCATCAGGACTTCAGTGAGGATACCTACCGTACTTTGATGGCAGTGGACAGCGCCGTCATGGTGCTGGATATTGCCAAGGGCGTCGAGGCCCAGACCAAGAAGCTCTTCAAGGTCTGCAAGCAGCGCGGCATTCCCATCTTCACCTTCGTGAACAAGCTGGACCGCTTCGGCAAGGCGCCCCTGGATATCATGGACGAACTGGAGAATGTGCTGGGCATCCGTTCCTATCCCATGGATTGGCCCATCGGCGTGGACGGCCAGTATATGGGTGTCTATGACAGGCAGAAGAAGCAGATTGAGCTTTTCGCCGAGGACAGCTCCCACGGTCAGGAGGAGCGCTTCTCTGAGACCTTCGCTCCTGATGACCCCAAGGTGCGTGAGCGCATTGGTGAGGAAGCCTGGCAGGCCCTGCAGGACGACCTTGAACTCCTGAATGAGGCAGGGGAGGACTTTGACCTGGAGCGCATTGCGGCAGGGGAGCTGACCCCCATGTTCTTCGGCTCCGCCATGACCAACTTCGGCGTGCAGAACTTCCTGGAGGAGTATATCCGCCTGGCACCCACGCCTGCACCACGCAATTCTTCTGACGGCGAGATTTGCCCGGATGATGAGAAGTTCTCCGCCTTTGTCTTCAAGATCCAGGCCAATATGAACCCGGCTCACCGTGACCGCCTGGCTTTCATCCGCATTTGCTCCGGCAAGTTCGAGCGCAATATGAATGTCTGGCATGAGCGCAGCGGCAAGATGCTGAAGCTGGCCCAGCCCCAGCAGTTCCTGGCTCAGGACCGCCAGATCATCGACACGGCTTACCCCGGCGACATCGTGGGCCTCTTTGACCCTGGCGTCTTCGGCATTGGCGACACCATCTGCGATGAGGGACACAAGTTCAAGTTTGCGGACTTCCCCGTGTTCCCACCCGAGAAGTTTGCCCGTGTGTCTGCCAAGGATACCATGAAGCGCAAGCAGTTCGTGAAGGGCATCGAGCAGCTGACCCAGGAAGGTGCCATCCAGCTCTTCCAGCAGGCCGGCGCAGGCACTGAGTCCTATATCGTAGGCACAGTAGGCACCCTGCAGTTCGAGGTGCTGGAGTACCGCCTGAAGAACGAGTACAACGTAGACATCGTCATGAATATGCAGCCCTACGAAGTGGCCCGCTGGCTCACCTTTGAGGACGAAAGGGAAGTCACCCCCGAAAGCCTCAAGGGCGCCGACCGCGGCATGTTCGTCTATGACAGGCATAATAATCCTGTGCTGCTGGTGAACAACGAGTGGGCCCTGGGCTGGATTCGGGACAACAACCCCCAGCTGGAACTCCACCCCGCACCTGTGGGCAGGAAGCAGATTCTCTGAGCAGGAACAAATATTGGACAAACAAGTCTGAAAATGATAGAATGATAGCAGGAGAGCGTTAGATACGCTTTGAAGCCCCCGGGTTTGTGTATTGCCCGGGGGCTTTTTTAGTAAACGCGATAAAAGATGTTGACCTCCACCGCTTGCGGGGGAGGGGGACCACCGAAGGTGGTGGAAGGGGGAATGCGGGGACGAACTATGCTCTTCGAAGTCGCTTCACCTCTTCGCCCCTTCCACCGGCTACGCCGGTCCCCCTTCCACGTTTCACGGGGCAGGTAAGACCTAAAATATTATTGCGCTTACTATAGTCATTTGTCTATCGACAAATACCCATATTTGAGTTATAATCATCCTAACGGTTTACTGCCGTGGCGTTATTTCTTTAGAGGAAAATTAAATGCTGGATGCGTTGGGTAAGGAGTGTTTGGCGTGAAGCTGGATAGCCTGAAGATCGTTCTGGCCTGTTTGGCGGTATTTCTCTTCAGCTGATTCGTGGATGGATCTTTTGAAGGCAAAGAAGCAGGGCTGCGTTGGTGCGGCTTTGCTTCTTTTCTTTTTTAGGAAGCATTTGCTTATAGATGGGGGAGCCGGCAGGAATCTGCTGTGTTCGGGGAGAATATAAAAAAGGATGTACAGCAGAGAGGGGAGTTGTATATATGGCAGCAGAAGAAACCTTGATCATAAAACCAAAAGTCAAAATAAAAGTTTTCGGCGTAGGCGGCGGTGGCAACAGCGTCCTCATGCGCATGGGACAGCACAACGACCTGGATATTGAGCTGATAGCTGTGAACACGGATGCCAAGCAGCTTTCCCTGGTCTCACAGGAGGGAGTGAAGCCTGTGCAGATAGGCGAGGCTCTCACCCGGGGGCGGGGAACCGGCGGCAGTGTGGAGCTGGGAGAGCAGGCGGCGAAGGAAGCGGAAAACCGTCTGCGGGAGGCCATGAGCGGAGCTGACCTCATCTTCATCACCGCAGGCATGGGCGGCGGTACCGGCACTGGGGCTGCTCCTGTAGTGGCGCGGCTGGCCAACGAATTGGGGATCCTTTCCGTAGGTGTGGTGACGGTGCCTTTCAGCTTTGAGGGCAGCCGCAAGAAAAAGCTGGCCATGGAAGGCGTAGTCAAGATGCAGTCCCAGATGGATGCCCTGATTGCCGTGGAAAATGACAATCTCATGAAGCTGCCGGAAAACCGGCGTATGTCCATGGTGCAGGCCTTTGTCTGCGCGGACAACATCCTGAAGCAGGCTATCAACTGCGTGGCAGAGCTGATTCTCACCACCGGTGTCATCAACGTGGATTTTGCAGATGTCACCACCATTTTCCGTCAGAATCCCAGCAGTGATGCCCTCCTGGGGATTGGCAGCAGTCCCCGCAGTGCGGTGGAGGCAGTGAAGCAGGCCGTGGAAAGCCCCCTTATCAACAAGAGCCTCAAGGGCGCCCGGGGGGTTATCATCAATCTTACGGGCGACAACAGTCTCAGCCTTTACGATGTGGACGATGCTACCCGCTACATTTACGAGCATACGGATCCTGATGTCAATATCATTCTGGGAACGGTTATAGATGAGGCAATGGATGGCACTGTCCAAGCTACTATCATCGCTACAGATTTTGCAGACAGCATGCCTTTGAAGGCTCCTACGGTGAAGGTGCCGGAAAGCAAGGTCCAGGCACCGCCCAAGGAGGCAGCCTTCTCTTTGGAGACGCCTTCCTTTATGGTCAAGCCTCCAGCAGCACCGGAGTTCAAGAGCCAGGGGGCTTTTGCCATCCCGGCATTCAAGCTGGCTCCTGATGATTTGGAAAAAAAGTGATGAAGTTGATGCTTGTCTGTTGCATCTTTGGCGGCGGCCGCCCGGCTGCCGTCTTTTCTAGTTGAGGGTTTCAGGAGGCCTTTATGAGCGAAGAAGTACATGAATTTTCACGTTTGGAACTGTTGGTGGGAAGGGATGGCTTGCGGAAACTCAGCGAAGCCAGGGTCCTGCTCTTTGGTCTGGGAGGCGTAGGTTCTTATGTGGCAGAGGGATTGGCACGTGCAGGTATTGGCAGCTTCCTTCTGGTGGACAATGATACAGTGAGTATTTCCAACCGCAACCGCCAGCTGCCTGCTCTGGCCTCTACGGTGGGACGTCTGAAGACTGAAGTAGTGGCAGAGCGCCTGAGGGATATCAATCCTGCAGCCAGGGTGGAAACCAGGGAAATGTTCTACCTGCCGGAGAAGGCTGAGGAGTTTTTTGCAGAGGCGGGAGAGATTTCCTATGTGGTGGATGCCATCGATACCATCACAGCGAAGATTGACCTGGCCTGCCAGTGTGAGCGACGTGGCATTCCCTTGATAGCCAGCATGGGCACGGGAAATAAACTGGACCCTACCCGCTTCGAAGTGGCAGACATTTACGACACCAGTGTGGATCCTTTGGCCCGGGTCCTGAGGAAAAAGCTGAAGGAAAAGGGTGTCAAAGGGCTGAAAGTGGTATACTCCCGGGAGCAGCCCCTCCCTGTGAGTGCGCCCGGGGAAAATCCGGATGGCACTCCCCGCCGTGCTGTTCCCGGCAGCATTTCTTTTGTGCCTTCTGTGGCAGGACTGATTATAGCAGGTGAAGTGGTGCGGGATCTGTTGGGAATGGAGAGGACTTCCCGATGAAATATGTGGACTTCATGGGCAGGCTGCAGGGGGCAGAGCTGCCTCATATTTTTCTGCTGGCAGGTGAAGAAAGGTACTATGTGGACAGAGCCTGCCGGGCCATTTTGCGGCGGCTGGGGGTGGACAAGGAGGATTCTGCCGAAGCTGTGCAGAAACTATCCGGAGATACAGGCCTTGATGTGCTTATGGGCAATATTGAGACAGCGCCTTTTTTTGCGGATAAGAACGTCATCTGGGTGCAGGATACAGCCCTTTTCAGGGCCGTCAAGGCAGAGGGTAGCAAGGAAAGAGAAAAGCAGCTGGAAAAGCTTATGGCTCTCTTTGCGGATATGCCTCCCTATAGCTATGTGATTTTTACTTCCCGGGAAAAGGCAGACAAGCGGAAGAAAATCTGCAAGCTGGCAGAAAAATATGGGCTGGTGCTGGAGGCAGAGCCTGTGCGGGCCTGGAATATTGACGAATGGCTGCGGGGCAAGCTCCATGAGATAAAGAAGGAGCTTGCTCCGGAGGCTGCCGCTTACTTCCACGGGGCAGTGAGCCTCATGCAGCCTATCTCCCTGGAATTCCTGGATCAGGAGTTTGACAAACTTTCCATGTATACTCAGGAGCGGCGCATTGCCCTGGCTGATTTGAAGCAGGTCTTTGCCTCCCTGCCGGAGATTTCCAATTTCGCCCTGCTGGATGCAGTGAGCAGCCGTCAGGCAGGCAAGGCGTTGTCACTCTTGAAGCGGCAGCTGCTGGAGGGCACATATTTCACGGTCATATTGGCTCTGCTTACCCGCCATGTGAGGCAGCTGTGGCAGGCCAGGGAGCTGATGGCACAGGGAATAAGGGGCAAGGCGCTGGCTGGTCCTCTGGAGCTGAATCCCTATATTGCTGAAAAGCTGGGGCAGGCGGCAGAGAAGTTCCCGGAAAAGGTATTGAAGGCTGCCATGCTGGAGCTTATTGATGCGGATTACAAGCTCAAGACGGGGCAGGCCGGAGAGGAAGTTTTGGAACACGCCATTATTCTCCTCTGCCAAAGGCAGAGGTCTTGAAAGCAGAATGGGGTTGAATTTTTGTGGCAGGCAAGCTGAATGAAAAGGTGCTGCTGACGGGCAGGCAGGTTTTCTGGCAGGATACCCTGCAGCGGCTCTTTGCCAAGGAGGGCTGGGATTTTTACGTCCTGACAAAGGATTTCCCAGCTCCGGAGGAAGTCTTCCGCATCCATAATGTGCCTGTGGTGCTTTATGTGCTGGACAGTCAGGCGGAGCCAAAGTCCTGGGCGCCTGAATTGAATGAAATACTGGCCATGTGCCGTGAGCATGGTGTGAGGCGGTTTTACCTGCTTGAATCCCTGGAAATGCCTGAGGCACGGTTGGAGCTGTCAGAGAAGATCGCTTCCGCCTGGCGGGGGGGCGAGATGACGGTTTCCTTCCTGCGCCTGCCGGAAGTCTATGGTCCGGGAGCTGCGCCGGAGGACGGGCTGGCAGCTGACTGGCTGGAAGCATCCCAGCGGGGAGAGAGCCGTACGGGCTTCATGGAAACAGAGGAGAAGAGGGAGTTCCTCTATGCGGATGATGGGGCTTATGCCATCTTCAGGACCATCGCCCGTGATTTTGCAGGGGAGTCGCTGGATATCGTCACCGGCCAGCCCGTCAGCGCCAAAGAACTGGCCAGAACCATCGGAGAGGTGACGGGAAAGCCCTTAAGCTTGTCTGTAAGTGAGGCTTCCTTCGGAGGCAGGCTGCCAGACAGCAGCCTGGTGCGGGCAGAAATCGGCTGGAGTCCCAGGTACAGCCTGAAGGACGGACTGGCCATGGCCTATGAGGCACTGCAGGATGAGGGCGAGTCGTGGCAAAGGTCAGCCCGTCGGGACAGGCGCATCAATCAGCTGCGGGGATGGAAGGAAAAATTAGTTCCCTATGCGGAAAATCTTGCCGGTGCCCTGCTGATGGTCATCGTTGCCTATTTCCAAGGCGGCACTACTGTCAATCCTGCCGTCTACTTTGACCTGAATTTTGCCTATATCGGAGCTATGGGCATACTCTACGGCAAAGGCCAGTCCCTGATTGCCATGGTGTTTTCTTCTGTCATACTTTTGGGCGTGCTTCTCAGGGCAGGAGCAAATGCAGTGGCGCTCATGTATATGCCTGAGCATCTGCTGCACTTTGTGGCCTATCTTTTCGTGGCGGTCGTTACCGGCTACTTTGCCGATGCCAGGGCTTTTGAGAGGCAGAGCAATGAGTGGCATGCGGAGCAGGCCCGGGAGCGCTATGATTTCCTGCGCTCTCTTTACGATGAGTGCGTAGTGGTGAAGGACAGGCTTTATCGCCAGATTGTGAATTCCGATGACAGCATAGGCCGCTTGTACAGGATCATCCGTTCCCTGGACAGTGTAGCAACAGAGAATCTTTTCACCCAGGCCGCCGGAGTTACCACCCAGGTCATGGGGGTTGAAGATATTGCCGTCTATGTCCTCAGCAAAGATGGATACTACCTGAGGCAGAAGGTGAGGAAGGGGCGCCTTGCCTTTCAGCAGCCGAGGTCGCTGAGAGTGGAAGAGCATGATTATCTGAAGAACCTGATTGCGGAGAAAAATGTCTACGTCAATCGGGAACTGGTGAAGGATACGCCAGATCTGGCGGCCCCTATCCTCTATCAGGGGGAGGCTATCGGGGTGGTGGAGCTCTTTGGACTGGACTTCAACAAGTGGAGCCTCTATCATCAGAACCTGTTCTCCATCACTATGCGGCTGATTTCTGCCTCCATGGGCAGAGCCTATCAGTATGAAGCCGAGGCCCAGGATAAGCGCTACTACAGTGGCACCAGGATCCTGCGGGAGGAAGCTTTCAGGGAAATATTGCAGGAGCTTATGGAACGCCGCAGGCTGCAGGGGGAAATGCCCCTTGGCATCTTGAAAGTTTCCCGGGAAGGCCGCAGCTGCGAAGAATTGGACAGCATTTGCGGCAAGGTGACCAGGAACGAGGACTTCTTAGGCGAGCATCAGGGGGGGATATACATCCTGCTGCCTGATGCGGATGAGAAGGTCTGCAATATGGTGATGGAGCGTTTGGCCAGGGAAGGTGTCACGGCAGTGCGGGAGGAGAAGATGCTTTGATGACGGGGCTGGACTGGAAAATATTCCTGCTGGCGCATTTGCTGGCAACAGGGCTCTTCCTGCTTTTGGACTTGAAGGGCAAGACCAGGCTGAGAGCTTTTTCAGAGGCAGTTATTGTCCTTTGTGTGCCTGTAGCGGGGCTGGTCATACTTTGCCTGTTCAAGCTGGCAGGCAGTATCCTGAGGCTCTGGGATCTCCACGAGGCTGAGGAGGAGGAAATGGGGGAAGCTTTCTTCATTGGGGTGCCGGTGCAAAAGGATGTGGTGCCCCTGAATGATGCCTTTCTGGTGGAGGACAAGCTGCAGAAGCGCCATTTCTTCACGGAGAGCATCAAGCAGTCCCTGGTGGAGAACCAGCAGATCCTGCGCATGGCCATGCACGACAAGGACAGGGAGATTGCCTACTATGCCGTGTCCATGCTCACATCCCGCATGGAGAATCTGGAAGGAGAGCTTTTTGACCGTGAGACCAAGGTGCTGAAGGGTGAGCAGCAGGAGGATCTGCCTCTGCTGCAGGAGTATGCTGGGCTGCTGAAGGAATACATGGGCAACAAGAATTTCATAGACCATGTGACCTGGCGGAAGAAGCAGGAGCTATATGTGGGCATTCTGGACAGGCTTACCAGGCTGGCGGCGGATAATAAGGAATACTATCAGGAGGAAGTGGAGCAGCTGCTGCAGCTGCCGGACTACCCCGGGGCTGAGCAGGTCTGTGAGGATTTCCTGGACAGGCATCCTCGGGCAGAGGAACCGTATCTTAGCTTTATTTCTCTTTACGTGGCCTGGAAGAAGCCGGACAAATTGCAGGAGTGCCTGAAAAAACTCAAGGCGCTGCCCATAGAGCTTTCTCCGGAGGCTCTGAGGGTGATTCGATTCTGGGATAAGGGGGCGGCAAGAGTTGGATAAGCGGTATATTGTACTGCTATGTGTGCTGGTGTCCCTGCTGGCGGCCTTCTTTCAGTTCATCAGGATGGACGGCTTCCTGAAGTTCGGCGGTGAGACCAACATCCTGCCCCGGCTGCCCCAGCTGGAGAATGATGGGGTGCAGGAGAGCAGCAGGGACAGGTATCTCATCATCTACGACAATCACGATGTGTCCAGCGTCTTTGCCCGTCACCGTCTGGAGTGGCTGCTGGATCAGGAGAAGAAGGATCATTATTACGCTCTGGCTGAGGACAGCAGTTTGGAGGATTTCTCCTCTTACCGCGGTGTGCTGATTGCCACCGGGTATCTTGATAAGGTAGCATCCTGGGACAAAATCAGGTCCTATGTGGAAAAGGGCGGCACAGCTGTGTGCATGATGCGGCCTGAGAGCATTAATGACGGCGGCCTGACTCCTGCCTATCTGGCCCCCATAGGCATCAAAGCTCTGCGGGGGGAGGGGGATGTGAAGGGAATCAGTCTGCCCACGGATTTCCTGGTGGGGGGCAAGGGCTATGCCTTTGGGGATACGGCCTACAGCAGCAATACCACACTGGTGGAGCTGGAGCCGGAGGCCGCTGTGCATATAGCTTCTTATGAAGGGGAGCCGCTGTTGTGGGAGAAAAAGCTGGGGCAGGGGAAATACTATGTCTTTGACGGCATTGTCCGGGATGACAAGACCAATATCGGCCTGTTGATTTCCCTGATCAACCACTGCGGGGAGGACACTATCTATCCTGTGTTAGGCTACAAGGTCTTTTATATCGACGATTTCCCTGCGCCTGTGCCGGAGGGATACTTTGACCGCATTTATGAGGAACTGGGGGTCAGCACGCCGGAGTTCTACCGCAATGTCTGGTGGCCCTACATGCGGGAATGCGCTGAAGAGTTCGGCCTGAAGTACACGGGGCTGATCATCGAGTCTTATGGCGACCAGGTGAAGGGACCCTTCAAGCCTCTGACGGGGCGCACTGCCCGGGACAACCTCATCATCTACGGCAGGGAGCTTTTGGATATGGGGGGGGAACTGGGCATACACGGCTACAACCACCAATCTTTGGCGCCAGAGAGCTATCAGCTGGATGATCTGGACTATGTGCCCTGGGAAAGTCAGGCAGATATGCTGGAGGCGATGAAGGAACTGCGCCGCTATATCACGGAAGCCTATCCACAGTACCATTTCCGCTGTTATGTGCCCCCTTCGGATATCCTCAGCCCCGAGGGCAAGGAGGCCATCCGGGAGGCCTTCCCGGAGGTGGATATCTTTTCCTCACTCTTTGATGGTCCCTACGCTTCCAGGGCCTATATCCAGGACTACGAGCGAAAGAACGGCCTCTATGAGATGCCCCGCACCACGGCGGGGTACTCCCCAAACGGCCAGGCCCTCTACGAGGATATCAGCATGATGAACTACATGGGCTGCTTTTCCCATTTTGTCCACCCGGATGAGCTTTATTACGAGGAAAGCGCCCATCTTACTTGGGCGGATATGGCTGAGGGGTTCAAGAAGTACATGGGCGAAATCACCACCCGCTACAGCTGGTTGAAGCCCATGACAGCTTCCGAGGCGGCTCTGGCCTTTGATGATTATCTGGATATGGACTACCGGGTGGAGCGGTCAAAGGAGAAGCTGGTTCTCACCTGCTGGAATTTCCGTCAGCCTCTGCGCTTCATACTGCGCAGCGGCAAGGTGCTGGATCATGCTGAGGGGGCGGAGGTCACGAAGATTGGCGACGAAGCTTATCTTGTGGAGGCTTCAGAGCCCAAGTCCGTGATTTATTGGAAGGAGGAGCCTTGATGAGAATCTGCCTGCTGGTGGAAGGTTCTTACCCATATGTGGTGGGGGGCGTTTCTTCCTGGGTGCAAATGCTCATGGCGGGCATGCCGGAGCATGAGTTCTTCCTCTACTCCATTGGTGCAGAGGAGAAAGACAGGGGCTGCTTCAAGTACAAGTTCCCCCCGAATGTGGTGGGCATACAGGAGGAATTCCTGGACGAAATCCTGGGGCTCAAATCCCACGGCATGGAAGAAAATGTGCTCACGCCTGAGGAATGCCGGGTGCTATATGATCTGGTGGTGGGACAGAAGCCTATCGACATCAAGGAATTGGCCTCCATCTTCCGCGGGGGCAGGCGCTTCAATGGCATGCTGGGGATTTTCATGACCAGCGATTTCTTCGATGTGATTCAGAGAGTGTACGAGGAAAAGTACAGCTATCTGCCCTTTACGGAGTTTTTCTGGACGCTTCGCTCCATGCTGCTGCCCCTTTTCTATTTGCTGCAGCAGGAACTGCCCGAGGCGGATGTGTACCACAGCGTGGCTACGGGTTATTGCGGCGTCATTGGGGCGCTGGCTTCGGAAGTCTACCACAAGCCATTTCTGATCACGGAGCATGGCATCTATTCCCGGGAGCGGGAGGCAGAAATCATCAAGAGCGACTGGGCCAAGGGCGATTTCAAGTCTGTCTGGATCCAGTATTTCTACAATCTGGCCAAGCTGTCCTACACCTCTGCTCACAGGGTCTACACCCTCTTTGAGCATAATGCGGAGGTGGAAATGGATCTGGGCTGCGACCCGGCCAAGATTGGAGTAGTGCCTAATGGCATACGCCTAGAGCGCTTCAAGGACATACCAGAAGTGGAGGACCATGATGGGCCTTTCCGCATTGGGGCAGTAGTGCGGGTGGTGCCCATCAAGGATGTGGTGACGCTGCTGAGGGCTTTCTTCCTGGTCAAGCAGGAAATGACGGATGCGGAACTCTATGTCATGGGCAATGTGGAAGAATCCCCGGAGTACTATGACCTGTGTATGCAGACGGTGGAAATGCTGCAGATGGAAGATGTCCATTTCACCGGCTCCGTGCAGGTGACAGAGTATCTTCCCAGGATGGACCTGATGGTGCTGTCCAGCATCAGCGAGGGGCAGCCCCTGGCGGTGCTGGAGGGGCAGGCGGCCCATAGGCCTTTCGTCACTACGGATGTGGGCTGCTGCCGGGAGCTTATCTACGGCGCTTCCGATGACAAGCTGGGCACTGCGGGAGCCGTGGTGGCGCCCATGGATTTTGAAGACATGTCCCGGGAAATACTGCGGCTGGCCAGGAATTACCCGCTGCGCAGGGAAATGGCCCGCATTGGCTACGAGCGGGTATGCAGGATGTATACTTATGACATATTCATAGAGAGTTACAAGCAGATTTACAAGGAAGCCGGGGAGGCAGGAGCAAGATGGCAGGGGTAGGTTTTGAACTCAGGAAACTTTTCCAGGCGAGAACCATGACGGGCCATGTAAAGGCTTATTCGTATTCTGCCATCATCACTGCTGGACCTTTTGCCCTGATGACGGGCATGGTGCTGGCTGTGCAGATGCTGTTCTCTTATTACGAAATAGGGGAGGAAGCCGGGCAGATTTTCGTGGGGGCGGTGGTGTATGCCTTTGTCTTTTCCCAGGTACTGTCCAGCGGCTTTACCATGGTGCTTACTAGATACCTGGCTGACTGCCTGTCAGTGCATCATTATGAGGATGTGACCGCCTCCTTCTTTGGTCTGGGCTCCATCCTGACGGTGCTGGGGGCGGCAGTTTCGCTGGCCTTTTTCTGGGACAAGCCTTTGGATTTCGTGACCAAGTGCCTGTCGTATCTGTTTTTTGCCCTGTTGCTGCTGGCCTGGGCAGAGAGTGTCTATCTGTCGGCTGTGAAGAAGTTCAAGGGCTTGCTGCTGAGCTATCTGACGGGGGTACTGCTAGCCATTTTCCTCTCCTGGGCCTTCCTTCATTGGCAGCTGCTGCCGGCTGAACAGTGCGGCCTGCTGGCGGTGGATGTGGGCATGACTTTAGTGGTGCTGCTGTTCCTGCTGCATATTGTGGACTACTTCGGCCTGTCCCCGGAGGGGCAGAACTTCGCCTTCCTGCCTTATCTGGAGAGGCATTGGCGTCTGTTCCTCATTTCCTTTGGCTATATGCTGGGCATCTTCCTGCCCAATATCATCATCTGGCAGGGGCCATGGAGCACCGTGGCTGGCGGGACCTTCCGCTTTGCGCCGGTGTATGATGTGGTGACCTTCTTCGCTTTTATTTCCGTGCTGCCCCTGATGATGCTGTTCGTGGTATCTGTGGAAACGGCTTTCTATGAGCGGTACAATGTGTATTTCACTCATATCACCAAGCGGGGCAATTTCCGGGAGATTGACGATGCCAGGAAAGACCTTCTGCATACCCTGTGGTTCGAAATACGCCATATCGTGGAGTTCCAGCTGGTGTCTACTTTGGTGTTCCTGGTGCTGGGAAATTATATACTGAGCAATGCGGGCATCACTTATGCCCAGGTGAATATGTACAACGTGATACTTTTCGGAGCCTTCTTTACGGGGCTGTTGCAGCTGATTTATATTCTTATGGTTTATTTTGACTATCAGAAAGATGTGCTGAGGATTTCTGCCTGCTTCTGCCTGAGCAATCTTGTGCTGGGCCTCTTGGGCTTGTGGTTCCTGGGGCCGGACAGCTATGGTTTCACTTTCTTCCTGGCAGGCCTTCTCAGCTTTGCTTTTGGCTTCTGGCGGCTGAGCCATTTCAGCCAGCGGATAAATTATTTTGTCTTCTGCTCCCAGCCTATGTTCTACCAGCCGGTGCAGGGGCCGCTTACGAAACTGGCCCTGTGGCTGTACGGTGAGAAGTATGTGGAGTTGGAGCTTTTGGGAGGTGAGCGGAAATGAGGATGAGCAGGAAAAAGCGCAGGAGGCTGGCAGAGGACAGGGAGCCGGCAGAACCCTCTGAACCCTCTTTCCGCATGAGCAGGAAGAGGCTCAGAAAAAGGCGGGAAAGCCAAAGGGCCGCCATAGTCCTGGAACCGCCTGTCTCTTTCCGCATGTCGAGAAAGCGGCTGCGGAAACTGCGGGAGGAAAGGAGGCTGGCGGTTGTACCAGATCCGCTGGAGAACTTCCGCATGACCAGGAAGCGCCTCAGACTGAAGCGGGAGGCCCAAAGGCCATCGGCTGCTGGTGCATTCTCCCTGAGCCTGCTCTTTGCTGCATCTGGCCTGGGGGAGGCTTCCTCACTTTCCACCATGCATGACGTTCCTGCAGAGTTCCAGGCTTTGCGCAATGCCAGAGAGGAGATTATCAATTATCGGGAGGCAGAGCGGAGCCTGAGAAATGCCCAGAACAATCTGCTGGAGGCAGAGCGCGCCCTGGCTGAAGCCAAAAATAACAGAGAGGAAGCAAATGAAGGGCTGATGCGGGCCAGATTGAACCTGGAAGCCGCCAAGGTGCATCTCGAGGAAATCAAGTCTGCCTTGGAAGAGGCCAGGTTGGAAAGTGAGCAGCGCACTCAATTGGCGTTGGCATGCCAGCAGGCAGTAGCAGACTACCTGCCTGATATTTCTGCTCAGGAGGCTTCTGTACAGCAGCTGTCTGCTGAGGAGAACCGCATTGCTGGTGAATATGCTGCCCGTTATGAGGTCGTTGCAGGACAGGTGGACGAGCTGGCAGCCCGCATCGAGCAGGCCTGGGAAAGTGTGGACTGGCAGCAGAACCGCATTGCAGAAGTCCAGGCCATGGTGGCTGGCGTGAATGTGGAAGATCCCGTTTCGGATAACAATGACTCTGCCTATGAAAGCCGTCTGGAAGAAATCAGTAATGCTCTTGAGCAGGAGAACGCCTTCCTGGATGAAATGTATGCTTACCTTGACGAACTGGAGGCTGCCCGGGATCAGGCGGAAGCAGCGGAGGAAGAAGCACGTGATTTGGTGAAGGACCTTACTGAGCAGCAGGCTGATGTGGAAGCAGATCTTGTTCAGAGCAAACAGGATGTGGCAGAGGCGGAGAAATGGCAGGAAGAGGCAGAGAAGGGACTGTTGGAGGCCGAGGAATATCACGACGAAGCAGAGAAGGATTTGCGCAAGACTCAATACGAATTGGATCATTTCGGTGAGGGCAAGTCCTGGCAGAGTTCCCTGGATTTTTACAGTTGGTCAGGTTATTCTGGTAGAGGCCATCAGTTCGTATTTGGACAGGAGTTCTTCGGGGCAGAGAAGAATGTTGAGTATAGCCTGTCTACGGGATATGTCATGTCCAATTCTGGCTTGAAGCACGGTCGTGTCTCAGGTATGACGGATACAACCCTGACGGCGAAGGTCAAGAATCCGCATGAGAAATATGACGTGAATTACACCTTCGTTATAGATCTGCCTACGGGGCAGGAAACCAATGTCAACGCACAACTGCCGGAGGGGTTGGCAAAGTACACATCCTTTGGCGAAGGGGTAAACTTTACCCCCGGAGTAGAAGTAGTAAGACACTTCAGCAAGGAGGATACCCTTATCGGCAGGCTTTCCTATAAGATTCGCGGCAGCTATGAATATGAGTCCCAGACAAATGATGTATGGGGGTTATTCACCAGCCAGTATCCGGAAGCATATGCTGAATTGAGTGATGCGCTTAATTCATCACCTGAAGAACTCTTGCTGACAGATGACAAAAGTGTTGAAGATTTTTTGCAAAAAAAAGGTTATAGTGTGGCAGAAGCTGATGATTGCCTGCAAAAGACATTGGGTAGCAATTATAAGGAGGTTATGAAACAAGTTTTAACTGATTATGTAGAAATAGTAAGACCATATAATATTTACAGCGAATCAGTTAAGAATCTTGCAACTGAAAAGAGGCTGAGCATTAGCAATCTGCAGGATATTGTGGAAAGCTATGTCCTGAATGATGATAAAACATCCGCATTGTCGGCACTTCAAAAGCAGGGCTTAAGTGAACACGATGCGTCTGAGTTTTTTGATGAGATTTTGTCCAAGCTAGATGAATATGGCACGAATACTTCTGCTTTGAAGGAGGTAATAGCGAGACATAACAAGTTGGAATATGGTTTGCAAGGAAAGGTTCACCCTGGCAATCAAGTTCAGGCGCAGTTGCAGTATGTCCATGCCGGTGAGAAAGACAAGTATAAGCTCAGTGCAGGTTATACATACAATGGGAAATCTTCCCAGGAGATGAGATATGTAAGACTAGATCCGTGGTTCTACAATGTCAGCTATCGGGAAGGAGCAAATGTCTGGCTTCGCGGTTTTTATACGCATAGTTTTACGCCAAAAGACTCCTTGGATGTATATGCTGCCTATAGCCATACGGGACGTACACATTACTTTGGTGATGTGACAGGCAGCGATACGGCCATAAACTGGTATGAGGGTGGGATCGGCCTGACTCATAGGTTCGATAAGAGGCAGAACCTGCACCTGATGTTCAGCTACCAACGGGCTAATGGCAATCTTTTCTTTAACAGCTTGGAAACCAAAGCAGGGATTATAGATAACGGCTATTGGTACAATCCCAGCAGGAAAGCCCTGACCTTGTCTTATGATTACAGGTTCAGCGATACTGATATGCTGGAGTGCAGGCTTGAGCGCTATATCATCCATGATCATAAGGGAGAGAATAACTATAATTTCAATGGTTGGGGCCTGGCCCTGATGTATACAAAGTCATTCTGAGATTGAGGTTAGCT